>JANRLD010000088.1:0-62546 GCA_033762915.1 Meiothermus sp. | reverse complement strand
GAGCAGCGGGGTGACGGCCATCAGCACGGGCTTTTACCACACCTGCGCCCTAACCAGCAGCGGGGCGGTCAAGTGCTGGGGCAACAACTTTTACGGTCAGTTTGGCAACAACAGCAACACCAACAGCAACGTCCCGGTGGATGTCAGCGGGCTGAACCTGAATGATCTCATCCCCCCCAGCGCCAGCCCCAGCCAATCCCCAGCCGCCAACGCTAATGGCTGGAACAACACCAATGTGACCCTCACCTGGAATTGGACGGACAACAGCGGCGGTTCAGGCATAGACAACGCCAACTGCACCACCAGTTCAACCTCCTCCAGCGAGGGCAGCGCAGTGGTGGTGAGCGCCACCTGTAAGGACTTGGCAGGCAATACAGGCAATGCCTCGGTCACGCTCAAGATCGACAAGAGTCCGCCCAGCATCACGCTGGCCTCGAGACTGCCCGCCGCCAACGGGGCAGGCTGGAACAACACCGACGTTACACTGACTTGGAACTGCACCGATGGTCTGTCGGGGGTGGTCTCGAGCACCGTCAGCCGCACCGTCAGCACTCAGGGGTCGGGTCAGTCGGCCACCGGCACCTGCACCGACAACGCGGGGAATACGGCTTCGAACACCCAGACCGGCATCAACATCGACAAGACTCCGCCCACCCTTTCTCCCAGCGTCAGCCCCAACCCAGTGCTGCGCAACCTGAGCGCTACCGCCACCCCCAACGCTGCGGATGCTTTGTCGGGTCTGGCCTCCTCGAGCTGCCCGGCGGTGCCGACCTCGAGCGCGGGGGCACAGTCCATCACCTGCACTGCCACCGACCGGGCGGGGAACACCACAACGGCTCCCGCCAGTTACACGGTGCTCTCGTCGTCGCAGGCACTGAGCAACCTGAGGAGCCAAGTGCAGGGCCTGAGCGGTCTAGGGTTTATGAACCGGACGCTGTTGCTGGCAACGCTAAGCCAAGCACAGGTGTACCTGAGCAACGGAGTGCGGAGCGGTGCGGTGAGCAGCCTGAACACGTTTATTGGTCAGGTGGACGGCATTCGGGGCATCTCGGGCGGCCTAACCAACGCACAGGCCAATAGCCTGATTGCCCAGGCCAACCTGATCATTCAGTCCATCAACGCGGGTGGTTGAGTCGGGAGATGTGGGGGCCCTCGAGCGCTTGGCTCGAGGGCCCTGTCTTACCCCACGACCGAAAGATAGCCCACACCTGATGCGTGTCCGGCGGGCCATACTGGCCCCATGAGACTCGAGGTCGGGCAGCCTGCTCCGCTGATTAAGGTTCAGGACTCATTCGGCAAGCCCGTCGACTTTGCCGAACTGGTGGGGCAAGGGAAGCGCATCCTGCTGTGGTTCTACCCCAAGGCCAACTCCGGCGGCTGCACCGCACAGGGTAAGTACTACGCCGACCTGCACCCGGCCTTCCGGGACCGGGGCGTCGAGGTGTTCGGGGTCAGTGCCGACCCGGCCTCGTCGCAGTGCGCGTTCATCGACAAGCTCAGCACCGAGGGAGCCATGCTGCCCGACGCCGACCACAGCATCGGCAAGGCCTTCGGGGTGAGCGGCTGGATGGGTTTCGGGCTGATGCTGGGGATGTACAGCCGCGACACCATCCTGATCGGGTCGGACGGCAGGGTCGAGCAAATCTGGCGCAATGTCAATCCCTTTACCGACGCCAAAACCGTGCTGGCCTACCTCGAGGCCAAGCCAGAGGCGTATGGGGCCGAGCCCTCGAAGCTAAAGGTCGGGGGCGTTTAGCCTTCGCCCCGCATTAAGGAGGTCGAGATGCGCTGGCTGGTCGCAATCACACTGCTTCTGACACAGGCCCTCGCGGTTCAGGTCGGCGACACCGTGGCCTTGCCCAGGGTCGCCGACTCCAACGGCAAGCCGCTCGACCTGGGGGCGGTCGCGCAGCGGGGGCGTTTCCAACTGTTCTGGTTTTACCCCAAGGCCCTCTCGCCTGGTTGCACTGCCCAGGCCAAGCGCTACAGCGAGCTGAACGACCAGTTCGAGCGGCTGGGGGTGGAGGTCTACGGGGTCAGCGCCGACCCCAGCGCCGAGCAGTGCGACTTCATCGAGAAGCTCTCGCTCAGGGGGGCCATGCTCCCCGACCCCAAACGCCAACTGGCCAACCTGTTTGAGGTGGGTGGGGTGCTGGGCTTCTACAACCGCGATACCATCCTGGTCAGCCCCGAAGGCAAAATCGTACAGATCTGGCGCGGCGTCAACGCCTTCCGCGACGCCGACGTGGTGCTCGAGTTCGTGCGGAAGATGAAGCGATGAGGGCGCGGCGGGCCAACCGTGTGGGGCAGGGCGCTGTGCTCGCGCGCGGCGCCCTGCGCGGGATACCCGAGTTATGAGGGTTGTCGTCATTGGCGCGGGGGTCGGCGGCCTGACGGCGGCGGCGCTGTTGGCGCAGGCCGGCCTCGAGGTCACGGTGCTCGAGCACCACACCTACCCGGGCGGCTCGGCGGGGACTTTTTTTCACCGGGGCGGCCGCTTCGATGCCGGCGCCACCCTGCTGGCCGGCTTCGACGGAGCCGGGGTGTTCACCAAACTCGCTGGGAAACTGGGGGTGAGTTTTCCCCATCGGAGGCTGGTCGAGGGCGAGCCGCTGATGGAGGTCTGGCTGCCGGGCGGGCGGCGGGTGGTTAGGCCGGTGGGCCGGGGGCCTGAGCTCGAGGCCCAGCGCGAGGCTTTTGGGCGGAGCGTTGAGGCGTTCTGGGGTTGGCAGGCCCGGCGGGCCGAGGCGCTGTGGGGGGTGGCGGAGGGCCTGCCGTTCCCGCCCGCCGACCTCAGTGAGCTGCTGCGGCTGGCGCGAAAAGGTCTGCCGTGGGCCGGGCAGAACGCCCTCGACCTGCCCGGAATCCTGGCCGACTTCCTGCGGCGCACCTCGAGCCACGCCCCGCCCGACCCGGCCTTCAGGCGCTTTCTGGACGCCCAACTGCTGATCGCCTCGCAGGCCGACGCCGACCACACCTACGCGCTGTTTGGGGCTGCCGCGTTGGATCTGCCGCACCGCGGCCCAGCCATGCCCGTGGGAGGAATGGGGGCAATTGCCGAGACCCTGGCTCGGGCAGTGGCGGAGCACGGCGGCCGGGTGTTGTACCGTCACCGGGTGCAGCATCTGCGGCTCGAGGGCTCCAGGGTGAAGGCGGTCGAGGCCGTGCTGGGCGGAAAAAGGCGCGGGCAGACCGAAGTTTTCGAGGCCGACTTGGTCCTCGCCAACCTGACCCCGGCCGACCTCGAGGCCCTGGCCCCCCGCCCCAGGCCCCTGACCCCGCCCAAAGACGGCTGGGGGGCCTTCATGCTGCACGCGCTGGTGCCTGCCGATCTGGTTCCGCCCGGCGCGCCCTACCGCCAGTGGGCGGGCGAGGGCGAGTGGACCTTTATCAGCCTGTCCGATGCCTCAGACCAGACCCGGAGTCCGGTCGGCTCGAGGGTGCTCTCGGCCTCTATCCACACCGCCCTGGACGAATGGCGCAGCCTGGGCCAGGAGGAGTACGAGGCCAAGAAACGGGCGCTGCAGGCCCAGGTAGAGCAGCAGGTGGAGCGCGTCCTGCCCGGCTTTCGCGGGGCGGCAACCCTCATACTGGGCGGCACCCCGCGAACCTACGCCTTCTACACCCGGCGCCAGGACGGCTGGGTGGGCGGCTATCCGCAGGTACACCCGCTGCGCACGCCCTCCCCGCGTACCCGCTTCGCCAACGTGCTTCGGGTGGGGGAGACCGTCTTCCCCGGCCAGTCGGTGCCTGCTGTGGCGATGGGCGGGGAACGGGTGGCAGAGCTGGTGCTGGCCCGGCTGGGTGGCCGGGCCAGCGGGCCTCGAGCCGGGGCGGCACCTCAGGTGTAAACCAGCTCAACCACGGTAAAGGTCTGAACCCCCTTGGGGCTCTTTACATCCACCTTTTCTCCGACTTTTTTGCCCATCAAGGCGGTCCCGAAGGGCGACTCGGCAGAGATCCTGCCGTTGAAGATGTCGGCCTCGTGGCTGCCCACGATCACGTAGGTCTTGCGGGTGCCGGTGGTGTCCTCGAGGTGGACGCTGACCCCTAGCCCGACCTCCTTGGCCTGGCCGGTGCCGTGGCTGACGATCTGCACGCGGGTGAGCAAGTCCTCGAGTTCGGCAATTCTGGCGTCGTTCTGCCACATGTTGCGCCGCGCCTCGTCATAGCCAGCGTTCTCGCGCAGGTCGCCCTCGGCGATGGCCCGCCCCATCTCTTCGGCGATCTGGGCGCGGCGGTCAGTTTTCAGGTAGGCCAGCTCTTGCTCGAGGCGCTGCTTGCCTTCTTGGGTTAGTTGAACGGGCTTCTTGTCCGCCATTACAGACCTTCCTCCAGACATCAAAAAACATACGGGGGTGTGATGCACACCCCGCCACAGTATAGCTCGAGGCCAGCGCCCTCGCCCCCTTCACATAAAGCCGTAAGTCGGCTGTGTTTAGAATGGCGCATGACCTGGCGCTTTTTGGCGGTATTGGTGGGCCTGGGGTTGGTGTTTGCCCAGACCCTCAGCGTTTCGCCGCAGGGCAGGGTGGGGGAGGCCCTGACCGTGCAGGGCAGCAACTTCTCGCCCGGTCGCTACATCCTTCAGATCGAGGAGCCCTCGGGCGGCGGTTCCACTGTCGAGATCGAGGCTACCGGGGGCGGCTTCAGCCAGAGCTTTACGCCCGGCAGCCCTGGCCTCTACCGCTTCCGGGTAGGGGTGATCGAGACCCAGACTCAGGTGCTCCAGGCCGCCACACCCCCGGCCTCGGCCACGCCCGCGCCCGCCGCGCCGCCCACGACTCCCGACCCGGCCCAAGCACCTCAGCCAAGCCCCTCTACACCGCCGAGCGCCCCGGCGAATCAGGCTCAGCCGGACGCACCCCCCACCCAGACCGCTCCCCCGGCCGCGCCCGCCGAGCCTCAGCAGGCCCCCCCGGCCGCGCCCCAGGCCACCCCCGCCCCGCAATCCCAGGCTCCCGCCCTACGCCCCGACGGCCTGCTGATCGGGGGCTG
This sequence comes from Meiothermus sp., assembly GCA_033762915.1. Classification (GTDB taxonomy): domain Bacteria; phylum Deinococcota; class Deinococci; order Deinococcales; family Thermaceae; genus Meiothermus. The sequence goes on along the minus strand of JANRLD010000088.1, from coordinate 57,548 downwards.
GCGGTTGCCCCTGGTGGGCCGGTGGAACGGCCCGCGCCTCATTGGGGAGCGGGCCTTCATCTGGCAGGGGCCGCTGGTACTCGAGATCGACCTGAGCCGGCCCGCCGTGGTCGCCCAGCACTACGCGCCGTTGGAAGTGCGGGCAGTCGAGACTGACCCCGAGGTGGCGCTGGTGCTCGATGACAACCGCCGCCTTAGCCTGAGTGCGCTGGCGGGCCGCCCCTACGAGGGCAGGTGGGAGAGCCTCGAGGTGATTCGCGACTACTTCCGCACCCTGCGCGAAAACAACGCCCTCCGCCTCGACGAGAGCCCCGCCGAGGAGCGTCCCTACTGGTACTACTTCACTCAGGAGCCCGCCAGCCTGGGCGCGGCCGAGCTCGAGGCTGCCGGGCGCGACCTGTTGCTGCGCGGCCACCGGCCCGAGCTGTCCTGGGGAAGCGGGGTGATGCGCTGGCTCCAGCCCTGGCTGGCCCAGGTGTCGCAGGCGCGGGGCGCGGGGCTGGAGAAGAGCCTGCAGTGGTCGGAGTTCTTCGTGCGCTACATGCCCCAAGCCCCGGGCGTGCGGGCCATGCTGGCCGACCAGACCGGTTGGCTCGAGGCCCAGGGCCGCGCCGACCTGGCCACCCGCTACCGCGAGGCCCAGCGCCAGATCGGGGCCTGGAAAAACCCCTTCGACTCCCGCACTTTAGCCAACCTGGCCTGGGTGCTGCTGGGCCTGTACGCCCTGCTGCTGCTCTACCTGGCTCTGATGTACCTCCCCAGCCAGATGCGCGGGGTGGCCCAGTCGGGCGGCTGGCTGCTGGGCTGGCTGCGCCACCCGCTGCTGCGGCTAAGGCACAGCATGCTGGCCTACACCACGCTGGGCGAGCGCTTCTTGCTGCTGATGCTGTTCGTGCTGGCGGCGGTCTCGCTGCTGGGCTGGGGTTTCTTGCAGCGCTCAGAGGCCCTGGCGGCCCAGGACAGCCTCAACCGGGGCACGCTGCGCTCGAGCGCGGCCCAGGAGACCCTGCGCGGCTTCGCCAGCTCGGCGGCCATGCGCGGCCTGTTGGGCTACGCGGTGGCTCGTGAGAACCCCGAGGAGGCCCGGCGCCTCTTCGACTCGGCTCCGGACTGGACCTACGTTTTGCTGGGCCGGGGCACCCCTGCCGCGATCGCCCAGGCCGAACGCCAGGCCCCCGGCTCCCCGGCGGTTCGGGAAATCCTGGGTACCGGCGGCGACCTCTGGACGCCCGTCTACCGCGAGGCCGGAATCCCCCGCGAGGCCGTCCCTACCCCCCGGATTGTGGCCTCTACGGTCGCCCTGAGCGGCCTGGTGAGCCTGCCCGACGACTACCTCGCGGCCTGGCGCGATCTCCCCATCTGGCCCAACGCCGCCTTCGCCTGGGGTGTCGCGATCCTGATCATCGTGCTGACCCTCTACCACCTCCTGTGCTTCTTCGTCCCTCGTCCCAAAACTGCCCAGGACAACCCTGGCTGGCGAAGGGGGGTCCAGCTCCTCTTCCCCGGCAGCCCCACCTACAGCCAGGGCTGGGGCCTGACCATCCTGTTGCTCTTCGGGGCCGGGGTCTGGCTGGGTCTGGGCGGTTCGGTCGGCGGCTGGGTGTTGGCTGGGGTGATGCTGGCGGCGCACCTGGGCTTGTGGGTGGGGCTGGCCAGAAGGTGAGCAGCCGGGGAGCCTAGAGGCATTTGGGGCGTCTTTGGCCACTTCCCCTTTTATCTTTCCCCTATTCTCACTATGCTGTAGCTCATGCTGATCCCCCCGCTGGTTACCCCCTTCGACTCCAAAGGCAAACTCGACCTCGAGGGTTTCAAGGCCCTGGCCCAACTGCTCGAGCCTCATGTCGACGGCCTTCTGTTCTACGGCTCCAACGGTGAAGGGGTCCACCTGACCCGCGAAGAGCGGGCCGCCGGGCTGGCGGTGCAGAGTGCGAGAAAACCGGTCTGGGTTGGGCTGATGGAGGAGTCGCTACCGCAGGCCGAGATCGCGCTCGAGGAGGTCGCGGGGCTGGGCGCCAAGGCGCTGGTGACGCCGCCGCGCTACTTCGAGTCGAACCTGGGCAACGAAGGGCTGCTGCGCTACTTTGGCGGCTTGGCCGATGCGGGCAAGGCCGAGGTCTGGCTGTATCACGTGCCCCAGGCCACAAAATCTCCCATGCCGCTGCCGGTGGTGGCCGAGCTTTCCAAGCACCCCAACATCACCGGAATCAAAGACAGCAGCGGCGAGCTGGCCCGTATGGCCTTTTACTCAGCCCAGAAGCTCGATATCCGGCTGTACACCGGCCACGCCCCCACCTTCCTAGGGGCGCTGGGGCTGGGGGCGCACGGAGGGGTATTGGCCGTCTCCAACCTCGCACCCAAGCCCTTCAAGATGCTGCTCACGGCCTGGGAGCAGGGCGACCTGAAGGCAGCGCAGGCCATGCAGGGGCGGCTCGAGCCCTTCGGTCGGGTGCTGGCTCAGGGCGGATTCGTGCTGCTCAAGCAGGCCTTCCGCTACCTGGGGCTGCCGGGCGGCTACCCGCGCCCGCCCTACCCCGCCGAGAGCCCAGCCTGGGGCGCTTTCAAACCCCTGCTGGACGAGTTCAAGGCCGAGGGCTGGCTGGTGGGTTAAGGCAGGATAAACCACGAAACGGGGGCGACACCGGTAGGCTGGGGTGTCGGAGGAAACCATGAAGCGTTGGACGTTGCCGTTGCTCGCCGCACTGCTGTTCGCCATCACCGCCTGTATACCCCAAGCCGCCCGCCCCCAGCCGCCGCAGGTGCAGCTGCTCGCTTTCGGCCTCGTCTCGCTCGACCCCTTCAGCGGGCGGGCTGAATTCAACGTCAACTTGCGCCTGACCAACCCCAACGGCTTCGGGCTGCCCCTGCTGGACTCCACCCTCACCGCCGAGCTGGGCGGTGTTCAGTTCCGGATGGGCATTCCGGCGGTCGACATCCCCTCGGGCCAGTCCCGCGACGTGCAAACCCGACTAAGCGTGCCGGTGGCGGACGCGACCCGGGCGCTGGCCAGCCTGGTCGGCGGTCAGGCCACGCGCTTCCGCTTGCTGGGTGAGCTGAACGTGACCTTGCTGGGTGCGCGCACTACCGTCGGTCCGGCCACTCTGCTCGACCGCGACGTGCAAATTTCGCTCAACTTCAGCCTGCCCCAGCTCCGCATCACCGCAGTAAGGCTCGACGGGCTCGCGCTGGTGTTCAGCCTGCAGGCGGTCAACTCCAACATCATTGGCTTCGCGCTGCAGGGCCCCATGCGCGTAAGCATCGGCGGGCGCGAGGTCGGTCAGGCCGGCCTCAACCTCAACCTTGCCCCGGGCCAGACCAGCCAGGGCGAGTTCCGGGTTCAGCTGACCGGCCTGCCGGGCTTCGGCGGGGTGAGCATCCAGACCGACTTCCGTGCCCTGATCCCGGGAATTTTCGACCGGCCCGTGGTCTCGGTTCTCGAGGGGGCGTTAAGGTAGGGGAGAGAACAGCAAGGAGGGCAGTGGCCGCATGCACGTAGTGCCAGTCTTTGCCCGTCCGGCGAAAGCTGCACCCGGGTGCCCCATTGCCCAGGACCTTTTGAGGCCGGGTCTGATCGCGTGTCCCACCCATACTCCGCCCAGGGTACTGTGCTAAAGCGTGCGCTAAAGCGGAGATTCTGTTGGCGAAGTCGGGGTGCAACTCGAGAAGTCGTGTCTTCATCGGTATCTCGATCCTCGCTTTATCGCCCAGATTTGGAGTTCGCCAACAGAATCAGCGGAGTAGTGCACACGGTATGGCGGTTTTTGCCATACCGTGTGTTCGTGGCAACCGCTCTACAGAAAAAACCGCCTGTTTTAGCGCCGTAGGGAGTATGCGTGGGAACTTCTCTCATACCGAATTGCCCTGAATGCATCCCTTCATTTCGCGCAGATTTTCGTCTCTGACGATACCTCGGGAAAACTGATGCATCAGTGTTTACGTTGATTCGGTATTACACTGCTGTCCGAATGCTGTTTTTCCCTTCCCGTCAGAGGTACTTCGGCCCAAAGGCGTCGGGCAGCAGTTCGCCGATGGTGGTATGGAACTCGAGGCCGTCTTCGGTGTAGCAGTGAACCTTCACTTCGGGCTCACCGAACTCCGACAGCACCTGGCGGCAGCCTCCGCAGGGGGTTCCGGCCCTCTTGCCCCGGGTCATGATCCAGACCTCGTCGATTCTCTGCTCCCCCGCCGTGACCATGCCCTGCACCGCCGACTGCTCGGCGCAACGGGTCATGGGGTAGGCGGCGTTCTCTACGTTGACGCCCGAGTAGAGTTGGCCCGAGCCGGACCGGATCACGGCGGCCACGGGGTAGTGTGAATACGGCACGTAGGCGTTGGCGAGCAGGGCGCGGAGCTGCTCTAGGATGTGCTCGGGGGTCTGGGACACGGGTCAATTGTAGCAGCCGACGGAGGTCTGGGCAGGTTGACGAGCTCCTCGAGGCCCGCCGCATTTGGCCCTTACGGCGAACCCCCGCCCGACGGCGGGGGTTCTGGGCTGGTAGAACGGTCTAGCTGCAGCTTCCGCTGAGGTTTAGGTCGTAGCCAGGGTAGCTCTCGCCCTGGAAGGGGGCGGCGGAGGCGGTGGAGTCGTAGCCGTTCCAGCCCCGCTTTACCGCCAGGCTCGTTGCCGGGGCACCTACCAGAAAGAAGGTCCGGGTACCCTCGGCGCTGGAGTACAGCAGGTACTTGCTGCCGCTATCGGCGATGGTCTCGTTAACTCCGATGCGGCTGTCGCTGTTGCTGTCGCAGTAGGCGTAGACCCGGTAGGCCCCCTCGGCCGCGCTGGTGGGCAGCTCGAGGACGTAGCTGCGGAACTGGTTGATGTTCTTGATTTCTTGCTGGTTGTCGTAGGTGGGCAGACCGCCTTGCCCGATGCCCACCAGGGCCAGGCGCACCTTGGCCTGATTCACCGTGCCCCAGTTGCCCGCGAACGAGCCCAGCACCTGCTGACCGCCCACGCCGGGGAGCAGCCCGCACCCCGCCAGGGCGGCCGCACCGAGGGTTACAAGGACCAAAAGTCGCTTCCTCATCGCTCACCTCCTCCCCCAACCTTAGGCAGAAAAGCTGAGCCAAGCCCAAAATGCTTCTGACCACAGACCAACCGGCAGCTCAAGGTCCCTTTGGGGGCCGCTCATCTGACCCCTCGAGCCCCCGGGCACGGTGCACGACCCAGCGGATGAAGACCTGTGTGCGCCCCGCCGTACCGGGCTCGCTCGGCTGCGACCCCCAGCCCTGGGACTCTTGTACCAGCGCCTTCCAGGGCTGCTCGAGCTGCCGCAGCGCCCACGCCACCGCCACCGGCTTGCTGCATAGCTCATTGCGATCGAGGCTGTACAGCACCCGGCACATGGTCTCCACCGCGAAGCGCAGGGTGCCCCGCGTAGCGTGCCAGCCGGGGTCTTCGGGGCTGTCCGCCCATTCCTGCCAGGCGGATAGCTCGAGGCGGATGGCCTCCACCACATGCTCCAGCGGGATCGGCTCGATGAAGCGCCTGGGCTCGGGGCCGAAGAGGGCAACGCCATGTTCGCGCACGCCCCAGAACTCCACGGCCCAGTTGTGCCGCAACACCTTCCAGCGCAGCCCCTCGCCCCGCTCGAGGGAGATGTACCGTTTGCCCGGCCGAAAGCCGTTGATGTCGGCCAGCGGGACGTAGGCCAGCTCGACCTCGTTGGCGTAGCGGTTGGGCAGGCGCTGGATGCGGTGGTGCATCGTGTCCAGCCGCTCGAAATCGGCCGCGCCAAGGTCGCGGCCGACCACGATTAGCAGATCCACATCCGAGGTCTCGGGGTTGAAGTCGCCCAGCACCAGCGAGCCGCGCAGGTAGATACCGTAGAGGTCGCCCTCCAGCGTCTCCCGGACTCCGGCCACTGCGACCTCTACGATCTCCCGGACTTCTTGGTTTGGATACATCCCACCTCCACATTCAGGCCGCCAAGCCTTCCTTGCTTAAGGCCCTCCATGCGTTACCCGGTTCGCTTGAGCTTGCCGGTGCGTTTGGCCCACATCTCGGCCATATGGAAGACCCACAGACCCAGCGGGATCAGCACCACGCCCATCACCAGCAGGATGCCGAGCTCGGGCAGCACCGCCGAGAGGGGAGCCCCAACCAGCTTGTCGGGGGTGGACTCGGGGTTGTTGATGCCCATCAGTTTGCGGCAGGCCTCGAGGGCATAGGTGGCGGGGCTCAGGTAGGCCAGCGGCTGCACCCAGCCCGGCAGCACGCTCACCGGGTAGTAGATGCCCGAGACCAGGAGCAGAATCCCCTGGAAGATGTTGGTGGCCTGTGCGCCGTTCTCTGGGCTCATTACGGGCAGAATGGCCGCCATCAGCCCCAGCCCCATGAAGGCCAGGCTCCCCACCAGCAGTACCACCAGCACCCCCAACAGGTTGGCCCCGCTGACCGAGACCTGGATGAACAGCACCAGCCCAATGAGGATCACGATGGTGCGCAGAATGCTGTATACGATCGAGAACATCGAGACCCCGGCCAGGTGGGTGAGCCTCGAGACGGGGGCCATGAAGGTGTACTCCAGCGTCCCCTCCCAGCGCTCGTAGCTGATCGAGTTGGCGATCTCGTTGTACATCGCGCTCAGGAAGCTCCACAGCAGCACCCCCAGCAGAAGGGTTAGGGTCAGGCGGAAGTCGTCCTGGGCCTTGCCGATGAGGGCGATGGTGGCCGAGTTGACGATGGCGTAGAAGACGAACACCAACACCCAGCTGAAATAGCGCCGGGTCAGGTGCCAGTCTCGGAAGACGAAGGCCCACATGGGCCGGACAAAGCGTTCTAGCATGGTTGCTCCCGTTGGTCGTGTTGAACGTTGAAATAAAGTGGCAAAAACTGCCATTGGGTAGAGGCCGTAAACTCACCTTACTTAGCCGTTGTCATCCTGAGCCGAGCGAAGGATCTCCGCTGGGGGAATACACGCCCACTCAATGCTGCAAAAAGACTTTCACCAATGGCAAAGTGGACGAGTTGGCCCAGAGATAGATTCTTCGCAAACCCCCTGATTCGCTGTAGCGCTACTCGAGTGGGCTCTCGAGGGTTGGCAACCAGGACGCTCCGCACAGAATGTCAATGCTTTATTGGGGTGACTGGGTGAGAGGGATTCGAGCGAGGAAGTGACACCTTCGTGTGCCGTGGGATGCCGACCGGTTCGCACCACCGCCCGCACCTCGTGTTTTGAGAGATTCCTCGTCGGCGAAATGCCTTTCGCGCAAAGAACAACGATCAAGTGAGGCGGCTTTGGGACTACAGCAGTTGCTTACTGCTCATCGCCAATCACCCTTCCTCGCCCTCTTCGCCCTTGTCCAAATCCTCGCCCGTAAGCGCGATGAAGGCCTCCTCGAGGTCGGCCACGCCGGCCCTGGCCTTCAGCTCGGCGGCGGTGCCCTCGGCGACCAGCGAGCCGTGGGCCAGGAAGCCGATGCGGTGGCTCAGCCGCTCGGCCTCGGCCATGTCGTGGGTGGTGAGGAGGATGGTGGTGCCGTTCTCCTGGCGCAGCGCCTCGAGGAAGCCCTGCACGTCGCGGCGGCTCTTGGGGTCGAGTCCGGTGGTGGGCTCGTCGAGCAGGAGCAGCGGCGGGTTAATCAGCAGGGCGCGGGTGATGGCGATTTTTTGCTGCATCCCCCGGCTCATCTCCTCGATGGGGTCGGTGAAGCGGCGCGACTCGATCCCCAGGCGCTCCAGGATTTCCATGGCCCGTTTCTCGGCCTTGCGGGCCTCGAGGCCGTAGAGCTGTGCGGCGTAAAGCAGGTTCTCTCGAGGGCTCAGTTTCTTGTAAAAGGCCGCATCCACCGAGACCCGCCCTATAAGGCGGCGCAGCTTGTTTTCGTCTTTGGGAAGCCCCAGGCCCATCATCCGCACCGTGCCGTGGTCGGAAGTCAGCAGGGTCGAGAGGATGCGGATCAGGGTAGACTTGCCCGAGCCGTTGGGGCCCAGGAGGCCGTAGGTCTCGCCCTCGTAAACGTGGAAGCTTACCCCCTTTAAGGCGTATTCCTCCTTGACGGGTGCGCGCAAACCCTCCTTCTTGCGGAAGACCTTCTTCAGGTCGCGCACCTCCATGGCCAGCTTGGTTTTCACTTGGTGTTCCAGGGTCAGCATAAGGCGTCCTCGGCTTGAGAATCTTGTGTCAAATCGGCGGTTCGGCAGGGCTCAGGTGTGCATGGCGGCTCCAAACAAATCGGCGGCCCGAAGGTCGCCGATGGAACGTTAAAAGTCCAAAGGTATGCGTTTTGGGGCTATGGGGGGCGCTTAAGCGCCGAGGGGGGTAATACGTAAGCGGGTCATCGTTTCACCTCTAGCGCTTTAGTGTACGCGCTGGGCCGCGCCGCGTGCAAGGGGGGTCGGGGCACCCGCGCAGGGTCGAGAGCGACGCCCCGTCTTAAAGGGGCCAAAGCAGGGGAAGGGTCTGAGACGAAAGGGGAGTCCGGAGGGGTGTGGTGCGGTTGACACCGAATCCGGTGGGTGTGTACCAACGGAAAGAGTGGGGATTAACGGCCCTGCCCGACCGTGCAACCTGGGGCTTGCCAGGAAGCGGGGGCCTGGCCAGTAAATGCGGTGTCCGCTAACCTGCTGGTCCGACCTCCGCCTTGTAGACTGGGTACCGATATGGCGATTAAGTTCGGAACCGACGGTTGGAGAGCGGTTATCGGGGGCGAGTACACCTTTGACAACGTGGCGCGGGCGGCCCAGGCCTACGCCGAGTACCTCAAGGCCCAGGGGGCGCGGCGGGTGGTGGTGGGGTACGACACCCGCTTCCAGGCCGCAAAGTTCGCCCGCAAGGCTGCCGAAACCCTGGCAGCCAACGGCCTCGAGACCCTCCTCTCCAAGTCCTACGTACCCACCCCGGTGCTGTCCTTTGCGGTCAAGCACCTGGGGGCCGACGGCGGGGTGATGATCTCGGCCTCGCACAACCCTCCGGAGTACCAGGGCTTCAAGATCAAGGGCAGCTTCGGCGGGGCGGCGACCCCCGCGATCATCGCCGAGGTCGAGCGGCACCTGGGCGCTGAGCCCCGGGCCTACGCAGGCGAACCTATCCAAGAGTTCGATGTGCGCAAGGCCTACTACGAGTTGCTGGCCGGCCAGCTGGACTTGGAGGCCCTTAAGGCGTACTCAGGGGTGATGTACCACGACCCGATGGGCGGGGCGGGGGCGGGCTGGGTGGCGGGATTCGTTAAGCAGGCCGGGCTGGGCCTCGAGCTACGCGAGCTGCACGCGGTGCCCGATCCCATGTTCTACGGCGTGAACCCCGAGCCGCTGCCGGCCAACCAGTTCACCGTGATGACCGTGCTCAAGGCCGAGGAGAGCCCCGTCTTCGCCGCCGTCAACGACGGTGATGCCGACCGCATCGGGGCGGTGCTGGCCGGCGGGGCCAACTTCAACAGCCACCAGATCTTCGCGGTGCTGCTCAGCCACCTGCACCGCAAGGGGCTGCGCGGTCGGGTGGTCAAGACCTTCTCGACCTCCCGCATCATCGATCTGCTGTGCCAGAAGCTGGGCCTCGAGCTGATGGTCACCCCCATCGGCTTCAAGTACATCACCGATGAGATGCTCAAGGGCGACGTGCTGATTGGCGGCGAGGAGTCGGGCGGCATCGGGGTGGCCGGCCACCTGCCCGAGCGCGACGGGGTGATCAACGCGCTGCTGCTGCTGGAGTCGGTGGCGGTGACGGGCAAGGGCCTGGGCGAGCAGTTCGCGGCGCTCGAGGCCGAGCTGGGCTTCACCCACGCCTACGAGCGTCTCGACCTGCACCTGCCCAGCATGGAGCACATCCGCTCGGCTATGCAGAAGGCTGCCAGCCCCCAGACCATCGCCGGGCAGGCCGTGGCAAGCACCGAGAACCTCGATGGCGTGAAGTGGAACTTCGAGGGCGGCTGGTTATTGTTTCGGGCCTCGGGCACCGAGCCGGTGCTGCGGCTGTACTGCGAGCACCAGAGCCTCCAGACGGTCCGGCAGGTCTTGCAGGAGGCCAAGAAGATGGTCAGCTAGGGGCGGCCGGCACGGGAGAAACCGTGCCGGGCGGTCGGCCATGCCAGTGGGCCGCCTCTTATCCCCATTCTGGCTGAAGTGTCTCCATAGTTGAAGCGCAGAATGCCGCCCCGAAACGTCCGCAGGGGATTGCGCCTCGGGTAGCCGCTTTGCGGCTATAGCGCTCGCCACTCCGCCCTGGGTAGCCGCTTTGCGGCTATGGCGCAAGCCACTCCGCCCTCGGGTAGCTGCTCCGCAGCTATGGCGTACGCGACTCCGCCCAGGTACGTGTTTACTGCATCCGCCGATTCCGCACTTCCACCCCGGCGCAACTGAAACCCCGAACCTGCCGTCGCCCTGGGCAGGGGTGTTAACCAAGACCCCACCCCCCTGGGTTAGACTGGCCGCTTGATGAAGACAGTTCATGTGATAGGGGCGGGCCTGTCGGGCGCGGAGGCGGCCTTCGCGGCGGCCAGTGCGGGCGTGAGGGTGCGGCTGTTTGAGATGCGCCCCTCGCGCATGACCCCCGCCCACCACACCGGGGGCTTCGCCGAGCTGGTCTGCTCCAACAGCCTGGGCGGGGAGGGGGAGACCAACGCCAAGGGGCTTTTACAGGCCGAAATGCGCGAGGCGGGCTCGCTGGTCATGCGGGCGGCGGACGCCAGCCGGGTTCCGGCAGGTGGGGCGCTTGCGGTGGAGCGCGGGGCCTTCTCGGCCTTTGTGACCGAACGCCTCGAGGCCCACCCGCGCATCGAGGTGGTGCGCGAGGAGCTGACCGAGCTGACCGACGGGATAACCGTGATCGCGACCGGGCCCCTGACCTCCGACGCGCTGGCCGAGCGGCTGCGGGCCTTGCTGGGCGAGGAGTTTCTGGGCTTCTACGACGCGGCGGCCCCGGTGGTGCTGGGCGATACCATCGATATGGATATCGCCTACCGCGCCGGGCGCTACGCCCAGAGCGCCGACTACATCAACTGCCCCCTGGACGAAGACCAGTACCGGCGCTTCTTCGAGGCCCTGGCCCAGGCCCGCAGCCACACCCCCCACGACTGGGAGAAGCTCGAGTTCTTCGAAGGCTGCATGCCCATCGAGGAGATCGCCCGTCGGGGCTTCGACACCCCCCGCTTCGGCCCCATGAAGCCGGTGGGGCTGCCCGACCCGCGCACCGGGCGCGAGCCTTTCGCGGTGGTGCAGCTGCGGGCCGAAGACGTGCGCGGCCAGATGTGGAGTCTGGTGGGCTTCCAGACCGGCCTCAAGTGGGGCGACCAGAAGCTGGTCGTGCAGAGCATTCCAGGACTCGAGAGCGCCGAGGTGGTGCGCTATGGGGTGATGCACCGCAACACCTACCTCAACGCGCCGCGGCTGCTGCACCCCACCCTTCAGCTGCGCAGCCACCCCGAGAAGCTGATCTGCGGGGTGTTGAGCGGGGTGGAAGGCTACCTGGATTCTGCGGCCACCGGCTGGCTGGCCGGCCTGAACGCCGCGCGCCTGGCGCAGGAACTCGAGCCCGTGGTTCCCCCCGAGGCCTCGATGCTGGGCGGGCTGGTGCGCTACCTCAGCAGCGCTAACCCCGACAACTTTCAGCCCATGAACGCCAACTGGGGCCTGGTTCCCGCCTGGAGTGGCAGGGGCAAGAAGTCGGAAAAGCGGGCCCATATGTACGAGCGAGGGCGGCTGGAGTTTCAGTCCTGGCTGCCCCGCATCGCCTCGAGGGCGGTTGTTTCTTGAAGAGCATAGAGGGCTGCGTTCGCAAAACAATGTGTGCCACGGTAGGGCCCCCTGAAGGCCTCACCCGGTGTCGCGCCTAGGCCGTAATGTAACCCGCACACAAAGGCTGTATGGGGCATTCTCGTGTGAGCCCCGGTGAGCTGCGCCAGGGTGGAAGTGCGGAATCGGCGGATGCGGCAAATACCTACCCAGGGCGGAGTGGCTTTCGCCATAGCTGCGGAGCAGCTACCCGAGGGCGGAGTGGCGTGCGCCATAGCCGCGGAGCGGCTACCCAGGGCGGAGTTCCCCGCGAAAGCTGGCGGGTGGCACGTCGCGGCTCAACTATGGAGACACGCAGTCGCTTGGCCGCTGTCTCGAGGGTGAAGTGTAAACAGGTCATGGACATAAATGCTTGCACCTGGTACAAATATGAGTATCCTGATTTGCGCATCTTTTTCGTACCAGGACTATAGATTTACCCCTTGGGGCTGGTGTATAAACTGATTGTTAGCCCCTTAGGTGCGATGTCCTTGGGAAATTTGAACCCGACGGCTTGGAAAATTAGCTTCGAGGCGACTTTTTTTGGAGGAACGGAATGAGGCAAGAGAATGTGGGCGGGCAGCCTTGGATGAGAATCCGGGAACACTCTTTAGCTTTTACGTCTCTCGGCGCGGGCAGGTCGATGGGGTGGGAAGGCGAGGTGAGGCGACTGCTATGAGCTTACCCAAGATACGAGTTCCTTTGGTCCTGGCGGTGGCAGGGGTCTTGGGTTGGGCCGCGGCCCAATCCACCTCCAACTTCTGCCCGGTGCCCGGCACCGTCACCGACATCGGCGGCGTGGTCAACACCTACTACCCGGGTGTGGGTACGGCGGGGCCGAGTGTTGGCCCCGTGACCATTCAAGTCGGACCGCGCAGAACCGGCGGCGGGCCCGACATTGCCCCAGGCGACCTCCTCCTGATCGTCCAGATGCAGGACGCCACCTTCAACTTCGACCCCTCCGACACCAGCTCGGCGGCTGCGGGTAATGCCGCCTTCGGCACCCTGCGCGACCTCAACTCGGCCGGCCGCTACGAGTACGCCACCGCCACTGCGGTGGGGGTCGGCAGCGTAACTGTGGGCAGCCTGCGATACCGCTACACCAGCGCCGACTCCACCGCTACGGCGGGGCAGAAGCGGTTTCAGGTGGTGCGGGTGGCCCGGTACGGCAACGCCCGCATCATTTCGGAGATCCGCGCCCTCGAGTGGGAGGGCCGCTCGGGCGGCATCGTGGCCCTGGACGTGACCGGAACCCTCGACTTCAACGGCCAGCGCATCAACGTGAACGGCCAGGGTTTCCGGGGGGGTGGCGGAGAGCGTACCACTGGCGATGGGGTTGAGAACACCGCCTTTGGGGTTCCCACTGCCGGATTTGCCGCTGGTTTGGGTATTCGCCCAACTTCCTTTTTTAATCCAGCGGTTTCAGAAGGGCCACTCGATGAGTATTTCCCCTACTGGCGGGGTGGAGCGCCCCACGGTACCAAAGGCGAGGGGATCGGGGGGGCTCCGCTTGGCACCAGCGACCTGCCTCGAGTCACTGCACCCTCCGATCAGACCGATCAGTATGATCGCTCCCGCCCAGGACTGATCAGCGGTTACCCCCGTCTAACCTACCCTGGTGCGGGCGGTGAGCCGGGCGGTAACGGTATAGACAAGGCTCGAGGGGCTATCCTCAACGCTGGCGGCGGTGGCACCGACGGCCAGCCCTATAAAGACCGCAATACCGCCCCTAGCATTGTTGACGGTAACAGCTTTAACTCCGGTGGCGGTGGCGGTTCTAACGCTGGCGCGGGAGGTAAGGGGGGCAATAGTTGGGTGCGTCCCACCCCTCCGGCTATGGATCCGGGGGCTATCGCTGTACCTACCGGAACACCCGGCGTGTTCACCGGTTCCGAAGCTTCGGGCGGGCGCGGCGGTTTAGCCCTCGCGGCAGACCCAACCTTTGGTTACACTCCCACGGCTCCTGACCGCGTCTACTTGGGCGGTGGCGGCGGCTCGGGCAGCATCAACGATGAGGCTGCCTACTCGGCCAGCGGCGCAGACGGGGGCGGGATCGTGCTGGTGCGGGCGGCGACGGTCAGTGGCAATGGTTCCATTACTGCAAGTGGGCTCGACGCTCTCCGTCTCGAGGCCCGAACCAATAAGCCGGTACCCTCGGGTACTTTCGACGACGCGGCCGGCGGCGGCGGCGGGGGTGGGGTGATCGTGGTGCAAACCTCGACCAATACCACCCTGCCCCTGAGCCTCTCGGTCAACGGTGGCAATGGCGGTTCAACCCGTCCCATCGGCATCACCATTCCCGACACCGTAGAGCGGCGGCATGGCCCCGGCGGTGGTGGTGGCGGTGGGATCGTCTACGCCACCGTGGGGGCGGCCAGCGTGGCCTCGATCTCCACGGCAGGGGGGCTTGCGGGTACTACGGCCGCCGCCGACAACTACGGCGCCAGGAACGGCAGCCCGGGTGCGGCTCGAGGGCTGGGCCCCTGGAACCCCGGCGATCCGCTGCCCCAGTGCACCGCCTCTCTGACCCTGACCAAGACCACCCCGCAGGCCAGTCTCCCCGCTGGGACCACAACCGCGGCCTACACCCTCACCCTGACCAACGCTGGCCCCGGCACCGCCACCAGCACCACCATCAGCGACGACCTACCCGACGGCTTCACCCTGGTAGCCGGCAGCGCCGCCGTGACCTACGGGGGCGGGGCCACTGGCCCGGCCACGCCCGCGGTCAGCGGCGCTGATCCGGTGGTGTTCGGCAATTTCGACCTGCCGCCGGGCGGGGTCGTCACCCTCAACTACCGGGTTAATCTCAACAACGCCCAACCCAACACCGACTACGTCAACACCGCTCGAGCCGCCGGAACCGGGCCCGGGGGCACCCCGCTCACGGCAGGTCCGGTCAGCGCCACCGTCCGGCTGGCAGGCGTTGCACCGACCGCCACCCCCGACCGCGCCACCACCCCCTTCAACACCCCGGTGGTATTTGGCCCCGGCCCCTTCCCGCCCGGTGTGACCCCGGCCCCACCAGTCTTCGAGAACGACAGCCCGCAGTGCCGGGCCATCCTGTCGGGTGGCGGGCGCATCACCCTTCTGGACGGGAACAATCCTGTTAGCACCCTGACGGTCGCCAACCAGGGTACCTTCGAGGTGCAACAGCCCGGCAACCTGGTGCGCTTCACTCCGGTGCAGGGCTTCGTCGGCCCCACCAGCGCGGTGCCCTACGGCTACCTCAACCCGCCCGTCCCACCCGGAACCCTGGACGCCAGCTGCCGCTCCACCATCACCGTCACCGTGCAGCCCCCGGTGCTGACCAAGTCGGTGGACAAGACCCTGGTGGCAGTCGGCGAAGAGCTGACCTACACCCTGACCCTCAGGGGGCAGGTGACCAACGCGACCCTCGAGTTTAGCGACCTGCTGCCGCTGGGCTTGATCTATCGGCCCGGCACCTCCACGCTGAGCGGCGTGGCGCTGGCCACCGAGCCAACCGCCGAGAACGTGAGCGGGCGGCAAAGACTGACCTGGCGCCTGACGGGCGTCACCGGCACCGACCCGGTGATCCGCTTCCGGGTTGTGGTTACCGACCGGGTGTCCAACCCGATTGTCAACGGCGCCCAAATCATCGTGACGCCGCCTGGTGGCCCGCCGCCCGGCAGCCCACCGCCCCCCACCTACGGCTCCAACACCGTCACCACCCGCCTCATCACCAGCGCTTTCAGCTCGAGCGGGGAGATCGTGGGCCGGGTCTACTTCGACCGCAACCGCGACGACAACTTCACGCAGGGCATTGACGAGCCCTTGCAAGGGGCCAGGGTTTACCTCTCTAACGGGCGCTTCGCCATCACCGACGGCCTGGGACGCTACAGCATCACCAACGTCGAAACGGGCACCTGGGCCATACGGGTAGATCGCCTGACCGTCCCCTACGTGCCCAAGGCCGTTCCCGACGACCAGGGCCTGCGCGGTACCCGCTACGTGCGGGTGGTCGGTGCGGGCGTCTACCACGAGGACTTCCTCTACGAGCTGCCGGGCATGCTGGTCTCGAGGGTCCGGGCCACCCGCCTCTCGATGGGCGGGGCCAGCGGGGTACAGATCGAGAAGATCGTGACCGAGGTGGGACGGGGCAGCTTCGTGGTGACGCTCCGCCTGAGCGTGGGGGCTCCAGTCCGGGGCCTCGAGATCACCGACCCTGTGCCCACCGGCGCGACCCGCGGAGCGCTGAACAACAACGCTAGCCTCCAGCCCAGCGTCGCGGGCAACCTGATCACGCTGCCCGGCGTGCTCTCGGCGGGGACCTACACCTTCAGCTACACCTTGACCAGCAACAACTTGGCGCTGGATCAGGTGATTACCGATCCAGACCTGTTCTGGGATGAGGTGACCCCATGAGAAGGCCTCAACCAAAACCCGCGTCTGCGATGCAGATTCCTGCCATGATTAGCCGATCCTCTATGTGGAAGTGGGGCCTGGCTGCGCTGGCGGCGGTGGGGGTTTGGAGCCTCAACGCCTCCACCGCTCAGACCTCCGGCATCCCCACCCCCCCGGTCTCTGCCCCGGGGCCGGACGCGCCCTGGACGGAGTTCAACGACAACTACCGGCTGAGGGTATCGCCTCTGGCGGGCAACCCCAACCGCCCGGTTCAGCTCGAGTTGTACAGCCCCGACATCAACCTCAACGACTACGCCCCGGCCCGCGACCTTACCCAGAATTTCTACGGCGACGAGATCTACGGGCGCGGGCTGCAGGTCTCCACCAGCTTCACCCTCTTCAACACGGACAAGAGTGCCAAGCTGGCCGAGAAGTCTTACGGGACTTCCAACACCCACCGCTTCGATGAGTTGTACCAGGGGGTTCTGGCCCCCGGCACCTACCCCATCCAGGCCCTGACCCAGGGCAAAGGCAAGAACGGCTTCGGGTTCAGGGTCTCGAGGGGCAGCGCGGTCGAGGCCAGCCAGTTCACCTTCGTGCGGCGCGGGCGCTTCAACCAGGATCAAGTGATCGCGCGCTTCAACCTCGGCGCGGACTGGGTGGGCAAACCGTTCAAGATTGAGAACTACGATGCCGACGGTTCGCGCGAGGTGCAACTCGCCGCCATCCGCCCTGGCAACCGCCGCGCCGCCCTGACCCCCTCGGGCAACACCCAGTGGGCCGCCAACGACTTCACCATCACCCAGCAGGACGTCGGTGAGTGGGTCATCGTGGTGCGCATTCTTCCCACCACGGTTCAGTTCTCCAACTCCATCGGCTTCCGCTTCCCCATCTTTGTAGAGATCCCCCAGGTTCCCGGCGATCCGCCTCAGGGCACCATCAACGTGAACGCGGTGGTGCGGAGCTGTGCGGTGGATACCCCCATTACCGCCAACTTCAACTACCAGAGCGGTGGCCCGCAGACCAGCCAAACCCCAGCCCAACTGGTCGTACTTCCGGGCAGCTACACCCTGACCCCGGCGGCTATCGCGGGCGCGACCACCCAGCCGGTGACCGTCCAGGTCGCCAACGGACAGACCGCCAGCGCCACCCTGGTCTACCAGACCACCCCCAGCATCCGCCTCGAGCCCGCCAATTTCGCCCTCGAGCCCGGCGAGAGCGGCGAGGGCAGGGTGGTCATATCGAGCGATTTCCCCCAACCGATCCCCTTCCGGCTGGCCCTCACGGCGCCTAATGGGGTGACGCTCGAGACTGCCGGGGCGCTCGAGGGCCGCGTCAGTGCGGGCAACCCGGTTGAGATCCCCTTCACGGTTTCGGCCGCGGGTTCGGTTTCCGGGCAGGTCCGGGCCAGCCTCCAGCCAGGCGATTGTGCCGTTGCCGCCGCCCCCATCACCGTCACCGCACGCCCCGCCCTGACCATCGAGAAGTCGGTCGAGCCGACCGAGGCCCAGCCCGGCGACACCGTTGCCTACACCATCACCGTCACCAACACCGGCAATGTGCCGCTGAACGAGGTGCGCCTGGTGGACCCGCTGGCCCGTGGGATCAGCGGCAACCCCGTGGACGAGCGCTTCAGCCTCCAGCCCGGCGAGAATTGGGTGGTCACCCGCGAGGCCACCGTCACCGCCGATGCGCCCGACTCCATCCTCAACACCGCTACCGCCACCGCCGAGGGCGGGCTGCGGGTCACCGATGACGCCACCGTGACGGTTAACCGGACCCCGGGTCTGACCCTCGAGAAGCGCGTGGCGCCCGAGACCGCCCAGCCCGGCGACCGGGTGATCTACACCCTGGTGGTGACCAACACCGGCAACGTCCGGCTCGACCCGGTGACGCTGAGCGACCCGTTGGCCGAGGGGCTACAGGGCCAGCCGGTTAACGAGCGCTTCGCCCTCGAGCCCGGCCAGAGCCGCACCTTCACCCGCGAGGCAGTGGTCACCGAGGCCGCGCCCGAGTCTGTCGTCAACACCGCCGCCGCCACTACCGACCAGGGCGTCAACGCCATCGACACCGCCACCCTTACCGTAACCCGCCCGCCCGCCGCGCCGCCGGAAGAGCCCAACATCCAGCTCACCAAGACCGTCAGCCCTGAGAACGCCCGTCCGGGTACTCGGGTCACCTACACCTTCGTGGTGACCAATACCGGCAACGTCCGGCTCGACCCGGTGACGCTGAGCGACCCGTTGGCCGAGGGGCTACAGGGCCAGCCGGTTAACGAGCGCTTCGCCCTCGAGCCCGGTCAGAGCCGTACCTTCACCCGCGAGGTGGTCGTTACCGACAACGCGCCCGACGCGGTGGTGAACACCGCCGCCGCGTTGACCGATCAGGGCGTCAACGCCATCTCCACCGCCACCGTCACCGTGACCCGGCCTGCTCCGGCCCGGCTCGAGCTGACCCGCACCCCGCTGACTCCCAACCCGGCCATCCCCGGCGAGACCACCCGGGTCTGTTTGCAGGTGCGTAACGTGGGCGAGACCGCGGGCGACTACCTCCTCACCGACAACCCCACCGATCTCTTGTCCCCGGTGCAGGCCCCCGGCTTTGCGGGCAACCTGGCCCCGGCCCAAACCCGCGAACACTGCTACGACGCCCGCACCACCCCCGGCCCCAACGCCAAAGCCAACCTCAACGCCGTTCTGACCTCGCCGGTGCAGCCCAACCTGACCGCCCAGACCCCCTTTGAGCGGGTCAACTTGCTGCTGCGCAAGACCACGGATACCCCGGTGGTTCGGCCTGGCCGCGAGGCCCGCTTTGCCATCGTGGTCACCAACCCGCTCAACCGACCCGTGGTAGCCGACTTGCGCGGCACCACCGAGCTGCGCCTGACCCCCGACGAGAACCAGCGCCTGACCCTCCAGCCGGGTGAAAACCGGTTGAACGTGACCGCCCGACCCGAGCGCGAGGGCACCTACCCCAACACGGTGCGGGTCTTCGTAAATGACACCCCCGCAACCGAGCCCTCCACCGCCACTGTGACCGTGCGCGGTCTGCCGCCGCGTGAGCGCGAGACCGAGGTCACGTTGGCCACCCGGCTGGCCTCCACCCCGACCTCGGGCGTGGTGGTGCTCTCCGACCTGATCCCCGAGGGCAGCCAGTACGTGATGGGCAGCTCGAGGCTTCAGCGCAAGGCCCGTACCGCCGCCGAGACCCTCGACCCGGCGGTCATCAACACCCCCAACCGTGCCGCCGCCAGCGTTCCCCTGGCCGATCCCCTGGTATCGGGCAACCGGGTCTATTGGACGGTGCCCGGCCCGCTGCTGGACGAGTACCTGCTCAGCTACCGGGTCAGCCACCGCGACGCCATCCAGCTGCCCCCTGATCGGGTGGGCGTGCTGTTGCAGCTTCCGCAGTCCCGCTCGGCTGGCGCGCCGCGTACCCCCAACGGGCAGGCCGTGCTGGGCAGCCTGGGCGACCTGCGCCTGCTCTCCGGCGACCTTTCGGTGCTCGAGCGCTTCCTATCGGCCGTCCCCATCGGCGGCATTCCCGGCAGCGTGGTGCGCCGCGCCGACCTCGCCGAGGCCCCCGTGGGCGAGCTGGTGGTCTACCCACTCGGCCCCCTGACCACCGAGCGGGCCGATCAGAACACCCTGGCCGTGGTGGTGCGCGACCCCAACGGTCGACCCGCCAACGTCCCCTACGTCACCCTGGCGGTGACCCCCGAGCCCCTTACCCCCGACGCCGCACCCGACCTTCCCGGCTACCAGGTGGCCATCCGGGATGGCCAAGGCACGGTGCGCCTTTCGAGCCTCAACCAGAGCGGCATCACCGGCCTTGGTCAGTTCGCTCCCGGCTCGCCCGACAGGGTGACGGTGATCGCCACCGCGGGCGACCAGCGCTTCGAGGACAGCTTCGACGTGACCGCCGCCGAGCGGCCCTTCACGGCGGTCGGGGCCTTCTCGATCCAGGCCAATCTCAACTTTGGCGCGACCAGCCCCTTCACCCTCCAGAGCAGCCTCAACGCCTTCGGGCGCGGCAGCCTGGGCGACGCGCTGTTCACCGGCGCGGTGAACACTGGCGCGGGTCTGGACGGCAGCGGCTTCGCCTTCTCGAGCCGCACCCTGCGCCTCAGCGAGGAAAACCCCTACTTCCGCTTCCCCCTCACCGGTGACGGCGGTCTCCAGGGCACCTACAGCAACTCCAGCGACTCGGTCTTCCTGAGGCTCGAGCTCGATCAGAACTACCTGCAATACGGCCAGATGAACGCCGGCTTCAGCGGCCTGCTTTCCGGCTACGGCGCTGGCTACAACGGTCTTAAGGGTGTGGTGAACTCCGAGGGCTTCGATCTCAACGCCTTCGCCGCCCTGGCCCCCAACGCCAACCGTCTGGTGGCGCTGCCCGCCGACGGCACCTCCGTCTACCGCCTGGGCGCCTCCAACCTGGTGCCCGGCAGCGAGCAGGTGGTACTGGTGGTGTCCAACCGCGACAACCCCAACCTGACCGTCAGCCGCCAGCTTTTCAACCGCTCCGACTACCGGGTGGACTACGTCGCGGGTGTGGTCGAGCTGTTCCGCCCGCTGCCCCGCTTCGACCTCAACGGAAACCCGCAAAGCCTCGAGGTGGCGTTCGCGGTAGGCGACCCGGCCCAGACCCTGCGGGCCGGTGTACAAGCCGACCTCGGTTCGGACAGCTTCGGTGTACGCGCTACTGTGCTCAGCCTGAACGGCAATAACCTCTCCCTCGCCGCCGATCAGTCCAACCTGGTGGGCTTCGGGTTGCGGCTGGGCACGGGCGGTCTAAAGGCCGAGGCCGAGTTGCTCTCCAACCTCTCCAACCTGGGCTTGGCCAGCGGTGCCGCCAACCTGGGCCTCGACACCGATAACTTCGACCTCAGCCTGGCCTACCAAGACATCGCCCCCAACTTCCTCGACCCCCGCGCCTTCACTGGCGTCCAGACCGGCGGGCGCGACTTGGCGGCCCGGGCCGCCTTCCGCCTGGGAGCCGTCACCCTCAGCGCCAATTACAGCTTGAGCCAAGCCTACGACGCCGCCCGCCGGGCCGAAAACCGCTATAGCCTCGAGGGCCGACTGGGCAGCCCCGGCGAGCTTTCCTTCTTCGCGGGCGTGGGCGGCGGCTTCGGCCTCGACGCCACCCGCCAGACCAACGGCCTGAGCGCCAGCAACTTGTACGGCTCGCTGGGCCTCGAGGTGCCGCTGGGCAACCTCACTTTCGGCATCCGCCAGCGCATCGGTACCCCCAACGCAACCGACCTAACCCTCGACCTGGCCCTCAACCGCCACTTCGGGCTACGGCTGCAAAACAGCCTCTACTACCTCAGCAGCGGCATCTACAACCAGGGCTTGCTGGGCGTGCGCGGCGGGTTTAGCAACAGCGAGCTGATCCGCACCCTGCTGGGGAACACCCCCGAAGCCGCCGATCCCGAAGCCCGCGACCTGGGCAGCACCAACATCACCGCTACCTACGAGCTGCCCAACCTCTCCGGCGACGCTGGGCGCACCCGCGTGGGCCTCGACACCTCCATCCCGCTTTCCTCGGCACTCTCGGTCAACCTCGGCGGCACTGCCGTGCTGGGCGACCCGGCGGGCAACAGCCTGAGCGGAAACGTAGGACTGCGCCTCGAGAGTGGCACCGACCTGCGGGCCAGCGCCAACGCCGAAGTGGCCACCCGCGCCGGAACCCCGGGTCTCAAGACGGTCATCGGGCTGCGGGGGGCCTTCCGCCTCTCCGAGACCTTCATCCTCTCGCCCGCCGCCGATTACACCCGCGACTTTGGCGGTCAGGACGGCGCCCGCCTCTCGCTGGCCGCCGCCATCCGGGCCAACCAGCTCAGCATCCTGACCCAAAACATCCTACGCGGTGGCTTCTATAACAACTTCGGAGGCACCCTCTTCGAGGGCGAGGTACGCGCCGGCTATCAGGCCGACGAGCGCTTCTACCTCCGCGCCGGTGCGGCCACCCGCCTGTCGGGTCTGGGCTTGCCCAGCGGCAGCTCCGCCGCCTTCCAGATCGGCGCGGGCTTCACCTGGTACCTGACCGACGTCTTCGGCCTGGGGGCCAACGCCAGCTACCTCACCAGCGCGGGAATAGGGGAGCTGGGGCTGGGCCTCGAGGGCAGCCTGCGCGTGGCCGACGGCCTGATCTTCTCGGCCGGCTTCAACTTCCTGGGTACCAACGGCACCATCGGCTCCTTCCAGTCGCAGCCGGGCCTCTACTTGCGCCTCGACTGGCTCTTCGACGAGCGGCTGTTTGGCTTTAGGTAAGCCCGCAAAGCCGGAGGCCGGGGGAAAATCCCCGGCCTCTTTTTATGGCGCTTCACCAGGCGCGACCAGCAGGCCCAGGAGGATCGGCTCGAGGGTGAACCCCCAGCCGCCGTGCTCGTTGGGCAGCGCGACCGACCGGAGGGGTACTTTGGTGTTGTTGGGTTGGGCCGCCATGTCGGTATGTCCATTTGCGAGCAAGGTTAGCAGCATCGCGAGGGGACTTTCGGCCCGCGGTCGGCCTGTGGGGCGACGGCGCAGTGCGTTTCAGCGGGAGCGACTTAAGTCCGGTAGTCGATCACCACTGGGGCGTGGTCGGAAAACACCGGGGTGCCGTGAATCTGGGCGCGATGGGCGGTCTGGGCCAGGGCGGGGGAGGCGAACTGGTAGTCCAGGCGCCAGCCCACGTTGTTGGCCCGGGCGCTGCCGCGGGCGCTCCACCAGGAGTAATGCTCGGTCTCGCCCACCACCCGCCGGAAGGTGTCCACGTAGCCTTCCTCCAGCAGCCGATCCAGCCATGCCCGCTCCTCGGGCAGGAAGCCGGAGTTCTTCTGGTTGGAGCGCCAGTTCTTGAGGTCGATGGGCCGGTGGGCAATGTTGAAGTCGCCGCACACCACCACCTCCCGCCCCTCCCGGAGTAGCCCGGCCAGGTAGGGCAGGAACTCGGCCAGAAAGACCATCTTTTCGGCCTGCCGCACCTCCCCCGACGAGCCAGAGGGCACATAAACCGAGATCACTGTATGGTCCTTGAAGTCCGCCCGCACCGTTCGCCCCTCGAGGTCGAACCTCGAGCCGAACCCCAGCGTCACCCGCAGCGGTTTTTTACGGCACAATAGCCCTACCCCGCTGTACCCGGGCTTCTGGGCGTAGTGCCAGTGCTGGTGCTTGGGCAGCTGGCCGAGCTCGAGCGGAAGCTGATGCCCCAGAGCCCGCACTTCTTGAAAACAGATCACGTCTGCGGACTGCTGCTCCAGCCATTCCAGCGCCCCTTTCGAGGCCGCCGAGCGAATGCCGTTCAGGTTGAGGGTGATGACCCGCACGGGCTACAGCATAAGGGAGTGGAGGGCAAGGCGTGGGGCGCAGGCAAGGCCTCGAGGTTTCCCCTGTTGGCCCATGATCGGCTTCACGCCGCCGACTATCTGCCCCACCTGAACTCGCTCAAGCTATAGGTCTGCACCCGGTTGCCGCTCACGGTGGAGTGGCCGGCGGTGACGCCGTTGCGGCTCGACCAATTAACCACCCAGTTGACCGCGATCTGGCGGAGGTTCTGAGGGATCTGCTGGGCGGCCTCGGGGTCGAACTGGCCCGCAAAGGAGTCAATCAGCTCATTGACCTGCTCCGCCGTGAGGCGCAAGGGCAGGGCGAAGTTGAGGGCGGCGGGGCGGGTGGGCCAGCGCTGGGCGTTAAAGGCGGGGTCGGCGGCTAGAGCGGGGGCGCGGAGGGCGGCCTCGAGGTCTTCCCTGTTACCCCCAAGCCACAGCACGTTGCCCTTGGCGACCAGGTAGTAGTCGAAGTTCAGGGCCGGGCGTGGGGTGACGTTTCGGCTGGATCCGCGGCCCTGGCCGCTGTCTTCGGTGTTGATGCGGATGTTGAGGTGCAGGGTTGGGTTCCCCAACAGCTCGATGCGTTCCAGGGTCTGGCGGGTTCCTGTTGTGGAGAGGCCCTCGAGTTGCGTGCGGATGGCGCTCTCCAGGACCTCGAGGGCGGCGGGCCCGTCCTTGACCTGAGCGAACAGCAGGTTGGCGTCGAGGGCCGAGGTCAGGCCGCTTACGAACTCGGTCACGGGGTCGTCGCTTAGGGCGTCCAGACCTCCGGTCAGCAGGGCGCTGCGGGTGAGGGTGCGTACGCCGTTGGCGCTGGAGGAGATGCCGAACTCGGTGCCCAGATGGCCCTCGAGTTCGCCCAAGACCTGCTTAACTTGCTCGACCTCCTCGGTCCTGGCCTCGCCCTCGGCCAGGGCCAGGTCGGCCCAGCTGCCGATGTATCTGAGCCAGCCCGCTGTGTCCAGTGCGACCATGGCAGCACCGTTGGTTTGGGCGGGGAGCTGGGCGGTCAGCTCCAGGCGCTCCGGGCTGTAGGTGAGTAGTCGGAACAGCTCAGGGTCGCCCCCGCCCGGATTCAGGACCGATAGGGTGCGGTTCTCCACCCCCGCCGCCGTGAGGCGCTGGGCTGCGCCGTGCAGGTTAAGGGTGCGGAGCACGGCGAACACTCGAGGGGGAACCTCCCTGGCATCCGGGCTGCGCGAGAGCCACTGAGCGATGCCACCCAGGTTGAAGTAGTAGCGCGCCCAGCCGGGCCCCACCCCGTCCATCACGGCCTTGTACGCGGCTCCCCTGGTCAGCACCGGCAGGTTCTGGCCCCGAAGGCGGCGCAGGTAGCCGCGCAGCAGGTCGGGGTTGGAAGAGAGGTACACCAGCCCGTACTCCATCCCAAACCACACGTCGCCGTCCTTGATGGCCACAAAGTTGCCCTCGCGCAGGCGGGCGGCTCTAGGGTTCTTCAGGCCGTCGTTGACCCCGGCCCGCAGCAACTGGCCGATCACCCCGAACTGGCCCACCTTGGCCGCTGCCAGGAACATCGGCTCGCCAGAAGTGCCGCCGCTATACAGGGCCACCGTCGCGTCGCGCAGCGAGCCCAGCAGCGCCCGCACCCCCAGGTTGGAAAGGGCCCCCATCCCCGCCTCGCGACTCAGTTCGTCCGACAACTCCTGCAGGCTGGTGCCTGCCAGCTGAGTCAGGGTGCGGATGGTCTCCTCGCCGAACTGCCCGGTTTGGTCCACCGCCCCCTGGAGGTCGTTGAGCTCGAGGGTCGCCAGCGCGTTGTCGGGGAAGTACCGGGTCATCGGGACCGGCTGGGCCAGTCCGAGCGAAAACAAGAGTAACCCTGCCGCAAGCAATCGTTTCATCCCCCCATTGTGGCAGGACAGGTCGGCAAAGTTGAGGGCAAATTTACCAAGGTTGGGCTCGAGTTTGTGGTAGGCCGGGGCAGACCGATGGAGGTGTGTGGATTTTGGCCAGGGGGCGTTGGGCTCGAGACCCCGATAAGGTTTTTTGAAAGCGCCCAAACTTGCCCCACCAAAACCGTGGTCACGCACAGCAGAAGGCAGCGCTCTGCGGCTCAGTCGTGCAGTGGAGCGACGAATTTCCGAGGGGTGTCCAGGCCGCCGGTTTGATGGTGGCAATCTCCGTCAACTTTTCATCACCTAGAGCGGTCCCTACGCATACTCCCTAAGGCGCTAAAGCCGGCGGTTTTGCTGTAGAGCGGTTGCCACGAACACTCGGTATGGCGGTTTTTGCCGTACCGAGTGCAGTTCTCCGAACCGTGGGCGGAGTATGGGTAGGAAACGCGATAGGGAGTACATTTCCTGCCGCCGCAAGGGAGGTAAGGGTGGGGAACGCGATAGGGGCTGTGTGTTCGCCCATGGGAGATGTTTCGCTGCGAAAGCGCCGCTTCGCTTGATCTGGGCTTGCAGCGACAGTGCGCCCCCGCAATGCCGCCAACGCTAAAGCCTTGCGTCGAGCCTTCTGGGTTTGGTTCTCAGGGTTTTGGGTTCTGCGTTCGACGTCCCACCCAACACCGCTGTAAGCTATTGAGCGTGATTTTTTCCCTGAGCAAAGCCCCAGCAGAGGGCGAGGTGGGGCAGCTCCAGCGGCTCGAGGCGGGGGGTCTCGAGGTCGCCGTGACGCTGGTGCTGGTGGGGGTGGAGGCGGAGTTCTACCAGCAGAACAACTTGGCCGAGCAGATACACCGCTACTTCGAGGGCGTCTTCGGTGCGCGCCTTGACGAGGCCAAGCTCGAGGCCGCCTGCGAAAAGGCCGAGCGGCTGTTGCGCGAATCCTACATGTTGCCCGAGCGGGCCGACGAGATCCGGGCCGCCGCGCCGGGGGGCAAGGTGCTGATTCGCCATGCGGGCGAGGCCCCCTTCGCCCTCGAAACCGGCAAGCAGGAAAAGCTGTGGGCGCTTAAGCGCCTGTGGGCCAGCCGATGGCAGCTCGACGCGGTCCTCGAGCGCCAACCCGGGCTGGCTCCCCCCGAGAACTCGAGCCTGCTGCAAAGCGTCTCCGACGACTTGAAGGCCGATGACGGCCTTGCGGAGAAGGCCTCGAGGGTGCTGGGGCGGCGGGTGCAGGTCTGGACATCGGCGGGGAAGATCGTGCGAGTTAAGTAGGGCGGAGGAGCTGGGGGCGGGTAGAAGTGGGGAGAGATCATGGGGTTTGACTTGAGCTGTTTTGCTTTCGTGTCTGACATCTCGCGCTTTGCGTCACGCGGTTTGAGCGGTGCCTTGGGCGGTGTCCGTGTTTGACTCTCACATGCATACCCCCCTCTGTAAGCACGCGGTGGGGGCGCCGGCAGAGTATGTCCGGGCGGCCAGGGAGGCCGGCCTCGCGGGCGTGGTGATGACCGACCACAACCCCATGCCCGCATGGTACGACGCCGATTTCAGGATGAGCCTGGAGGAACTGCCCTTCTACTGGGCCATGATGGAGCGGACACGGGTCGAGGCGCAAGACTTCTATGTGGGGATCGGCCTCGAGGCCGACTTTCACCCCGGCACTGAGTACTTCGTGCGGCGGCTGCGCCAGCAGTACGATTACGACTACGTGATCGGCTCGGTGCACTTCATCGGGGCCTGGCCCTTCGACCACCCGCTCCACACCGCCGACTACGACGAGCGCGACCTACGGGAGATTTATACCGAGTATTTCAGGCTGATCGTGGGCGCGGCCAGGTCGGGTCTCTACCACAGCATTGGCCACCTCGATTTGCCCAAGAAGTTCGGGCACGTCCCCCAGGGGGGCCTCCTCGAGTTGGCCGAAGAGGCCCTGCAGGTGATTGCCGGCGAAGGCCTGGCACTGGACGTGAACACCGCAGGCTGGCGCAAGCCCGTGGAAGAGCTTTATCCCGGCCCGGCGGTGCTGGCCCGCGCGCGCGAGCTGGGCATCCAGGTGGTGCTGGGCTCCGATGCCCACAAGCCTGCCGAAGTCGGCCATCGCTTTGCCGAGGCGGCCGACGTGTTGAGTAGGGCGGGGTATCTCGAGGCGGTGGTGTTCAGGGGCGGGAAGCCGGTGCCGTACAGGTTGTGAGCGGGTTTGCGCTGCTGGGGATCGTGCTGTTGCGCTCATGTTCTGGGGGTGCTGCTGGTGGTCTGGCTCGAGCGCGCCTATGGCGTGCAGTGGCGGAAGTCGGTGGATCGCTTCCGAGGGTGAGAATAGTCGCGTAACTTTTGCTCTTTTCACCCCGCGATAAGCTATTCCCGATGAACCGCAAAGAACTCGCCGGGATGCTCGAGTACGCCGCCGACTTGATGGAGGTGCTGGGGCAGGGCGACTTCCGCAGCCGGGCCTACCGCAGCGTGGCGCGGAACGTCGAGAAGCTCGAGGACGACCTCGAGGTGTTGGCCGCTTCGGGCTTCCGGGGTGTGCCGGGGGTAGGGCCGACGCTGGCCCCAATCTTGGCGGAGATCGTGCAGACCGGGGAGTTTCCCTACCTGGCCGATCTCGAGGGGCAGGTGCCGGGCGGGGTGCTGGAACTGTTCCGGGTGCAGGGCCTGGGGCCGAAGCGGATTCGGGCGCTGTGGGACAGCGGGGTGGACAGCCTCGAGGCGCTGGTGCGCTCGGCGGAGGCGGGGTACCTTCGGGGCCTGCCGGGCTTCGGGGCCAAGACCGAGGCCAACCTGCTGCTGGCGGCCCGCTTCGCCCTCGACAGCGCCCAGCGGGTTACCCTGCCGGTGGCCCTGGACGCGGCCCGGCTGCTCCTCGCCGACCTCGAGGCCGCCGGCCTCCGGGCCGAGGTCGCGGGCAGCCTGCGGCGCGGCCTGGACACCATCGGAAACGTGGACCTGGTGGTCCAGGCTGATGCGGACGGAGTCAAGTCGGCGCTCGGTCACTACGCCCGGTCGGCGCAGGGCCGGGTGGTTCTGGGCGAACTCGAGGGCCTCCCCCTGCGGGTTTTTTGCGCCGGGCCGGAAGACTTCGGATCGGTGCTGTTTGAGGCCACCGGGAGTCAGGCCTGGCTCTCCGCCCTCAGTCGTCAGCCCTCAGCCATCGGCCCCCAGCCTACCGAGGAGGCCGCGTTTGCCGCGCTGGGCAAGCCGTATGTGCCGCCCTTCTGGCGCGAAAAGGAGCACATCGGCCTCGAGCCACCCGCCGAGGCCCTTACGCCCGAGCAACTCCTGGGGCTAATTCACAACCACTCCACCTACTCCGACGGGGCCGCCCCGCTGCGCCAGATGGCCGAGGCCGCGATAGCCAGGGGCTACAGGTACATGGTGATTTCGGACCACTCCCAGACCGCTTCATACGCCGGGGGGCTGCGCCTAGAGGACGTGCTGCGGCAGTGGGAGGAGGTCGAGCGGCTCAACCTCGAGCTGAGCCCCTTCCGCATCCTGCGCGGCATCGAGTCGGACATCCTGCCGGACGGCTCGCTGGACTACCCCGACGAGCTGCTGGCCCGCTTCGAGGTGGTGATCGGCAGCCTCCACTCCGGTCTGTCGATGGCCAGGGCCGAGCAGACCCAGCGCCTGCTACGGGCCGTACAGAACCCCTATTTGAGCATCCTGGGCCACCCCAGCGGGCGCATCGTGCTGCGCCGCAAGGGGGCCGACGCCGACTGGGATCTGGTGCTGTCCAAGGCCGCTGAGGCGGGCAAGATCGTTGAGTTCAACTGCAACGCGGCCCGCCTCGACCTCGACTGGCGACTGATGTTCCAGTGGCGCGACCGCCTGAACTTCGCCCTCGGCCCCGATGCCCACACCGTCGAGGGCATGGACGCGATGTCGCTGGGCCTGCTGTTCGCGCACAAAGCTGGTCTGAGACCAGACCAGGTCGCCAACACTTGGGCGGCTGAGCGGTTGATCGCGGTAAAGAAGATGGTCTGAGAGGGGTTCCCACGCATACCCCCTACGGCGCTAAAGCGGGCGGTTTTTGCTGTAGAGCGGTTGCCACGAACACTCTGCGGCTATGGCGCACGCCACTTCGCCCTGCCACGTATTTGCCGCTTCCGCTGACTCCGCACGTTCACCCTGGCGCAACTTAACCCTGCAGCAACTTCTGCCGCCTCGCCTCGAGGCGCAGCAGCTCGGCGAAGTTGTGCGCCGCCGCTGAGAGCTGGCTGTGGCGGCTGAGGTGAACCAGGGCGGTCTCGCGGGCGATGGGGGGGAGGTCGGTGACCTCGAGTTCGACGACGCGCCCCGCCGAAAGGTCGGGCAGGATGGTGGGTTTGCTGAAGAAACCGCCCGCTTTTCCGTAAGCGGCCAGGAAGCGCCCCGTTTCGTTGGGCACGTCCACTGCGAAGCCGGACTGGGCCGCAAGTTGGGTGATCTCGAGCGGCGTGCTCTGCCACCAGCGCAACAGGAGGAAGGGGCGGCAGTGCTCCAGAATCTCGGCTCGCGTTACATGGCCCTGGCGCGCCAGCGGATGCTGGCTCGAGACCGCGAACACGGTCTCCTCGCGCAGGGTGAACAGCGGGGTCATGTCGGCCAGGGCGGGGTCGAGCGGGGGCCAGCAGATCAGGGCCAGGTCGGTCAGGCCATCGCACAACCACTCCACCAGGCTCCAGTGGTCGCCCTCGCGGGCGCGGAACTCTACCTCGGGGTAGCGGTGGGCGAACTCGAGCGCCACCGGCCCCAGCAGCCCGCCTGAGAGTGAGCGCAACACCCCCACGTTGAGCTGCCCGCGTAGGCCCGAGCCGGAGAGCCGGGCCGCCTCGAGGCCGTCCTCCACTGCGCTAAGGACGCGCCGGGCGTAGGGCAACAGGCTGACCCCGCGCTCGGTCAGGCCGACCTTGCGCCCGCGCCTGAACAGCGGGCCGCCCACCGAGCGCTCGAGGGCCGCGATCCGCGCGCTCACCGTCGGCTGTGCGATGCCCAGCGCCCAGGCCGCCCTGCTGAAGCTCCCCTCCCTCACCACCCGCTCGAAGGCCACCAGCTGTTCGAGTTCCATGCCACAAACTATCAGAGTTTTTGATATCTGGCATTGGCACTCGAGGCTTGAACCCTTTGCAGGAGGGCAATAAGCTAAATCGGTATGGGCGACACTATAACGGTTCGTGAAGCCACAGAGGAAGACGTCCCCGCCCTCACCGAGATCTTCAACGACGCCATCCTCAACACCACCGCGGTCTACTTCTACGAGCCCGTGACCGAGGAGAACCGTCTGGAGTGGCTGCGCACCAAGCACAGAGACGGCTGGCCGGTTTTCGTGGCCGACGAGGGCCGGGGGGCCCTCGGCTTCAGCACCTTCGGCCCCTTCCGACCCTGGCCGGCTTACCTGCACAGCGCGGAGCATTCGGTGTATGTTCACCCCGAGCGGCGCGGGCAGGGCATTGGCAGGCTGCTGATCCCGCCGCTGCTGGAAAGCGCTCGAGGGCTGAACTTGCATACCCTTCTGGCAGGAATCGACGCCTCCAACCTCGCCAGCCAGAAGCTCCACCGGCACTTCGGCTTCTCTCCGGTTGCGCACTTTAAACAGGTCGGGTTCAAGTTCGGGCGGTGGCTGGATCTGGTGTTTATGCAGAAAATGCTGGATGGTCGCAGCGAGCAGTGAGCGCTAAGCCAGCGACAGGACGGGGGAGATATGACGGTGGTTATCCAGGCTGAACGACCCGACTCACCTACGGCGACCGAGCTGATCGGCGAACTCGACGCGGCGCTAAACCCCAACTACGCCCCAGAGAGCCGGTTCGGCTACAGCGTCGAGAGACTGGTCCAGCAGGGCGTGGCGTTCTTTGTGGTGTACGTCGACGGCTTGCCTGCGGGGTGCGGCGGGGTGCAGATTTTTGGCTCCGAGTACGCCGAGCTGAAGCGCATGTACGTGCGCCCGCAATTCCGGGGTCAGGGGCTGGGTAAGGCGCTGGTGAACCGCCTCTGCGACTACGCTTGGGGGCGCGGGATCAAGGTGATGCGCCTCGAGACCGGCAACGCTCAGGTCGAGGCGCTCAACCTCTACGTCAGCTTGGGGTTTCGCCACATCCTGCCGTTCGGCGTCTACGTGGGCAGTGCGACCAGCATCTGCATGGAGAAGCTGATGGGCTGAACGCCGGACGCCGTTTTCTGCAGCCGCGGTTGCGCAGTCGATGGGCCGCGCCGGGCTGCCCAAAAGCTCCATCAACCCGAGGAATCCCTTTTTGCGGCCAACCGCCGGTACCGCACACCCTGGAGGTAGCATGGATATGAGACAACTCAGCGCCGGCCAGCTCGAGCCGCTCATCCCCGAGTTTGTGGCACTTTTGCAAGACGTGGTGGACGGCGGGGCCTCGGTAGGCTTCCTCCCCCCGCTCTCCGAGGCCGAGGCCGCGGGATACTGGCGGGACGTGCTCGAGGCCATCCGGGGGCCGGGCAAGCTCCTGTGGGGCGCGTTTGAGGGTGGGAGGCTGGTGGGAACCATCCAGCTCAACCTCGAGACTAGGGCCAACGGCATCCACCGTGCCGAGATTGCCAAAGTGATGGTTCACACTACCCAGCGCCGCCGGGGCATCGCGAGGCTGATGATGGAAGTCGCCGAGGCCGAGGCGTTGCGGCTGGGCCGGACTACGCTGGTGTTGGACACGCTCGAGGGTCACGCCGCCGTTCTCCTGTACGAGAGCTTGGGCTGGCGGACTGCGGGGGTGATTCCCAAATACGCCATCTACCAGGACGGCGAGCAGCACGGGACGGTGGTGATGTATAAGTTGTTATGAATCCGCCGCTCGCTTTCGCCCTGATGTGCCTGGCCTGGGGCTCGACCTTCGTGGCCCTCAAGGTGGCGGCGGCTAGCGTTCCTCCGGTGTTCTTGTCGGGCGTGCGCTTCGTGCTGGCGGCGGCCCTGATTCTGGCCTGGTTCGCACTGAGGCGGACGGTGCTGGAGGTCTCGGGGCCGGATCGATTGCGTCTGGCGGGCCTCAGCGTGTTCTCGATCATGCTGGGCTACGGCCTGGGGTTTTGGAGCATCACCTACCTGAGTTCGGGGCTGGCGGCGGTGGTGAACTTCAGCTCAGTCTCGCTCTCAATCCTGGGCTTCAGCCTGCTGCTGGGGCGGGAGCGGGTCACGCCCAGCAAGCATTGGGGCATAGGGCTGGGCGTCGCGGGGCTGATGCTGCTGTTCGCCCCCAGTCTGGGACTCGAGCAGACCAGCCAGCAGGCCCTCGCGGTTCTGGTGATGGCGCTGGGGTCGTCGGTCTACGGGCTCTCCACCGTCTTGCTGCGCCCCCTGGCGGCGAAATACCCGCCGCTCGAGATCACCAGCAGCCAGATGCTCCCCGGTGGGGTGATGCTGCTGCTGGCGGGCTGGTGGATCGAGCCCGTGTCCGCGCAAACGCTAACGCATCTGCTTGAGCCCCCTGTGGCCTTCGGGCTGGCCTATCTGGTGCTGGCCGGTTCCATTCTCGGCTTGACGCTCTACTACTACCTGCTGGCCCGCTGGCCCGCAACCCGGGTCTCGAGCTACACCTTCGTCTGCCCTGTCATCGCGCTGGTGCTGGGCGCGGTACTGCTGGGCGAGCGGGTCACGGCGATGGAGCTGGTGGCGAGCCTTGTGCTGCTCGGCGGCGCGGCCCTGGCGCTGAGGCCATAAGGTGGGGGGGTGATCCCGATAACCCGGCGCGGACAAAAGCTCCACAAGCGCTGTGCCGGGCCCGAAGACCGCAGTGAAGGTGTGAACCGAGGTCAGGCAGTGGCCGTCGGTTTTCGGTCAACGGCCTTACCCACTACGGCGCCTCTCAAGCTGAGCGTCACACCCCCTGAAAACACTGTGGGGAACGGATTTGATCCCCAGGGTTTTCGCAGAGCCTAGAACAAAATCCGCTGTAGGCTATACGCATGTTGAAGATTTCCCCCGAACTCAAGGCCCAGCTCGAGGCCAAGGAGGTTCACGCTGAGACCTTGGGCGAGCTGATCGAGGCCGCTTACGCGCTGGGCTTTCGCTCGATCCAGTTTCACCATAAGGGGTACGTGTGGCTCGAGAAAGAGCCCGAGGCCTACCGGGGCGACGGCAACCCGGACGAAGCCCTGGCGCTAGCGATTTTGCAGGCCCCCAAAGAGCGCTTTCAGCCCTAACCCGACACCGTAGGCCGGTACACCCACACCGCCATCATTCCCAGCGGATGCGGCCTGACGCTCAAGGGCCGGTGATTCCGTGGGCTGCCTCCTCAACTGATCGCGGTTCCTGTAAGCGCCCTTCACGCAGAGACTCGGATGTGCGGGGTCCATTCCCCCTCGTGTGGTGGGGCGAAAGGGTGGGAACGGCTGCAAGATTCCTTTACCTCCGGGTCGTTCATGCAAAACGCCATGACTTCCGTTTCATGCGGCAAAGGATTCCTCGAGTGAGCAAAATTGCGGAGTCGTCGCATTGCGACGACTCCGGATTGACAACGGCTACGGTGCTTCGACTGACGGCTGACAGCAAAAAGACGCTTATCGCTCAAATGGTCGTCCCAGCGCTGCGGGGGCGCGGCTGCGCCCGATGAAACCCGCCAGCACCAGCATGGTCAGGAGGTAAGGGATGGCGTCTACGATCACCGAGGGCATGATGTTGCCACCGCCCAGGTAGATGGCCAGGGCGCGGAAGAAGCCGAACAGCAGGCAGGCCCCCAGCACGCCCCAGGGGTTCCACTTACCGAAGATCAGGGCGGCCAAGGCGATAAAGCCCAACCCGGCGCTCATGGCGCGGACGAACTGATTGCCGAACCCGATGGATAGGTAGGCCCCTGCGATGCCGGCCAGCACGCCGGACAGAATCACCGCAATGTAGCGCATGCGGATCACGTCCACCCCCATGGTCTCGGCGGCTTCGGGGTGCTCGCCCACCGCCCGCAGCCGCAGCCCCCAGGGGGTCTTGAACAGCAGCCACCACACGGCGGGCACCAGCAGGAAGGCCACGAAAACCAGCAGCGAAAGCGAGCCAGAGCCGATGTCGAAGTTGGGCAAGCGGTTAGAGACCTCGCCGGAGGTGGAGGTGTTGTTGTAGAGCACCTGCAGGAGGATCGAAGGAGCCCCCAGGGCAAGGATGTTGATAGCGGTGCCGGAGATGATCTGGTCGGCCTTGAAGCGGATGCACACCACTGCGTGAATCAGCCCGGCCAAGCCGCCGATGGCCGCCCCGGCCAGCAGGCCCACGAACGGAATCCACAGCGCCCCGTCCGGCGAGCCAAGGCCGCGCTCGATCTGCTGGGTGGTTACGGCAGCGGCCACGGCCCCAAAGAGGATCATCCCCTCGAGGCCGATGTTGGCCACCCCGCTGCGCTCGGAGAACAGACCGCCCAGGGCCGTGAACAGCAGCGGTGTGGCCTGCCGTAGCGTGGAGAAGAGTAGCGCCAGTGCGATTTCCATGTTAACTCCCCGCTCCCCGGGCCCCGCCCCCCGCCGCCTTGGCCTCGAGGGCCTCCCGCTCGGCCCTGGCCTCAGTCTCGACCTGTGCGGCCCGCAGGGGGTCGGTGAAGTAGCGCGGCAGCAGCCCGCCGACGGCGATGAAGAGGATGATCATGCCCTGCAGGACCTGGATCAGCTGGGGGCTGATGCCCAGCTGCTGGTTGAGCGACGGGCCGCCGGCCAGCAGCACCCCGAACAACAGCGAGGCCAGCAAGATGCCCACCGGCTGGCCCTGTCCCATCAGCGCGACCGCGATGCCGTCGAAGCCCACGCTCACGGTGATGCTCTGGTAGAGCCGGTACTCGCCCTGGTTGGCGGCGGCCCCCATCACGTAGTGGGTGGCGACCAAGCCGGCCAGTGCCCCGGAGATGAACATGGCCATCACCACCTTGCGGTTGAGGTTGACCCCGGCGTACTCAGCGGCCTTGGGGGCCAGGCCGGTGGCCCGCAGCTCGTAGCCACCGGAGGAGCGGAACAGGTAGAAGTTGTAGAAGAGGCAGGCCAGCAGCGCAATCAGGAAGGCCGCGTTGAGGTTGAGCGAGGCGACGGAGGAGGAGAGCTGCACCGGGAAGCCCGGCAAAAAACCTCCCACCAACCAGCCCAACAACAGCGCCCCTCCCGAGAACAGCAGCCGCCGGCCCAGCTCGAGCCGCCGCAGCCCGTAGTAGGCCACCACCGCCGCTACCGCCGCCAGCGGAAGCGCCCAGGAGAACTCGCCGCCGGGCACCACCACGTCCTTCATGTAGGGCAGCCGTGCGCCTTCCTGGAGCAGGTTGCTGCGGGCCTCGAGGCCCTCGGCCTTGAAGGGCAGCGTGATGGTGTTGCCGAAGAACGAGTAGGTGTTGGAGGCCAGCAGAAAGAGCATCACCGAGGCCGCGACGTAGTTGAGCATGATGGTGTTGATGACCTCGCTGGCCCCGAACCTCGCCTTGAGCCAGCCGGGTATCGCCCCCCACAGCCCGCCGCCAACTGCTGCCGCGAGGATGGCGGTGGGCAGCAGAAGCCAGCCGGGCAGCGGCAAATAGACCCCCACCAGCATCGCGAAGACGGCCCCGATGGTGATCTGCCCCGAGGCTCCGATATTGAATACCCCCGCTGCGAAGCCGAAGGCCACCGCCAGGCCCGCCAGGATTAGCGGGGTGGCGAAGGTCAGGCTCGAGACGATCCCAGGAAGGTTGATGAGCGGGCTGAGCAAAATCTGATAGACGTAGGTCACCAGGTCGAGCTTGGTCCCGATGTTGTCGCGCAGGCTCAGGTTCTCCACTCCCTGCGTCCCGATTCCGGGCCGTAGAATTCCCACGATGAGCCCGCCGATCACGATGGCCAGCAGCAGCGAGACCACCGGCACCACCGCCCCCCGGTAGCGCACGAAGAAAGCCCGCCCGCCCGGCTGCCCCATGCGGGCCACGATCAGCAGGAAGACCGAGTAGAACAGCCCCAGGTACATTCCCAGTCCCAGCGAGAATCGCCGCAGCGGCGGTCGGCTGGCCCCGGCCGCTACGGCCGCGCTGTTGAAGGCGTTGACGGTCTGATAGAACCACACCGCCTCGATCAAAAACACTCCCAGCCCCACCCCACCCAGGATGTAGAACAGCCGGGCGCGCTGCGGCGTGGCGGGCATGAAGTAGAGCACCGTCGCGGCGACCACGATCAGCACCCACAGCGCCAGCACGAAGCCCAGCCAGCCGAAGCTGAGGCCATCGGGCAGGGCAATCCCGGCGGGGTTGATCGGCCCCAGCGGGTTGAGCAGGTGGCCGCTGCCGTCGAAGTCTCGAGCCGGGACGGCCCACGGAGAGAGGGCCATCAAGGCCAGAACTACCAAGTTGATCGCTAGAAATAGCCAGCGGCTCATAAGATCACTTGGGCTGGATTCTACACTGTTTGACAGGGCAGAAGTAAAGGGCGGCAGGGCGGCAGGCAGTTCAAGTGGAAGGGTGCGAATCCGCCTCGAGCCGGAGGATGCCCAGTGCTGCCGCGCTCCCAAATAGGTTCCTTCAAATCCTCTCCTGCGCGGGCTGTGAGCGTGGGTCACATCGTTGTGTACTGGGGCCACGTATTGCGGTTACGAACCAGCGCCAATTAGTCTATCGCCGCCAGCCGCTCGAGCCTGCCCAGCAAAAGCTCGAATTCCTCGCTGTCGCCCAGCACCAACACCTCATCCTCCACCGCCACCGAGTACCCCCGCTCGCAGTGGGAAAGGCAGGTCACAAACTCGACCTCCAAGCCGCCCCCCGAGCCGCCGAAGTAGCCGATGCCGAACTTCCGCTCCAGCATCGCCAGCCAGGCCGCGAACTCGAGCTCGCCCTCTCGAGCGTGACAGCCGGTGCAAATTTCCAGACGCACGGCTCGAGAGTGTAGAGGCTACGCCACTCTCAAAAAGCGTGGGGGCTTGCAATCACCTCGACACCCCTAAGTTGTGCCCGGGTCTATGCGAGACATGCCCAACCCGGAAAGCACCGGTGCAAGTCCCGGGCGGGCGCATCGGTTCGTCAATCCGCAGTTCAGCTGTTTTCCACCTAGCGGATCGTGCCGCGGAACTCCCGCCTGACCTGGGTCTCGATCAGCGCAGCCAACTCGGCGTCGCCGGCGGCCAAGAGGTAGCTGTAGGCGGCAGGGGCGTAGCTTACGTCGCCGGTCGTCCACAGGGCCAGGGCGGCCTCTTTGGGGTTGTTGGCGGTCACGTCGCTGGCGAAGTTGACCCAGCGCAGGGGAGAGCTGTACACCACCACATCGCTGGCGTTTCGCACCTCCACTCGAGCCGCCCCCCTGAGCTGCTCGGTCGGCACCGCGAATTTCTCGCTGCCCTCGAGCCTGGCCAGCTCTTTGTTGCCCTCGCCCAAAAGCCGCAAGGTGCGGCCCGCCGCAACGGTGAGGGTCAGGCTGGTGAGCGCGTAGTCGGCGGGCAGGAACAAGTAAGGCACGCCGCCCTCGAGGTCGCGGCTCTTGGCCTCGCGCACGAAGGCCGCCTGGGCCTGCTGTTTGCAGACCCCGATGTCCTGGCAACTCGCCACCAGGCTGTCCCAGAAGCTCTTGGGCTTGGCCACCTCGAAGCAGGCCGCCTTGCCCGCCTCGAGTGCGAAGTTCTTGACCCCGAAGGTCAGCTTTCCCGACCCCTGCGTCACGCACAGCCGGTCGCCCGCCGCCAGGGTCAGGTTCAGTGCCGGGGTGCCCGCGCGGTTGTAGTTCTGCACGCTTTGGTCGGCCCGCTGGAGTGTGGCCCGCCCGTTCAGCTCGAGGGTGGCGCGCTGGGCGAGGCCCAAACCAAGAACGATGCAGCAGGCCGAAATCAGCCCCAGGAAGGAGGGAGCAGGGAAGAGGGAGCAAGGAAGGTAAGGCGGGGGGAACACACCGGCGCCTTCACGCTTGCCCGATTTCCCGCTGGACTGCTCAACCGGGGTTCCCCCCGGTCTCCTCGGCCACGCCCTTAAGGTTCTCGCCGGCGCTCTCGCCGCGGTCGTTTTGGGGTTGCGGGTGCTTTCCATTCTTCTTGCCTCCTACGCTCGTGAAGAAGCCCAGCAGCAGCGAGCCCATCTGGAAGGCCACAATGGGGTACAAGTAGTCCAGGAAGGTGCCGTGGTATTGCAGGATTAATACGCCGGCGAAGAACAAGAACCAGGCGGTGATGGCGGTTTCGATCAGGGCCTTGATGAAGCCCTGGAAGCGGCTGTTGCCCAGCCACACGTCGGTGATGGAGTAGGTCAGCCACAGCGCGAAGAAGACCACCAGCGGCACGATGGCCAGCACCGGCCCCCAGCCCAGCGTCTCGGAGAAGCGCCGGTAGGTTGCGAGGGTCATCAGCGCGTTGAGGTGGATGTCGATGCCGTGGATGGGGCCGGTGGCGGTGAAGTGGACGTCGGCGGCCTCGGGGTAGGTGCGGCCCACCATGAACAGGGCTCCTTCGGTCTGGGGGGTCTTGGCCAGGCCGCCCTGGAGCAGCTCGAGGCCCCCGATCACCACAAGGTTGGGCCACAGCTGCGCCCCGTCGGTGTTGGCGGCGAAGCGCCGGATTTCGCGGTAGACGATGCGCTTCCCGTCGGCGCTGGAAGCTCCGCCGAACAGGGATGGGCAACTCGAGCCGTCCCCCAGGGGCAGGCCCAACCCCAGACAGTACAGCCCCACCGAGGCCGTCACTGGCTGGCCGACCCTGGGTCGCGGAATCTGCCGGGTCTGACCGTCGGAGTCGTAGAGCACCTGGGCGCTGACGCGCTGGAGGTTGGGGTTCACCTGGGACAGCGGGAGGTTAATCAGGTTGGGGTCGGGGATCAGGACGGGGGCGTCGGCACGGCGCATGACCTCGAGCAGCCTTCGGTCCCCCGCCGAGAGCACGCCGCCCTCGTTGGTGGGCTGGGAGAAGTCGAAGTCGAAGAAGACGCCTTTGGGCCTGTACTCCAGGATCTTCTCGGTGATGCGGGCCATCTGCCCCCGGTTGAAGACGTAGCCCTGCGGGCTAAGGGTCTGCACGCTATCGCGGCCCAGCTCCACCAGCACCACCAGCGGGAAGTCGCGCACCGGCACCGGGGAGCCCCAGTTGTGCACCACCCGCGTCAGCCGGTCCAGCGAGGCCCCCTGCGGGCCCTTCACAAGCACACCCAGCGGTCCCAGCAGGTTGTTGGTGAGGATGTAGGAGGACGCAAGCATCACCAGTACCACCAGGGCCGTGCGCCACAGGGCCTTGCGGGCGTGCGCCGAGGAGAAGGGCCGGACGTGGCCCGGGCGGGTTGGTTCAGTGGGGGCGGACATGGGCTGGGCTGATTATCCACCGCCGGGGCGGGTTCTCGCACCCTCGAGGCCAGTGCGGATGCAGGGCCAAGGGCGACCTGTCGCGGCGCTCTGGGCGGCCTGATCGCGTTTCCCATCCATACTCCGCCCACAGCACCGAGTATTGCGCTTACTACGGCAAAAACCGCCGTATCGAGTGTTCGGGGGAACTGCTCTGAGATCTGGGGATTGCCCCTGCATCTTGCAGCCTCCCAATGCCCGGGGGGCCCCCGCGAAAAGGTCGCCGCGAACGAACGTGCCGGGCACTCGGCGGGGCCGAGGGGTCGGGGCCTTAATGATGCAGCTGCCCCCTCGAGGGCACACTGGCCCCGGCGGGCGGAAAGACCGGAAGATGACGGGCTGGAGTCCATGCGACTACATCTAGTGGTGAGATGCCAAAATTGCACAACGGGTTGTGTCGTCAGGCACGCGAAAAACGGGTGGCGAAAAGGGTTTGTACCGTGATATACTAGCTATCCACGTCTTCTCTTCGGTTAACTGCTGTCTGGTGCGGAGTTTAGTGAGTTTTCATGTGGCTCTTAGTATCCCGGTAAGAGGTCGGCTTTCAGGCGGTCAGTCTCGAGGTGTATTGGAAAAAAGGGCGCGGTTAAACTTCGATGTTCAGGGGCAAGGGCCAGCTTCGGTGGGCGCTCTGCGTGGGCGTTATCCTCAACTGTGCGGCCCCAGCCCAGAGCACAAATCCCCAGACCTACGCTGTTTTGATCGGGATTAACAACTACCGCCCCTACCCCCAGACGCCGGGGATGCCCCCCCTCACTTACGCCGAGAGCGACGCCCGCAAGATGGCCCAGGTGCTACGCGACACCCAGCGTTCACCGGTGGGCCGCCTGCGGGTGATGCTCGACAGCGACGCCTCCAAGACCGCCATCGAGGCTGAGTTGCGCGAGATCGCCCGTAAGCTTCAGACCGACGACACCCTGCTGATCTATTACTCCGGGCACGGAATGCCCAACTCCAAGGGGCAAGCCTCCCTGATGCCCGCAGACGCCAAGACCAACGACGAGGAGACCTGGCTGCCGCTGGAGTCCATCCAGGCGCTGGTCCGGCAGTACAGCCGCGACCGGGGCCGACTGATCCTAATCGTGGACGCCTGCTTTAGCGGGCGCTCACAGCCCGGCTCGCGCTCCTTCGCCCTCGCGGGGCGGCGCGACAGCCCGCAGGTTAATGCGCCGGCCGAGAACACCCGCGACGTGATTCTGGCCAGCAGCGCTGACACTCAGCCAAGCTGGGAGGACGAGGAACTCGAGGGCGGGGTCTTCACCGCGTATTTGCTGGAGGCTATGGGGGGCGCGGGCGACGCGGACGGCGATGGCGTGGTGACGGTGCGCGAGGCGTACGCCTATGTGGCCGCCAGGGTCGAGGAATTCAGCCGCAGGAAGGGCAACGAGCAGACCCCCAAGCTCTACGGCCCCGGCGACTTCCCGCTGTCCCTCAACCCCAACGCTGTCGCGAAGAATCGCCTGGCCCGCCTCAAGTTGAGCAGCCACATCAGCGGCGACCAGTTCGACCTGCTGGCGGCCCTGGTTGACAGCGGGCGGTCGCCCGCCGACCTTCGCTTCTACCTGGAGGGCTACCTGAGCAACACCCAGTTCATCTTCCTGGTGAATGCGGGCGCGGTGCCGGGCATCCCCGCCGGGTCCAGGGCCGACCCCCGTCTGTTGAAGTTGGGCGGCCTACGGCAGACCAACAAGATCCGGCTCGAGCAGTTCTGGATTCTGGCCAATATGATCCAGACCGGCAAGGCCGAGCGCGACCTCAGCGACTACCTGGCCGGGCGGCTGACCGAGGAGCGGTTCTTACAGCGGATGCGGGCGGGGGCGATTCGGGGGGTGCCCAGGTGAGATAGGGTAGAGGCAAGGGGGAAGCAGCAGGCAGAAAAAGAGGAAAGCATCTCCGGTGTTGAGCCGAAGAACTCCGTTTCGTGTCCGGCCGCCAATCTGCCAAATCTGGAAGCACTTATTCGGCAAAG
This sequence comes from Meiothermus sp., assembly GCA_033762915.1. GTDB lineage: Bacteria > Deinococcota > Deinococci > Deinococcales > Thermaceae > Meiothermus. The sequence goes on along the minus strand of JANRLD010000088.1, from coordinate 16,113 downwards.
GCGTATACCCAACTTCACAGGCTTTGTTCCCTCAACCCTCGACGCTCGACTCCCGACGCCGGTAAACTTCTGTCTATGCGCGTGGTCCCTTTCCGCTGGGAGAATAACGTCTTTCACCTGCTCGACCAGAAGCTGCTGCCCTTTGAGGAGGTCTGGGTGCCCTGCCGCAACGCTGTCGAGGCGGCGGCGGGCATCCGCGACATGGTGGTGCGGGGTGCGCCCGCCATCGGGGTGACGGCAGGCTACGGGATGGTGCTGGCCCATCTTGCCGGCGAGAACCCCGCCGAGGCCGACAAGGTGCTGCGCGAAAGCCGCCCGACGGCGGTCAATTTGTTCTACGCCCTCGACCGCATGAGGCCGCACTGGGGGAGCCTCGAGGCCAGTTTGGCCGAGGCCCGGGCCATCTGGGACGAGGTGGAGCAGACCGAACTGGCCATCAGCCAGCACGGGGCCAGGGTGCTTAAGGGGCAGGTGCTCACCCACTGCAACACTGGGCCCCTGGCCACCGGGGGCTACGGGACGGCGCTGGGGGCCATCATCGAGGGCTACCGCCAGGGCCGGGTAAAGCACGTCTGGGTGGACGAGACCCGCCCCTACCTCCAGGGAGCCCGCCTGACCGCCTATGAACTCCAAAAAGCCGGGGTAGCAGCCACCCTGATCTCGGACAACATGGCCGCCTACTTCATGGCCAAAGGGCAGGTGGACGCGGTCATTTTGGGCACCGACCGCATGGCCCTCAACGGCGACTTTGCCAACAAGATCGGCACCTACGGGGTGGGGGTGTTGGCCCAGTTCCACGGCATTCCCTTCTATCCCGCCCTGCCGCTCTCCTCGGTTGACCCCAAGCTCGAGACCGGCCAGGACATCCCCATCGAGCAGCGCTCGGCCCTCGAGGTCACCGTAGTTCGGGGCAACCCCATTGCTCCCAAGGACTTTCCTGCCGCCCACCCGGCCTTCGACGTGACCCCGCACCGTCTGGTAACGGGGGTGGTAACCGAGAAGGGCGTGCTGTATCCGCCCTTCACCGACTCCATTCGTGCGGCCCTGGGCATTGCCTTGGACTAGGGCGCGCCGGCCGTCGGTCTGCGCAACACCTCAGTGAGGTCGGCGATACAAGCCTGCGCTCAGCCTTACCCGACCTTAGATATGGGTATTTTTGAACAGCTCTTCGGACTCAAGTGTCCTGGTTGCGACACGCCGCTGACGCGGGCCACAATCTGCCTCGAGTGCGAGCACGCCTTGGTTCCCCGCCATGTGCCGGGGTTTGTGTACCTGGGCGATTACCAGCGCTTCGGGCGGCTGTCTCGCTCGATCAAGTACGGCGGGCAGAGCAAGCTGGCCGAGGTCTTGGGGCGGAAAATGGCCCTCGGGGTACGGCAAGCCGAGTGGCAACTGGCGGGAGTCACGGCAGTTCCGACCATGCTCCACCGCCAGGCCCAGCGGGGCTACAACCAGTCTGAGCTGCTGGCAAGGGCGGCGGCCGAGGCGCTGAAAGTTCCCTTCAAACCCGTCCTACAGCGGGCCGTCTACACCAAGTCCCAGACCAAGAAAACCTTGGCCGAGCGGCTGGCCCTGCCTGAAGACAGCTTCCGGGCCACCGCCAAGGTAGGGGGCGTCTGGTTGCTGATCGACGACGTTTTGACCACTGGGACCACCTACAAACGGGCCAGGGCGGCGCTGCTCGAGGCCGGGGCTGCCAAGGTTCACGGGGCGGCAATTGCGGTAAAGAGCCCACACACACTTTCCGAGTTTTCCCTATAATCGTTTCAACCCCGGGCCGGATTTTGGGGTTAATGCAGATCGAGACCTTGACCCCACGCTGACCTGTGGGGTTTTTGATTGGCGGTGACGACCCGTGAATCCTGCCCATCGCCCGAAACGCAAAATGCGGCGGCTCGCGGAGCTCCTCCCCCTGATCCGCGAGGGCCGCTACCGCATCGGCAACCACGTGGCGCGGCACATGCTGCAAGAGGGCTTCATCGAGCACGACGTGCTGCAGGCGGTCGAGTGGGGCCGAGAGATGGCCGTCTACCCCGAGGATCAGCGGATGCTGGTGCTGGGCTACATGGTCTTCCCGCCCAACCTCCGGTTGCCCCTGCACGTGGTGTTGGAGTACCTCAACCCCCGGCACGTGGACATCGTGACCGCCTTCATCCCCAAGAAGCCCCACCAGGTCTACAGCCGGGGCCGAATCGCCGCGATTATCCGCTACGACGCCAGCCTCGAGGAGGTTCGCTGGGTGCGCCCGAAGTTCATCACGGCGGCGGACATTCCCGTGTAGCCCTGCGGCGCCCGCCTCAGCCAAAACCCCACATTCTCTCGGCGAACACTCATTCTCATCCAGACAGGGTAGAATCTCGTTTGGCTATGTTAGGTTGGATCACGAAAATACTCGACAACAACGAGCGCAAAGTCGCCCGTTACTGGAAGGAGGTCGTCGAGCCGGTCAATAGGCTCGAGGCCGAAGTCAGCCAGATTGACGACCTCGCCGCAGAGTACGCCAAGCTGCGCGAGCAGTACCAGGCCGACCCGAACCTCGACAAGTACCTGGTGCGCTCTTTCGCCCTGACCCGCGAGGCGGGCAAGCGCTTCCTGGGGCTGCGCCACTACGACGTTCAGCTTATCGGCGGGGCGGTGCTGCACGAGGGCAAGATCGCCGAGATGAAGACCGGCGAGGGCAAGACCCTGGTGGCCACCCTCGCGGTGGTGCTCAACGCCATCCCCGGCAAGGGCGTGCACCTGGTGACGGTCAACGACTACCTTGCCCGGCGTGACGCCGAGTGGATGATGCCCATCTACAAAGGGCTGGGCCTGAGCGTGGGGATCATCCAGAACGCCAGCAGCGCCCAGGATCGTCAGGCCGCCTACCGCTCGGACATCACCTACGTGACCAACTCCGAGCTGGGCTTCGACTACCTCCGCGACAACATGGCGGTGGCCCCCGACCAGCTCGCCCAGCGGGCCGAGACCCCGCTCAACTACGCCATTGTGGACGAAGTGGACTCGATCCTGATCGACGAGGCCCGCACCCCCCTGATCATCAGCGGCCCGGCCGAGAAGGCCACCGACATGTACTACAAAATGGCCGAGATCGCCAAGAAGCTCGAGCGCGGCGAGAAGCCCCCGGTGGGCGTGAAGGAAGAGCCGACTGGCGACTACACCATCGAGGAGAAACAGAAGGCCGTCCACCTGACCCTCAAGGGCATCGCCAAGGCCGAGAAGATGATCGGGGTGGAGGGGCTGTACAACACCGAGAACATGGAGTTCGCCCACATGCTCCAGCAGGCCATCCGGGCCAAGGAGCTGTACTTCCGCGACCGGGAGTACATCCTCGAGCAAGGCCAGGACGAGACCGGGAAGATGCAGACCCAGGTCATCATCGTCGACGAGTTCACCGGGCGCCCGCAGCCCGGTCGGCGCTTCGGCGAGGGGTTGCACCAGGCCATCGAGGCTAAAGAGGGCGTCAAGATCGAGCGCGAGAACCAGACCCTCGCCACCGTGACCTACCAGAACTTCTTCCGCCTCTACGAGAAGACCGCCGGCATGACCGGCACCGCCAAGACCGAGGACAAGGAGTTCATCGAGATCTACGACATGGAGGTGCTGACCATCCCGACCAACCGCCCGGTGGTTCGCGCCGATTCCCCCGACGTGGTCTACCGCACCGAGAAGGGCAAGTTCTTCGCCACCGTGGAGGAGATCGCCGAGAAATTCGAGAAGGGCCAGCCGGTGCTGGTGGGTACCATCTCGGTGGAGAAGTCCGAGCGCCTGAGCGCCATGCTCAAGGAAGCCCGGCTGTTCCTTCCCCGCGTCGAGGCCCGCTGCGCCCTGATGCTCAAGACCGCCGAGAAGCAGAGCGGCCCCGAGTGGGACAACCTGCGCAAGCTATTGGAGCGCCCCGGCAGCCTGAAGGACTCCGACCTCGAGGCCTACGAAAAGACCGTACCCACCAAGGGCAACCTGCGGCAGGCCTGGGACTTCCTAAAGCGCGGCGTGCACACCCTCGAGGTGATCCGAAAGGGCATCCCCCACCAGGTCCTCAACGCCAAAAACCTGCCCAAAGAGTCCGAGATCGTCGCACAGGCCGGCCGCAGCAAAACCATCACCATCTCCACCAACATGGCCGGACGCGGTACCGACATCAAGTTGGGTGGCAACGCTGAGTTTTTGGCCGCCGACCTGATGCGCCGCGAGGGCTTCGAGCCCAGGGCCGAGTGGCGCATCGAATTGTTCATCAAAAAGCTTACCCAGGGAGCCGACGAGGAGGCCATGCAACTGGCCTCCGAGATCGGCGTGAAGCAGTCGGTGATAGACGAGATCAAGCGCCTGCGCGACGTCTGCAACGCCGACGAGGCCAGGGTCAAGGAGCTGGGTGGGCTGCATATCATCGGCACCGAGCGGCACGAGTCGCGCCGGATTGACAACCAGCTGCGCGGGCGCTCAGGCCGTCAGGGCGACCCCGGCTCCAGCCGATTCTACGTCTCCTTTGACGACGACCTGATGCGACTCTTCGCCTCCGACAACATCATCGCCATGCTGGACCGGCTGGGCTTCGACGACAGCGAGCCCATCGAGAACAACATGGTAACGCGCTCCATCGAGCGTGCGCAGAAGCGCGTCGAGGACCGCAACTTCGGCATCCGCAAGCAGCTCTTGCAACTCGACGAGGTGATGGACAAGCAGCGCAAGGTGGTCTACGCCCAGCGCCGCAACGTCCTGCTGGGCTCGGATGAGGACGTACGCGAGGGCTCGCTGGTGATGGTTGAGGATAGTGTCGACGCGGTCGCCGCCAACTACCTCAACGCCGAGCAGCACCCCGAGGACTGGGATCTGGACGGGCTCAAGGCCAGCATGGTGGATCACGTGCCCAGCCTCGAGGACTTCGACTACCAGGCGCTGCGCAAGGGCAAGGCCGAGGAGGGTGCGGACGTGCTGGTGGCCGCAGCCCGTACAGCCTTTGAGAACCGCGAGGCCGAGCTCAACAAGATCGGCCCCAACCTGATGCGGGCCGTCGAGCGCTATGTGACCTTGCAGGTGGTGGACAACACCTGGAAGGAGCACCTGCACAACATGGACGTGCTCAAGCAGGGTATTTTCCTGCGCGGCTACGGCCAGCGCGACCCCTTCACCGAGTACAAGCTCGAGGGCACCAAGTTCTTCAACGAGATGATCGGCGGTATCAAGGCTGAGGTCACCAAGTTCCTCTTCCGCCTCAACGTGGAAGTGAACCAGCAGCCCGCCCCCGCCCCCAACCAGGAAATGGTTCAGGTCGATGAAGCCAACTACGCCGCCGACCCCGCCGCCTCCAACGCCACCTCCACCTTCGACCCCTTCACCGTCCAGCGCAACAAACCTAAGGCCAGCTCGAGCTTCAGCGGGATGAGCCGGGCCGAGCGGCGGCGCATGGAGAAGGAAGAGAAGAAGAAGAAGTAGGGGCGGACGGCGGGTATCCGAAGCCAGACGGGCCGAGCGCCCAGGGTTTCCTTGCTCGAGGCTTTTTTCACCCCCCGTATCGCCGATTCCTGCTAATCTCAGTGGGATGAACCGCCGACGTTTCCTGAGCGCCGCTGGCCTTACAGGTCTGGCCGTAGTGGGGGCTTCGAGCCTTGCGGTCGCGGGAGCTTATCGGTTTGAGGTCACCAAACACCAAAGAACCCTGGCTAAGCTGACTCAGCCCATCCGCGTCCTCCAACTTTCCGACCTGCACTTTGGCCCCTACATTCACGCCGACTCGGTGAAGGTTTGGGTCGGGGCGGCCCTCGAGCAACACCCAGACCTCATCCTCATCACAGGCGACATCCTCGACACCGCGTCGCACCAGGACTCTGTCCGAGGTCGCCTTAAAGCAACCCTGAGTACTGAAGTTGGCTTGCTGCTGGCAGAGATCAAACAGCTAAAGGCCCCGCTCGGGGTCTTTGCGGTCTGGGGCAACCACGACTACGCAGCCCCCGACGAGATGGCGCGGTTTGAGCGCGAGCTCGAGGGCTATGGCATCCACGTGCTCACCAATCGGGGCAGGCTGGTTCGCCCGGATCTCTACGTGGCTGGCGTGGACGACCTGTGGTACGGCCGACCGGATGCGCATGCCGCTATGGCCGAGTGTCCTGAGGCCGCTGCGTCCATCCTGATGTGCCACAACCCCGATTACCTGCCCGGTGTTCCGGCTGCGGTGGACCTCACCCTCTGCGGGCACACCCACGGCGGTCAACTTCACTTTCCCCTCCTCGGCTCGCCCTGGACGCCCTCACGCTACGGCCAGCGCTTCCGGGCGGGCTGGTCTGCCGAGCCGGTGAGCGCCTACGTCTCCACCGGCCTTGGGGTCTCCGGGATTCCGCTTCGCAACGTACCAGCCGAGATGGCTGTTTTCGAACTGGCACCCGAGGCTCGAGCGTGAACCGCCGTCGTTTTCTGACCGGGTTGGGCCTGGCCGGGCTGGGCCTGCTGGGGGCCGGGGGCTATGGGCTAGCCCAGGCCTATCGCTTCGAGGTTACGCGGTACCGCCGCCCGCTAAAGGGTTTGCGCAGCCCGCTCAAAGTCGTGCAGCTCTCCGACCTTCACTTCGGCCCCTACATCAAGGAGGGCTCGATTGGGGCCTGGGTGGCCGCCGCCAGCGCCGAGAAGGCCGATCTGGTGGCCATCACCGGGGATTTGGTGGACAGCAGCGCTCGAGTCCAGGCCGGCGGCGACACCGACCTCAGCCCCCTGGTGGGCCAGTTATCGAGGCTCGAGTCGCGCTTCGGCACCTTCGCCATTTGGGGCAACCACGACAACTCCAACCCGGCGGCCAGGGCGGTGCTCGAGCGGCTACTGCCCAAGAACAAAGTCGAAATCCTCAACAACTGGGGCTTGGCACTCCGCCCGGACTTCTTCCTGGCCGGAGTGGACGACCGCTGGAGGGGTAAGCCCGACCCGGTGCGGGCCTTCAACGGTTACACGGCGGGACAGGCCAGCCTGATGCTGGCCCATAACCCCGACTACTGGGACTTCCTGCGTGAGTCGCCCGTCACCCTCGCGCTGTCGGGTCATACCCACGGGGGTCAGGTGCGCTTGCCCGGAATTGGTGCGCCCTGGACGCCCTCCTATTACGGCGAGATGTACCTGAGCGGGTTTTTCAAGCCGGGCCAGGGCTCGAAATATCTGAACATCGAAGGGTTCGTCTCGAGGGGCCTGGGCGTTTCGGGCGTGCCCCTTCGGGTGAACGCCCCAGCCGAACTGGTGGTGTTTGAGTTCGAGCCGCAGGGGTAAGGCGAAGCCGGGATGGAGTTGCTACACTCGAGGGCGGGTTGTAGCCCGACTCGAAGCGGGACTTTCTTTGTTGTTCGCCCTGATGTTGGCTCAGTTTGTTTACATGCAGTGGTATATCTACCTCATTGCGTTACAGCAAGTGACCGGCGTAGGTGTCGGTTTTTGGATACTTTTCATTGGTTTGTTGGAGGTTGTGGCGTTTGTCATCTGGGACACCAGCCAGGCGATCCGCCTCGAGGTTGACCGCCAAAAGATGGTCTCCGCCCCGTAGCCCACCAACATTACGGCCTCGAGTGTACGGTGGGCACAGCCCACCCTACTTTGCCTTTGCCACCCGCCACCCGCCAACCGCCTACCCCTGAATCAGCGCATCTACCTCAATCTCCACCAGCATCCCCGGCTCGATCAGCCCCTTCACTTCGACCATGGTGGTGGCCGGGCGCACCTCCCGCAGGAACTCGCCGTGGGCGCGGCCCACCGCCTCCCAGTCCCTGGCGATGTCGGTCACGTACATGCGGGTCCGCACCACGTCGCCCATGCCGGCCCCGGCTTTGTGCAGGGCGGCCTCGATGTTTCGCAAAATCTGGAGGGTCTGAGCGTAGGCGTCGCCCTCGCCCACCAACTTGCCGTCCGGGCCGGCGGCGGTGGTGCCCGAAACCCAGACCTGGTTGCCGATCTTGACCGCACGGCAGTAGCCGACGATGGCCTCGTAGGGGGAGGTGCCAGAGATGTTGGTTTTCACGATTGCAGTCTAAACTACACTGATCAGATCATGTCCAAAAAACTCACGTCGACTTGATCTTTACCGGCATAATAGAACCTTAGGTATGGATTGGGTTCAGGGCTTCGTAGCAGACATTGGCTGGCTGGCCTACCTCGCCTTCGCGGGGCTTTTGTTCGCCGAGACGGGACTGCTGATCGGCTTTGTGGTGCCTGCGGGCGACACCTTGTTGATCACCCTGGGGATGCTGGCCGCGACCGGGACGTTGCGTCTGGAGTACCTGATCCCCAGCATGTACGTTGCCGCCGTGGCGGGGCACGCGGTCGGCTACTGGATCGGCCACGCATTGGGCCCGGCGGTTAGGTCCAAGGTTCCGGCGGTCTACTACCAGAAGGCCGAGAGCGCCCACGCCAAGTACGGAGTACTGGTGATGCTGGTAGCCCCGCTCATTACCGGAGTGCGAACGGTGATCCCTTTCATGTTTGGGGCCATGCGGGTGCCCTTCGCCCAGTTCTTCGCCTTGAGCTTGGTGGGGAGCGCCATCTGGGTCTTCGGCATCACCCTGCTGGGCTACTTCCTGGGTGAGCTAATCCCCAAGTGGATGGTCTACGCGGCGGTATTCACCATTGTCGCGTTGATCGTCCTACCCGATGTGTACCGAAACCTGCGGGCCTACCTCGAGGCCAAGCGGATTAAGGGCCAGGAATCCCGGGCCGAGAGCTAAAAGCAGGCAGCCAATACCCGCAGCGGGGCCTGGCAGCAAAGCTCCGGGCCGTCTGCCGCATCACCTGACCCGTACCGAGGGGAACAGGCTCGAGGGCCGCACATACTCTTCCTGGGCCGCAACCAGTTGGATCTCGCGGGTGCCCAGGCGGTGGGTCAGCTCGAGCAGGTTGTACAGGGCCGACACCGAGCGCTCGAGGCTGTGGGCCACGCTCTCGGTTTGGAGGTAGTTGCCGAAGAACAACGCCGCGATGGCGTCGCCGGTGCCGTTGCGGGGCGGGTCGAGGGGAATGCGGGGTGTGGACACCAGCCAGGCCCCCTCGTCGCAGACCGCCAGGGTCTCGATGGTGTCCTCCGGCGCGCCCTCGCGCAGCATGCTGGTAACGATCACGATGCGCGGTCCCTGCGGGCGCAGACGCTGGCGGACGGTCTGGGCGGCCTCGAGCACGTCTTCCAGGGTCTTGGTGGGGTGCTCGGTGAGGTGCTGCAGCTCGAACTGGTTGGGGGTGATGATGTCGGCCTCGGGCAACACCTTGTGCTTAAACACGCCGGGAATCTCGGGCCGCACGAATACCCCGCGCCCCTCGTCGCCGATTACCGGGTCGCAGCAGTAGAGAACCTCGGGGTTGAGGGCACGCACCCGCTCGAGGGCCGAAAGGATGGCCTCGGCAGTGCCGCCGCTGCCCATGTAGCCCGAGAGCACCGCCCCGCACTGGCCCAAGACTCCCCGCTCGGCTATCCCCTGTACCACCTCGCTCAGGTGCTCGGGCGGAAGAATCATTCCCTTCCAGGCACCATAGCCGGTGTGGTTGGAGAACTGCACCGTGTGTATGGCCCAGACCTCGAAGCCCATCCGCTGAAGGGGGAAGACCGCAGCCGCGTTGCCCACATGCCCGTAAGACACCCAGCTCTGGATGCTAAGGATGTTCTGTGGAGTCTGCATGGGCATAGTCTAATGGCGTTTCCCACTACCCGGCACGGCAAACAGCGCCCAACCGAGTATTTGTGAGCGCCATTTTCAGTCGCGCCAGGGCGGATTTGTGGGAAAGGCGGGAACGCTATTGACGGGCCCAGCCGGGCGTTGACAGGGTCGGCGCGGACGGGACCGGGCTAAGTTGCGCCATAGTGAGACTTCAGGACTTCAGCACAGCCGCATCAGCGAGCGGCTTGTGGGCGCAATTGCCCGATCTATCGGTGAGTGCGGAAGCTGCAACTCCACTATGGAGATACTTAGAACACGTCCTCCGGCTTCTTCTCCATCCTGCCGGTGAGCCAGTAGATGATGCGCTCGCAGACGTTCTCGAGGTGGTCGCCCAGGCGCTCGTAGCTGCGCGCCACCCGCATCAGGGTCAGGGCCTTGGAGATGGTGCGGGGGTCTTCCATCATGTAGGTGAGGAGTTCGCGGGTGACCTCCTCGTAAAGCCCGTCCACCTCGTCGTCGCGCTTGAGGACCTCCCTGGCGGCGGCCAGGTCGCGCTCGGCGATGGCCTTTGAAACCAAGTCAAGCATCACCGTGAGGCGGCGGCCCATGTCGGGCAGGGTGATGTAGTTCTTGAGGGGGGGCTCCTTGACCAGCACGATCACGTCCTCGGCCACGTGGGCGGCGTAGTCGGCGGCCCGCTCGAGGTCGGTGAGGCCCTTGATGACGGTGAAGCTGAAGCGCAGGTCGGAGGCCACCAGGGCCTGCCGGGCCATCAGGGTCACCACGGAGGCCTCGATCTCCAGCTCGAGGGCGTCCACGGCGGCGTCCTGGGCGATGACCTCCTGGGCCAGCCGGGGGTCCTGGTCGGCGAGGGCTCTGGCGGACTTGTCCACCATCTCGCGTACCAGCGAGATCATGCGGATTGCTTCCTCGGTGATCCTTCCCAGTTCTCGGTCGAGTCCTTCGCGCATAGCCATAGTCTAAACTCCTTACTTCTTTGAAACCTCGAGGGGCGCGGAGGCGGGCCTGACCCGGGCCCCCGGTTTGGACGGAAAGGTCAGCCCAAAGGCACTGCCGTCCTCGAGGCTGCGTCCGTACGCCTCCCCGCCCCAGCCGCCCGCCAGCCGCCGCACCAGGGCCAGGCCCAGCCCGGTGCCGCGCACGTTGGCCGCGGTCACCCCGCGCTTTCCGGCCTGGAACAGCGGCTCGAACTCCTGGATGGCCCGGCCCCGGTCGCGCACCTCAAGCCAGACCCCGTCCTCGCTGGCCCCGCTCGAGACTTCGACCCTACCGCCGGGGCCATACTTGAGGGCGTTGTCCAGCAGGTTAAGCAAGGCTTGATAAACCGCGTCCGGGTTGGCCCGCACGGTGTGGGGGAGGTTCCACTCGATCCAGCTTGAGCGCTCGGCCATCAGCGGGGCCAGGAAGCGTTCCAGGCGGGCCTGTAGCTCTTCCAGGGCGAAGGTACGCTCTTTCGAGGGCATCCGGCTCAGGGGCAGGTCTTCGACCAGGCGCCGCAGGCGCTCGGCCTCCTGCTGCAGCATCGCCAGCACCTCGCGCGATTCCTCCGGGGCCAGCCCGTCTTGCAGCGCCTCGAGGAGCGTAAGCATCCCTGCCACCGGGGTGCGGAACTCGTGGGCCAGCACCCGGCTGGACTCCTCGAGGGCCTCCACCCGCTGCTGCTCCTCGGTCACGTCCCACAGCAGCAGCACGCCAGGCACCACCCGCGCCCGCACGGTCCGGCCCCGGATGCCGACCTTGGCCTCACCCCCCAGCCGACACAGCGCGTCGAGCTGGTGGTCGCGCAGTGCCAGCAGCAGGGGTCGGCCCTGCACCTTCTCCCGCTCCACCTCCAGCACCTCCGCCGCCACTGGGTTGAGGTAGACCACCTTGCCGTCGGCAAAAACCAAGACGCCCTCGCGGGCGGATTCCCAGGCGGTCTGGAGGAGTGTGATCATGGCTGGACGTCGAGAGGCGCAGGGCGCAACCCACGGTTCGCGAGGGGGCAGGGGAGCCCGAAAGGGAAAGAGAAGGCGCAATCCGAAGGGGTGTTTCGCCCACCGTGTGCCTGGCTCGCTCCTCGAGTCTTCATTCCCTAAACCTATATCCCACGCCCCGCAGCGTCTCGAGGAAGCGGGGAGACTTGGGGTCTTCTTGCAGTTTATCGCGGAGTTGGGCCACGTGCTGGTCCACGGTGCGGGCGGTGCCGAGGAACTCCTGGCCCCAGACCCGCTCAAGAAGTTCCTCGCGGGTGTAGACCCGACCGGGGTGGCGGGCCAGGAAGGCCAGCAGCTCGAATTCGCGGCGGGTCAGGTCGAGGGCGTGCCCCTCGAGGTAGGCCTGGTGGCGCTCCAGGTCGAGCGAGAGGGCTCCGCGCTCGAGCCGACCGCTCTTGCCCACCCGCCGTAGCAGGGCCTGCACGCGGGCCACCAGCTCAGGGGTGGAGAAGGGCTTTGTCAGGTAATCGTCAGCCCCTTTGGTCAGTCCCTCGACCCGGTCGCCTTCGCCGGTGCGTGCGGTGAGCATCAGCACCGGCAGCGACTCGAAGCGCCCGTCGCGCCGCAAGCGCTCCAAGAGGCGCACCCCCGGCTCGTCGGGGAGCATCCAGTCGAGGATCACCAGGTCGGCCTGGGGCAGCCGCTCCCAGCCCTCCGAGGCGCTGGCGGCCTCGAGCACCTGGTGCCCGGCCTTGGCCAGGGAGATCCGCAGGCCCATCCGAACGGCGGGCTCGTCCTCGACAAGCAGCAGTTTCGACATTGGCCTTAGTGTAGCTACAGGGTTGTCAGCGGAATGTCAGGGACGTTGGAGAACGAGCTGATGTGTGGCCGCTCTTAAAGCCCTGTGGGGAGGCAACTGCCAGTAAGCCGGATGACGGCCTGACTCGGGTGGCGATGAGTGGACTTTCCCCGGCTACCGAGCGGCCAAGGCGACAGGCGGGTGGTGATGCACTAATTGACCTCCGGGCACGACGGGTCAAGCAGTCAAACCCTGCTATACCTCCACCCCTCGAGCCACCACCGCGTCTCCCGTGGGCGCACCAGCAATCGCCAGCACCTCGCCCGACCCGCAGACCGTGCTGCGCCCCTCGAACTCGAGGTCGTACAGCCGCCCATTGAGCATCGGGTTCAGCCCGTACTTAAGGTTCTCGCGCCCGACCAGTTTTTTCGCCAGGCCCTCGCGCAGCCAGACCGCGCCCTCCAGCTCGCTGGGGTCGGTGCCCCAGGGGCCGTCCCACCTGGCGGCGTTGGCGGAGGGCTGAACCACCAGCCACGCGCCCGCCGCGTCGGCCCGCTCGATCAGGTTGTCGTGGAAGGCGTCCAGACAAATCAGGTTGGCCAGGGTGCCAAGTTTGGTCTGCACGAACTGCGGGCCGACCGGGCCGCCGCTCAGGAAGGCCCCGCGCTCGTGGGCGGTGAGGTTGACCTTGGGCACCCGGGCCAGCACCCGGCCCCTCGGCGAGAGTACCAGCGAGAGGTTGTAGGCCGGCCAGCCCTCGCGGTGCAGCCCCCGGCTGGGCTCCCAGTCCATCTGCGGGGCGAACAGGCTGCCTGCGACGATGTAGGCCTGGTATTTCTGCGCCGCCTGCTCGAAGGTCTCCTGGTAGACCGGCCAGACCGCCGGGGCGCGGAGGTGGTAAACGACGCTGGGGCTGGGGATCTTTAGGCGGAGGGCCTCGCGCCAGCGCGGCCTGAGGAGGTTCAGGGCGGCCTCGAGGCTGGTTTTGGCGCTCCGCACCTCGGCCGGGGTCTCGAGCCAGAACAGCAGCGGAAGCGCGAACGCCTCGGGGAAGGCCAGGATGCGGGGCTCGCCTGGCGGCAGACCCTCGGTGGCGAGGGCACAGAGCTGATCGACCCTAGCCGCGAAGGCCTGCGGGGAGAGGTAGTGTTCGGGCCTGATCTGGGTCTGGATGGCTACCAGCTGTACGCGCACCCGCTCAGTGTATCGCCTTCTCACCGTACAGTTCTCGGCGGGTGAATTGAGTAGGATAGAGGCCAAATGACCGGGAGAGGCTTCCGATTCTGGGGGGTGTTTGTACTGCTGGCGCTGCTGGTGGTGGGAGGCCTGCTGCTGCGGCCCCGCAACAGCCAGCCGGCGGTGATGCTGCCCAGCCTCGAGCTGAAGAGCATGACAGACCAGCCGGTGCGCCTGAGCGACCTGAAGGGAAAGCCGGTTGTGCTCAACGCCTGGGCCACCTGGTGCGCCCCCTGCCGCCGCGAGATGCCGCTGCTGCTCGAGGCCGCCGAGGCCAATCCCAACCTCCAGTTCGTTTTCCTCAACATCGGCGAGGGGCCGGTGGCAGTACAGACCTTCGAGGCCGAGATCGAGCGCAAGATTCCCAATGTCTACCTCGATATCCAGTCCGCCACCACCGACCCCCTGGGCATCCAGGGGCTACCGGTGACCCTATTTTTTGACGCCAGCGGCCGCCTGGTCACCCGGCACATCGGGGAGATTGAGCGGGAGGAACTCGAGGAGTTGCTGGGGCGGATGTAGGCGGGTCCCACCCTTACCTCCCTCGCGGCGGCAGGTAATACACTCCCAACAACAAAAACCGCACGCTTTAGCGCCGTAGGAAGTAGGCGTGAGAACCGCTCTCAGTACGGCAAAAACCGTCGTACTGAGTGTTCGTGTGAACCAGTCTAAACGATGTGCCTCTCCACCACACGGTCCGCCGCCGCAAACCGTTCCAGCCGCAGCGCATCGATATCCAGGCTGTGCGCCCGCCCGTCCACGACCTCCTCGCTGATCAGCTGCCCCACCATTGCGGCCTGTTGCACGCCGTGGCCGGAGAAGCCGCAGGCGTTGACCCAGCCCTCCGTGCCGGGCATTCGGCCCAGGATGGGGTTGTGGTCGGGACCTCGTAGTAGCCCCACCAGCTGGCCTTGTGGTCGAGGCGGGTGCGCTCGAGCCAAGGAAATCTTCGAAGCCCCGCTTCAAGGGTCGGCTCGAGCCAGCCCCAGTCCATCCCCTCGGCGAACCCCATGTCGGCCGGGTTGCTCTTGCCGAAGATCAGCCGGTCGTGCTCGGAGCGGAACCAGAATCCGCTCGAGAGGTCTATGGTCAGCGGAAAGCGGTGCGTGTAGTCCAGCGGGGCGGTGGTGAAGACCAGCCGCCGCGCGGGCTGCACCGGAACCTCCAGCCCCAACCTCCGACCCACCTCGCCGGCCCAGGCCCCCGCCGCGTTAACCACTTGAGGCGCTTCAAACTGGCCCCGTGGGGTCTGCAGGCTGAAGCCTCCCGCCTTCCGCGCTCCTCCCTCCACCTCCGCCTCGAGCACCACCCGCGCCCCCAGCGTCCTGGCCCGGCGCAGGTACTCCATGCAGATGCCGTGGGGGTCCACGGTGCCATCGGCGGGGCCGAAGGTCGCGCCCGCCAGGCCGACGGGGTCGAAGTCCACGACGCCTCGAGCGGCCTCGAGGCTGAGCACCTCGACCGGAACACCCAAGGTTCGCTGAAGCTGCACGCCCGCCTGATGGCTTTCCCATTCGCCCTCGGGTACCAGGAACAAGTAGCCCACGTCGCGGTATCCGGCCTCCGGCATGGCCCGGTACTCCTGGATCGAGTGCCAGGAGAGCAGCACGTTGGTGGCCTCGGTGAACTGCACCCGTACCCCTGCCGCGCTCTTTCCGGTCGAGCCCGTTGCCGGAGCCGGAGCTTTGTCCAGCACCACCACCTCGAGGCCCCGCTCGGCCAGCCGGTAGGCGCAGGCCGCCCCGATGATTCCCGCCCCGATCACCACCACGTCCGCACGGTCCCTCATGGCTCCAGTCTATCCGCCGTACTCCCTATTCGTCGGATAGAGTCAGTTTGACCTTGAATTGCTAGTCTGGGTTACAATGCCTTCTACGACCCAGCGAAACATAACCGGTGACCGAACTTTGGTCGGCCGGATCTTGTTCATCCTTCGTTGGCTCGCGCGGAGGTGAAATCTATGATGACCACGGTTCGGCAACTGCTTCAGTCCAAGGGAAACACGGTGCTCTCGGTCGCCCCGGAGGCCTCGGTTTTCGAGGCCCTAGAGCTGATGGCCCGGTACGACGTAGGCGCGCTCCTGGTTCTGAGCGGGCCGAACCTGGTGGGCATCTTCTCCGAGCGGGACTACGCCCGGAAGATCATTTTGGTGGGCCGCTCCTCCCGCGAGACCCTGGTCCGCGAGGTCATGACCGGAGACCTCATCACCATCACGCCGGACGCCACCGTTGGCGACTGCATGAACGCCATGACCAGCAACCGCATTCGCCACCTTCCGGTGGTGGAGCACGGACAACTGGTAGGGGTAATCTCGATCGGGGATGTGGTTAAAGCCATCATGTCCCAGCAGCAGTTCATGATCACTGAGCTGGAAGCCTACATCACTGGCTCGAGGTAAGTGCCTCCCGCCTGTGTAACAGCGGTTCCCACCATTACGCCTCACGCGGTGATGCGCTGAAGCGGGCGTAATGTACCCCGCACATCCGAGTCTCTGCGTGCGTGGTATTCGTGGGAACCGCTGTAAGTTGCG
>JANRLD010000087.1:0-7808 GCA_033762915.1 Meiothermus sp. | reverse complement strand
CCGGTTTTCCCCCACTTCGGGGCAGGTCGCCTACGTGTTACTCACCCGTCCGCCGCTATGTATTGCTACATCGCGCGACTTGCATGTCTTAGGCATACCGCCAGCGTTCACCCTGAGCCAGGATCAAACTCTCCATGAGTGAGTTTGAGCTGATAAGCTCAAAAGTTTTGACGTGGTTAAAAAACCACGTGTAGATCGTGTTTATTTCCTAACCTGTGTTTTCAAGATTCTCGGTCTCAGGGGTTTACCCCGCGGAGACGCAAAGAAGAGAGTACCAAGAACTCGGGGAACTGTCAATAGCCAGACGCCCCGAAAGCGCCGATCGCGGAGGAGAGCCGGGGTGACCCGCGGGCCGCAAAAACCGCCGCATCAACCGCCGATGACGCGCCAGCCCTTGCCGCGACCCAGCTCCTTCAGCCCCCGGTCCGGGTAGACCGCCACCGGGCTCTGGGCCAGCTCGAGCATGAAGCGGTCGGGCAGGGTGTCGCCGTAGGCCACGTCCAGCCTCGCACCTTTCAGGTAGGCCTTAAGTTGCTCGGCCTTGGCCTCGCCAGAGCGGATTCTCCCCACGACCCGCCCGGTGAAGCGCCCTGCGGCCATCTCCAGCGGCGTCCCCAGCGCCACCACCCCGTGCCCCATGCGCTCGGCGAAGGCCTCCAAGATCGGCTGGAAGGTGGCCGAGCAGAGGATCACCCGCTCCCCCGTCTGCGCCGCCCCCACCAGCTCGTCCATCACGCTGCGGTGGACCCCCGGCCACAGCTCGTGCTCGACCACCCACCGCCCCACCGCCGCCAGCTCGAGCGCCGAAAGCCCCTCCAAAAGCCCCGCCGCCCCGACCATAAAGCGGTCCTGAAAGGCCCGCCGGTCGCCGAAGCCCAGCCGCGCCAGAACCGCGCCCGGCAGATTCCGGTTGAAGAACGCCCGGTACTGCGCTCCCCGCCCGTTGGCCTTCATCCAGGCCGCCATCCCCTTCCAGGTCTCGCCGCTGGTCAGGGTGCCCTCGAGGTCGGAAGCAATGGTCATGTCGGTTCAGCCTACAGCCTTAAGCCTCGGCGCCGCGCGGGGGTTTGAGCGCTGAGCCTGGTGCCCTGTCAACGCCCCTCGCTCAGCTCATCACCTCTTCGGGGTGAACCTTGTTCCAGTAGCGGATCAGGCCGTCCACGGTCATCCAGGCGGGGTCGGCGTATTCGTACTCCTTGATCTCTTCCTCGCCGAGCCCGAAGGCGCGGAGTTCGGCGGCGACTTGCTGCTCGAACTCGGCGACGATCTGGTCCCTGGTCTTGCCGGCCTTGAGGCGCACCTTCATCCACTCACCCCAGGAGAGGAGCTTGGCTTCTAGGTCGTCCCAGTGCCGGGGGCTGTTGGCTACTGTACCGAAGTGGGTGAGGTAGAGGGTGTCGAGCTCGAGGGCCTTCAGCTTTCGCAGCGAAGCCTGCCAGTTTTCGATGTGAATCTCGGGCGGCGGGCAGGGCGGCAGGATGGGGCCGTTGCCGATGTGGATGCCCGCCACGTCGCCCGCGATCAGCTCGCGCCCGACCTTGTAGACATGGTGGTGGTTGGCGTGGCCGGGGGTCTCGAGGGCTTCGATCACCACGCCGCCCATCTCCACCCGGTCGCCGTCATTCAAGATGCGAAGCCGGGCTTCAGGAACCGCCCCCATCTGGCCCCACAGCAGTTCCATCTGATCGCCATAGATGCGGGCAGCGGAGGCCCACAGCTTGGAGGGGTCGGCCAGGTGGGGTGCGCCCTTGGGGTGGACGTAGACGGTGGCCCCCAACTCGGCGAAGCGCCAGGCCGCGCCGGAGTGGTCGAGGTGGATGTGGGTGACGAAAACGTGGTTGATGTCGTCGGCCCGGTAGCCGTGGACGTTGAGGCCATCGAGCAGGCTGCTGAAGCGCGACTCGGGGCCGGTCTCGAAGAGGATGGGGCCGGCAGGGGTCTCGAGCAGGAAGGCCGCGATCACCCGGGGGGCACGGTCGTGGACATCGAGGACGTGGATCACAGGCACATTCTACGCAGTGGGGCGCTCGAGCATGGCGGGGCGTGAGGGCTCGAGGCCACCCATACGCCCAAGCTCACCCACTGCCATAAAATGACCACCAGAGTCTTCGCATTCCCGTGCATTTATGCCCAGTAGTATCGCTGTACTACCTGGCCGACGGGCTGGATGTCATGCGCTAACTGACCCCGGAGATGCCCCAGGAGATGCTCGAGTCGCTGCACACCTCCATCTGGTTCACCCTCCGGGGCCAGGGCAAGAACCTCAACTGAATGGTCGGGTCTGCTCCTAAAGATCAAATGTCGAGCTACGATTATCTTATTCTGGATTCAATATGAATGAAGGTACGTCATCTCTAGGGGTAGGTTCAGCCGCTACAGTGGAGGTATGGCTCGAGTTGTTTTGCTGTTTCCTCTACTTGCCCCCGCCCTGGCCCAAGCCCTTGGCCAGCCTACGGCGCAGCAAGAGCTTCCGGTCTGGGCGCTGTGGGCAGGCTTGGGAATCGCGCTGGCCGTCGCCATCGCCGCGATGGTGTGGATGAAAAGGCCGGTCAAGGAAGTCAATCGCCGCCGCAAGTCCGACTGACCTATGCGGTTCCCACGCATACTCCCTACAGCAAAAACCGCTGATAGGGAGTACATTGCCTGCCACCGCAAGGGAGGTAAGGGTGGGAAACGCGACAGACCCTACGGGGTCGTCACGTTGACGGCTCACCGCGCTCGAGCTGCCCCTGCCCCCTGTCCGCCGTGAGCCTGCTGCTGACCATGTTGGACGCACGGCCGTGCGTCCCTACGTCTTTGCTCGCCTTTTCTCCCCTGCCCCTCCGCCCCTGCTCAAAGCGGCAACTCCGCCAGCACCCGCGTACCGCCCTCCTCGCTGCTCTGCACCTCGAACCGCCCGCCCCTGGCCTCGACCCGCTCGCGCATCTGGGTCAGCCCGAAGCCGCCCAGCCCGCCCGCGGCTGTGCCGGAGGCGAAGCCCCTGCCGTTGTCGCCGATCTCGAGGATGCCCCCCCGGTCCAGCGCGGTCAGCCTGACCTGCACCAGCCCAGGCCGGGCGTGCTTGGCGGCGTTGGCGAGGGCCTCCTGCAGCACCCGGAAGAAGACCAGCTCGGAGGCCTGGGAGAGTTCGATCTTCTCGGGCAGCTCGAGCCGCACGCGGAACCCGGCCTGCTCGGCGAAGGCGCTGGCGTAGCGCCGGACCGACTCGAGGAAGCCGTAGCGCTCGAGGTCAATGGGCCTCAGGGCGAAGATGCTCCGGCGCACCTCTCGGATCTGCGCACGAAGGGTGTCCTTGACCTGATGAAGCTCCTCGAGGGCCTTCTCGGGGTTGGTCTGGAGCAGCCGCTCGGACAGGTCGAGCTTGAGGGCCATGAAGGCCAGGGCCTGGGCGATGCCGTCGTGGATCTCGCGGGCGATGCGGTTGCGCTCCTCGGTCAGGGCCAGCTCTTCGGCCCGCAGGTAGGCCTGGGCGTTGCGAACCGCCAGGGCCACCTGGGCCGCCAAAAAGCGCAGGAAGGGCAGGCGCAGCTCGAGGTTCTCGGCCTCGCCCTGTACCAGCAGCAGCCCGATCGGCTCGGCCTCGTGCAGCGGCAGGGCCAGCAGGTCGGGCTGGACGAACAGCGGATTCTCCAGCGCCTCCTGCCAGCGCCCCTCCGGCCGGAAGGCGTGCGGTGGCAGGTCGAGGCCCAGCAGCACCTGCGGCTGCAAGAAGCGCTCCTCGTCGAAGAGCATCACCCCACCCCCGCCCGCCCCGGCCCACTCCACGATGCGCTGGATCAGGCGCTCCAAGAGCTTCCCCAGGTTGGCCTCGGCCCGCAGGGCCTGGTCCACCTCGTAGAGCGTGAGCAGGTCGCGGCTGCGCGAGCGTGCGCCCTCGAGGGCCCCCGCCACTTCCGTCACCAGCACCTCTAAGAAGCCCTTCTCCTCGCGGGTCAGGGGCCGCTCGGGGCAGACCTCGAGCCGCCCCTCCAACCCCGGCAGGTCCAGCCCGTAGGCCTTTCCCCCGCCACCTCCCCCCGAGGCCGAGGTCACCCCCTCGAGGCTCAGACGGGCGGGCATCCCCAGGGTCTGCGAGACCTCCTCCACCACGGCGGCCAGGGCCTGCTCGAGGTTTTCTGCCACGCTTGAGCGCTTGAGGATGCTCCCCACCGCCTCGAGGCGGCGGTTGGCGGCCTCGAGCGCCTGCTGGGCCCGCTCACGCTCCTCCACCTGCTGGGAGATGAACTCGAAGGTCAGCCAGGTCACCAGCGGCCCCACCATCCCATAGAACCCCATCCGCAGCCAGAAGGCGGTCGGCTGGCCCTCGTAGGGCTCGAGGAACAGCTCGAACGCCACCACCACCAGCACGATGGCAACCGGCAGCGCGAGCCGGAAAAAGCGGATCAGACGGTAGAGGCTGGGCGAGGACTCCATCGGTACTAGCGTAAGGAGGAAAGGTAAAACAGGAAAGAGGAGCGGGGAGGGAGGCGCGCAGGTCTCCTTCCCCTTTCTGCCCCCTTCCCTCCCCCCTCTCCCCCTCCGTATCCTTATCCCCGTGACCCCCTACGAAGCCTTTGAACTGCTCGAGTTGCGGGTGGGCCGGATCATCCGGGCCGAGCCCAACGAGAAAGCCCGCAAGCCCTCCTACAAGCTCTGGCTCGACCTGGGCCCGCTGGGCACCCGGCAGAGCAGCGCCCAGTTGACCGAGCTGTACACCCCCGACGACCTGCTGGGCCGGCTGGTGATCTGCGCGGTTAATCTCGGCGAGCGCAACATCGCGGGCTTCGTCTCGCAGGTGCTGGTGCTGGGCCTGCCAGACGAGCAGGGGCGGGTGGCGCTGCTGGCGGTCGAGCGCGAGGTGCCGCTGGGCGGACGGGTATTTTAGCCGTAATGCGTCGATACCGCAGTCCAGCTCGAGGTGGAGCGCCCTAAAGCGTGTGGGGCACGGGTGATTAGGGCTTGCGGCATTCGACGTACGCCAAACGACGCACCTGGGGTTGACGGAAGCGCCCCGTTTATCTATACTCACTTTTGCTGTTTGAGGGGCTGTGGCGCAGTTGGGAGCGCGTCTCAATGGCATTGAGAAGGTCAGGGGTTCGAATCCCCTCAGCTCCACCAAGTTTTTAGAAAGTCCAAGGGATGCCAGTGGCAGCTCGAGAAAACGCCCTCCGCTCAATGGAGGGCGTCGTCTTGGGGGTCGAAGGCTCCGTCGCGCAGACCCGCCCCGGCACACCTTAGGAGGTAGGGCATGCGGGTACTGTGTGCTTGGTAGGGCGGCTTGGTGTTGCTGGCCGACGCTCGTTACACAGAGGCAGTGCTGGCTCGCAAAACCGATCTTGCCGGTGTGAAACGGAGGCTGCGTCCTAGCCCCTCGAGACCCAACGTTTGGGGCCGGCGGTAAGGGAGCGGCGGCCCAAAAGGGTTTATCATTATGCGTATTTTTACTGGGGGTGCTCCCAGAGGTGCTTATGAGTGGTCAGCCGGATAGACCTTTGGACGACAAGGCACAGCAGATATTGCAGGAGGCCGAGATGGGAGGGCGCAAGCCCGCCGGGTGGGTGCGCTGGCTGGTCTTCGGGCTGGCGGTGGGGTGGAGCCTGTTCCAGCTCTACGCGACCTATGTCGGCACCCTCAACGACCTCTACTTCCGGGCCTTCCACCTGATGTTCGCCTTCTCGCTGGTGTTTCTGGTCTACCCTTTCGGGCGGCGCAGCAGCCGCCGGACGGTGCCCTGGATGGACTGGGTGCTGGGGGTCGTGGCGGTGATCTGTGCTGTCTACGTCATCAGCCAGTACCAGCAGATCCTCGAGGTGCGGGCCGGGTTCGGCAACCGAACCGACCAGTTGGTGGGCGCGGCGACGCTGGTTCTGCTGCTGCTGGGGGCCTGGCGGGCGCTGGGGCCGGCCATGCCAATCATCGCCATGGTCTTCATGCTCTTCGCCATGATCGGCCCGGCCGGGGTCTTCAAGTTCACCCTGCCGGGAGAGCTGGGCCAGCTCCACGGCGGGGCCACCTGGAACTCGGTGGTCAACCAGCTCTTCATGAACACCGGCGACTCGATCTGGGGCACCCCCATCGGGGTCTCGGCAGAGACGGTCTTCGTGTTCGTGCTGTTCGGAGCCTTGCTGGACCGCTGCGGGGCCGGGCAGTGGTTCACCGACTACTCCTACGCCCTGCTGGGCTGGCTGCGGGGCGGGGCCGCCAAGGCCTCCATTGTGGCCTCGGCACTCAACGGGGTGGTCTCGGGCTCGTCGGTCTCCAATGTGGTGACGGGCGGGCAGTTCACCATCTCGAGCATGATCCGGGCGGGCTACTCCAAGGAGAAGGCCGGGGCCATCGAGGTGGCGTCCTCGTCCAACGGCCAGCTCATGCCGCCGGTGATGGGGGCGGCGGCCTTCATCATGGCCGACTTCCTGCAAATCCCCTACGCCTCTCTGATCCTAATGGCCATCCTCCCGGCGCTGCTGGCCTACGCGACGCTGCTGGTGGTAGCCGACTTCGAGGCCGCCAAAATGGGGATGACCGGAACCGCCATCCCGGGCGTGCCCAAGAACGCGCCCTACCTGGTGCGCTTCGCCCTGTCGCTGGCCTACGCCTTCGTACAGGCCCTGCCGGTGCTGGTGCGCGGCCTGCACTACCTGCTGCCCATCGGCTACTTGTTCTACGCCTTGATTGTGCAGGAGCTCTCGCCCAACCGGGCCGCGCTCAACACCATCTTCGTGATGCTGGTGATCATCGTGGTTCAGGAGTTGGTGGTGTACCTGCGCTCGGGCCGGGGCGCGGTGCTGGGGCTGCGCTCGGGTGGGCAGATGATCTTGGACGGCCTCGAGACCGGCGCGCGCAACATGATCTCCATCGCGGTAGCGACCGGGGTGGCGGGCATCATCATCGGAATGGTGGTCATCACCAACCTGGGCACCGGGCTGGCCGACATCCTGCAGGCCCTTTCCTTCGGCAACATCCTGATCGCGCTGGTGCTGGCCCAGATCATCAGCCTGCTGCTGGGCATGGGCCTTCCCACCACTGCCAACTACGTGGTGATGGCCAGCCTGATCGTCCCGGTGATCCTCAAGCTGGCCGAGCAGAACGACCTGGCGGTCTACGCGGTGCAGGCCCACATGTTCGCCTTCTACTTCGGCATCATGGCCGACGCCACGCCCCCGGTGGCGCTGGCGGCCTACGCGGCGGCGGCCATCTCCAAGGGCGACCCCTTCAAGACCGGCATCGAGGGTTTCATCATCCTGCTGCGTACCGCCCTGCTGGCCTACATGATCTTCTTCACGCCGGGCCTGCTGCTGATCGAGAGCATCGGCGAGAACAACGTCATCACCTGGCTCCCCGCCGGCGAGGCGGTGGTGCTGACCGCGACGGCCTTCGCGGGCCTAGTGGCCTTCACCGGCTTCACCATGGGCTACCTCAACGGCCCTGCCAACTGGCCCCAGCGCATCCTCTACCTGGGCGCGGCTCTGCTGCTGCTGCCCGACGACGCCACCTTTGATTGGATCGGCGTGGGCATCGTGGTGCTGGTGGTGTTCTGGCAGCACTTTGTGAATCGGGCGGGGGGCGCGAGGCCAAAGGCGGGAAGCTAAACAATACCCCACCGCTGCGCGGAGCCCCCTTGTTAAGGGGGCCAAAGATAGAACACGTTTTATGGGTTGCCCCCTTAGGGGCTCGAGGACAGGGCAACCGCAAAGTCGCCTTAAAGCCTCCCCTACAGCGTAGGGGAGGTTGGAGGGGTCTGTTCCGAGGTCGCCCATTCAGTCAGCGAATACATGGGTCAGCGCGGAACAAACCCCGCCCTACCCACCCCTACGCTGTAGGGGTGGACT
>JANRLD010000086.1:0-16039 GCA_033762915.1 Meiothermus sp. | reverse complement strand
AGCCAGCAGGCTTAACCATGAAGTCCACCCCTACAGCGTAGGGGTGGGTAGGGCGGGGTTTGTTCCGCGCTGACCCATGTATTCGCTGACTGAATGGGCGACCTCGGAACAGACCCCTCCAACCTCCCCTACGCTGTAGGGAGGCTTTATGGCGACTTTGCGGTTGCCCTGCCGGTCGGGTGCTGCCGCTCTTGCGTCCGCGCCCGCCTCCCCGTAGTGTTAGCGGATGCGCCTGTACTGGGAACAGCCCTACCTGAGCGAGTTCGATTCGGTGGTCGAGAGAGCCTGGAGCGAGGGTGGGAAGCACTACGCCGTCACCGAGCAGACCCTCTTCTACCCCACGGCCGGCGGGCAGGCCAACGACCTCGGGACGCTGGGCGGGGTGCGGGTGTTGGACGTGAGGGAGGATGGCAAGGCCAAGGGCGAGATCGTGCACGCGCTGGAGGCCCCCCTCGAGGCGGGTCAGGCCGTGCACGGGGTGCTGGACTGGGGCCGCCGCTACCGCCACATGCAGCGCCACACCGCCGAGCACATGCTGGGGCAAGCCTTCCTGCGGGCGGCGGGCTGGAACGTGGTGGCGGTGAATATGTCGGGCCCGGTCTGCACCATGGACTTCGATGGCGAGCCCGCCGAGGAAGTGGTCCGGCGGGCCGAGGCCATGGCCAACTGGGCCGTCTACGCCAACACCCCGGTCGAGACCTACTTCATCGACAGTGCCGAGGCCCCCGCCCACGGGCTGCGCCGCGCCTCCAAGGTCGAGGGCACCATCCGGGTGGTGGACATCACCCAGTGGGACCGGGTGGCCTGCGGCGGGCTGCACGTGGCCCGCACCGGCGAAGCCGGCCCGGTCAAGGTCACCCGGTTCGAGCGCTACAAGGGGGGCGTGCGGGTCTATTTCGTGGCGGGCTGGGAGGCGGTCGAGCTGTTCAATCAGGAGCACGGGATTCTGAGCCGGCTGGGCGAGCGGTTCAGTGCCGGGATCGCCGAGGTCGAGCGTCCCATCGCCAACCTACAGGGGGAGTGGCAGCGGGCCCGGGCCGAGAACGCCGCCCTTCGGGACGAGCTGGCCGAGCGGGTGATGCGCGAGCTGCTGGCCGAGTTCCCCGGCCTGACCATCCAGGCCCAGGTCCCCGACGCCGTGCTCGACCAGGTGGGCAAGCGCCTGGCCGAGTGGCCGGGGGTGCTGGCCCTCTTGGTGGCGCAGGCCGAGCGGCCCGAGCCGCCGGGCAGCGCCCGCACCAAGGCCGACCAGAAGGCCCGCTACGTGCTGCTCAAGCACTCCTCGAGGCGCGAGGACCTGGGGCAAATCTGGGCAGAGGTGCTGGAGCCGCTGGGGGCCAGGGGCGGCGGGGCGCTGGTGAAGATGGGGGTGCTGCCGGTGGGCAAGCTGGCGGAGGCGCTCGAGAGATTTGGGCGGGCGACCTAACGCCCGCTTCGGGGGCGCGCCGGGCTGCCTGGCCCATAATGGGCCCATGAACCCCAACCACCGCTCGAGCATCCGCGTCGGCTCCCGGGTCGCCGTGGTACTCAAGGCCGACCAGGCCACCGGCAGGCTGACCGAGGGCGTCGTGCAGGCCATCCTGACCAACTCCATCTCGCACCCGCACGGCATTAAGGTGCGGCTTCAGGGCGGGGCGGTGGGGCGGGTCAAGCAGATCCTCGAGTAGCCGCAGCCTCCGCCCCGACATTTATCCTTGCCCGCAGGGCTATGCTTGGGGTATGCAAACCACCGCAGACTGGCTCGAGCTGTTGAGCGAGAAGACCCGTAGCTTTACCGACGAGTACGGCAGCTTTTTGGCCTGGCTGGAGGGGCGCACGGGGGGCGAGACGGTGCTGGTATGGCTGCCCCAGGAAATGCTGGGGGCGGCCCTGCCGCAACTGCCCCGGCGCTTTAAGGGCCGCCTGGTGCTGGGCCTGGATGCCTCCGATGGTCACGCCGCCCCGCTCGAGCGGGCGGTCCACTGGGTCGGCCCGCGCAAGATCGTGCTGATCCAGCCGGGGCGGGGAATCGCCTCGAGCTTCGCGGGCGGGAAGCAAACCGAGGACGGCGGGTGGGCCGATCTGTCCGACGAGCGCCCGGCGCGGCGGCTCGAGGTCGCGGTGAGCGAGGGCTTCGGTTACCTCGAGGTCTGCGACTACCCCGCCTGGGGCGGCCCGGCCATCGAGGGGGCCGAGGCGCTGGAGGGCTCGAGGCTGGGCGGGTTGGGCTGGGCGCGGGGCATCCCCACCTACGGGGTGGGGCTCGACGGGCTCGAGCAGAGCCTGAAGACCCTGTTCGAGCACTGGCGCCTGCTCTGATCGCGTTTGGCCCCCATACTCCGCCCACAGTGCTGCGCTAAAGCGTGCGCTAAAGCGGAGTACTGCGCTCGGTACGGCAAAAACCGCCGTACCGAGTGTTCGTGGGAACCGCTGTTAGAAGAAGCCGGACAGATAGGTGGCCATCGCCGGGGGCACGGCGGGCATCGGCGCCGGTTTGGGCAGTAAGGCCTGCTCGAAGCCGGGGTCGGCCCCCCAGAAGACCAGGTGCCAGGCCCCGTCGCGTCCGTCCTGATAGATGAAGCGGGTGTCCTTGTAGCGCAGCCGGGCCCCGGCGTCGGTTTGCACGGCGGTGGCGAAGCCCATTCGGGCGGCACAGCCCAGGCTGTGCAAGAGGTGGCTGGTGTTCTCGGGCAGGAACAGCTCGATCTCCTCGCAGTCCAGCCCGGTGGGGTCGAAGAAGACCTGCTCGAGGTCGAGCAGGGTTAGGCCGCCGTGGTGCAGCAGGGGCTGGAGGGGCCGCCGGGGCTGGGTGCGGGCGATGGCGCCGACCGACCGGCGGATGGCCGCGCAGTCCCAGTCGTCGCCCCGCAGCATCCGCAGGCTCCAGTAGCTGTTCTCGCCCAGGATGTCCAGGGCGCTGGGGGCCGGGCGGCCCGGCCCCTCGCCGGAGGTGCGGGTGGCGACAACGCTGCCGCCGGGGTCGAGGTCGAGCTCGAGGTGGAGGGCGCTGGAGCAGCCGTGGAGGATGATCTGGTGAATATGCATACCGCCTCCTGCTGTATATGGGCAAAGGATAATCCCTGCCGCGTTGCGCCCAGGTTGTAAGCCTGACGTGGGTCGAAGGTTTGAATTTGAATCGGTTTTTCGTCTTTAGGTCAGAAGGGATGCTGAGGAAGTGCTCGGAGGGAGTGGTGCTTGCGTCGGGGCAGCTGCGGCATTCGCCCCCTCGAGAGCAACCCGGCGAATGGTAGCCGCGCACGGGAAGTCGGGCTGTTGTTCAAAAGTCACAAGCGCGGACGGGGAATATGCCGCCCGCCCGCCGTCTCAAGCAACGGTCCGCGTAACACCCCCCATCTGGGGGGTGCGTTGCTTAACGGAAATTGGATTTTGACGGGGCATTTATCACAGCCATGTCGTTACGGCTTACGTAACTTGGGGATTACGTTGCGGGTAGTGTGCTCAGACCCAGACTGTACCCAAAGCAGGGTGGGACCCCCGCAGGCAACCCAACGGAGGAAACTTATATGGCCAAGCTCGTAGCTGTAGACGACTCCCTCGCCGACCTCAAGATGATCGAGAACAGCCTCGCCGGTGCCCACCAGGTGGTGATCTACCAGGGCAGCGAGAACGTGGAGAGCCGCATCGAGGCCGAGCGCCCCGACGTGGTGCTGCTGGACGTGGTGATGCCGGGCCGCAACGGCTACGAGGTGCTGCGCTCGCTGCGCCGGGCCGACACCACCCGGCACATCCCGGTGCTGGTGATCAGCTCCAAGGGCGAGCCCACCGATATCGAGTGGGGCAAGCGCCAGGGGGCCAACGGCTACCTGACCAAGCCCTACACCGCCGACGCCCTGCGCAAGGCCGTCCAGGAACTGCTCTAAAGGCCCGGGAGATAGAGGAGCCCCATGATCAACACCACCATCGCCCAGGTCTGGGTCCTGCGGGTCGGAAGCGCCTTCGTCGGCCTCGAGCCCAGGGCCTTCAAGGAAGTCTTTGAGGTGCGCCGCCCCACCCGGGTTCCGCTGGCCCCGGCCCTGCTGGTGGGGTTGGTCTCCAACCAGGGCACCATCCTGCCCATCTTTGACCTCAGCACACTGGTTGGCAACACCCAGCCCCTGCCGCAGAGCCTTGCGGGGCTGGTGGAGTACCAGGGGCAAAACATGGCCCTGCTGGTCGACGAGGTGGTGGGGCTGCGCTCCAACCTCGGGGGGGCCTGGAAGTCCGACCACCCCAACCCGGTCTTCGTCGCCAACCTCGAGCTCGACGGCCGCACCGTGCAGGTCTTCGACACGCCCCGGCTGATGGAGCACCTCACCGCCCAGATGGGCTTCATCACCCTCGATCGGCCCATCGAGACCACCGCCAGCGCCTAAAGGAATCAACCATGGAAAACACTTCTCACCTGGCCATCAGCTTCGACCCCACCCTGGTGGCGGTGTCGTGGCTGGTGGCCCTCTTCGCCGCCTACACGGCGGTCTCGACCGTGGACCTGGCCCGCCAGGGCCGGGGCGTGGGCTGGCTGATGGCCGGCTCCTTCGCCTTCGGGGTCGGGGTGTGGGCCATGCACTTCGTGGGCATGAAGGCGGTCAGCTTCGGCGCGCCCTTCTCCTTCGACCTGGGCCTCACCCTGCTTTCGGTCTTCGGCTCCGGCCTCGGCGCGTTCGGGGCCTTCACCTTGGTCAGTCGCAGCACCTTCGGCTTCGGGCAGTTGCTGCTGGCGGGAGTCTCCCTCGGGTCGGGCATCGGCGCAATGCACTATATCGGTATGGCCGCGATGCGGGGGAACTTCAGCCAGAGCTACGACCTGACCATGCTGGGGGTCTCGGTGGTGGTGGCGGTGGCGATCTCGACCCTGGGGTTGAGCGTTATCTCGGCCCGCTTCCTCGAGCGTTTTGCCTTTCGCAACTTCTTGGTGGCGGGCATTGTGGGCGCGGCCATCCCGCTGATGCACTACGTGGGCATGTACGCGGTTAAGTTCAGCCCGCTGGCCGAAGGGGCCACCCCCATGCTCCACACCAGCGCCTTCTACGACGCCACCCTGGCCATCAACGCCTTCGTGGTGGTGGCGGTGGTGACGATGGCGGTGCCGCTGTTCGCGACCTCGCTGGTGCAGACCTCCGACAGCGGAAGCCCGGAGGTGGAGTCATGATGCAGCGCCCCAAGCCCGGCGACCCCGCCCCCAAGCCCCCCCGCAAGGCCCTCCGACTCCCCGGCCAGGCCCTGCCGACCACCATGTTCCGGGTGGGCGGTGTTTTGGGGACCCTCAAGATCTGGCAGAAACTGCTGCTGGTGGTGCTGGCCTTCGCCATCCCGCTGGCCTTCTCGGTGGGTCTGCTGATCCGCAACGACAACGCCATCATCAACTTCTCGGTTAAAGAAATCTTGGGTACCCAGTACCTCCAGAAAACCCGCGCGGTCTACAACTACACCCACATGCACCGCTTCCTCTCCAGCGCCTACCTGAGCGGCGATAGATCGGTGGCGGCCCAGCGGCAGGAGACCGCCGCCAACCTGGACAAGGCCCTCACCGAACTCGAGGCCATCGACCGGCAGATGGGCGCCACTCTCGAGACCGGCGACACCGTGGTCAACCTGCGCGAGGCCTGGAGCCGGCTGCGCCAGGAGGGCGACGGCCTGAGTCCCGTCCAGAGCACCCGCCGCCACACCTTCCTGGTCGAGACCTACCTCAAGCCCCTGATGGTGCAGGTGGGCAACACCTCCAACCTGGTGCTTGACCCCGACATCGACTCCTACTACCTGATGAGCGCGGTGGTGCAGATCTTCCCGTTCTTCTGGGAGGATGTGGGCCTGGTGCGGGCCGGGGGCATCGCCGCCGCCAGCCGCCCCCGCAACAGCTCCGATCAGCGCGCCGAGCTGCGGGTCCAGTACCGCCTGGTGCAGCGCCAGCTCGACGACCTGCGCCGCTCCCTCAACAACACCATGCAGGCCTCGGGCCTGGTAGCGCGGGAGATGGGGCCGGTGCTGGAGCAGATGGAGGACTCGCTGACCAACCTGCTCTCCGCCTACTCCGAGCAGATCGCGGGCGTGGAGCAGCCCACCATCAGCCGTGCCGACTACCGCGCCCTGGCCCTGACCAACTTCGAGGTGCAGTTCAAGGCCTTTGAGGTGGGCCTGACCACCCTCGAGAAGCTCCTGCAAAACCGCGTGCAGCGCCTGCAGCAGCAGCAGTTGACCCAGCTGGCCCTAGTGGCGCTGGCCTTCGCCATCACCCTCTTGCTGGCGGGGATCATCTCCCGGCGCATCGTGGAGCCGCTTAGCAGCCTCTACGCGGCCTCGAGCCGCCTGGCCCAGGGCAACCTCAATGTGCAGGTGCCGGTGCTCTCCTCCGATGAGATCGGCTCGCTGACCCGAAGCTTTAACGACACCGTGGTGCAGCTCAAGCAGAAGGCCGAGGCCGACGCCGAGAAGCTGCGCCAGACCCAGCTCCTCCAGCAGAACATCGGCGACTTCCTCAACGTGGCGATGAACATCGCCCAGGGCGACCTGACCCAGCGCGGGCGGGTGACCGAGGACGTGCTGGGCAACGTGGTGGACGCGGTGAACCTGACCGTCGACGAGATCGGCTACCTGCTCAAGCAGGTGCAGCAGGCCGCCGAGCAGGTGAACCAGGGTGCAGGGTCGGTGAACCACACCACCAACAATATCCTGATGGGTGCCAAGAGCCAGACCGAGGCCGCCGGGCAGGCCGCCAGCCAGTCCTTCGTGGTTACCCAGTCGATCCGCGAGCTGACCCAGAACGCCGAGACCACGGCCGAGGCGGCTCGCCTGACGCTGGAGGCCTCGACCAAGGGGCAAGAGGCGCTGGAGAACACCCTGGCGGGCATGCAGTCGATCCGCCGCGAAGCCCAGAACATCTCGAGGTCGGTGAAGGGCCTCTCCGACCGCTCGCAGGAGATCTCGCAGGTGGTGGACACCATCGACGACATCGCCAAGCAGACCAACCTGCTGGCCTTGAACGCCACGCTGGAAGCGGCGGGCGCGGGCGAGGCCGGGGTGCGCTTCGCGGTGGTGGCCCGGCAGGTGCGCAAGCTGGCCGAGGACACCGCCAAGTCCACGCTGCGCGTGAGCAACCTGGTCAAGGGCATTCAGACCGAGATCCAGGGTCTGGTGCTCTCGGTGGACGGCTCGACCCGCGAGGTCGAACAGGGCTACCGCATCGCCAGCGAGGCCGGCGAGCGCCTGCGCGAGATCGCCGAGCTGGCCAACCAGTCGGCCCGCCTGGCCCAGATCATCTCGAGCGCGGCCCAGCAGCAGGTGGCGGGTATCGAGCAGGTAGGGCGGGCGGTGCAGACCATCGCCCAGACCGCCGCCGAGACCGAGCAGCAGAGCGCGCGCGGCCAGGAGGCCGCCGAGGGCCTGCGCGAGCTCTCGAGCCAGCTCACCCAATCCCTCTCGCGTTTCCGCCTGAGCAGCTAACAAGGAGACTCGAGCATGCAAAAAGCTCCCACAAAATCAAAAAGGCCGATGCCCCAGGCCCCTAAGGGCCCCCAGGTTTCCGGGGCCAAAGCCGCCCCGGCGGGCAAAGGGGCATCGCTGCAGGTGCGCCTGGGTCTATCGGTGGTCCTGCTGGTCGCGGCGGTCACCGCGGTTCTGACCCTCGTCTCGAGTACCTCGGTGCAGCGGGCCCAGCTCGCCAACGCCCAGAACGCGATCACCCAGAAGTCCGTCACCCTCAGCGCGCTCACCGCCGCGACGCTCGAGGGCAACCTCTCCGCACTCCAGACGCTTTCCCAGAACACCGGCCTGATTAACGCCATCCGGGCCCGCAACGCCAGCTACACCGGCTCCAATGAGCAGATCCTGGCCCAGATCGACCAGCTGGACAAGCGCTGGCGCGCAGCCCCCGACGGCGACCCGCTGATCGTGCGCACCCTGGCCCTAAGCAGCGCGGGCAGCGCGGCCATCAAGCAGTTCGCCGACCAGATCCTCCTGCAGAGCGAGGTCTTCTTCACCGACCGCTACGGCGCCACGGTGTCTGCTACCGGCCGCCTCTCCGACTACTACCAGGCCGACGAGGCCTGGTGGCAGAGGGCCTGGAACGCCGGCGACGGGGGCACCTACATCGGCGAACCCGAGTTCGACGACAGCGCCAAGGTTACGGCGGTCAACCTTGCCGTGCCGGTGCGCGACCCGGCCACCCAGCAGCCCATCGGGGTGCTGCGCACGACCCTCAACGTGCAAGGGCTGGTGGACATCTTCAACCGGGAAAACGTCGGCAAGACCGGCCACGTGGAGGTGTTCAACAAAGAGGGCAAGGAGCTGCTGGACTCCAGGACCGAGGAGAACCAGGGCACCGGACAACTGAGCGCGGCCACCCTGGCCCAGATCACCGAGAAGAACGGCTTCAGCGCCGTCAAGGACGAGGTTGGGCAGGACATCCTGCTGGCCCACACCCAGGTAAGCGTGCTGGGCAGGGCCACCGGCTGGCTCATCGTCTTCCGCCAGGACACCCGCGAGGCCCTGGCGGCCTCGAACCAGATCATCCAGAACGGTGTACTGGTGGGTGCCATCGCGCTGCTGGTGGCCTCGCTGGTGGGCTTCCTCATCGCCAGCTCGATCACCGGGCCGATCCGCGTGCTGGCCGCCCTGTCGGCCCGGGTGGGCCAGGGGGACCTGTCGCAGACCGCCAACGTCCGGGCCGGCGGCGAGATCGGCCTGCTCACCCAGTCGTTCAACTCCGCCATCGAGCGTCTGCGCGGCATGGTGCAGACCGAGCAGGAGCGTGACCGCGAGCGCGCCGAGCGCGAGAAGCTCCAGGCCAACATCCGCGACTTCCTCGGGGTGGCCGCCGAGATCGCCCAGGGCGACCTGACCAAGCGCGGCTCGGTCACCGACGACGTGCTGGGCAACGTGGTGGACGCGGTGAACCTGACTGTCGACGAAATCGGCTACCTGCACAAGCCGGTACAGCAGGCTGCCGAGCAGGTGAACCAGGGTGCCGGGTCGGTGAACCACCCCACCAACAACATCCTGATGGGCGCCAAGAGCCAGACCGAGGCCGCCGAACAGGCTGCCAGCCAGTCCTTCGTGGTTACCCAGTCGATCCGCGAGCTGACCCAGAACGCCGAGACCACGGCCGAGGCGGCCCGTCTGACGCTGGAGGCCTCGACCAAGGGGCAGGAGGCACTGGAGAACACCCTGGCAGGCATGCAGAACGTGCGGCGCGAGGTGCAGAGCATCTCCAAGAGCATCAAGGGCCTCTCCGACCGAAGCCTCGAGATCTCCGAAGTCGTGGACACCATCTCGGCCATCGCCAGGCAGACCAACCTGCTGGCCTTGAACGCGGCGATTGAGGCCGCCGGCGCGGGCGAGACCGGAAGCCGCTTCGCCTCGGTGGCCGACGAGGTGCGCAAGCTGGCCGAAGACTCCGCCCGCTCGGCGGTGCGCGTGGGCGCGCTGGTTAAGAACATTCAGACCGAGATTCAGGGCCTGGTGGTCTCGGTGGAAGGCGGAACCAAGGAAGTGGAGCAGGGCTACCGCATCGCCAACGAGGCCGGCGAGCGCCTGCGCGAGATCACCGAGCTGGCCAACCAGTCGGCCCGCTTGGCTCAGATCATCTCGAGCGCGGCCCAGCAGCAGGTGGCGGGCATCGAGCAGGTAGGGCAGGCAGTGCAGAACATCGCCCAGACCGCCGCCGAGACCGAGCAGCAGAGCGCGCGCGGCCAGGAGGCCGCCGAGGGCCTGCGCGAGCTCTCGAGCCAGCTCACCCAATCCCTCTCGCGCTTCCGCCTAGGATAGGAGCTTTTGATGAAACGACCGGTAAAACTTCCCAAAGCTCCGCGCGCGGCCAGACCGCCCAAGGCGGAGCCCAAGCCCAGACCGGAGCGGCCCGCTCAGGCCTCCGGGCCGGGTGTCGGCGGCCTGCGGGTGTGGCAGAAGCTGGCCCTGATCCCCAGCACCCTGCTGGTGCTGATGGTGGCGCTGGCGGGCGTGGGCATCTACGGCCTGGGCCAGTTGCGCTACCAGCTGGACAACATGTACAACTTCATGTTGATCCCCATCACTACCCTTGCAGATAGCCGCACCCAGCTCTCCGAGCTTCGCTACAACGCCACCCGCCTCAGCGAGGCCATGCCCCCCGGCGACCGCGAACTGCTGACCGAGAAGATGAAAAAGCAGTTCGAGAACTTCGACCTCACCCTCAAGCGCTACCGTGAGGAGTGGGTCACCACCAAGAGCCCCGAGTTCACCGCCACCCTCAAGCGACTGGGGCAGTCCGAACTGCAGGTGCGCGAGCTGGAGAGCCTCGAGAACCTCGGCAGCCTCTACAACGGGGTGCAGCCGATGTTCCAGCGGGTGATGGAGGGCAGCATCCCCGGCCCGCTGATCACCTCCCTCGAGTTCGTGCAGAAGGAGTTCAACACCCTGGTGGAGATTAACAACCAGTTCGCCGTGCTCTCCAGCCAGGACGCCGAGGCCACCGCCAACCAGGCGACCTGGCTGATGGCCGGGGCCCTGGCGGCCAGCATCGCGCTGGGCCTGTTCCTTACGGTGCTTACCACCCGCCAGATCACCGGCCCAGTCGCGAAGCTCACCGCCGCCAGCCGCCGCCTGGCCCAGGGGCAGTTCGACCTGAACCTCGAGGTCAAGAGCGGGGACGAGATGGGCCAGCTGGCCGGGGTGCTTCAGAACGCCGCCAACCAGCTGCGGGAACTGGTGAGCGCCCAGGAGGCCGAGCGCCTCAAGGGCCAGCAGCTCCAGGACAACGTGAACAAGTTCCTCACCGTCGCTACCGAGATCGCCCAGGGCGATTTCACCAAGCGCGGCGACGTGACCGACGACGTGCTGGGCAACGTGGTGGACGCCATTAACCTGATGACCGAGGAGGTCAGTTACCTGCTCAAGGACGTGCAGAAGGCCGCCGTGTCGGTGAGCAGCGGGGCCCAGCAGG
Source organism: Meiothermus sp. (assembly GCA_033762915.1). Classification (GTDB taxonomy): domain Bacteria; phylum Deinococcota; class Deinococci; order Deinococcales; family Thermaceae; genus Meiothermus. Next base: position 5,148 of record JANRLD010000086.1, on the reverse strand, counting down.
TGAACGGCCTGACCGACTCCATCGCGCAGGGCGCCCAGGCCCAGGCCCAGGAGGTGCAGCAGGTGCGCGAGCGCACCCTGCAGGCCGCCGAGACCATCCGCCAGATGGCCGACCGGGCCGGGCAGTCGCTCCAGCAGGCCCAGCAGACCCTCGAGGCCGCCCAGCTGGGCCGCGAGGCGGTGCTCGACACCCTGGCCGGCATGCAGGACATCCGCATGGAGATGCAGGCCATCGCTGAGAACATCCGGGCCTTCCTGGTGCGCTCGGCCGAGATCAACACGGTCGCTAAGACCCTCGAAGACTTCGCCTCGCAGACCAACCTGCTGGCCCTTAACGCCTCCTTCGAGGCGGCGGGCGCGGGCGCGGCGGGCAAGCGCTTCGCGGTGGTGGCGGAGGAAATCCGCCGGCTGGCCGAGTCCTCCGCCCGCGAGACGGGCCGCGTGACCGCGCTGGTGCAGCAGATTCAGACCGAGATCGGCGCGGTGGTGGCCCGAACCCAGGACGGCGTGCGCGAGGTGGAGAACTCCTACCGCGTCGCCAACACCGCCGACGAGCGCCTCGAGGAAATCGCGAGACTGGCCGGGCGCACCACCCAGGCCGCCGAGCAAATCTCCAAGCTGGCCGAGGGCCAGGTGGCGGTGGTGGAGCGGGTGGAGGAGGCGGTGCAGAAGATCGCCCAGACCGCCCAGCGCTCCGAGGCCGAGAGCGCACAGGGACGCGAGGCGGCCGAGGTGATGCGCCGCCTCTCCGAGCAGCTCAGCGGCAACCTGGGCCGCTTCAAGCTGCCTGGATAGGGGCTAAAGGAGCTTTATGTCTACTTCCCCCGACCTTCTACAGGCCTTCCTCGACGAAGCCTGGGAGGCCGCCGTGGTGTTCGAGCAGACCCCGGAGTTCCTGGCCATGAACCGCCACGAGCCGCTGGTGGTGATGGCCCACCGTCTGCGTGGCTCGGCGGCCCTCTACGGCTTTCCCCAGACCGCCAACCTGGGCGCTCTCCTCGAGCGCATCCTGGGCGGCGCACCCCACTACACCGAGGCCCAGCGCCACAAGGTGGTGGACTTCGCCGCCCAGGCCACGGCCTGCCTGATCGAGGCCCTCGAGACCATCTCCATCAGCGGCCGGGAGTCGCAGGTGGGCCTCGAGCTCGGCCGCCTGGGCGCGGCCGAACTGGTGGAGTCGCTGGCCGCCGAGAACCCCGAGGCCTTCCAGCACAGCCAGTACCCCGGCCAGGCCGCCCCGCAGGCCGAGGGGGGCCCCGCCCCCCAGAGCGGCATCACCCAGGAGCTGCAGGCCTTCTACCGCGACAACGCCGAGTTCTGGGAGTTCTTCGCCCCCGAGACCCTCGAGCACATCGAGAGCGCCAACACGTTGCTCTCGGGCATGATGGGCGAGACCGTCACCCCCGAGCAGATCCAGACCCTGTTCCGCTCGATGCACACCATCAAGGGCGCGGCCTACTCGGTGGGCTGCAAGCCGGTGGGCCAGTTCGCCCACAAGCTCGAAGACCTGATGGTCGAAGTCCGCGAGGGCCGCCACAGCTGGAGCCAGGAACACGCCCAGGTGCTCTCGCGCGGTGTCGAAGCCATGAACATGATGCTCGCGGTTGCCGAGGGCAAGGGCGGCGAGGCGGCCAGGGAGCTGCCGGCCTTGGTCGCCCGCATCGAGCGCCAGGCCCTCAAGATGCTCGGCCAGGAGGTCGAAGAGGCCGCCGAGCTGTCCCCCGCCCCCACCGACCCCCAGGCCCAGCCCGAAGCCCAGCCCGAAGCCCAGCCCGCCGAGTCCAAGCCCGCCCAGGCCTCCCGCGGCTCGGTGCGCGTGAGCCTGGACAAGCTGGACATCCTGCTCAACCTGGCCGGCGAGACCCTGGTGCAGCGCTCCCGATTAGAGCTGCTGCTGCGCCGCTTCGAGGAACTCGACGGCGTGCTCGAGACCGCCCGCACCCGCCTGCTGCGCACCACCGCCGACTTCGAGGCGAGGTACCTCAACCCGCGCCTCCAGGCCCAGCAGGAGGGAATGGCCACGGGCGCTACCACCGGCATCCAGAACACCCAGACCACCCTGGGCAAGACCGTGTCGGAGCTATTCAGCGAGCTGGAGTTCGACCGCTACGACGACCTCAACATCCTGGCCCGCTCCATCGGCGAGATGACCTCCGACCTTTCGGAGGTGCGCAACGCCCTCGGCGAGCAGATTGGCGCCTTCCGGGCCGAGACCGAGGTCTTCGCCAAGCTTTCCGGCTCGCTGCGCGTGGAGATCGGCCGCGCCCGCCTGACCCCCATCGGCCGCTTCTACCAGCGCTTGCAGCGCCAGGTGCAGCAGCTCGCGGGCGATAAGCCGATGGAGCTGACCCTCTCCGGCGAGACCATCGAGATCGACTCGGTGCTGCTGGACGGCCTCTCCGAGGCCCTGATCCACCTGGTCAACAACGCCATCATGCACGGCCTCGAGGACAGCTCGCAGGAGCGCACCGCCAAGGGCAAGGAGCCCACCGGCCGCCTCACCGTGCGCACCCAGCAGCAGAGGAACACCCTGGTGCTGGAGATCTCCGACGACGGCCGCGGGATCAACCTGGCGGCGGTTAAGCAGAAGGCCCTCGAGCGCGGCCTGCGGACGCCAGAGCAGATCGAGAAGATGCGCCCCGAGGAGGCCGTGCAGCTAATCTTCCTGCCCGGCCTCTCCACCGCCCAGCACGTCAGCGACGTGGCGGGCCGCGGGGTGGGGATGGACGCGGTGGCCAGCACCATTCGCCGCCTGCGCGGCGAGCTGAGCGTGGAGACCCGCCCCGGCGCGGGCACCACCTTCCGCCTGCGCATCCCCCAGAACCTGGTGGTCTCCGACATCCTGCTGCTGGAGGTGGGCGGCCAGCCCCTGGCCGTCCCCAGGGAGTCGCTGGTCTCCCTCCTCAGCGCCCCCGCCGAGTCCAGGGAGGTCGAGTACGACGAGGCCATCCTGCCGGTACAGTCCATCGCCGGGCTGCTGGGCTTGCCCCAGACCGCCGGCCTTAAGGAGCAGGCCCTGGCGGTGGTGGAGGGGCGCGGCGAGCTGGTGGCCCTGGCCGCCGACCGCTTCATCGGCTTCGAGCAGGCCCTGGTGAAGCCCCTCACCGCACCCCTTTCCGAGTTGCCCCACCTCGCGGGCGCGACCGTGGACGCCACCGGCCAGGTCATCCTGGTGGTCAGCCCCTCGGGCTTGCTCTCCATCGGCAACACCTCCGCCTTCACCCGCGTCGAGAGCGTTGCCGCCCAGAAGGCCCCCGTCCTGCTGGTCGACGACTCCCTCTCGGTGCGCAAGGTGGTGGCCCAGATGCTGCGCAAGGCCGGCCACCAGGTCGTCACCGCCGCCGACGGCCAGGAGGCCCTGGAGCTGCTCGAGCAGCAGAACTTCCAGGCCGTGATCACCGACCTCGAGATGCCCCGCATGTCTGGCTTCGAGCTGCTGGAAGAAGTCCGCCGCCGCCCCGGCCTCTCCCACCTCCCAGTGGCCATGCTCACCACCCGCGCCACCTCCAAGCACCGCGACCTGGCCATGGAGCTGGGGGCCAACGCCTACCTGGCCAAGCCCGCCGACGAGAGTGAGCTGGACAAGTTCCTCAAGGGCGATTAAGGAGAAGGAGGGAAGAGGGCAGAGGGAAGAGGGAGGAGAAATCAAGCGCCAAGGCCTCAGATTTCTCCTTTCACCTTCCCCCTCCCCCCCACATCCCCATGAAAGCGCTGCTGGTCACCGACCAAAACTACGAGAGCCAGGCCCTCAGGGAGGCCTTCGAGCTCTCGGACTTCGAGGTGGAGTTGCAGAGCAGCGCCCTCTTCGCGCTCACCCTGATCGAGCGCAACTGCCCCGACGTGGTGGTGTGCAGCGGCTTCCTGTCCGACATGGACAGCCTGGACTTCTTTGAGCTGCTGCGGGCCGACCCCAAGCTGAGCCTGGTCCCGGTGGTGCTGATCTCGAGCCTCCAGCCCCAGACGGTGGGCGAGTTCGACGCGGTGCTGCCCGCCGACAGCCGCATGACCGAGGTGGTGCGCTCGGCCTACAAGATGATCCTCGAGATGACCCGCCGCACCTACGAGTTGCCCGCCGCCGCCATCAAGCCGCGCAGCAGCATCTCCGGCCAACTGAGCGACATGAGCCTCTTCGAGCTGGCCCAGTGGCTGGCCAAGTCGGCCAAGACCGGCCGCCTGACCATCGACCTCTTCGGCGAGTCGGGCACCTGGCTTTTCTCCAAGGGCCAGCTGATCCACGCCGCCTTCAACGGCCAGAGCGGCGAGGACGCAGTGCTCAAGCTGCTGCTGCTCTCCGAGAGCCGGCAGCGGGGCCGCTTCGACTTCGAGCCCCTGAGCGAGCAGGACTTTTCCGCCGAACCCATCACCATCCGCAAGAGCACCGACCAGCTGCTGCTGTCGGTGGCGGTGCAGATGGACGAGCAGGGGGCCAACTAAGGTACGTCAGGGTGAGTCGGCTTGCGACACTCAGGCCCCAAGCCGGGGCCGCGCGGCGGGCGCCCGGCAGGGGCGGGAAGCAGGAAAAGGGAAGTCCACCGCCCATCCCATCCCCGCCCCTGTTTCTTGCCCGTTGGGTCAAAAAACCCCCCCCGAGCCCCACTCCCGCCTAACATGGAGCTAATATGCAAGGATCGAAAGTGCTCATTGTGGACGACAGCACCAGCGTCAGGAAGGTGCTCGAGCGCCTGCTGTCCACCAAAGGGCTGCTGGTCAGCAGCAGCGAGAACGCCGAGCAAGGCCTTGAGGCGGTGGGGCGCGACGTGCCCAACCTGGTCATCGCCGACGTGGTGATGCCGGGCATGAGCGGCTTCGAGATGTGCCAACTGCTCAAGCTCAACAAGCGCACCCAGGACATCCCGGTGATCCTCATCTCCGGCATCATCAACGACGGCGTGGTGGCCCAGGCCCAGCAGGCCGGTGCCTTCGACGTGGTGTCCAAGCCCTTCACCCCCGACGACCTGTTCCCCAAAATCGAGCGGGCGCTGGTGATGGCCCCCAAGGCCGAGCCCGCCGCCCCGCCCGCCCCCGAGCCCGTCGCCCCGCCCCCGCCCGCCCCCGCGCCGGTGTGGGCCGAGCCCCCCAAGCCCGCCGCCCCGGTCTGGCAAGAGCCCCAGCCCCCGGCCAAGCCCGCCGTGCAGGCTGCCGAGCCCGC
>JANRLD010000085.1:0-13043 GCA_033762915.1 Meiothermus sp. | reverse complement strand
GATGGGGAGGTGCTCTATCCCCGTCTGCTCATACCTACCAGGCGAGACCTCGACCTCGAGTCTGTCCTCTACCCCTGCCGTGCAACCACCCAAGAGGCCATCTTGAGGGCTGTCCTCGTGCGCCTTGCCTCTCAACTCCCCCCAGCACACAGCATCACAGTTAGCTTGCTATGGGGTGGAACAGAGGGAGCCAAGCTTAAGCCACTGGTTACTTTTGGTAACCCAAATCTGAGCCAGAGGGGGCGTGCTGCATGATCCTACCAGGCTTAGATGTTTGTTCTTTTCGAGCCGCCAAGGACTTTCACTCGTTGTTGCGTTTGATTTTTTGCTGCCCTATATTCCACCATACGTATACATATGTAAACAAATGGTGTAATGTATTGATATGTAGTAATACCCCGAAGTGGGTAATAAGCCCCAAGATAGGAGAGTGATTAGGGTGAAGTGGAAGGTCAAGGAGTATCTCGACATACACCAGAAGACCCCTTATGCCTTGTGGAAGGCTTCAGGGCTTTCCCGTAAGACCGTCTATGACATCACCGGGGGCAAGCTCATCCGCATGGACTTCAGCACCCTAGCTGCTGTCATCCAAGGCTTGGAGACCATTACCCAAAAGCGGGTGGAACCCAACGACGTGCTCGAGGTGGTTCGAGATGCCCAACAATAGAGGCACCCGCAAGGCCCATGGCGAAGCTCATATCCGCCGCCGTGCGGATGGTTCATATGAGGCTCAGGTTGCTTTGGGCTACCACAACGGAAAGCGACTCCGGAAGAGCATCTACGGCAAGACCGAGGCCGAGGTGGTCAAGAAAAAGACCCTTTTGCTGGCCCAGTACGGCCTTGGTGGACTTCCCCAGCCTGAGAAACTTACCGTAGAAGCCCTCATGCTCAACTGGCTTGAGGGCAAACAAAGCGAGGTCAAGCCCACCACCCACTACTGCTACAGCACCGCCGTCCACAACCACATCATCCCCAAGCTGGGCAAGATGCTGGTACAAAAGCTCGAGGTTTACCACCTCGAGGACTTTTACCGCGCCCTAGCTCGTTCTGGCCTTAAGCGCAACACCATAAAGCAGTGCCATGTCCCGCTATATGGGGCCTTGAAGCAGGCCAAGCGAGGAAAGATCATCCTGTCTAACCCTGCCGAAGATGCCGAGCTACCCCGCGAGCGGGAGCCCTATGAGGCAAAGGTCTGGACGGTGACCGAGGCCCGTGACTTCCTTACCTTTGCCGCCCATGATCGCCTGTTTGCCCTATACTACCTGGCCCTGCTGGGTTCCTTTCGCAAGGGTGAGTTGCTGGGCTTGAAGTGGAGTGCTATATCCCTCGAGGAGCATCCTGACCCCAAGGTGGGGCGTTATGTAGCCCTCCGGGTGGTCAACAACCGGGTCAATAGCGGGTCAAAGGTTTTAGACCTCAGCCCGAAGACCCACCGCTCAAGGCGGCCTGTGGTCTTACCTGTGGGGGTTTGGGACATGCTTATGGTTCACAAGGCCAACCTCGAAGCCGAGCGGGAAGTCCTGATCGCCAAGGGCTACACCCCCGAACCCAATGATTACGTATTCCTGACCCCCTTGCACCAACCCTGGCACCCCAGCAACTTCTACAATCGGGAGTGGCTGCCGCTGCTCAAGAAGGCTGGGGTAAGCCTGATCCGCTTCCACGACATGAGGCACACCAACATCACCCTCGACCTCCACAGCGGGGGAGACCTCAAGACCGCCAGCCAGCGGGCTGGGCATGCTACCGCTGCGTTTACTGCCTCTGTGTATGTACACCCAGACGTAGCACAGCACCTGCAGGCAGCCACAAGGATCGCGGGCCTCCTGAGTAACCCCCAAATCAAGTCGGATAAGCGCCTCAACTAGACCCTAGTCGGTGTCTGGTCGGTATGAATCAAAAAACAGGGGTGATTAACCCCTGTTTTTCTTTGTCCTGGACTTCTTTCTGGTGGGCCGTGAGGGACTTGAACCCCCGACCATGAGATTATGAGTCCCGTGCTCTAACCGACTGAGCTAACGGCCCGCAAACCCCCGACCTCGAGGGCGATTTAGTGTAGCAGTAAGCCCTCAAATCCTCAACGGCTCTCGGCAGGGTCGGGTTGAGGCCTCGAGGCCCCAAGCTCGAGCCCACCTATTCGGGCCTAAAGAATCTTCTGATCCACGTAGCACCAGGTCCAGGTGTCGCCCTTCTCGAGGCTCTTGATTAGAGGGTGGCCGGTGCCCCTAAAGTGGGCGGTGGCGTGCTTGTTTTTGGAGTCGTCGCAACAGCCCACATAGCCGCAGGTCAGGCAGACCCGCAGGTGCACCCAGCTATCCCCCAAAGCCACGCAGTCGGCGCAGACGTTGGTGGTGACGGTGGTCTCCTTGGCCCACTCGGTGTGGCTGCACTGCCCCCGGGCGATCTCTTCCTCAGTGAGGGCAAACACTCGAGCCGCCACTTGCGGGGCCTCTGCCCGCGCCTGCTGCCTTCCCTCGGCCTGCTGGCGCAAGGCGATGTTGAGATAGGTCTCCACGCCCGCCGCCTTGTCGAAGCGGCCCAGCACCTGCCGCATCAGCTCGAGGCTGCTGTGCTCCTCCTCGACCACCAGGTGTAGGCCGTGGGCTTCCTCGAGTTCCTCAGCGAAGCGCGTGCGGGCGATGATCTTTAGGTCGGGCAGGTTGCCCCGCACCACCGAGGTCACACGGTGGATCATGGCCGGCTCGTCGTCGGCTATCACGAACAGGGCGGCCCGGCTGGTTGCGGCCAGCTCGAGAATGTGCGGGTTGGAGTAGTCGCCGCGCAACACCGGATAGCCAGAGGCTTCTGCTTCGTTGGCCCCGTCGGGCGAGAGGGTAAGGATCAGGAAAGGCACCTCGGCCTTTTGCAATGCGAAGGCCAGCTTTCGGGCGTATGAGCCGTAGCCCGCCAGAATCACGTGGCCTTGCAGGTGGTCGAAAGCGCCGTGAACTACCTCGGGTTGGCTCTCCAGGGCCGCACTGGCCCCCGACCTCTCGCGTAGCCGCGCCCCCAGGCTGGCCAGGAAGGGCGTCGCCGCCATCAGGATCACCGTGAGGGCGATGAAGGTCGAGCTGCCGGTCTCGGAGCCGAAAGCATTTAGCCCGGCCTCGCGGCCGGTGCGCTCGAGGACAAAGGAAAACTCCCCCACCTGGGCCAGCAACAGGCCCACTTGTGCCGAGACCCCCAGCGGGTAGCCCAGCACCCTGGCGCTGGCAGAGGTCACCAGGGTCTTGAGCACCAGGACGGCCAACAGGGCCAGCACCACAAGTCCGAGGTTGGCGAAGACAAAGCCCAGGTCGAAGAGCAGCCCCACCGAGATGAAAAAGGCCGCGCTAAAGAGGATTTGCAGTGGCAGAATCTCACCCAGCGCTTGCTGCCCGAAGCGGCTCTCGCTCACCAGCAGACCCGCCAGAAAGGCCCCCAGCGCAAGGCTCAGGCCCGCCAGGCTGGTCAGGTAGGCCGTACCGAAGCACAGCCCGATCACTACCAGCAAGAAGATCTCTCGGGAGCAGGTGCGGGCCACCAACTCGAGGAACCCCGGGATCACCCGCCGGGCCAGGGTCAGCACCAGCACGATGATGCCCCCGGCCTTGGCGAATGCCCAAAGAATGTCGAGGCTGCTCCCGCCGCCGGTTCCCAGCATCGGGATCACCAGCACCATCGCCACCACGGCCAGGTCCTGGAAGATGAGTATGCCCAGGCTGGCCTGTCCCGCCGCGCTGTTGGTCTCGCCCCGGTCGGAAAGCAGCTTCATCACGATGGCGGTGGAGGAGAGCGCGATCAAGCAGCCGGTGAACACCCCCTCGTGCCAGTCCACCCCGAAAAAGGCCAGCAGCCCGGTGGTGATCACGACCGAAAGCCCCACCTGCAATCCGCCCCCCACGAAGATCAGCCGGGCGATGCGGGCCAGCCGGTCCAGGCTGAACTCAATCCCGATGGTGAACAGCAACAGCACCACCCCGATCTCAGCAGCGGCGTTGATGATCTCGGGGTCGCGCACCAGGCCCAGCGCGTTGGGGCCGATAACCACCCCAGCCAGCAGGAAGCTTACGATGGGCACCAGCCCGACCCTAAACGATACAAAGGCGATCACTGCACTAACAACGATCAGGATCGAGAGTTCGGTGAAAAACGCTGGGGCCTCGCCCGCCGCGCGGGCCGACGGGGCGAGGGCGAAGAGCACCAGGGCAAGGCGATAGGGCATAGGAGATATTACTGCTCGAGGTCTGGACAGTCGGGAACCACTACAGATTGGTCAGTAGCGCGAAGGCACCTTCCCGTGGGCGCCGCATGCCGGGCCGCGCGGGGTCACTCCGGAGACTCACGTGAAACTTACTCAGAACAGGCTCAGTCGCCGGACAGCACCCGCTCATGGCCTCTGGTCAAGATGCCGGGGAGGTAATCTATGCAGACCATCGAGAACTGGGGTCAAGCGTTTCTGGTGAGCGCCTCCAACGCGCTCAACCAGATCATCGGGGCGCTACCCGCGATCCTGGCCTTTCTCCTCATCCTGCTGATCGGCTGGTGGCTGGCCGGTCCTATCTCCAACGTAGTGGCCTCACTGCTGCGCTCGGTGCGTTTCAATGAGCTCTCAGACCGGGCCGGGATAACCGGCTTTATCCGCAATGCTGGATTGAACATGGACGGCAGTCGCTTCCTGGCCGACATCGCCAAATGGGCCATCCGCATTGTGGTGCTGGTTGTGGCCTTCGACGCTCTGGGTTTGTCCGGCGTTTCGAACATCCTCAACCAATTCCTGGCTTGGCTGCCCAACCTGGTGGTTGCGCTGGTGGTGCTGGTGGCAGCCGGTCTGGCCGCCAATGCGGTGGCCGGACTGGTGCGCGGCGCTACCGCGACGGCCAGGGTGGGCGACCCCCATCTCATCGCCAACATCGCCCGCGTGGCGGTCTGGGCTTTCGGGATTGTGGTGGCGATTAACCAGCTGGGTATAGCCAGCGGGCTGATAAACACCCTCTTCACTGCCGTGGTGGGTGGAACCGCGCTGGCGCTGGCCCTGGCCTTCGGTCTTGGCGGGCGAGACACGGCTGGAGAGATTGTGCGTAACTGGTATCAGAGCGGCAAGGAGAACGCCCCCCGGTTGCGCGAGGCGGCCCGCTCCGCCGCCGAACAGGCCCAGAACCCACCCAGCACCCCACCCCAGCGCAGCGATCGCCGAATCTAGGTGATGCGCCGCGGCGAGGGACTGGTCTACCGGACGGCATCCCGACTATGTGGCCGGCAGGGACCACCCGCGCCGCGTTGTGCGCCGAAACTGCAAGGTCGGCTTGAAACACCCAGCGCCGCGCCCTGTTCGCGCCCCCTTCCCCCCTCCTCCTGGGTAGGGGGCTTTTTCTATTGGCGGTCGGCCTCGCCGGGCACCTGTAAACTTCGCCCGCCCTCACACCGAGCCCCCTCGAGCGGTTCCCACCCATACTCCCTACGGCGCTAAAGCGGGCGGTTTTTGCTGTAGAGCAGTTGCCATGAATACTCGGTATGGTGGTTTTTGCCGTACCAAGTGCACTTTTTCGCAGCGTGGGCGGAGTATGGGTGGGAAACGCGATAGGGAGTACATTACCTGCCGGCGCGAGGGGGGCAAAGGTGGAAAACGCGATTGGTGCTGTGGGGTCGGGCACAACCAAGGCCACCTCCAGTATCGACAAACCGGAATATGAGTTTGGGCGGGTTTTGGAATCAGACTACCCAGCCTCGAGACAATGCCGGAGTGGGCCAACAAAAACCAAGAAATTCCAGAGATTTGCCGATGCTGAGTTTGTAAGTGGGCATACAGTCGGCGTTACTCGTTGTCCGCAAGTGACGGTTTTTTTCGACAGCTTTAGTGAGGGCAAAGTATTAACTTTACCTCTGACGCTCCACCAACCCATCAAAGGGTGTCGAATCGAGGAATCCATGAGTGCAACCATAACCCCAAAGTCCGATGTGCCTTCCCAGCTTCATGCCGCCCGCGCGTTGGTGCAAGAGCTTAGGCTGTCCAAGCCTGTGACCAACACCGCCGACGGCAGGCTGCTGATCAGCGGTGACGAGTACGTGCTGGTGCGCAAAGAGGTGATGGATAACCTTGGGCACGCCATCGGCGACCTCTCGGCGGACATCGTTTCGTACAAGCTGGGATATCTGATGGGCGAGCTCGAGGCCAAGAAGCTGATCTCCAGCGGTAAAGTGCCCGAAGAGCCGCTGATGCGCTGCCTGATGCGCCCATTCGTGTATATGGCCAGCGGGCTGGGCACGGTGGACATCCTCGAGCTGCACTACGACGGCAACCCCAAGAACTTCTACGTGCTCTACGAGGACCTGCGCCCGGTCGCGCCGCGCCTGGTGATGGGCTTCTCGGCGGGCTGGAAGTCGCACATGCTGGGCGTGCAACTCGAGGCCAAGACCATCGAGCACAGCGGGGCAGGAATTCGGGTACTGGTCGCCCCCAGGATGAAAATCTTGACCGATGCCCCCAACCCGCGTTTTTCCCAGCCCCGCAATGCCTTCGAAATCACCCCGATTCGCCTGTAGACCTTAGGCCTACGAAGGAGCCGGCCTGCGGGCCGGCTTCCCTTTGCCTTGAAACGAAACCCATTCCGGCCGGGCAATACCAGCGTCGGTACTGGTTCGCAGCGGTACTCTAGGGCCAATACAGGTAACGCAAAACCGCAAAGTAGCGCTGATATGTCACAGCGTTTGGAAGGGTCGGTTCATACCCTAGAGTGGTGAGGCTGCCGCACAAAACGACAGCTTTCGATTCCGGAATTGCTCCTGTTTTGGGCTAAGATAACAGGCACAAGTCACCGGCCCGGCCCGGCCTTTTATGATCCCCTCCACCCCCACCCAGACCCTCCTCCAGACCGCCCGCTCGGCCCTAACCAAAAAGCCCCAGCAGGCCCTCGAGCAGGCCCACCAGGCGCACGTCCAGAGCCAGGGGGCCGGGGCCGCTCAGGCCCAGATGCTGATAGGGATAGCGCTACACCGGCTCTGGCGCAACCTCGAGGCCATCCCGGTGCTGGAGTCGGTAGTGCGCGGCCTGCACAGCTTCGACCGCAAAGCCGAACTTCAGACCCCGACCCTGCTGGTGCGGCTCTACCGGGAGCGGGGCGACCTAGGTGAAGCCAACAACCTCCTCCAGACCACCGTCCGTCCGCGGGCTGTAACGATTCGCCGACAAGTACCGCCTAAAAATCACAGGGGTCAGACAGGGTAGTTTCTACCCTAGGGAGAACTATGCCCCAACTTCCCCGAATTGCTTGCGCTGCACTGTCCACTCTGCTGATCATCCTAGTCTCCTGCGGCGGCCCGTCCACCGGCAGCCCCAACAGCCCCACCGGTAACCCCACTCCCCAACCGCCCGAGATCATCAACGGCTATGTGGTGGACGGCTACATGACGGCGGTCTCGCTGGCGGGGCAGTTGAACGGCTCTAACAGCCTCGAGCTGAAGGCCCAGATGGAAGCCCAGTACGGTGGCAAGGTGCTGGTCTGGGACGAAGACGCCGAAGACCCCTACTGCGTGGTAATGGTGAACCGAGCCACTACCCCAAGCGTAGGCTCTTTGAGCGGAGAGGGGGAGCCACGGACGGTGCCCAACCTTCGCCAGTTCGCCAACGCTGGGCAGCGGGCCAGCATGAACGGGGCTAGCTTTTGGCAGAACGGGGCTAGCTTTTGGCAGAACGGCGCGAGTTTCTGGCAGAACGGGGCCAACTTCTGGCAGAACGGCGGCTACCAGGGCATGCTCGAGAACACTCAGAACTGGAAAAACATTGATCTGGAGGGAGCCTTCCGCCTAGCCCCCCGGTTGGGAGCGGGGGTAAAGGTGGCGGTAGTTGATACCGGCCTCGACTTCGCTCACTTCGCCTTCCAGGGCCTGGGGGTTCTGGCCCCGGCATCGGAGATGTGGGACTTCGTGGGCGACGACCCCTTTCCCCAGGAAGAAGGCGAGATGGGAAAAGGTGGCTACGGCCACGGTTCCAGCGTGGCAGGCGTGATTCGCCAGATCGCCCCTCGAGCCAGCATCCTGCCGATGCGGGTGCTGGACAAGAACGGCGAGGGCAACACCCTCAACATCATGCGGGCCATCTACCGGGCTATACGCTTCGAGGCCGACATCATCAACCTCAGCCTGGGCTCCGACCAGCCCTCGCCCGAACTCGAGCGGGCCATCCGGGCCGCCACCCGCAGAGGCATCTTCGTCATAATCTCGGTGGGCAACGACGGGGCTGAGAAGGTGCTCTATCCAGCCTTCGACTCCTGCGAAGACTGCGCCCCCCAGAACTTTGACCCCCTTAAGGCCATGCGCATCACAGTGGGCAGCGTGGATGGCCAGAAGCTCCTTTCGAACTTTTCCAACCGCAACAGCCCACAGAACGTGCTCGAGCTGCGGGCTGAGATCGGCGCGCCCGGCGAGATGGTTTTCGGCCCCGCGCCTGGCAACCGCAAGGCGGCGTGGTCGGGCACCTCGCAGGCCGCCCCGGTGGTGGCGGGGGTGCTGGCCCTGGCACTGGGCGAGGGTAAGCAAGAGACCCTAGAGGGCCGCCTGCAACTGATCCGCAGGCTCAAGCAGAGCGCGAGCTGCATCCAGGACAGCCCTACCGCCGTGCTTGGGGCCGGGCTGCTCGACGCCAAAGGCTTCTTAGACCCCAACCACAGCGGCTTGTGCAACGCCCAATAGGTCAGAAGGTAACCATGCCCCCCTCCACCCCCATCCAGACCCTCCTCCAGACCGCCCGCACGGTCCTGACCAAGGAGCCCCAGCAAGCCCTTGAGCAGGCCCGGCTGGCCTATGCCCAGAGCCAGGGGGCCGAGGCCGCCCAGGCCCAGATGCTGATGGGGATGGCGCTCCACCAGCTGCGGCGCGACCTCGAGGCCATCCCGGTGCTGGAGTCGGTGGTGCGTAGCCTGCACACCTTCGACAAGGCTTCTGAACTCCAGACCCTGACCCTGCTGGTGCGGCTCTACCGCGAGCGGGGGGACCTGGGGGAGGCCAGCAACCTCCTCCAGACCGCCGTCCGGCTGGCTAGGGAGCTGGGGCAGCCGGATCAGCAGGCTGTCCTACTCAACCAGCAGGCGGCGGTCTACCATGCCCAGGCCGAACACGCTAAGGCCCTGGAGTGCCTGGGTCAGGCCCTGGAGATCTGCCGGGGGCTGGGGCTCTATCTCGAGCAGGCCAAGTACCTAAGTAACGTCGGCACCCTGCTGACCACCCTAGGTGACTACCCCAAGGCTCTCGAGCACTACCTACAGGCCTATAAAATCCTCTCCGAGCACCCCGACGGCCAAGCCAACCTGGCGGTCACGCTGGGTAGCGTCGGCAACCTCTACAGCGAGATGGGCGAGCCCGCCACCGCACTGGAGCACTTTGAACGCGGCCTTGAGATCGCCCGCCAGCTTGGCGACCTAAAAACCGAGGCCATGCTGCTGCTGAGCACCGCCGAGACCCAGCGTGGCTTAGGGCAGCTTGAGCTGGCTAAGGCCCATATCCTCCGCACCTTGATGCTGGCCAAGGAACACACGTGGGAGCCGCTGTTGCTGGAGGCCCTGGAGGAACTTGGACAGACCGAGACCCAGATGGGAGAGCACCAGGCCGCCGTGAAGGTACACCTCGAGGCCCTCGAGCGTGCTCGCGTCCTGGGCCAGCGGATGACTGAGCTGGAAATCCTGCTCAGCCTGGCGCAAGACTACCTCAACCTCGACCTCCTCGAACCCGCAGAGGCCGCCTTGAGGCAGGCCCTCGAGCTGGCCGAGCAGAGCCAGCAAAAGCGCTCGGAGTATTGTGCCCACCAACTCCTCGCCGAGCTGTGTCAGCGGCGCAAAGAGTGGCAGCGGGCGGTCTTCCACCTCACCGCCTATCACCGCCTCGAGCGCGAGGTTTTTAACGCCGAGTCCGACCGCAAACAGCGGATGCTCTCGGCGGTGCTGGGCCTTGAGCGCGCCCGCGCCGAGGCCGAGGCCGCCCGTGTCCGCCGCGACCTCGAGGCCCAGGCCAGGGCCAAGGCCGAAGCTGAGGTGGCCGATCGCACCGAGGATCTCGAGCAAGCCCGTCTCGAGGTAGTGGCTCGGCTGGCCCTGGCCGCCGAGTACCGCGACGACGTAACCGGCGATCACACCTGGCGCGTGGGGCGCAACGCCGCCCTGATCGCCCGCGAGCTGGGCTGGGACGACGAGAGCGTGGAGCAGCTGCGCCTCGCCGCCCGGTTGCATGATGTGGGCAAAATTGGCATCTCCGACCTGATCCTGCTCAAGCCGGCCAAGCTCGAGCGCGAGGAGTTTGAGGTGATGAAGACCCACACCACCATCGGTGCGCGCATCCTCTCGGGTGGCCACTCGAGGTTGCTGCAGATGGCCGAGCGCATTGCCCACAGCCACCACGAGCGCTGGGACGGCCAGGGCTACCCTCGCGGTCTGGCCGGGGCCGAGATTCCCCTCGAGGGCCGCATCGTGGCGGTGGCCGACGTGCTCGACGCCCTCACCCACGACCGCCCCTATAAGCAGGCCTGGCCCCTGGACCATGCCCTGGCCGAGATCGCCCGTGGCGCAGGAACCCAGTTCGACCCGATGGTGGTGGATGTAGCCATGCAGGTCTTCAGCCGTTCCACCCCCCACGAGCTCGACCAGCTCGATCGGAGTCTAGAGGGCGAGCGTCAGCTCGAGCGCCGCTTGCTGGGGATCGAGCAGGGCTGAGCGGTTATCCTGTTGACATGGAGTTCCAGACTTGGCTGCTCTACTTCGCCGTGGCCTTCGTCAACATCGTGACCCCGGGCGCGGCGGTGCTGCTGGCCATCACCACCGGGCTTCAGTACGGGCCGAGGGGCGCGCTGTTCACTACGCTGGGCAACATCACCGGGCTGGCGGTGCTGGCCTCGCTCTCGGCGCTGGGCCTGGGGGCGGTGGTTCTGGCATCGGAGGTGATGTTCACCGGGATCAAGTGGGCCGGCGCGCTCTACCTGATCTACCTGGGCCTGAGCCTGGCCCTGTCCAGGCGCAACACTTTCGCCGAAGACCGGCACGCCGCTGCGGGCAAGACCCCGGCCCAACTGTTCCTGCAAGCCTTCACCCTGGCGGTCGGCAACCCCAAGCCGATTGCCTTCTTCACCGCCGTCTTCCCGCAGTTCATCGAGCCCGCCGCGCCGCTGCCGCCGCAGTTCGCGCTGATGACCCTGACCTTCGTCTCGATCTCCTTCTGCTCGCTGATGGCCTACTCGAGCCTCGCTTCCGTGGTCAAACCCTGGTTCCGCAGGCCTAGCCGCGCCCGCTGGTTCAACCGCCTTGCGGGCGCGGCCCTGGTGGGACTGGGCGCACGGCTGGCCGCTTCGGAGAGCTGAACGCTGATGGAGGCCACCATCTTTTACCTCTTGGGCTTCCCCGGCGTGGGAAAGTACACCATCGCCAAGGAACTCAGCCGCCTGACCGGCGCGAGGGTCGTGGACAACCACTACATCCTCAACCCGATCTTCGGCCTGATCGAGCAGGACGGCCTCGCCCCCCTTCCCCCGAAGGTCTGGGACTACTGCTATCAGGTTCACCACGCCGTGTATGGCACCATCCGCGAGCTGTCGCCGCGCAGCTGGAGCTTCGTCTTCACCAACGGGCTGGTGCACGGCGACCCGGAGAGCGAGTCGCTGTACCGAAACGTGCTCGAGACCGCCCGTGCGCGGGGCAGCCGCTTGGTTCCGGTCCGCCTGACCTGCGACCCCGCCGAGCACCTGCGCCGCATTACCGAGCCCCGGCGCCGCGAGCGCATGAAGACGGTGAACGCAAACGAACTCGAGGACTTCTCCCGGCTCGAGCTCTACCGACCCGACCATCCCGACACCTTAACCCTGGACATCACCGCGTTGTCGCCGACCGAGGCCGCCGAGGCCATTCTCGCCCACGCGGCTACCTTGCCCAGCGGTTGAGCCCGCCTATTTCAGGGCTGAGCTGCTGCCCCCAGAATCTCCCGCCCGCCCTCTTTGAGCAGGTCCTGGGCCAGCTCGCTACCCAGCTCCTCGGCCTCCTCGGCGTCGCCCTCGATCTCGGCTCGGATCAGGTCCTTGCCATCGGGCGAACAGACCACCCCGCTCAGAATGAGGGTGTTGTCGGACTCGATGGCCGCCAGCGCCCCCGCAGGGCAGCCGTCGCCGGCCCCCAGGCCCCTCAGGAAGGCCCGCTCGGCCTTCACGCGGTCGGCGGAGCCCCGGTGGTTGAGGCTGTAGGCCAGCTCCTCGGCCCAGTCGTCGCCCAGCCGGGTGGTTAGGCCCAGCGCGCCCTGCGCGGGCACGGGGAGCAGGTCTTCGGGACTCACCAGCTGGTCAATTCGGTTGCGCAGGTCGAGGCGCAGCAGGCTGGCCGCCCCGATGATCAGCCCGTCCAGTTCGCCCAGCCTGGCCAGCCGCTCGTCCAAATCGCCCCCCACCTCCCACACCTTAAGGTCGGGCCGGAGGGCCAATAGCTGGGAACGGCGCGTCAGGTTATTGACCCCCACCGAGGCCCCCTGCGGCAGCTCCTCGAGCCGTTTAGCCGTGCGCCCCACGAAGGCCTCGCGGGGCTCGAGGCGCTTGGGCACGGCGGCCAGTTTGATTCCGAAGGTCTCGGAAATGGGGAGGTGCTTTAGCGAGTGGACCGCGATATCTACCTGCCGGTTGGCAAGTGCGTTTTGCAGTGCGGCGGAGGCCGCCCAGTCGCCGCCCTCCCTGGACTCTACGGTGCGAACCTTAAACTCGGTCTCCGGCCAGTTCTCCTTGAGGCTGGCGAGCACGAAGCGGGTCTGGGCTTGGGCCAGCAGACTGGCCCTGGTCCCGATCACGATGACGCGCATATCGCCGATATATTACAGGACTTCTCTCAAAAAGCCTCGAGTGCCGAGCCTCGAACGCAGGGCAACCGCAAAGTCGGGTTTTTGGGAGCAACTCCGAAAGGCAGCAGGCTTAACCATGAAGTCCACCCCTACAGCGTAGGGGTGGGTAGGGCGGGGTTTGTTCCGCGCTGACTCATGTATTCGCTGACTGAATGGGCGACCTCGGAACAGACCCCTCCAACCTCCCCTACGCTGTAGGGGAGGCTTTAAGG
>JANRLD010000084.1:0-87448 GCA_033762915.1 Meiothermus sp. | reverse complement strand
TAGAATCATTCACTCTTTTCCAAACTGTGGGTGTAGCACCGATGACAGTGGCAGACACTCAGTGTCAAACTCCCAATCCCAAACACCGGTAGATCATCTGGTCGACACTTCTGAGTTGACCTGAAGCCAGCTTAGCCAATTTTTAGGTACATTGCAAAGACGCGATGTTCAGCAGGACATTTCACCGAGGTTCCCACCCTAACGCCTTACCACGGGAAGCGGTATGAACCCCGCCTACTCGAGTCTCTGCCACCAGTGACAACCGAGGTCACAGCGGTTCCCACCATCACGCCTCACCGCGTGAGGCGTGATGGTGGGAACCGCTCTCAGAACTAAACCTCCCTCGGCTGCTCGGTCCGACTGTATGGCACCTGGCAACGAGCGCCAGAGGTTGTTTCCGGCTGCTCGCTGACACCTTGGTGAGCCCATGTGTGCACCGTACTGGGTTGGCACTCACCTACGGTCGAGGGCGACCGTACCATTTCGGGATGCGAGGATAAGCGGTCTCCGTTATGGGTCTGACTTTACTTCTAACCTTTATCCAAGCTGGTCTGCCTCAGGCCAGCCTCAACGGCAGCTCCCTCAATCGCTTCTGGGTTAGGGCGAAGACCGCGTTGGCCACGACCGGGGCTACCGGCCCGATCACCGGCTCGCCCATCCCGTAGGGCTCGGCGAGGTTGGCGGAGTTGATGAACTCGACCCGAATGCGCGGCGACTCGCTCAGGGTGAGCAGAGGGTAGAGGCCGAAGTTGTCGGCCTCTACCATGCCGTCCTTGAGGGTGATTTTTTCCTTTAGTGCCGAGGAGACACCCATCACGATAGAGCCCTGGGCCTGGGCTTCGGCCCCGTTGGGATTGACCACCAGGCCGCAGTCCACCACTGCCGTCACCCGCTCGACTTTGATCAGGTTGTTCTCGGCGGAAACCTCGGCCACCAGCGCCACCACGGTCTTACCGTACTTTCCGATGGCCACGCCTTTGCCCGTGCCTTCGGCGGTCTGGCCCCAGCCCGAAAGCTCGGCGGCGCGCTGCAACGCCGCCTTGGCCCTCTGCGCCCGCTGATCCGATCCCAGGTGGCGCAGCCGGAACTCTACCGGGTCTTGGCCTGCTGCGTGGGCCAACTCGTCCATGAAGCACTCGAGCGCGAAAGTGTTGGGAATGGTCCCCAGGCTGCGCCACCATCCGGTTGGGACTGGCAGCTTGACCCGCCAAGCCAGCCCCTTGGCGTTCTCGAACTCATACAGCGGCACCGCTCCGGACAGGGCGCCGGGGTCGAAGCCGAACACGCTCCCGACCGCCTCGGGAAAGGTGCCGAGGCCCAGAAATACGTCGCCGCCAGCGATATGGTGCTCAATCGCGGTGATCTTCCCGCTCTCGTCCACCGCGCCGCGCAGCAAGTTGTGGCTGGGCGGGCGCAGGTAGCCGTAGCGCATCTCCTCGAGGCGGGTCCAGCCCAGGTGAACCGGCTTGCCGGCCGCCTTGGAGAGCATTGCGGCCTCGAACGCCACGTCCTGCCCGCCCTTTCGCCCGAAAGCCCCACCGATGTAGGTCGGCTGGATGACGACGTGTTCGGGCGCATAGCCGGTGGCTTTCACGATCCCGTCACGGGTGGTTTGTACGACTTGAGTCGAGACCTGGGCCTCTACCCGGTCGGGCTTAACGTCTACCAAGGCGGCCTGGGGCTCGAGGTGGGCGTGGGCGGCCAGGGGGATGCGGTACTCGGCCTCGACCCGCTTGCCCTGGCGTAACCCCTGGAGGGGGTCGCCGTTCTGCATGTAGACGGTGCCCCCTCGACCGCTCCTGGGGACCTGGACGCGGGCCTCGAGGTCTTCCTGGCTCCAGGTGATTCCGCCCTCCCACTGCACCTGCAGGGCCTCGGCTGCTCGGCGGGCCTGGGAGCGTGTGCGGGCCGCCACCCCGGCGAAGTTCTGCGTGGGGTCGACCACCACCTTCTCCACCCCCGGCATGGCCTGGACGGCCTCGAGGTTGTCCACACCTTTGAGTGTCGCGCCGTAGCGGGGCGGGCGGGCCACCGCGCCGTAAAGCATTCCTTCGACCCGTGCGTCGTATCCGTAGACGGCTTGGCCAGTTAGCTTGGCGCGGAAGTCTATGCGCGGAACCGCCTCGCCGATGTACTGCCAGTCGCGGCTGGCCTTGAGCCTGGGAACCTCGGTGGGGAGTTGCCACTCGCCCTGCTTGGCCGCGACCACCTCGCCGAAGGTCAGCGACTTGTCGGGCTGCCCTGCCACCGAGATCCGCCCGCCGGCCACACGGAGGTCGCCGGCGCTCACGCCCAGTTGCCGGGCAGCCTCCTGCTCGAGCATCACCCGCATGTTGGCCGCCGCTTCGCGCAGCGGCTTGAAGGACGCGCTCACCGAGGTCGAGCCCGCTGTGCTCATGGCGCTGTCACCGAAGCCCCTGGCGGTGTCGGCCACCCGCACCTGGAAGTTTTTCCAGTCCGGCTGCAACTCCTCGGCGGCAATCTGGGCCAGCGCGGTGTGAATGCCCTGTCCGAACTCGACCTTGGGCACGAAGAGGATCACCCGGTTGTCCTGGGAGACCTCGAGCCACAGGCTGGGCGTGTTGGGCGGCCCACCAAAGTTGCCCTCGCCGCTATTGAAGGCGTCGGCCACAAACTGTCGGCCTCTGGTAAGCGCAGCGTTGGCCCCCAGCGCAAGTCCGCCCAGCACTCCCGCTCCGATCAGAAAGCCGCGTCGGGTCAGACGCCAGGGACGCTTGGTCTTGGGCTTCTTGGCGGTCGTCTTGGCGCTCATACCTGCTCCTTCTGGATGGCGGCGGCCCGGACGACGGCAGTGCGGATACGGGTGTAGCAGCCGCAGCGGCAGTAGTTGGCGCTCAGTGCGGCCTCGACATCGGACTCCGAGGGGTTGGGCGACTGGGCGATGAAGGCGGCGGCGGTCATCACCTGGCCACTCATGCACCAAGCGCACTGCGGCACCTGCTGCTCGATGAAAGCTTGCTGAACGGGGTGCAGCCGGTCTCCGCTGCCGAGCCCCTCAATCGTAGTCAGCTTTTTGCCGACCGCCGCCGAGACCGGTGTGACACAGCTGCGGGTCGCCACGCCGTCCAGGTGCACCGTGCACGAGCCGCAAATGCCCGCTCCGCAGCCGAACTTGGTCCCGGTCAGGCCCAGCTCGTCGCGCAGTACCCACAACAGCATCTCGTCGGCGGGGCTGTCTACCGCCAACACCTTCCCGTTGACCTCGAGATTCATGTACGAAACTTACCTCGAGGCAGACCTAAGATGTTCGGTGCTGAATACTTTGCGATCGAAGGGTTAGAGAAGCTCGTCCAAATTGGCTTGGGCAAACAGCCAGGTAACCGCCGCCCCCACTGCGCAGACGATGAGGGCTACGGTGCCGGCGATCTGTAGGTCGTTGCGGATTGCCTCTGTAAGCACAAACCTGCCCGAACCTGAGGCCTGTAGTTCGAAGACCAGCAGATAGCCGAGGGCCAGTGACAGGCTTAGGATCACGCTTTTGCGGGCGATTCGGTTCCACTCATCGAGCTTCATACACTCACCTTCCAGGCCCAGTTGTAACAAAAAGTTGCTCACGGACTGGTTCATCTGCGAAATAAGCATCCGAAGTTGCACCTTAAGCCTGGGTTCTGAAGGCCCAATGAAGCCTTCCTGACCTCACCTGGGCATAGTCGGTCTCGAGCCATTGAATTGGCGAAGCGCCGGGCAGGCAAACACGGGAAAGTCACGCGATTTGAGAAATCGGCAGGACGCTGGCCGGGTGTCTGCTTTGGCGGTGAAACAACTTAACCGTTGGCCGTCCTGTACAATTCCAATGTGAACGACGCCCACAGGATCGAAACACTGGCCCAGCTCGAGGCCTTGTATGCAGAGGTGAGTGAAGCCTCGATAAAGAAGGAGGTCTCGTTTATTCACCCGGTTTATCGCCAGTGGCTCGAGGCTTCCCCCTTTGCGGTGCTGGCAACAGTGGGGCCGAACGGCCTCGATGCCTCGCCCAGGGGCGACCCGCCTGGTCTGGTGACGGTGCTTGACGAGAAGACCCTCCTGCTCCCCGAGCGGCGCGGCAACAACCGCATCGACAGTCTGCGCAACATCCTCACCGACCCCCGCGTGGCCTTGCTCTTCTTCATCCCAGGCATCGGCGAGACCCTTCGGGTCAACGGACGGGCCAGCATCTCCACCGCGCCCGAGCTGGTGTTGCGGTTCGAGATGGAGGGCAAGCTGCCCAGGTGCGTGCTGGTCATCGAGGTCGAAGCTGTCTTCTTCCAGTGCGCCAGAGCCCTCCATCGCTCAAAGCTCTGGCAGCCTTCTCCGCCTGAACTGCTTGGGAAGGTCCCCAGCGCGGGAACCATCCTCGAGGCCCTGACAGAGTCGGCGATTGATGGCAAAGGCTACGACCAGGCGCTGCCAGAGCGGCAGCGCTCGACCCTGTATTGAGACCGGCGCTCTCGCAAACTGAGTACGGCGGCATTTCCCGTGGCGAGTATCTGTGAGAGCCACCGATAGGCTGTCCGGGCAGGTTGGCCTTAGTTTAGTGTTGTTCAACCGCGAAATAGCGCCCCGAAACGCCTCTTGGGAATTGCGCCCCGCACAGCCGCTTCGCGAGTATGGCAAAAGCCACTCCGCACCGGGAAGCCGCCCGCGTCTATAGTGCAAGCCACACGGCCCCGAGACGCAACTGTTGCCCCCTCTGATCTCCCAGGTTCTTAAAATGCCCGGAACTCTATCCCTTCAGCGCCCAGGGCCTCGCGGATGTGACGTGCGATCTCGGGGGCGTTGGGGTTGTCGCCGTGGATGCACAAGGTCTGGCAGCTTAGCCCGACCTCGCTGCCGTCCACCGCAACCACTTTGCCCTGAGTGACCATCTGCACGGCCCTGGCCGCCGCCACTTTGGGGTCGTGGATTACAGCGCCTTCGGTGCCCCGCCCAGCCAAACGCCCGTCGGCGGTGTACCCGCGCTCGGGGAAGGCCTCGCGGACGGCCCGCAGACCGAACTCGAGGGCGGCCTCCTCGAGCGGCGTCCCCGGCAGCACTACCATCGGTACGGCGGGGTCGAAGTCGCGGATAGCCTGGGCGATTGAGCGGGCAATGCCCCGGTCCCTGGCGGCGCGGTTGTACAGCGCCCCATGGGCCTTGACGTGGTGCAAGGGCAAACCGTCTGCCCGCAAGAAGCCTGCGATGGCCCCAATCTGATAGAGCACGTCGGCGTACACCTCTTCGGGGGTGGCGGCCAGCTCGCGCCGCCCGAAGCCGGCCAGGTCGGCAAAGCCGGGGTGCGCCCCGACGGCCGTGCCGGTGCGCCGGGCCAGCCTCACGGCCTCCCGGATAGTGAGTGGATCGCCGGCGTGGAACCCACAGGCTAGGTTGACCGAAGTGACCAGCGGGAACAGGTCCTCGTCGTGCCCAAGCTTCCAGTTCCCGAACGACTCGCCCGCGTCGGCGTTGAGGTCAATATTCACGAGGGCAATTCTAACAGCGCTTTCCTCCAAAACCCTCCACACAGAGATGCGGATGTGCGGGGTACTTTGCACCTGCGGTCGCGCCCACAAGGTGAGGCGTATAGGTGGGAACGGTTGAAAGTCCTTATTGCCTAGCGCTGGCGAGCTCCGGTCTGTATGGTCCAGCACAGGCGGGCAAGTTTAGACGATTTGCGGACGGAGCGCTCGCCATACCGCCCTTAGCGATGTCCGTCTGAGCAACCGTAGGCCTCTTCAGGTCATCTTGGCGAAACCATAACCCTTTCGTAACCCCTCGCCAGCCATACTCTCCGCATGGACGGCTTGGGGCAGCAGGGACTTCAGACGCTTAGCATTCCCACCGACGCCACCGGCGTCCTCGAGGTTGAGTTGTGTCTGGTGTTGGGGGCGCGGCGGGTGGTGCTGTTCGCCAGCTTAAACGAGGCCGAGGCGGCCCAGTACCGCAGGCTGGCCAGGGTCTTCCAGCGCTCGGGATTTGCCACCCTGGTCTTCGACCTCGGCCATACGCCCCCAACTGCGCTGGGACGGCACCTTCTGGCAGTCTCGGAGTGGGCGGCCCACAACCCCCGCACCCATCACCTCGAGCAGGCGTTCTTCGGCGGCCAGAGTATCGCCCAAATCGCCCGCCGCGCCGCCCAGCTGCGCTAAAGGGGGTCAGCGCTCGCCGCCCACCTTCAGGGCTAGCAGTGCCGCCTCCACCCGGTTGCGGACCTGCAGCTTTTGCAGGATGTTGGTCATGTAGTGCTTGACGGTCTTCTCAGTCAGCTCGAGGCGGCTCCCGATCTCCTTGTTGCTCTTCCCAGCGGCGACCAACTCGAGGATCTGCCGCTCACGCGGGGTCAGCTCGGAGAGGGGGTCGGGGGCGGCGGCCTTGGGGCGCTCGCCGGTCATCTCCAGCAACACGCTGGCGGCAAGGGTGGGGGTGATGTAGACCTCGCCACGGTGGACCGAGCGGACGATCTCCCTCAGTTCGCGGCCCGAGACCCCCTTGAGCACGTAGCCCCTGGCCCCCGACTTGAGGGCCGTCAGCACATCGTCTTCATGCTCGGAAAAGGTTAGCATCAGGATTTTACAGACCGGATAGCTGCGCGAGATCTGCTTGGCCGCCTCGAGGCCATCTCCCGGCATAGCGATATCCAGCAACAGCAGGTCGGGGAGCAGGCCGGACGCCAGCCGGAGCGCGTCATCGGCGCTGCTGCCCTCGCCCACCACGCGGATGTCGCCCTCCGAGCCGAGGGTCGCCGCCACACCCTCACGAAACAGAGGGTGGTCGTCGACGATAACCACCTGTATGACCTCGCCCATCGCATCCAAGTCTACGCCTCCGTCGGTTCAGGCTCGCTCGGTTGCAGCAAGGGCAGTTGTGCCACCACCCGCGTCCCCAGACCCGGGGCAGTCTCGATGCCAAAACTCCCACCCAGGCTCTCGACCCGCTCGCGCATCCCGACGATCCCCAGGTGCCCTTCCTGGGCCAGGGCGCTGCCCGTGCCGTCGTCCCAGGCGAAGCCGGGGCCGCTATCGGCGACCGAGAGCTCGAGCAGCCCGCTCTCGGCCCGCAGCCCAACCCGCTGCCCCCGCGCCCCGGCGTGCCGCGCCGCGTTGGAGAGGGCCTCCTGGGTCAGTCGGAAGAGGGTGATCTTGACCGGCAGCGGGGCTTCGGGCGGCAGGTCGCTGGCGAGCTCGAGCGCTACCTCGCTGCCGGTGCGGCGCTGGTGCTCGCGCACAGCCCGCCGAACCGTATCTTCGGGGGAGAGGAGATCCAGCTCGGGCAGGCGCAGATCGGCGGTGATGCTCCTCATCTCGTCGAGCGCCCGCTTCAGTGATCCCTCCACCGCCTCTAGCTCGCGCCCTAGGCTGTCGCGGGCGGAGGGATCGAGCTGGCCCAGCCGCGCCGCCACTGCGTCGGTGCGCAGCAGGGCGAAGCTCAACTCTTGCGCGGGGCCGTCGTGCAGGTCTGAGCTCAGCCGCCGTAAGAAGCGCTCATTCAGGGCAGCGGTGCGGCTGGCGGCGCGGCGCACCCGCTCGGCCATCCGCCGGTTTTGGTCCAGCTGCTCTCCGAGTGCGGCTTGCTGCTGGCGGATGGTGTTGCTGCCGCGCCGCACGATGCCCAGCAGCAGCAGGTAGGTGGCCAGCGTGACTGCCCCCACCACTCCCCAACTCCGTAAGCGGGCCCGCTGGATGCTGGCCTCGAGCTCATCGGTGCGGGTGTAGAACTCGCCCACCAAAACGATCTGGTCGCTGCCGCGCTGACGGATGGGGATGTAGCTCTCGAGCAGGCGGCCCCAAGTCTTGGGGTCGTCGAGGTTTTCCGGCTTGTCGAGGAGGGTGATGTCCGCCGAGACCTGGCCCCGCCAGGCGTTGCGCAGGTCCTCGGACACCTCAAAGCGCCGCCCGACTTGTGCGGGGTTGGTGCTGTACAAGACCAGCCCCCGCCGCCCCCAGACCTTGAACTGCACCACCTGCTTGGAGAAAGCGCTGTTGGAAAGAAGCTGCTCAAGCGGCGCGATGCGCTCCGGCGGCAGGGGCTGGCCCGGCTCCAGCCTGAGGTCGGAGAGCAGGGGCTCGAGGAAGTTTTCCACGTACAGCCCGTTGGCTGCTGCTGTGCGGTGGATCACACCCGCCTCGATCTCTCGCCCAACCCACCAGCCCAGCACCCCGCTGCCCAGCAGCATCACCACCAGGCTCCCCAGCATGAACTGCCGCGCCAGGTTGTACCCAGGGCCGGGCATAGCGCCATTATTCCCCGCCCTCCGCGCCGATGCCACCCGACCAAAGTCGGAGGTTCCCCCCGACCCAGTGCCGTTCCCCGCCTTTGGGGCAGGGCATTAGTCTGATCTCAGCTTCCCGCCGCCCCGATGACCGGCGGGAGGTTTCATTTGGGGCCAGCTGCAAAGCCTACCCGAGGCGGACGGGACTCGGATTTCGTCCCTGAGTTTCTCGATACCCGCAACCAGCTCGAGGCCGCTGCCCAGTAGCGATTGCCGGGCTCGAGCACCTGCTCTACAGCCACCTCGACCAGATGAGGGTTGTCGCTGGCGGCCGTCTTGGCCATGTTGCTCTCGACGGCCGAAGCACCCTTCTTTTTGGGATTTCGCTCGCGTAGGAGCTGATCCTGGTGTTCTCTCTGGTCACCCAGGTACCCATTGCGATGTTCCAAAGTTCGCTGGTGCTGTCCCCGTAGACCAGCCGATGGGTCACACCTTCGCCTTAGGTTTCATCTGCGACCATCAAGACCTGGTACATGTAGCGTTTTCCCGCAGGGTTCTCGAGCTTGATGTAGCGCATCATCAAGGTTTCCAAATCCTTCAGGGCCGCCTTGGCGACCTCTTCGGGCAGGGTGATGTAGCCGAAGGAGGTGATCATCGGAAGTTCGGTGATGGGGTTGTTGCGAGGGGCCAGGTTGAGCCGGCCGTTGTCGTTGACGATGAAGTACTCCAGATTCCAATCGTGATCATGTTGGCGGATCATCCGCATCACAGCCCGGTGTGCGGCGGCGTTAAAACCCTTGGTTAGGAGTTCAAGGAATTGTTCCTCGGACTCTACGTGCACTTTGTCCATTGGGACGGTGAAGTAGTCGGCGGTGGCGCGGTAGACGGGGACGCGGTTGCGGCCCCGGCGCTCGACGCGAACCTGCTCGATCAGCCCCAGCTCGAGCATCTTGTTCAGCCAGTAATGCATCCGGGTCTTGCCAATGCCAAGCGCGTTGGCAGCCTCGGACAGGCCGCACTCCCCCAGCAGGAAGGGGTCGAGGTGCCTCGAGCTGCTGCGGGCGAGAAAGAAGTCGGCGGCCTTTGCATCGTCAAGGTGGCGCACGCGCAGCGCGGGTGGGTCGTCCATGCTCAGAGCATCATACCGGTTCAAAGGCCCTCCTGTGATTTGAACTGTCGCCCTGCTAAGGTGGCTTAATCTTCGACCCCGGCGACGAAATCTGCGTCGCTGGTGGGAGGGGTTTTGTCCAAAATCACAGGAGTGTCTATGCGTATGAGAGTTTTGGCGATTACGGTTTCGGCGGTGCTGGCTTCTCTGGCCTTTGCCCAGCGGGTGATACCCGCACAGATAGACGCGACCATAGCTCGGCAGATGGATCGGTATAAGGTGCCGGGGCTGGGCTTCGCGCTGATCGTGGACGGCAAGGTGGTCTACCGCAAGGGATACGGGGTGCGCGATCTCGGCACCAGGGCCCCCGTCAACCCCGATACGGTGTTCCCTGTGGCCTCGATCTCCAAGCCCATCACCAGCCTGGCGGTGATGCGGCAGGTGGCGGCCGGCAAGCTGAGTCTGGACGCACCTGTCAGCCGCTACTTACCCGGCCTAAAGTTCTCCGACCCTGTGCAAGGAAGTAAGGTCACCCTGCGCCAGGTGCTTTCCAACTCTAGCGGCCTGGCCCGCTTTGACGGCTGGGTGTTTGATCTGAGCGTTGACAGCCCCCAGAAGGTGCTCGAGACGGTGGCCAGCAACCCCTTTGCAAGTGCACCGGGCAGTGCTTTCGAGTACAACAACCAAAACTTTTCCATCGCGGCTGCAGTGCTCGAGAAGGTCACCGGACAGAGCTGGGAGCAGAATCTCCGCCAGAGTGTCTTGGCTCCGCTGGGCATGACCCGGTCGCAGTTCACTTACACCGAAGCGCTCAAGGCCGGTAATGTGGCGAGCCCCTATGCCTATACCGCACGGGGTGTTGGGCGGGTCGCGGACTACGACAAAATCGGCTCCGACAAGCGCTTTAGGGCCATCGGCCCGGCCGGCGGCGTGCTGGCCTCGACCAACGACCTGGTTAGGTTCATGCAGTTCCAGCTGAGCGGCGGGGGAAGCCTGCTGTCCAAGCGCTGGCTGGAGGAGTCGCACAAACTGCAGATTGCGGCTGGGCACGCCTACGACCCCGACCGTGCCAGATCCCTGAACGACATCCGCGGCTACGGTCTGGGCTGGTACCTGGGCGAGCATCGCGGCCTGAAGGGCTTCGCACATGGCGGGAACATCCACGGCTTCAGCTCGATGATCTTCGCCCTTCCCGAGCAGGGCTTCGGGATGGTTCTGCTGGCCAACCTCACCAACGCCAACGACTTCCTGGACTCCACGCGATTGATGCTGATCGAGCAGCTCTTCGACCTTCAGCCCCGCACCGACTTCAGCCGCTCGCCGGTCGCGGCCCAGGTCGAGGCCATGACCAAGGCCCCCAACTTCCGGCCGGACCCTGGCGTCTTGCGGCGTCTGTCCGGGCGCTACGCGGTGGTGGGGGGCGGCTCGCTCGAGCTTAGCCTCGAGGACGGCACCCTGTTCCTCAGTCAGTTCGGCGCGCGCTTCCCCCTCACCCCGTTCAGCGACGAGATCTATTTGGCCGAGTTCCAGGGACTGACCCTCTTCATCCAGGCCCAGATTGACCCCAGCGGCACGGTGTGGATCCGCCAGGACGGACAGCTTGCGGCGGTCAAAGCCCCTGGCTCCTCCGCTGGCCGCACCCTCACCGACCCCCAGAACCGCTACAGCACTGCCCTGCCCGAAGGCCTCGAGGTCGTCCGGAGTACCCCAGAGTTCACCCTGGCGCAGTTCAAGCAGCCGCCCGCCACCTTTGTTTTTGCGGTCAGCACGTCAAAGGGTTCGCTCGAGGAGACTGTGAGCGCCTTCCTCAAGTCCGTTGACCCCGCACTCGAGCTGAAACAGCCGCAGACCAGCAGTCTGCCACCGGTCAACGGCGTCGCCTGGACCCAGGTGTTGTACACGCTCCCTAACAGTCAGCTTCTGGCTGTCTTTGCCGCCCAGAGGGGCTCGAGCGTCTATTTGTTTGGGGCCAGGGGAGATCAGAAGGACGCACCCGCCTTTTCAGGAGTGTTCGAGCAGATTCTCTCGGGCTACAAGTTCCCGTAAAGCCTTGGGCCGCCGTTCCTTCCAAGGTATCCCCGCGTCCAACGTGAAAAGCCGCCCCTGAGGGCGGCTTTTCTTTCTGGTGGGTGATCCGGGACTCGAACCCGGGACCTCACGCTTATCAGGCGTGTGCTCTAACCGGCTGAGCTAACCACCCCCACACCAGCAAGTGAAGAGTATAGCCATGTGGGGGCGATTGGTCAAGGCAATTTGGCGGCAGGGACACTCCCAAAACTCTACAAAACGCGCGGGCTGGCAGCGTAGCCGGTTTGCACCCCTACCCCGTGGGAGAATCCCACAGCCTTGCCAAGAGCTGGCGACCCGAATACAGGGGACAGACCGGGGTGAGTGGGGCGGCTTGAACCTGCACCCTGGGGCATTTCCACAACCCGTCTGTTTCAGCCTGCGCGACCTGGGGACTTCGGGGCCTTCTCGGTTGGGCTGGCGGGCTATGGATGGGGTTGCCAGGGATTTTTGTTTGACAGGCCGGGGCTTCTTGCCTACAATACCCCTTGCTGTCCTGCGGAGCGGCCCGTTTGCCGCCCCAACTCGAAGCGCGATCCACCATCGCTGGGGCATCGTCTAACGGCAGGACAACGCTCTTTGGAAGCGTCGATCATGGTTCGAATCCATGTGCCCCAGCCAATAACCCCGCCGCCCGGCGGGGTTCGTTTTTTCCGGGCGGCCTGCCACTGACCTGAACCACCTGAGTTATGGAAAGACCTCGAGGTTGCTCCTGCGGTTTTCGTACCGTCGGGCTTAAATAGCTGGGCTCGGCTGAACCACAGTGAACGTAAACGCCCCAACGCGGACTGCAGGTGAAACCTCACCGACCGGTTACAGCTGAGATCGAGGTCTCCGGGTGTTGCGGGTTCCTGAGCGCGGCTGGGGCAGGGGAGGGGTTACCGCCCTTTGGATTCATTCCTCACTCACTTGCCGGGCGTTGTGACGGCAAGACCCAAAAAAACCATGGCGCTCTGATACCATGACCTTTATGACCGAGGCGACCCTGACCGACAATGTATTGGTCATGACTCCCAGCCCGACGCTGCGGGCGCTGCTCGAGCTGTCCCTCGAGGAGGCCGGGGTGGGTGCGCACTTTACTGAGCGGGCACAGGAGGGCTTGGACTTCCTCAAGCTCTACACTCCTAAGGCCATTGTCCTCGACGACGCCATCGAGATCGACCCCTTCTCCATCGCCTCCCGTCTCAAGATGAGCCGCCGCCTGCGCGACGTGCCGGTGATTCTCTTCATCGCCGAGACCGACGAGCGGGCAAAGCTGACCGCCGAGTTCGCCAGGGTGGAACACGTTCTCACCAAGCCGGTAGACCGCAAGGCTTTTGGCTCGATCGTCCAGCATCTGACAAAAGTTCACGCCAGCGCTTGATCGTGGCGAGAGTAAAAACAAAGACGCGGCCCTGGCCAGACGGTTTGTCTGGCCAGAGTTTTCTCACAGTCCAACCAATTAGGGTGAGTCCAATGGAAGCGGTCTGGGAGCGGGGACGGGTAGGATAGCCCCTCCGCAGGTTCGTTGGATGGTTTCCGCTTTATCTCCGGAGACTCAACCCTCCTTTGCCATCTACTTCTTGTCGTCTTCCGATTCCTCGCCCTCTTTGGGCTTGATCCCCTTGGCGATCCAACGGATTACGAAGGGCATCAAGAACCAATAAGCCGCGAAGCCGATCAGGCCCGAGATGACCGCGCCGGGCAGGGCCACCATGAATCCCCTGGACATCCCTGCACTGAGCGCGAACAGACCCACCACCAGGCCCGCCAACGCGGCTTCCTTCCAGTCCACAGCGCTTGCGCCTCGCATAGGCTTATCAAATATCATGTTGGGCGTTTCGATTGCAGCGTAAGGGGGAATATGGCGCACAACAGCAGGCAGGGGGGCGCGCGGTCGGGGCAGAGTGCAGCAAGGGACGCCCACGGCGCGAAAGGGAGCAAGAGCACTGCCGAGGAGGCCTCCAGCCTCGAGCCCACTAACCCGCCCCAAGGCTCAGAAACCTTGGAGATCGAACCCCCGATCACCCCGGTACCCGCCGGTGCAGTGTTTGGTGGCCGGCCCCAGAGGTCGAACAAAGCCATAGAAGGCGGTGGAATTCGCTTTGAGGACCCCACCATGCAGGCCCTGTTGCTTAAGCACGGCGCTGCGCCGTTTCATCCCAACCCAGTGAAGATCGACCCACCGTTTCGGACTTTGGTGAGTTCGATCGTCGGCCAGCAGCTCTCGGGCAAGGCGGCGGATACCATCTGGAGGCGCCTCGAGGCTGCCTTCGCGGTTGAGCCGTCGGCGCTCCTCACGGCCAGACCGGACGACCTGCGGGCGCTGGGGCTATCGTGGGGCAAGGTCAGTTACATCCAAGACCTGTCCAGATTTGCGCTGGAGGGCGGTCTGGAGGGGATCGAAACGCTGGCAGATGACGCGATCATGGCGCGGCTGATCTCGGTCAAGGGCATCGGGGTCTGGTCGGTGCAGATGTACCTGATGTTTGGACTGGGCCGCCCCGACGTGTGGCCGGTGCTCGACCTGGGCGTGCGCAAAGGCCTCGA
Source organism: Meiothermus sp. (assembly GCA_033762915.1). Classification (GTDB taxonomy): domain Bacteria; phylum Deinococcota; class Deinococci; order Deinococcales; family Thermaceae; genus Meiothermus. The sequence continues at coordinate 73,559 of JANRLD010000084.1, read as the reverse complement.
ACGGCTCTACGGGGTCAGCGGCAAGAGGGAACTCGAGGCTCTCGGCGAACGCTTTCGCCCGTATCGAAGCCACGCGGCTTGGCTGATGTGGAGGAGCCTCGAGGGGTGAGCCACCGGCAAGGGCAAGAGCCCACCAGTGGTCTGGAAGCTGCCCGCACCCCGAAAACATGGCGAAAGGACGTCGGCCGCTTGGGGGCCGTCTATTCAATGAACGCCATTGAATGAGCCTTGGACCTCATTCTGCTTGACGTTGCTCTCCTCATCGCTTTGAGAACACCAATAGCATCCCGTTGCGGTCATCCGTAAGGTAGATCTTCCCGTCCGGCCCCTGCTTCACGTCCACGGGTGCGCCAAGCTTGTTGCCGGGCAGCCGCCAGTTTTTGATCAGCTCGAGCTTGTTGCCGGTTGGAACGCCCTGCGCGTCCACCTGAAAGCCGATCAGGCGCTGTCCTCCGGCGCGGTAGCCGTGATAGCCGACCACCAGCCAGTCGCGCCCCAGTTCGGCGTTGCCCCAGAGGTAGGTCATGCCCAGCGGGGCGACATGGGCGGGCAATAGGACGGCCGGGTTTTGGCTCTGGGCACAGTCGTGGCGGGGAAACTCGGGGGCGGTTATGCCGTCGTTGTAACAATAGGGCCAGCCGTAGTCGGCCCCGCGGCGCAGCACATTTAGCTCGTCAGCGGGGAACTGCTCGTCGGAGAGGCGGGGGTCGGCGGCGTTGATGGCGTCCCTCGAGTTCTCCCCTTGTAAGACCGTGCCGCTGCTGTGGACGGCCAGCGCCATAGAGTTGCGAAGGCCGCGGGCAAAAACCGTCCAGCCGGTCGGCCTACCGTTCTCAAACCGGTAGAGCCGCACCAAACCGTTGGTGCGGGCCTCGGCACAGGTCGGTTTGCCCTTGTCGGCCTCGCAGTTGTCGGAGGCCGAGCCCACGTTGACAAGCAGGTTGCCGTCGGGCAGAAACACCATCTGGGTGAGCGGGTGCCGCCCCTGGCCGGGCAGGTCGCGGATGACGTACTCGCGGTTTTGGGGGCGGTCTGGGTCGAAGCGAAAGATGCGCCCCACCTCGCCCACATATATCTTGCTGTCCGGCCCCAGGGCGATGCCGTTGGGGCGGTCTAGACCCTCCATCATCCGCTGCCCGACATAGCGACTGCCCTGCTTGCGCAGGCGCATCAGCGAGCCGCGGTTGGGGTTCCATGTCCGCATCTCGGCCACCCAGATTTCGCCGTTCGGCATCGGCAGAACCCCCCTCGGGAACCTCAGCTCTTGGGCCGCAACCCCGACGCAGTAGCCGGCGGGCGTGGTGACGTTGAGCTGTGGCAGTCCGGCGCAGGTCTGCGCGGCGGCAAAACCGAAGAGGAAGATGAGACCGAGTACGAGTGGGCGCATGGGGTTAGTTTAGGACGAAAAGGTGAAAAAGTGGGGCCTTGACGGAACAAGGCGGGGTTCACAAGACGGCATATCTTTACCTGGCCTTTAACTCTGGAGCCAATACCTAAAGCCAGACGTAACGCCAGCCGGTGTCATTCGACCCTTGAATCACAGTTCGGTTTTCTACACTAGCTCTTATCAAGGTGAGCTTATGGTTGAGTTTATCGCTTTCGATGCCGACGACACCCTTTGGCACAACGAGACCTACTTCTCCGAAGCCCAAGAGCGCTTTAAGGTGATGATGCAGGAGTATCAGGGTGGGGAGTTCAGCGGGAAGCACCTCTACGAGACCGAGATCAAGAACCTCAAGCACTACGGCTACGGGGTGAAGAGCTTCGGGCTGAGCATGATCGAGAGCGCCATCGAACTTACCCATGGTCGTATCTCTGCCGCCGACGTAAGCGTACTGATCGAGTTGACCAAGGACATGCTCAACGCCCCGGTAAACCTTTTACCCGAGGTCAGGGCGGTGCTCGACGAGCTGTCCGGCGACTACCCGCTGATGGTCATCACCAAGGGCGACCTGCTTGACCAGAAGGGCAAGTTCAACCGCTCCGGGCTGGCCGAGTACTTCCGCGCCGTCGAGGTGGTCAACGAGAAAGACCCCCAAACCTATTGCGAAGTGCTGCGCCGCCACCGTATTCGGCCCGAAGAGTTCCTGATGGTGGGCAACTCGCTGCGTTCCGATGTGCTTCCGGTGATCGAGATCGGCGGTCAGGCCATCCACATCCCTTACCACCAGACCTGGGAGCACGAGCGGGTGCTGCTCGAAGACCTTCAGCCCCGGCCCTTCGCCCAGCTCGAGTCGCTCGGGCAGCTCCCGGAGTGGCTCGAGGCCAGAGTTCTGGCGGCGTGATATTTGACCAGAGGCTTTTCAATTTCGGCGCTACTCTAGACGAAGTGGGCGTTGCGGACGCTCGCTTCCCTGCCTCCAGACCCAGTTCCAACACCGTGACGCCCGCCAGCCCTGCCTCCCTGGCGGCGTTGGTGTTTTAAGAGCCCGAACGCCAACTCCCCTACGGGGGGCATTCGGCTCCACCCGCCAGGAAAGGTGGAGCAGCGTGGTCGTAAGTAACTTCCCAGTCTTGCCCAAAAGACTACAGGCCAAAAGCCGAGAGCTGCTCGAGGGCGTTGCGCTGGAGTAGCTCGAGCAAGTCCGCCTGGCCGTTTAGGACGGAGCATGTACGTCAGTCTTGAGTTGGTCGGCAAATTGAGTGGGTTCTGCACCAGCAAATGTTCGCTTCAGATACTGTGAGCATCTAGTGGAGCGGTCTGTCCTGGGGCCAGGCGATTGGCTTTTGGCCATCGACCTTTACTCGACTTACCCACTACCCCGTGCCCATCTCTTTGTGTACCAGCTTCAACAGGTCCCGTCCCAGGTCCCCATAGTTGCGCGGATGCCCGGCCTGACTACCATAGGTTAGGAATAGCACGCGGTGGACGGCCTCGGCGGCGGCCTCGGGCGTCTGGACAGCACTGAGCTTTTGGATGACCTCGGGCACCACCGGCAGGTACAGCGCGGACACCGGGGCCAGCTCGGCCATGCCCAACGGGTCGTAGATCTCGAGGTAGTTCTGCACCTGCGCGGCCAACTCGCTCATTGAGACAGGATAACCTCCACCCCCTGGCCCGAATGTACCTTGCCGCCCGTCAGGACCCGCGCCAGCATTCCCCGGCGTCGGCCCAAAACCTGCGGGAAGTCCGAACCATAGCGCTCGCGCAGGGTTTTGCAGGGCGTGCAGTAGAGGGCGACTTCCAAGACTGCCCCGCCAACTCTGAGTTGCACCCCAACCTCGAGGGCGTGCGGATCCAAATCCAGCACCATGTTTTCGCCCAGCCCGCCGTAGGGGAGCGGTCGGCCGACGCTTTGAAGATGGTCGTAGGTGGTCTGCCCGACCAGCAGCACCGCTCTGCTTTCGCGCCTACCTGCTTTACGGTCGCCCCGGACACCGTGACCGGCCAAGAGTTCTAGAGACTCAACTTGCGGGCGCGTAAAGCCGCGATCGGGGGAGGTGTGAAGCGAGATCACCTTCATTGCGGAGCGGCCTCGAGTCTGGCCCACTCTTCCGCCAGCATCGAGTAGGCGGCCAGGTCTACCGTCTGCCCCTTGCACAAGCCGGCCTTGCGCAAGACGCCCTCCAGCGTGAAACCCAGTCGCTCGGCCACCCGCCTCGAGGCCCTATTCTCGGTCGCGGCCAGCAGGGCCATGCGTTTCAGCCCCAACTCCCCAAAAGCGTGATTCAGCATGGCCCGCGCCGCCCGGGTCACCAGCCCTCGGCCAGTGAACCCTCGGCCCAGCCAGTAGCCAATCTCGCTGCTCTTGGTGCGCTTGTCTACGGGAAAGAACAGCACCCCGCCCGCCATCCGGCCGTCCTGCCAGATGCCCACCCAGGGCAGGCTGTCCTCGGCATAGCGGGTCATACCCTGAGCGAGGTACTTCTGGGCTTCCTCCAGACCAAATAGGTGCTCCCAGTTGAGCCACTCGAGCAGGTGTTCCCGGTTGGCGGTCAGGAAGTCGAGAAACTCCTGGGCGTGGCGCGGCTCGAGGGGTTGCAGGTAGGCTCCATCACCAAGGTCGTGTTTGAACATACTCTTCTCCGCGTCTAGTCTTTTCGCTTCAGGCAAACTGTTTTGGTTGGGTAAAGGAGCTCAAGATGAAGAAGTTTTTGAGGGCTGTATAGCACAGCTCAGCAGTATGTTGAGGTCTAGTCAATTTGTCAAAATGCGGTGGCCTGTTCCAGCACCACACCGTCGGTGTGAGGAGCGATTCCTACGCATACTCCCTACAGCGGTTTCTGCTGTAGGGAGTACATTACCTGCCGCCGCGAGGGAGGTAATGGTGGGAATCGCGATGAGGAGTGCACAGACCAAGACAACCTCAATTCCTAGCCTCTATGGATTGTCAAGATTCTCGAGCCATTCAAAGTATTGGCTGATGCTGCCCCTTCAGCAGTGCCGGGTCTGAATGCAGGTTGGGAATACTGGTTGATTGTCCTCAACAAGTCACGCGCAGATCTGGGTCTGGGGACTTGGCAAGGCGAATCGGGTTCGGTGGAGATGAACACCAGCCCCAGGAATGGCTCTGGGGCTGGCAAAAGAGGCTTGTTTGGGTTTGGCTGAGCTTAATCCAGGAAGTCGCGCAGCTTTCGGGTCCTCGACTCGTGGTACTTGAGCTTGCGCAGCGCTTTGTTCTCGATCTGGCGGATGCGCTCGCGGGTCACGCCGAAGTAGGCCCCGACCTCCTCGAGTGTGTGCTCGCGGCCGTCGATCAGGCCTTTACGCAGCTTCAGCACCATCGCCTCGCGTTCGGAGAGCTTGTTGAGGGCTTTCTCCAGCTCCTCGCTAAGCATGCTCTGGGCCGCGGAGTCGACCGGGCTGGCCATGTGCTCGTCGGGGATGAAGTCGCCGTAGAAGCTGTCCTTCTCGTCGCCGATGGGGGTCTCGAGGCTCACCGGCTCCTGGGCGATCTTGAAGGTCTCTTCGACCTTCTTGGCGTCCCAGCCCGGCCCCATGGCCTCGGCCACTTCCTCGTAGGCCGGCTCGCGGCCCAGTTCCTGTTGCATCTGCCGGGCGGTGCGGGTCAGCTTGTTGATGGTCTCAACCATATGCACCGGGATGCGGATGGTGCGGGCCTGGTCGGCGATGGCGCGGTTGATGGCCTGACGAATCCACCAGGTAGCGTAGGTGGAGAACTTGTAGCGGCGCTTGTACTCGAACTTCTCGACCGCACGGATGAGCCCCTGGTTGCCTTCCTGAATGAGGTCGAGGAAGGAGAGTCCGCGCCCGGTGTACTTCTTGGCGATCGAGACCACCAGACGAAGGTTGGCCTCGATCAGGTGCTGACGGCAAATCTCGCCGTCGCGGGCGATGTGCAGGTGGCGCTTGACCTCTCTAGGGAGGGCCCGCAGGCGGGTGTCCACCGCCGCCACGGTATCGGGATCGATGCGCAGCTCGGTACCGGGGATGTTGCTGACGCGGCTGCTGCCCTGGACCTGGGAGCGCAGCACGTGGCGGATCAACTCCGACTCCAGACCGGTCTCTTCGGCCAGCCGTATTGCAGCTGCCACGCCGTCCTCGACGCGCCGGGCCAGATCGATCTCCTCCTCGAGGGTGAGCAGGGGGACCTGCCCGATCTCGTGCAGGTACTGTCTAACCGGGTCGGAAGTGGAGACCCGGGGGAGGGGCATGTCCTCGAGGTCATCCTCCTCCTCTTCGGCGGGCACGCCGAGGGCGGCGAAGTCGGGCTCGGTCAGCTCCATTGCCGCCGTGTCCAGTACTTCCTCCTCAGCCTCCTCGGTGGCCTCGGGCACCACCGCCACGGGCACCTCGGCAATCTCGTCGAGGTCGGGGATGATCTCGCCGGGCGCATCCACGATGTCCAGCTCGTCCACCAGGTCATCGTCGAGGTCGGGGTCGGCCTCCTCGAGGCCGTCGTCTGCTTCTTCCTCCTCCTCGACCACGGGCGCGGCGGCCTTGGCCTTGCGGCGCAACTCCACCTCATCCACTTCTTCCTCGATCATCTCCTCGTCCTCGAGGTCGAGGTCTTCGTCGGCGATCACTTTGGCCTTGGTTTTTGCGGCGGGCTTGGAGCTGGTTTTGGGGCTGGGCTTGGCCGGGGCCTTGGCGGCCGGGGTGGGCTTGGCCGCAGGTTTCGCGGCAGAGGCTTTGGCGGGAGCGGAAGGTTTTGCGGGTGCTTTAGCCATAGGTTCGGGCACAGGTATGGGTGGTTTGGCAGAGGGCTGGGGCGCGGGCTTTGGGGGGGTGGGGATGGCCTTGGCTTGGGGCTTGGAAGCAGCTTGCGCGAGGGTCGCCTTAGGGGCCGTCGCCTTGAAAGCGGACGGGGTGCTGGGCCTTTCGGCCTGGGCGGGCTTTGCGGGGGGCTTGGGGGCGGGTTGAACGGTGGATTTAGCCCCCGAAGTGGGTTTGGGGGGCGCGGCTTTGGCGACGCTCTTCACCATAGGTTTTACAACAGGTTTGGCGGCGGGCTTGCCGGATTTGGACACTGGACCAGCCTTGGCGGTCTGCCCGGCTGCGACCTTTGCGGCAGGGCCGGCTGTGGGCTTGGGGGAGGGCTTTGTGGGAGCTTTTGCAGCCGGCTTGGCAGCGGGTTTTTGGGCCGCGGTCTTTGCCGGGGGTTTTGTTGAAGGCGTGGATGACTTGGGTGCGGGCCTGGCGGCAACCTTGACAGGAGCTTTGGGGCCGGACTTCCCCGAGGCCTTCGCGTCGGGCTTGGCGGCCGACTTGGCTGGGGTCTTGCTCGAGGTTTTGAGCGCGGGCTTGGCCGTCGGTTTCACGGTCGGCTTGGGAGCGGGCCTCTTGGCCGAGACGGGCGCGACCTTAGCTTGGGCAGATGCCGCCTGGGCGGAAGCTGCTTTCGCGGGAACGGCAGGCTTGGATTTGCTCAAAACGATTCACCTCCAGATTTCCCTATGGCGCGCGCCTTCGAGGGTACTTCACTTCACGGCGCAGAGCACCTTGTGGCTGTTCACGGCCAGGGTGCGAACCTGCGTGAAGCCTTGCTCGAGCAGCGGTTCGTAGGGGAGAAAGCGGTTGGCCACCAGATAAAACTCCCCGCCCCTTTCCAGGCGGGTCTGGGCAGCATGAAGAAATGCTCGTGCGGTATCTAACACGACAAGGCCCCCCACGTGAAACGGGGGGTTTGACACTATGGTATTGAAGCGGGCGTTTTTTGTCAAATCGAAGTCCACGTCAGAGTGAATAACGGTGGGAGGCGTTAGGGAGGAGGGGAGAGAAGGCAAAGCCGAAGAGATGGACCTTTCGAGGCTCAGCACGCTAACGAGGTCGTCCTCGAGGAGGGTCAGACCCTGGCACTTGTGCATCAGGGGGAGGGCCAGGGCCCCACCGCCTGCGCCGAGTTCCAGGACCTGGCCCATCCGGTCGGGGAGGTGTTCAAGGAGCATCCTTGTGCCAGGGTCGAGGTGGGTGCCGGAGAACACGCCGGGGAGGCTGTGGAAGGTGTACGGCCGACCGTCAACTTCGGTGGTGTAGTGCACCCACAGCTCGGGGGCAGGCGGGGTGGGCTTCTCCTTCTCGAGCACTGCCAGGCGGTAAGGGCCGTCCTTGGCCACCAGGGTTCCGAAGCCCAGTAATTCCTGGGCGGCCTTAAAGTAGCCCTCGAAGCCCTTGTCCTTGGCTCCGGAGATCCACAGGCGCCCCCCGGTTCGTAGGGCGTTGCTGGCCCCCCACAGGCTGGCCTCGACATAACGGGTGCCCCGGTTGGCAGGCAGCACCATTGCCACCAGATCGGCGCAGTCGGGACGGGTTTGCCAGGGGGGCTCCATCTCGAGATGTACGCGGTTGGCGAAGCTTGCCTCGAGGCAGCGCTGGGCGGCCCTGGAAGTCTCCAAAGCACCCACACTCAGCCCGTGCCGCACCAGGGCCAGCGTCACGACGCCTGCGCCTGGGTTTAGGTCAAGGGCATGGGTCCCGAAGGGCTCGAGTCGCCGGGCCAGCAGGTCGTACTGGGGGTCGGGAAATCCCCGGACCCCGCCCTTGACCATCAGGCTGCCCCCGGCGAGCGGGACGGATCGGAGGGCGTGATAGTCGTTCATTTTTCGGGCTGGGGAAGGAAGATGCGGGGTCTGGTGCGAGGCGATCGAAGCTACTTGAGGTGAACTGCCCAGCAAGTGCAACCTTCAACGTGGGGAAGGTTCTCTAACGTAGGCTCCGTAGGGGTTGGGCGACTGTATTCGGGCTGAAAGGATTGGGCTAGGTAAAGGCTCGGAGTCAACCGTTCGGGTGGCCGGGAGGCCTAACTCAAAGGTACACCGGTTCGATCTTGGGCTCTCCGGAGATAAGGGCGGCTGCCGCGAGCCGCGCCATCGCCTTGCCCGAAGGGGGTTCGTCTAGGCTCAGCAGGCCGTTGCTGGCCTCGAGTTCGCTCAGCTGGACCTTGCGCGGCGGGCTGACCTCGAGGGTGCCGTCGTAGGTCGCAGCGTAGCAGAGGCCGTTGCGGGTGGTGTGGGCTACCATGACCCTCCGGCTGTAGCGCAGTCCGACGGCGTGCAGGGTGCTTACCCCGACCACGGGTACGCCTAGCCCCCGGGCCAGGCCCAGCCCCGCTGAAACCCCCACCCGCAATCCGGTGTAAGAGCCCGGCCCCTGTCCGACCGCGATAGCCTCGAGCCCCGAGCGATCCACGCTGTTTTGGCGCAGGAAGTCCTCGAGTTCGGACCATAGCACCTCGGCGTGGCGGCGCTCAAGCCGCACCGCCCGCTCGGCAGTGGGCAAGCCCAAAACCAGGTATGGCGTGGCGGTGTCTATGCCCAAAATCAGCACCAAAGGAGTATACCGGGCGGTTGTGGGGTGTAAGTGGCTTGAGGTGGTTTTGGGGTCCGTGTCCGCAAATCTCTTGGTTATGTTCAGCCCCCTCCCCAACACGGTCAGTTTGTGCTACACTCTGGACTAGCAACGAAAAAAAATCGGTGCAGGTTGCATTATGTATGCATGTGTGCTATACTCCTCAAGTGTTGCTATTAACGTGCGCTTCGCGCCGTGGAAGCACAACGTAAGAACCAGCCGCCGCAGGGAAGTCTTGCCTGCGGAAGAACCCTGTTAGCTTACGCCATACCCCCAACCAACGTGCAATCTTTCTGAGTTCCACACCCAACATCCTTGGGCGGAATCTTTTTGCGCGTCTGATAGGTGGGAACGGCTGCACAGGGTTTTCTTGTTTGGAAAAGGAGGCTCGAGGAGTGATGCTTTTGGCTCTGGCTTTAGCGCACAACTTTAGACTCTGGACTCTCAGCGGCGCCCAGCGCCACGAGGTACACGCATGAAGATAGAGCGGTTCGGCAAGATTTCGGATGCAATCCCGCTGCCCCCCCTGACCGAGATTCAGGTGGACTCGTTCAAGAAGGCCCTGCAGGCGGGTGTCCCCGCCTCAAAGCGCGAGCCCATCGGGCTCCAGGCCGCCTTCAAGGAGACCTTCCCCATCGAGGAAGGCGAGAAGGGGCGTGGGCTGGTGCTGGACTTCATCGAGTACCGCCTGGGCGACGCGCCGTTCGGCCAGGACGAGTGCCGCGAGAAGGACCTGACCTACCAGGCCCCGCTGTACGCCAAGCTGCTGCTCATTCACCGCGACACTGGCCTGATGAAGGAAGACGAGGTCTTCCTGGGCGACCTGCCCTTGATGACCGAGGACGGGTCCTTCATCGTCAACGGCGCTGACCGGGTGATCGTCTCGCAAATCCACCGCTCCCCCGGTATTTACTTCACCCCCGACCAGACCCGCACCGGACGCTTCGTGGGCTCGGTGATCCCCCTGCCCAAGCGCGGGCCGTGGATCGACCTCGAGTTCGAGCAGTCCGGCGTGGTGGTGATGAAGGTCAACAAGAAGAAGTTCCCGCTGGGGCTGTTGCTGCGGGTGCTTGACTACACCCCTGAGTCGCTCACCAAAGAGCTGGGCGGCTACCCCGAGCTGCTCGCGGGCGTGCTCGAGGCCCAGTACCGGGGCAATAAGGTCATGGAGATGGGCACCGATGAGGCGCTTCTCAAGCTCTTTACCGAGCTGCGCCCTGGCGACCCCCCCAAACGCGACAAGGCCATCACCTACCTGCACTCCCTGCTCTCCGACCCCCGCCGCTACGACCTGGGCGAGGCCGGCAAGTACAAGGCCCAGCAGAAGCTTGGCATTCAGCTCTCGGGCCGGATGCTGCTCAAGTTTGAGGATGGGGCCTTCCGCGACGAGGGTCTGCTTCCGGTGGTCAAGTACCTCTTCAGCCTCCAGTCCGGCGAGGCGGGTTTCGAGCAAGACGATATCGACCACCTGGGCAACCGCCGCATCCGCACTGTGGGCGAGTTGCTCGCCGACCAGTTCCGGGTCGGCCTTAGCCGCCTGGCCCGTGGCGTGCGCGAGCGCATGCTGCTGGGCACCCCGGAGTCCGCCACCCCCGCCAAACTGGTCAACAACCGACCCCTGGTGGCCTCGATTCGCGAGTTCTTCGGGCGCAGCCAGCTCAGCCAGTTTAAGGATCAGACCAACCCCCTTTCTGAGCTGCGCCACAAGCGCCGCATCTCGGCCCTAGGGCCGGGTGGTCTGACCCGCGAGCGGGCCGGCTTCGACGTGCGCGACGTTCACCGCACCCACTACGGCCGCATCTGCCCCATCGAGACGCCCGAAGGTGCCAACATCGGTCTGATCTCCTCGCTGGCCTCTTTCGGGCGCATCAACGAGCTGGGCTTCATCCTCACCCCGTACCGCAAGGTGGAGAAGGGCAAGGTCACCGAAAAGGTGGACTTCATGACCGCCACCGAAGAGGACAAGTTCAATATCGCCCAGGCCAACACCCCGCTTAAGGACAACGGAGATTTCGACACCAACAACATCGTGGTACGCAAGAAGGGCGACCCCATCATCGTGCGCCCGGACGAAGTCGAGTACATGGACGTTTCGCCGAAGCAGGTTTTCTCGGTGAACACCAACCTGATCCCCTTCCTCGAGCACGACGATGCCAACCGCGCGCGGATGGGCTCCAACATGCAAGCCCAGGCGGTGCCGCTGTTGCGTGCCCAGAGCCCGGTGGTGATGACCGGGGTGGAAGAGCGGGTTGTGCGCGACTCCATGACCTCGCTGTACTCCTCGGTAGACGGTTCGGTCGAGTTTGTGGACGGCTCCAAGGTGCATATCCGGGGCGACGACAAGGGCCTCTACGAGTTCAACCTGCGCCGCTTCACCCGATCCAACCAGGGCACCGCGCTCGACCAGCGCCCCCGGGTCGCCAAGGGCCAGAAGATAAGAAAGGGCGATCTCTTGGCTGACGGCCCCGCCTCCGAGGAGGGTCGGCTGGCGCTGGGCCAGAACATCCTGCTGGCCATCATGCCCTTCGACGGCTACAACTACGAAGACGCCATCATCATCTCAGAGGACCTGCTGCGCCGCGACTTCTACTCCTCGGTGCACATCGAGCGCTACGAGATCGAGGCCAGGGACACCAAGCTCGGACCCGAGCGGGTGACCAGGGACATCCCCAACCTCTCCGAGGCTGCCCTGCGCGACCTCGACGAGGACGGCGTGGTGCGGGTGGGCGCGGAGGTGAAGGCCGGCGACCTCCTGGTGGGCCGTACCAGCTTCAAGGGTGAGACCGAGCCCACCCCCGAGGAGCGGCTGTTGCGCAGCATCTTCGGCGAGAAGGCCAGGGACGTGAAGGACACCTCGCTGCGGGTGCCCCCGGGTGAGGGCGGCATCGTGGTGCGCTCTTTGCGGCTGCGGCGCGGCGACCCCGGCGTGGAGCTTAAGCCTGGCGTGCGCGAGGTGGTGCGGGTCTATGTGGCCCAGAAGCGCAAGATTCAGGTGGGCGACAAGCTGGCCAACCGCCACGGCAACAAGGGCGTGGTGGCCAAAATCCTCCCGGTCGAGGATATGCCGGTGATGCCCGACGGCACCCCGGTGGATATCATCCTCAACCCGCTGGGCGTGCCCTCGCGCATGAACCTGGGCCAGATTCTGGAGACCCACCTGGGCTTTGCAGGCCACGAGCTGGGTATTAAGTTCGAGACCCCAGTCTTCGACGGCGTGACCGAAGAGACCATCAAGGAGCGGCTGGGCGAAGCCTTCGACGGCAAGTGGGAGGCCCGGTCCAAGGCCGGCTTCGGGGTAGACAACCGCGAGCGCGAGGTCCTGAGCCGGGTGGCCAAGCTGGGCACCGTGGACGGCGAGAAGACCCTCGAGGAGCAGCTCCGCCAGATCGCTCAGCAGGGCAAGACGGTGCTCTACGACGGGCGCACCGGCGAGCCGGTGGAGGGCCCCATCACCGTGGGCGTGATGTACATCATGAAGCTCTACCACATGGTCGAGGACAAGATGCACGCCCGCTCGACTGGCCCCTACTCGCTCATCACCCAGCAGCCCCTGGGCGGCAAGGCCCAGTTCGGCGGCCAGCGCTTCGGCGAGATGGAGGTGTGGGCCCTCGAGGCCTACGGCGCCGCGCACACCCTGCAGGAAATCCTGACCATCAAGTCCGACGACATCGAGGGCCGCAACCTGGCCTACGAAGCCGTGGTCAAGGGCGACGACGTCCCCGAGGCCAGCGTCCCCGAGAGCTTCCGGGTGCTGGTGAAGGAACTCCAGTCGCTGGGCTTGGATGTGGAGACCTACGACGAGAACGCCAAGAACCTGGATATCTTCGAGGGGCTGGCAAGTCGGCGGTAGGGGGATAGCGGGTGGCGGGTAGCCAAAAGTAAAAAGCAAACCGCGCACCAAATCCCTCCGCAAACCACCCAACCAACCCCGGTGTCATTCTGAGCAGAGCGAAGAATCTACGAAGGGCGTACGGCAGCCGGCGCAATGTTGTAAAGGACTGTCACCGCCGACATCAATCAGACGACCCGACGTAGCGAGAGATTCTTCTTGGGCAAACAACGCCTCCTCGGCATGACAACGGTTTAGCAGAGTGAATGGAACATCACGAGCGCAAGCGCAGGTCGACCGCAACTCATAGAGCGCAAGTTTCCTTCCCAACACGGGGGACTGAATGATTAAGAGAGAAGTCAGAAAGGTTCGCATCGGGCTGGCCGCGCCGGAGAAGATTCGGCAGTGGAGCTACGGCGAGGTCGAGAAGCCCGAGACCATCAACTACCGCACCCTCAAGCCCGAGCGGGACGGGCTCTTCGACGAGCGCATCTTCGGGCCGCAGAAGGACTACGAGTGTGCTTGTGGTAAGTACAAGCGCCAGCGCTTCGAGGGCAAGGTCTGCGAGCGCTGCGGCGTGGAAGTGACCAAGAGCATCGTGCGGCGCTACCGCATGGGCCACGTCGAGCTGGCCACCCCCACCGCCCACATCTGGTACGTCAAGGACGTGCCCTCCAAGATCGGGACGCTCCTGGACCTCAGCGCCCAGGAACTCGAGCAAGTGCTCTACTTCGCCAAGTACATCACCATCAACGCCAACGGGGCGATGCTGGGCGGAGTGCCGGTCACCAAGCGCCAGCTGCTCACCGACGACGAGTACCGCGAGCTGCGCTTCGGGCGGCAAGAGACCTACACCATCCCCGCAGGCGTCGACGCCCTGGTGCGCGACGGCGACGAGGTCAAGAAGGGGCAGGAGCTGGCCCCCGGCATCGCCACCAAGATGGACGGCCTGGTGCTGTTCCGTTTCCCCCGCCGCATCCGGGTGGAGTACGCCGAGAAGGAGAAGGCCACCTTCCTGCTGCCCCGCGACGGCTGGATCGAGCAGGGCACCTACAAGGCCGGCGAGCCGATGGCCGACCTCGAGGCCAGCTACCAGTTCAAGAGCGAGGCCTCGGGCGTGGTGGATATCGAGGAACTCGGGGATGGCGCACTGCTCAAGATCCGCGACCCCGAGACCGAGGCCGTGGTAGCGATGTACCTGATCCCCAGTGGGATGCACCTCAAGGTCGGGGCTGGCGAGCTGGTCGGCAACGACGACGTGCTGGCCCAGGGTAAGGGTCAGCTGAAGATGCCCAAGGGCCTCAAGGTGGTCAAGCTCGAGTCCAGCGGAAAGAAGCTGGTCGAGTTGGTGTTCACCCTCGAGCGCCCCCGCGTCGCCGACTACCCCCTCCAACCGCACATGCACGTGCTGGCCACCGAGGGCACCGCGGTTCGCAAGGGCGACAAGCTGGTGGGCGCGATCGAGGCCGAGGAGGAGGTCATCGCCGAGGCCGACGGCGTGGTGCACCTGCACGAGCCCGCCTCCATCGTGGTGATGAAGGCCAAGCTCTACCCCTTCGACGACGACGTGGACGTCACCAACGGCGACAGGGTGAGCCCCGGCGACGCCCTGGCCGACAGCGGGAAGATCACCTCCGACATCTACGGGCGCGTCGAAGTGGACTTTATCCGCCTGGCCGTGCGCGTGATCGAGAGCTACGACATCGACGCCCGGATGGGCGCTGAGGCCATCCAGGCCCTGCTCAAGGACCTCGATCTGAACGTCCTCGAGGCCGAGCTGGTCGAGGAAATGAAGCACCCCAGCCGTGCGCGCAGGGCCAAGGCCCGCAAGCGCCTCGAGGTGACCCGCTCCTTCCGCGACTCTGGCAACCGCCCGGAGTGGATGGTGCTCGAGGCGGTGCCGGTGCTGCCCCCCGACCTGCGCCCGATGGTGCAGGTGGACGGTGGCCGCTTCGCCACTTCCGACCTCAACGACCTCTACCGCCGCCTCATCAACCGCAACAACCGCCTCAAGAAGCTCCTCAGCCAGGGCGCCCCAGAGATGATCATCCGCAACGAGAAGCGGATGCTCCAGGAGGCCGTGGATGCCCTGCTCGACAACGGGCGCCGCGGCACCCCGGTCACCAACCCCGGCTCCGACCGGGCGCTGCGCTCGCTGACCGACATCCTCTCGGGCAAGCAGGGCCGCTTCCGCCAGAACCTGCTGGGCAAGCGCGTGGACTACTCGGGCCGCTCGGTGATCGTGGTCGGCCCCCAGCTCAAGCTGCACCAGTGCGGTCTGCCCAAGCGGATGGCCCTGGAGCTGTTCAAGCCCTTCCTCCTGAAGCGCATGGAGGAGAAGGGCATTGCCAACAACGTCAAGAGCGCGCGCAAGATGCTCGAGCGCTCGCGCGACATCAAGGATGAGGTGTGGGACGCGCTGGAAGAGGTAATCCACGGGAAGGTGGTGCTCCTCAACCGCGCTCCTACCCTGCACCGTCTTGGCATCCAGGCCTTCCAGCCGGTGCTGGTGGAGGGCCAGTCCATCCAGCTGCACCCGCTGGTCTGCGAGGCCTTTAACGCCGACTTCGACGGTGACCAGATGGCCGTCCACGTCCCCCTGAGCAGCTACGCCCAGGCCGAGGCCCGCATCCAGATGCTGTCCAGCCACAACATCCTCTCGCCCGCCTCGGGCGAGCCGGTGGCCAAGCCCTCCAAGGACATGATCCTGGGCCTCTACTACATCACCCAGCTGCGCCGCGAGAAGAAGGGCGAGGGCCGGGAGTTCAAGACCAACGAGGAGGCCATCACGGCTTTCGACGCTGGCGAGATCGCCCTCAACGCCAAGATCAAGATCGCTGGGGCCGAGACCAACGTGGGCCGGGTTAAGTTCGTGTTCGGCTCTATCGACGAGGCCCTGCTGGCCGTGCAGAACGGCGTGGTGGATCACCAGGACTCGGTGACGGTGCGCGTCGGCGACAAGCTACTGGCCACCAGCCCCGGCCGGATGCTGTTCTTGCGCATTGTCAGCGAGGCGGTCGACAGCCCCGAGGCCGCCGCGCAGCTCGTCAACCTCGAGGTGCCCCAGGAGAAGAACAGCCTCAAGGACCTGGTGTACAAGTGCTTCCTGGTGCTGGGGGTGGAGAAGACCGCCATCCTGCTCGACGCGCTCAAGCACTACGGCTTCGTGCTGGCCACCACCTCGGGCATCTCCATCGGGATCGACGACGCGGTCATCCCCGCTGAGAAGCGTGGCTTCCTCACCGAGGGCGACGCCAAGCTCGAGCAGATCGAGGAAGCCTACGCGATGGGCTTCATGACCGAGGAGGAGCGCTTCAATCAGATCATCACCCTCTGGGAGGACGTGACCAAGAAGGTGACCGACTCGGTCTTCAAGAACTTCGAGCAGAACCACCCCTTCAACCCCTTCTATGTGATGAGCCAGTCCGGCGCCCGCGGCAATCCCCAGCAGATCCGCCAGATCTCGGGTATGCGCGGCCTGATGGCCAAGCCCTCCGGCGAGACCTACCCCATCCCCGTGAAGGCCAGCTTCCGCGAGGGGCTGACGGTGCTGGAGTACTTCATCTCGACCCACGGCGCGCGTAAGGGCGGCGCCGACACCGCGCTGCGCACCGCCGACTCGGGCTACCTGACCCGCAAGCTGCACGACGTGGCCCACGAGGTGATCGTGCGCGAGCCCGACTGCGGCACGCCCGACTACATCTCCATCCCGCTGATGCAGGTCGACGAGGCCTTCCGCAACAAGCGCCCGCGCAAGAAGAGCGACATCGAGTCGGGCCTCTACGGCCGCACCGTCGCCCGCGAGTTCGAGATCAAGGGTAAGACCTTCAAGGAAGGTCACCAGATCACCCTCGAGGACGTGGCCCTGATCGTCAAGGGCGGCGAGGAGAGGCTGATCGAGGAGATCCCCGTCCGCTCGCCCCTGACCTGCCGCACCAAGTCGGGCGTCTGCCAGAGCTGCTACGGCTGGGACCTCAGCGCTGCCAAGACCGTCTCTATCGGTGAGGCGGTGGGCGTGGTGGCGGCTGAGTCCATCGGCGAGCCGGGCACCCAGCTCACCATGCGCACCTTCCACACCGGTGGTGTGGCGGGTACCGACATCACCCAGGGTTTGCCCCGCGTGATCGAGCTGTTCGAGGCCCGGCGCCCCAAGGTCAAGGCGGTCATCGCCGAGATCGACGGCGCGGTGCACCTCGAGGAGTCCGACGACAAGACCACCATCACCCTGACCTCCGACGGCTTCGCCAAGGAGTACAAGGTCGCCCGCGACTTCCGTATCACCGTGAAGGAAGGCGAGGTGGTCGAAGCCGGCCAGCCGCTAACCCGCGGCGCGATCGACCCCCACCAGCTCCTCGAGGCCAAGGGCCCCGAGGCGGTGGAGCGCTACCTGACCGACGAGATCCAGCGAGTGTACCGCGCCCAGGGCGTGAAGCTGCACGACAAGCACATCGAGACCATCGTGCGGCAGATGCTCAAGTACGTCGAGATCACCGACTCTGGCGAGAGCCGCTACCTCGAGGGCCAGGTCGCCGAGAAGTGGGACGTGGAGACCGCCAACAACACCCTAATGGACGAGGGCAAGACCCCCGCCAGCTGGAAGCCGATGCTGATGGGCGTGACCAAGAGCGCCCTGAGCACCAAGAGCTGGCTCTCTGCCGCCAGCTTCCAGCACACCACCCACGTCCTCACTGAGGCCGCCATCGCCGGCAAGCTCGACGAGCTGATCGGCCTCAAGGAAAACGTGATTCTGGGCAAGCTGATCCCCGCCGGCACCGGCTCCGACCACGTGCGCGACACCCAGGTGGTCGACTCCAAGACCCTGCGCCGCCTCGAGGAAGCCCGCAAAGAGGCCGAACAGGCCCCCGCCCGCCGTCCGGTTGGGCAGCAAGTACCAGTACGCGAAGTTTGATTTGATGTAGGTTGATGGACTTGGGGGCCTCGAGTGAATGCTCGAGGCCCCGTTTATGTCGTTTGTAAGGCCAGCGACTTGTGCCTGGCCTCCTCACTCCACATGCCGGATCACGTTGACGACCCGGACGCAGTTTAGGCCAACCACAAGGGATGGGCCCTACATAAAGATGTAGAGTTAGTCCATCTATGGCTACCTACCAAGCATTGCTCGAGCATTACAAGACCCTTCTCCGTGAGAAAAAAACTCCTGTTGAAGTCGCTCGGGTTCTCAAGCAAGAAAACATTGGCCCGTTAGAAAGCATCAAGCTGGTTCGTGAGCTTTTTGACCTATCATTTGTGGAGGCTAAAGAGGCAATTACCATTGGGCACGGGTATGCAAACAGCCTTAGCGAGTATCAAGAGAAGCACATTTTTCCTGCGCTCGATTTTCTTGCCCTTGTTGAAGAATCGAAGCAATATAGCTATGTAGGTTCACCAGATCGCTTGACTCTCGATCCTCCCGCCGACCTAACCGAAGTTTACGAAAAGTCGGATTTTGCTCTTTGGGCGAAGCGAAATGGCTGGACAATCAAGCCCAACCTCGAGGTCATCACCACCTTCATCTTGGACACCCAAGCGGTGCTTTGGATTGCCGATAGACGCAGTGAACACGTTGCTTGCGCCAAGGGCAAGCCTGTTCTGGCGGCGGGTGAGCTGACGCTCGAGTGGATGGACGGTGAACCCGCCATCACGCAAATCACCAATCAGTCCACGGGCTACTGCCCCGAGTTTAGTTGTTGGTCTGTGCTCGAAGCAGCCTTGAAAATTGTGGAGGTACGGTTCCCACTCCACTTTACCGCCGAGTTCGAGTTCCGCCGCTGCGACCACTGTCAAGCCATCAATGTGATCAAAAACGGCGTGTTTGAGTGCCTTGAGTGTGGCAGTAAGCTCAGCTCGAGTTGGAATTTCTAGAGAGGCTCGAGCCTCTCAGCCTCGAGCAGATCTCGGCCTCGAGCCTACACGACCAGCTCAAGTTTCCGACCGGCTCGAGCCTGTCAGCCACGAGCAGACCTCTACCTCGAGCTACAGAAAACTCATGTCTGCTCGAAAAAGCACTGGATGGGGCCATGGGGCCAATAGATCAAGTCATCCCAGCGGTGCGGTGCCGGTCGCCATGGCAGGGTAAAGAGGCGGCTTTCCGGCAAAGTCTAGGGTTTGGCGCAGCCACCGAACATCCATTGGGGTCTGGGCGATCAGGTAGGCCGACCCGAACCGCTAGAGAGGTCATGGCCCGTTAGGGCTGGGCTAGGTGGTTTTTTCCTTTAGCTGATCCTCGAGTTCGCCGATGTAGGCTGCCAGGGTGTTGCCGGCCTTTTCGATGTCCTGGCGGAGCTCTTGCTCGGCTTGGTCAATGCGGGACAGCACCTCGTGGTTGACGGCGGTGGGCTTGAACTCGGTCTCGAGCCACTTCTTCAGCTCGGAAAAGCGGCTGGCCTCGGCCTCGTCGGCCAGTTTTCGGGCGCTTAGCAGTTCGCGGGCGTAGCGCTTAACCTCCATCAGCGCGGCGGCC
Source organism: Meiothermus sp. (assembly GCA_033762915.1). Lineage (GTDB taxonomy): Bacteria > Deinococcota > Deinococci > Deinococcales > Thermaceae > Meiothermus. The sequence goes on along the minus strand of JANRLD010000084.1, from coordinate 54,521 downwards.
TCGAGACCCACCGTGTAGAGGAAATAGACCACCACCAACACCGCCATGATGGTCAGAAGCACCACCCCGAAGGGCGCTGTGACCTGGGTAAAAATGAGCGAAAGGGTTCGCTCCTCGCTAAAGACGCTCCAGTTGCGCCACGCGAAGAGCCCCATCAGCACCACAAAAGCGATTAGGAAAACGTTGCGTCCACGCACGTCACACCCTCGAGCCAACTGCTACCCAGGCACCCTGCCCCGAACAGTTTGGGGGATTATATCCCAAATTACAAAGAAGGTCGCTTGTCCACCGGGAGGGGGACACGGAATCAAAGGCAGAGTAGGGTAACCGGAACCAGGGGCCAGAGGGCCTTGCCGGGTAGAACTAGCCTAAACCTGCTCTAGCTCCGGCTCTTGTTGGGCGTCCTCGGTGAGGCGCAGGAAGAACTCCTCGAGGTCGATGGAGTTGTGCTGGTTGAGCAGCTCTCTGGGGGTGCCCAGGGCCATCAGCTGGCCCCGGTGAACCAGGGCCACCCGGTCGGCGACCTGCTCGGCAAGGTGGAGCTGGTGGGTGGCGTAGAGCACCGCCTTGCCGTCCTTGGAGTAGTCGCGCAGGAGGTCTTTGACCAGGCGGGTGGCGTGGGGGTCGAGGCCGACCATCGGCTCGTCGAGGATCAGGGCGTGGGGCCGGTGCAGCAGGCTCATGGCCAGAGAGAGCTTTTGGCGCATCCCATGGGAGTAGGTCTCGATCATCGAGGAGGCGAAGCGCTCGAGCCGGAACTGCACCAGCAGCTCCTCGATGCGTCGCTCGCTCTCCTTGCGATCCAGCCGGTACACCCCCGAGGCGAAGCGCAGCAGCTCGAGTCCGGTCAGCTTTCCATAGAGGTAGGGCCGGTCGGGCACGTAGCCGAACTGGCTCTTGGCCTTCACCGCATCCTTCCACACGTCCACGCCGTTGACCAGCGCCCGACCCGAGCTCGGGCGCAGCAGACCCACCAGCGACTTAATGGTGGTACTCTTGCCGGCCCCGTTGGGCCCCAGTAGGGCCAGGGTCTCGCCGGGCCGCACGTCGAGGTTGAGCCCCTCGAGGGCCACGAATTTTCCGTACCGCTTGCCGAGGTTCTCGAGCTGAATCACGCTCATGGGGATTAGGTTACTCGGTACGTGGGGCAGACGGCGGGGCTTTTGACCGTTAGTTGGGCCGTTGTGGGCTCAGGAGCGGAAAACCATTGCTAGAAGGCTGGTTTTTCCAAAAAACCCTTCTCCTCAGCAGGAGAAGGGTCAAGATTTGGGGTTTGCGCGCAAGGGGGTGTAGGCAGGGGTGAGTGGCTTATTGGCGTCTCGAGACGGCTAAACTGTGGAGTTACCCAAAACCCTGTTTAGCGCAACTCCTCTACCGCCCGCTTCAGGATGGCGTCCCTGTCCAGGTCCAGCATGGCCTGGCCGCGCTCGGCGGGGAGGGCGGGGGGCGCGGAGCGGGGGGCGGCGAAGGTGTATTTACCCTCGGCGTCGGCCTTGGTGGAGTAGGTTTTGCCCCCAATACTCAGGGTGACGGTCTCGCCGGGCTTGGCGCCCGCGCCTTCGAAGGCCACAGGGCTCTCGAAGCGGGAGTCGCGCAGCTTGATGTCGGGCTCCACGCCCTTCTCGTTGATGCCGCGCTTGTTGGGGGTGAGCCACTCGAAGGTCACCAGCACCAACTCGCCACCGTTGACCATGGGGCGAACGTACTGGCCCACGCCTTTCCCGAAGCTGGTCTCGCCGATGACCTTGCCGCGCTTGGTGTCCTGCACAGCGCCGGAGACGATCTCCGAGGCCGAGTTGCGGTTGATCAGCACCACCAACGGGCCGTTCCAGATGGCGCTGTTTTCGCCCCTGCAGTACTCGGTGGTGCGATCGCGGGTGCGCTGGAAGACCAGCGGGCCGCTACGGATAAAGTTTTGTGCCACCAGACAGGCCTGCTGGAGCTGCCCGCCGCCGTTGTCGCGGAGGTCGAAGATAAGCTTGGTCGCGCCCCTAGCCTTGAGCCCGTTGATGGCTGCCTGGAGCTGGTCGTTGACCTTGTCGGAGATGAAGGTCTCGAGGCTCACGTACCCGATGTTGCCCGGAATCATGCCGCTGGTGACCGAGACAATCTCGACCCGCTCGCGGATCATGTCGAACTTGAGGGTGACGTTGCTGCCCTGGCGCTTGACCCCCACCGTGACCTTGGTCCCGCGCTGCCCAACGATCTTATTGCGTACCTGCGAGACCGAGAGGTTGCTCACGTCCTCGCCATTAACCTCGCTGATAAAGTCGCCGACCTGGATCCCAGCGTTAAAGGCTGGCAGCCCGCGAATTAACTGAAGAATTTGGGCCCCTTTGTTGTCCGCGCCGGGGCCGAGGGTGGCCCCGATGCCGAAGAACTCGCCCCTGCGCATCTCCTCGTCGTTTTTGGCGTCCTCCGGCGAGCCGTAGGAGTTGAACTCCGAGCCCAGTGCCCCCAGCATCCCGCTGATGCCCCCCTCGAGCACCTTGTTGAGCTGCTCAGGGGTGAGCTTTTCAAGATAGTCGTTCTGGATGGCCTGGTAGGTTTGCACCAGGGCCTGGCCGTTGGGGTTGCGGGTCAGCACGTCGGCGTTGGGCCGCCCGAGCTGGGCATACACCAGGGCGGCGGCCAGAACGGCCCCACCCCCGATTATCCAAGCTGCACGTTTCATCTTTGGCGTCACCTCGAGTCCACCTTATCGCCTTAGTTTAGCCAGTTTCTGTGAGACGAGTGTTCACAAAGGCATAAATTGGTTAGTCCCACGACACCCCCGGTCGGTGCTCTGGGCGCCGCCGCCCGCCCGAGGGCTGGCAAAGTTCAACCCTGGATGGACTTGGGCGGGGTTCATGGGCGCAGTCCACGGCGGGGCTTAAGGCGATGGCGTAGAATGGACCCATGGACGTGCAGAAGGCGAGCATGCCGCCTCCAGAATCGGCGGGGTGAGGGGTGCTACGGCCTGCGCGCGCGACTGACTTGCCGCTGTTGCTCGAGCTGATCGGCGAATATTACGCCTTCGACGATCTGGAGTTCGACCCCGTGGTGGTCCGGAGGGGCCTCGAGCAGTTGCTCGGCCACCCGGAATACGGCCAGGCCTTTTTGATCGAGTCCGGCGGCCCAGGCGCGGGTTATTGCATCCTCACCTACGCTTTCGACCTCGAGTTTGGGGGTCGGCAGGGCTTCCTCACCGACCTGTTCTTGCGACCCGGGCACCGGGGCCGGGGGCTGGGGAGGGAGTCGCTGGAGGGGCTGGAGCGCTTCGCTCGAGATCAAGGACTTAGGAGCCTCGAACTGCAGGTCGAGTCGCACAACCCGGTGGCCCAACACTTTTACCAAAAACTGGGATTTCGGGTACATGCTCGAGTCCCCATGAGCAAAATGCTGTAAAAAGGAGCGGTATGCCCTACATCCAACTCAAGACTGCCATCCCAGGTCCCGTGAGCCAGGCCCTTCAGGCCCGCCGCGCCGCTGCCGTGACCGCCGCGCTGGGCCAGGCCGCCCCCATCGCCGCCCGCAAGGCCCACGGCTCGCTGGTCGAAGACGTTGACGGCAACACCTTCATCGACCTCGCGGGCGGGATCGGGGTACTGGCCGTTGGGCACACCCCCCAGACCGTGGTGGACGCCATAAAGTCCCAGGCCGACGACCTGATCCACATCTGCTCTATCGTGACCAACCACGAGAGCTACGTGGAGGTGTGCGAGATGCTCAACCGACTCACGCCCGGAACCTTCCCCAAGAAGAGCTTCCTGGCCTCGGGCGGTGCGGAGAGCGTGGAGAATGCGGTCAAGTTCGCCCGCCGCTTCACCGGGCGCGACGGGATCATCGTCTTCGAGGGGGCCTACCACGGGCGCTCCAACCTCACCATGGCCATGACCAGCAAGTACAGCCTGTTCAAGAAGGGTTTTGGGCCATTCGCGCCGGAGGTCTACCGACTGCCAATGCCCAACCTCTACCGCACTCCCAAGGGCATGAGCCCCGAGGATTACCTCGAGTGGTGCTGCTGGAACCTCGAGAACGCCCTGGTCGCACACATCGACCCCTCCGCGCTGGCCGCAATCGTGATTGAGCCGGTGATCGGCGAGGGCGGCTTTATCCCCGTGCCGCACAAGTTCTTGCGCAAGATTCGCGAGGTCTGCGACGCTACCGGCGCGGTGATGATCGCCGACGAGATTCAAAGCGGCTCGGGCCGCACCGGTAAGATGTACGCCATCGAGCACAGCGGGGTGATCCCCGACCTGGTGGTTACCGCCAAGAGCCTGGGCGGCGGGATGCCGATCAGCGCTGTTACGGGGCGGGCCGATATCATGGACAGCCCCCACGTGGGTGGGCAGGGCAGCACCTACGGCGGCAACCCGCTGGCCAATATGGCGGCGCTGGAGTCGCTGAAAATTCTCCAGTCTCCTGGCTTCCTGGACAAAGCAAAAACCGTCGAGCGGGTGGTGCGCGAGGTCTTCGAGCCCTTGAAGGCGGAACTGCCGATCCTGGGCGACGTGCGCGGCATCGGGGCGATGATGGCCATCGAGTTTGTTAAAGACCGCGAAACCAAAGAGCCTTGGCCGGAGTTCGTCCTCGAGGCCATCAAACTGGCCACCGCACAAGGCGTGATCCTGATCCGCGCCGGGCTCTATACCAACTGCATCCGCTTCCTGCCCGCCCTGGACATTCCCGAAGACATGCTGCGTGAGGCGCTAGGGGTGGTGGCCGGGGCAATCCGGACGACCTACAAGGGCATGACAGTCGGGGCCTAAGAGCCTAGCTCGAGGCAGTTAGGGGCAGTACCCGTGGGACGTGCGACCTTGAATGGTAGCTGGCCCCAATGCTGTGCCGTTGCGCGAAGTTCTACATGTCTAGGGATACCCCGGCTGCAGCCGGGGTATCCTCTCTAGGAGATCATGAGCCCGTCAAACCTGCCCGACGCTATCCTTGCCGCGGCCGAGCGCCTCAAGCCCCACGTTCGCCAGACTCCCCTCGAGCACTCCCTGGCCTTCAGCCAGCTAACCGGCATGGAGGTCTGGCTCAAGCTCGAGAACCTTCAGCACACCGGCTCGTTCAAGGCCAGAGGGGCCATGAACAAGCTGCTCTCGCTGAGTCCGGGGCAGTTGGCGGCGGGCGTGGTGACGGCCAGCAGCGGCAACCACGGGGCCGGGGTGGCGTGGGGGCTGGGTCGGTTGGGCTCGCGGGGGCTGGTTTTTGCGCCGGAAAACGCCGCCGAGGCCAAGCTCGACTACATCCGCCGCTACGGGGTCGAGGTGCGCAAGCACGGGGTGAGCGGCGATGATACCGAGCTGTTCGCTCGAGCCTACGCCGTGCAAAATGGCATGGTTTACATCTCGCCCTACAACGACCTCGAGGTGGTGGCGGGACAAGGGACGGTGGGGGTCGAAATCGCGGGGCAGCTGGTCATGGCCCAAGAGGCGGGTGTCCCATCCCAACAACCACCGCTCAACGTGTTTGTGACCGTCGGGGGCGGGGGGCTGATCTCGGGGGTTGCCGCCTTTCTGAAGTCGGTGAGCCCCAGGGTCCGGGTCATCGGATGTCAGCCCGAGAACGACGCAGTGATGATGGCCTCTGTCGGGGCGGGTCGAATTGTCCAAATCGACGCGTTAACCACCCTCTCCGACGGGAGTGCGGGGGGCCTCGAGCCCGGCGCAATCACCTTCGACCTCTGCCGCAGCCTGGTAGACGAGTGGGTAACGGTGAGCGAGCAGGAGATCAGAGAGGCCATGCGCCGGTTCATCGGCAGCGAGTTTATGCTTCTCGAGGGGGCCGCTGGGGTGGCGCTGGCTGCGCTAACGAAGGCCGCCGGGCGCTACCCCGCACAGCAGGCCGTGGCGGTGATCTGCGGGGGAAAAATCAGCCTGGACGGGCTTAAGAGCATCCTCTGAACAGAGTCGGTTCAGACTTTCACCTGCTGTTGCGGCAAATGACTTTGCGGAGCCCGAAAAGCAACCCATCCGAAGTCTGGCCGACCAAGGCCCAGAGCAAGAGTCGGTAGTTCATCCTCGAGGCCGGCGAGCAGCTAGAAGCAGGTCTGGGTGCAGGTCAAAGGAGCTCCGCTAAGGGAGCGCCAGAGCCAGAATTTTCTGATCGAGCCTCGAGAGCGGGCGTTCGGCGGGTATTTCCGCCGCTGCCCAGGGGGCTTGGTAGACCCGGACCCTCAGCCTGCGGTGGGTAAAGGCGTGAAGGATCTCTCCTAGGTAGCGGGCTTCCACCCCGAAGCGGGCCTGCAGCCGCTCCAAAGCTCCCTCGCCCTCTTCCATCGGCACTCCCCACAGCCCGCCCAGCACCGAGCCAACGCGCGGCTCGAGGTGTACCCCGCCCTCCCCGACCAGCACCAGCGCCACCGCCTCTACCGAGGTCTGCTTGCGCGCCTTCGGCGAAGGAAAGAGGTGGGGCTGGGCCTTGCCCTGGCACCAGGCGTTAATCGGGCAGTCCGGACAGCGGGGACGTTTGGGCACACAGACGGTGGCCCCAAGCTCCATCATGGCCTGATTCCAGTCGCCCGGTGCGTCTGGGGCAAGCAGTTGGTCGGCCTTACTCTGGACCTCGCTGGGCGTGGGGTTGGACTTTGCCTCGAGCCGGGCCACGACCCGCCGCACATTGCCGTCTACCGCCGCTACACTCTCCCCGAAGACAATGGACGCGACCGCCGCCGCAGTGTAGGGGCCAATTCCAGGCAAACGCAGGAGTTCGGCGTAGGTGTGGGGCAGCTCTGGGGTGGTCTGCGCTAGCTTGTGCAGGTTCCTGGCTCTGGCGTAGTACCCCACGCCCTGCCAGACCTTCAGGACCGACTCTAGGTCGGCCCGGCCGAGGGCCTCGAGGGTCGGAAAGTTCTGGAGGAAGCGGTGATAGTAGGGGATGGCCTGGTCTACTCGAGTTTGCTGTAACAACACTTCCGAGAGCAGAACCCGGTAGGGGTTGGCGTCGCCGCGCCAGGGCAGGTCGCGCGCATGAGCGCGGTACCAGCCCAGGAGCGCCCCGCGCAGCTCGTCCGGCCTCATGCGTCGTTGTCCAGCACAGACTGGTAGGGCGGCGGGATCAGCTCGAGGCCCACCCGAAAGTCCTCGCCCTCGCGGGAGGCCCGGCCTTCCTTGACCAGCGTGTATAGGGTTTGGGTGACATACTGCTGCACCCTACGCAGCGGGAGCCCGTCGGCCCCCAGCTCGGGCCGGTGGAGGTTGAGGAAGGCGCGGTGGAAGCCGGGCAACTCGCTCAGCGGGATGCCGGCCTCGAGCTGGCTCCACAGCAGAAGTTTCATGGCCCAAAGCTTACCAAAGGGTCGGCCCGCTGTAGGTCATGCGCCGCACGAACCACCGGGTGTTGGATTATTGTCCCGAATGCCCGATACTGTGATCACAACACAGCAGGGGGTTGTCGGGAGGCTAAACTATGCTTAGGGTATGGTTGTTGGGGATGTTGCTGCTGGTGGCATGTAGCCAAGCTCCGCAGGCAGTTCAGACCGAGCCCAGCGGGGCGCAAATTCTCGAGGAAATGCGCCAGCTAGGCGTAGAGCGCGAGGCCATTGCGGCCTACGAGCAGGCCTTGCAAAACGTCGAGGCGGCCAGGGCCGGAATCGAGTCGCTGGCGCTGAGCAACCTCCAGCTGGTGCAGGTGATCGGGCTGGGAACGGTAGCTACCTATAACAGCTACTACACCGCGCGAAGCAGCTACCCCCAGTTCAACTGGGTGCGCGACGGGTGCTCTGCTCCCAGTGGTCTGGGTCTGGGCTACCGGGAGACCTTCCGCCCGGCCTGCAACGTCCACGACTTCGCCTACCGCAACTTCCCCAGCTTCCCCACCCTCGCCACCGAAACTGGGCGCAAGGCCGCCGATGACAGCTTCCTGGTGAACATGAACCGTATCTGCGCGGGGCTGGGCTTCTTCAGCCGAGGCGCCTGCTACTCCGCCGCCTTCGCCTATTACTCGGCGGTGCGGCTGGCGGGCTGGGCCTACTTCTGAGCGCCAACCCAGGCCAACTCAAGCTAAAAACATTTGGGCTTTTTGTGACATGAACGTAAAAAGGCGTTCGCGGCGCTAGAAGTCCTTCGAAAAAACGCAATGATGGCGCACCTGCTGGGTGCGCTAGTGAAAAAGCAGGACATCGGTCACTACGGCCGGCTGGTCTTCACGATCGTGGGATGGCACTTTCTGCCCGAAGACGAGTTGGTGAGGCTGCCGTCTCGAGCACATTTCCGATTACTGTCAGCAGAAGGCCGAGCGTCAGGGCTAACCTCGGTACGGGATTGGCCGCCCGCCGAGTCATTCGGGCGGGCGGCCCGGCTTATGCCACTCGTTTCGTGAGGCCACACCGAATCTCAACCCAACCGACCGTATTTTGGTTGCACTGACGTTTTTGCCTGTCGGGCGGACTCTGCAAACGGCCAACTGGGTGCAAGCATTGGTGCAAGCACTGGTGCGAGCACAAGGGCTGAGTATTCAGTCCTGACCGTTCCACTCGAGCAAAAACTTACGCTCGAACTCCCGCATAAAGGCGTCTCGAGCCTCCGCGATGCGGTGTGCGGCGGGAGTGTGGAGCCGGTCTATGAGTAGATAAAGCTTCTCGTGGAAGTGGGCTAGGCTGCTGCCGGACTTGGACTTGTAGGCTTCGAAGCTTCCGTGCAGCTCGATCTGCTCGTCGGGGTCGTGCAGCGGGCGACTCTTGGAGCCGCCGTAGGCAAAGGTGCGGGCCACCCCGATGGCCCCCAGGGCGTCGAGGCGGTCGGCGTCCTGCACTACCCGGCCCTCGAGGCCCTCCATCCGGTCGGGCACCCCAGCGCCCTTGAAGCTGATCCGCTCGCAAATGTCCAGGACTTGCCCGACCACTTCTGGGGCCACCTCGAGCCGCTCCAGCAGGGGCCGGATTACCGGCTGGTGGTCAGCATACTTCCAGTCCTCGAGGTCGTGGCAGAGGGCAGCCAGCTCGACCAGATAGAGATCAGCCCCCTCTTCGAGCGCGATCCGGCGGGCCAGCCGCCAGACCCGCCAGACGTGCCACCAGTCGTGGCTGCCCTCCGCAACCGAAAGGAGTTTGACCCGTTCGGCCAGCGCCTCGATATGTCCTTGCTGCGTCACATGCACCCCTTTTTACCCGTTCACTCCAGACACCCTAGCCACGCGGCCGGAAATAGCACCTAAAGCCTGCCTGCCACGTCCCGCATCGGCTCGAACCGCACGCCCAGCCCCAGTCCGTGCTGGATGAAGCGCTCGAGCATTGCGATCCGGTGGCCCCGTCCAATCACCTGGGGGTGCATGGCCACGGTCAGTATGCCGCCCTCGACGTTGCGGTGCATCCAGTCCAGGTCTTCCGTCCAGATTTCTAGCACTTTGCTGGGCGCGCTGGTGCCGTTGCGGTAGGGGTTGAAGTTGAACTGGAAGTGTACCCAGTCGTCGAATTCGAAGCTCATGGGAAACTCCCAGAGCGCGCTCTCGCGACCCATCACCAGCGGGCTCTGCTGCGACACCTGGTCGCCCACTCGGGGGTGATAGGGCCGGAAGTCGTCGGCCATCAGGCTGGAGTCGTAGACGAAGCCGAACTCCTCCAGGAGACCCAGTGTGTGCTGCGAGAAGTCCGCCGAGGGCGAGCGGAAGCCCATCGGCTTGACCCCGATCCCCTCGAGCACCCTCAGTGCCCGCTCCATGTCGGCCCGCTCTTCCTCGAGGCTCTGGCCTGAGGGGTCGACGTGGGCGTAGGAGTGGTGCGCCACCTCGTGACCGGCCTCCAGAATGCGCTCCACCTCCCGCGGGAAGGACTCCACAGTGTGCCCCGGTGTGAAGAAGGTGGCCTTGATGTGATATTGCCGCAGCAGCTCGAGGACCCTCGGGACCCCCACCCGCGCCCCGTACTCGCCCCTCGAGAGCATCGAGGGCGTGGTGTGGGGATAGCTGAACCAGACCGAAAGCGCGTCGAAGTCGAAGGTGAGGCAGACCGTGCTGTTGGGCATGGGCAGAGTTTAGCAGGGTGCGGTGGGAGCGGGATAGCGAAGAGGGAACCCGCTTGGGCCAAACGGCTGGGGATGAGGGCTCGGCGATTTGCCGCAAACACCGCTCGAGGGGTGGGTGGACGGGCGGTGACCCAGACCCCTCGAGGTCTAGACCCTACGCTATTGACTCGCCGCCGCGCACGCCGCAAACTACCCCAGTGATCAGGTTCCAAGCCTCCGGCGTCCGCCTAGACCAGGCCGTGGCCTTCGAGGCCAATACCAGCCGGGCCAAGGCCCAGGAGTGGATCGCGGCAGGGCTGGTGTTTCTGGACGGGAGGCCGGTCACTAAATCGTCGTACAAGCTGCGGGGGGAGACGGTCACACTCGAGCCCCCACCCTCCAGGCCTGCTGCGGTGACGGCCGAGAGCATTCCCCTCGAGGTGCTCTACGAGGACGAGGACCTGATCGTTATCAACAAGGCCGCCGGGATGATCACGCACCCCGCGCCGGGGGTGTTTACCGGCACTTTGGTCAACGCCATACTGGGGCGCTTTGGTCTCGATGTCTCAGAGGAGGCCGAGAGGCCCGAGCTGGTACGACCGGGTATCGTGCACCGTCTGGACAAAGACACCTCCGGTGCCATTGTGGTGGCCCGCCACGAGGCCGCCCACCGTCGGCTCTCGGAGGGCTTCGCCGGCCGCAGCGTGTTCAAGCGCTACCTGGCCCTAACCGTGGGTTGCCCCAAGGAAGGCCTGGTTTCCGCCCCGATTGGCCGCCACCCGGTGGACCGCACCCGGATGCACGTCGGCGGAGTCGCGGCCCGCCACGCCGAGACCGATTTTGAAATCGTGACCGAACTCGAGCATCATGCTCTGGTGGCCGCAATCCTCCATACCGGGCGCACGCACCAGATCCGCGTCCACCTCAAGCACCTCCGGACCCCCATCCTGGGGGATGACGTGTACGGCAAGCCCTCCGAGTTGATCCCGCGCCAAGCCCTCCACGCCTACGAACTCCGCTTCCAACACCCCCGCACCGGCAAATACCTCCACTTCACCGCCCCTGTCCCGCCCGACATGGTGTGGGCCTGGGGCCAGCTGGGCGGCACCTGGCCCCACGGGCTGCGCTTGAGCCTGGTGAGCGAGGAGATGGGGCCGCAGGTGCGAGGGTAGGGCTGAATCGCGATGGTAGCGTGAATGCTTGGACACTTGGTGAAGCCGTAGGTGTCCCCTCTGACCTTGAGCCAAGCCCCAAACATCCCCTGGCCTATTGAAATGCGGTGAAAAAGTGAGAATAATGCCTGACAACTTCAAACTGAGGGGGCTCGAGCCTATGAACGTGGTCTTTCTGTCACCCCACTTCCCGCCCAACTTCTGGCCGTTCAGCGCACGGCTGCGTGAGGCGGGGCACAACGTGCTGGGCATTGCCGACGCCGAGTACCACGAGCTGCGCCCGGAGCTGCGCGAGGCGCTGACCGAGTACTACAAGGTCGGCGACATGCACAACTACGATGAGTTGCTGCGCGGTCTGGGCCACTTCACCCACAAGTACGGCAAGCTGCACCGCCTCGAGTCGATGTCGGAGTACTGGCTCGAGACCGAGGCCATGCTGCGCGAGGACTTCAATATCTTCGGCCTGCGCCCGCACGACATGGACCGGGTTAAGCGCAAGTCGGTGATGAAAGAGGTCTTCAAGCGGGCCGGGCTGCCGGTGGCGCGGGGCAAGGTCTGCCGTGACCCTGTCGAAACCCAGAACTTTATTGACGAGGTGGGCTACCCGGTAGTGGCCAAGCCCGACATCGGGGTGGGGGCGGCCAAAACCTTCAAGATCAACAACGACCAGGAACTGCTCGACTACATCGCCACCAAGCCGCCGGTCGAGTACATCGTCGAGGAGTTCATTCCGGGTCAGATCATCACCTACGATGGCCTCACCGACATCAAGGGCAACGTGGTCTTCGACTCCTCGCTCGAGTATTCCAAGGGCGTTATGGACGTGGTCAACGAGGACTCCGACATCTACTACTACATGGTGCGCGAGATCCCCGCCGACCTGCGCGAGGCCGGGCGCAAAGTGGTCAAGGCTTTCAACGTCATGGAACGCTTTTTCCACTTCGAGTTCTTCAGGCTGGCGGACGGCGGGCTGGTGGCCCTCGAGGTCAACATGCGTCCTCCCGGCGGCCTATCAATCGACATGTTCAACTACTCCAACAACATCGACATTTTCAAGGAGTGGGTCAACATCCTTACCTACGGCGAGGTCGGTCAGAAGGCCACCCACCCCTACTACTGCACCTTCGTGGGCCGCAAGAGCCACATCCACTACCGCAGCACCCACGAGGCCGTTCTGACCCGTTTCGGCCCCATCATCGCCCACCACGAGCCCATCAACTCGATCTTCTCGGCGGCGCTGGGTAACTACGGCTACATCCTGCGTCACCCCAAGCTCGACAAGCTGCTCGAGGCCGCCCAGGCCATACAGGAACGGGCCTGACGTGTTGAAGGCAGACCGCTAACAGCGGAATGCGATCAGCGATTGGCTCTTGGCCAAAGGCCAAAGGCTAACCGCCCGTAGCCTTCCGTCACGTCGTCCGTCAGTCATAAAGATTCAACGAGGTAAAACATGCACTCCGAATACCACAAATGGCATAGTCCTGCCCTCGGCCACGAGATGGAGCTGAAGGTTTATGGGCACTACGGTCAGCCAATCATGATCTTCCCTGCACAGGCCGGACGGTTCTACGACTACGAGGGCTTTGGCATGGTCGATGCCCTGTCAGGCTACCTCGAGGCGGGCCGCATCAAGCTGTTTTGCGTCGATGGGATTGATTCGCAGAGCTGGACCAACAAAGGCATCCCGCCCGCCGACCGCGCCCGCCGCCACAACGACTACGACGCCTACATCATGCACGAGGCGGTCTCCTTCGTGCGTAAGAATACCGGCCTGCGCACCATGTGGCTCTCCGGGTGCAGCATGGGGGCCTTGCACTCGGCCAACTTCTTCTTCAAATACCCCGAGACCTTCGACGGCCTGATCGCACTTTCCGGTCTCTACCAGGTAGGCGGATTCGTGGGCGACCACGGAGGCATGGACGCCTACTACAACTCTCCGCTGTGGTACCTGCCCAACCTGACCGACCATGCCAAGCTCGAGGCCTATCGCCGCAACAAGATCGTCTTTGCGGTGGGGCAGGGGAGATGGGAAGAAGAGTGCATCCACGACACTCGCGAGATGCAGCGGGTGCTGCACCAGAAGGGCGTATACGCCACCTTCGACTACTGGGGCCACGACGTGGACCACGACTGGCCCTGGTGGCGCAAGATGATGCCGCACCAGCTAGACCGGCTGCTCTAACCCTGGCGGGCGCAAAGTTGAGGAGGTCACCCCTGGGCTGGGGTGCTGTACCGGCAGCGCTTCCTACCCGCCCAGTTGCATCCCAGCGGTGTCGTTGACGCTACCAACCGAGTTGCGCCAGGGTAGAAGTGCAACATCGGTGGAAGCGATAAACACTTGCCTGGGCGGATTGGCGTACGCCATAGCCGCGGAGCGTCTACCCAGGGGCGGAGCGGCTATCCGAGGTGCAATTGCCTGCGGGATCTGGAAGGTGGCAGGTCGGAGTTCAACTGTGGAGACACCTAGCGGTTCTTGAGCTAGGTCAAACCGATTTGCTGTGCTAACTTACCCTACGAGTTAAACATTCTGTGAACCACGGGGTCGCCAAGCTGCGCGGCCTCACCTGACCAGCTTCTTGGCTTTTTGAACAACCTCAAGACAATTTTCTGGTTCCCAAAGTTTAGGCAGACTTTGCAGATAGTCAACCACTGCATATGGCCGCATGACCTTAAGCCTTCCTACCCGGCCACCCTGAAGGTCGTCGCACAAGAACACAAGTATGGGCTCGACCTGGACACCTAGCAGTCTATGCAGTTTGTGGCTTTGCCGCCATGCCTGTCGCACGATTTTGTCATGGCGTTCGCCTTTGTTCTATAAGCCATTGGGTGTGGCAATCACCTTGCCGCTGTAATTCTTCACCTCAAGGCTGAACGCCCCCGCTGGCCCGATGGCCAGATGATCTACGTTTTCCCCGCCTATCTCGAGGTCGCTGACAATTCGCCAATCATCTGGGAGCCGTTTAAGGACTTCGCTCACAGCCGCTTCACCCACGTACCCCTGAAGCTCTGCTCCAAACCCAACTCTTCCTGTCATTAGTGCGTCCAATACTGAAAGAAAGGTATTTTGAGCAACCCTAGCACGAAAATCAACTAGGTCATCCGCCTCTCGAGGGTTAGTCACAAAGGTATGGTAGCTTTGTCACTCGAGTTGTCGAACCCGCTATAACCGTTACTGCGTTATCCTAAACTTGGAGCGTGGCTCACCTTCCCTCGTGCAGCGGGCCGAGCAGGGCTTGGTCGTTGGGGTCGGTTTGGGGCGGAGGGCGGCGGGCGGCCCTCGAGACCACCACCAGCCCCACCACGGCTGCCACAACCGAGGCGCTCAACACCCCGATGGTGGCCTGGTTAAGCAGCACCTCGTTGGTGCGGTAAGCCAGCGCGGCCACGAACAGCGACATGGTGAAGCCGATGCCGCCCAGGAAGCCCGCGCCCAGAATCATGTACCAGTTGACCCCCAGAGGCAGGGCCGCTATTCCCAGGCGCACCGCCACGAAGCAGATCAGGAAGATCCCGATGGGCTTGCCCAGCAACAGGCCCAGGAAGGCCCCCAGGCCCACACTCCCGAAGCCCCCTGCACCTGCCAGGTTAACTCCAGCGTTGAAGAAGGCAAAGAGGGGCAGAATCACGTAGATGCTCCAGGGCTGGAGCATGTGCTCGAGGCGATGCAGTGGGCTTTGGGCCTTGTGTAGGGAGTGCTCGAGGTGGGCCATCTCCTGCTCGAGCAACTCGGGGTTCTTTGCCGCCACACCCGAAAGTTCGGAGTGCAGGTCGGGCAGGGACTTGGCCCGGGTCATCGGCACCGCAAAGGCCAGCATCACCGCAGCCACCGTTGGGCTAACTCCCGACTGCATCATGAAGAACCACATGAAGGCTCCGATGCTCATATAGACCCACAGGTGGCGCACCTGCCCGAACCCCACCGCCAGGGCCAGCAACCAGAAACCCAGCGCGATGAACAGGGCCTGGAAATTGAGGCCCTGGGTGTAGAAGAAGGCGATCACCAGGACCGCCCCCAGGTCGTCGACAATCGCGAAAGCGGTCAGGAACACCTTGAGACCCAGCGGCACCCGGCTCCCCAGGAGCGAAAGCACCCCGATGGAGAAGGCGATGTCTGTAGCCATCGGAACCCCCCAGCCGGCAATGCCGGGGGTTCCGGCATTTAATGCCGTGAAGATCAGGGCCGGGACGACCATGCCGCCGATGGCAGCCAGGATGGTTAGGACGGCCCGGCGGGGGTTGGAGAGCTGACCCGAGACGATCTCGCGCTTGATCTCGAGGCCGACCAGGAGAAAAAAGAAGCACATCAGCAGGTCTTTGATCCAACTGCCGAGGGTCTTCTCGAGGCTTGCCTCGCCCCACCCGACCGAGATGAGGGTATCCTTAGTCTCCTTGTACCAAAAGTAGCCTTCGGTGTTGGCCAGAATGAACGCGGCCAGCGCCACGGAGAACAAGATGATGCCCCCCCTGGCGTCGGAGTTCCATAAGCGGACAACTGGTGCGAACATAGTTCCTCCATTATAAAAGGGCGGAGACCGCTGTCAGTCTCCACCCGTGCCGGCTTTGGATGCTGGCTTCCTCGCACAAGCCCGGCCATGCCGCAGCCCTAGCGAACCCTTTATGAGCATCAACATACGGGTAGGCGCTGGCGGAGATTTGGGCTTGTCTTGCAATCGCGAGCGGGTGTACTTTGTACCAATCGACCTTCTGTTACTTTCTCGAAGCTCCGATTTTCCCAGCCCTGCCCCCTATCCACTAGACGAGCACATCCTTTTCGGAGGAAGAGCCGGTAGGGTGCAGGGCCAAAAAGGGAGCCGGTGATCGTTTCAGACCAGAGCCCGGGTGAGGGTCGGGCAGCGGAAGCGTAACCTCATTGCGCGGCGACAGTCGTGATAGCATAGCGCAACCCAGAAGGGTTTAAACCCGATATTTCGGTTGACGCTTCGGAAGGATGGTTGAGATGGCAATCAAACGGTTGGCGGTCTTGGTTTCGGTGCTGGGTATGGCGGTGGGGCTTGGGCAGGCGGCTGCCGACCCAGTAGTGGCGACGGTGGGGGATACCAGCATCACCCGCAGCCAGTTCGACCTACAGTGGGGGCTGTTTGTCCGCAGCTCCCTGCGCCAGCAAGGCCAGCCTTACAGCGCCGAGGCCGAGGAGTTGTTCAAGGATCAGAAGCCGCAGTTCCTGGAGCGCTTGGCCCGCGACCAGGCCATCATCAATGCGGGCAAGGCCAGCGGATTTGCCGCCAAGCCCGAGGAAGTGGAGGCGGCGGTCGATGAGGCCAAGGGCCAGTTCGAGTCCGAGGAGGCCCTCAACGCCGCCCTCAAGGATGCAGGCATCCCCAGCCTGGACACCTACCGTGCCCTGGTGACCGAGGCCGTCACCTACAACAACTACATCGAGAGCGTAATCTCCAAAATCCAGATCAGCCCCGCTGCCCTGCAACTCCTGTATCGCCTGAACAAACGGCAGTACGCCGTGCCCCAGACCTACTGTGCCTCGCACATCCTGGTGCGCACCGCCGCCGAGGCCACCCAGATCATCGAGCAACTGGGCAAGGGCGGCAAGTTCGAGGAGATCGCCCAGGAGAAGTCGCTGGACCCCGGCAGCAAGAACAACGGCGGCGAGCTGGGTTGTGAGCCGCGGGGCACTTTTGTCCCGGCCTTCGAGTCCACCATGGTGGCGCTCAAAGAAGGCGATTACACCCGTCGCCCGGTGCAGACCGAGTTCGGCTTCCACGTAATCCTGCTGATCAAGATCGAGCCGGCTGGCTTCCGCCCATTCGACGCGGTAAAGGGCTCCCTCGAGGAGGAGCTGAAGAGCCAAGCCCTCGAGAAGTTTGTTAGCAGCCTGGCTGATCGGGCCAAGATTCAGCTGTTTGCCGATAAGCTCAATTAGCCCGACTCGGGCTACGAAAACGGGTTCAATCCTGGGCCGGCGCATAGCGCCGGCCTTTACGTTTTTCCCGCCCTCCCACCCAGACCGCTGGTGCTGAGCAGGCGACCAAGAAGCCTAAAGCAGCTTGCCCAGCAGCTCTTTATAGAACTTCGCAGCGACCGCGGCAGTCATGTCGGCGTGATCCCTGGTGGGGTTCAACTCGACCAGATCGGCCCCGACCAGGGAACCGCGAACCTGCTCCAAGATGCGCAGCACCTCCCGCACACCGAGGCCGCCGGGCTCGTGGTGTGACACGCCGGGAGCGTATGCCGGGTCGAGGGCGTCGAGGTCGAGGGAAAGGTAGAGGGGGCCCTCGAGGCGGGGGAGCACGCCCTGCCAGTCCTTGGCCAGGATCTGCTCGACTCCAAATCGCCTGGCCTGCTCGCGCTCGTGTCGGGAGGGGGTGCGTAGACCCACCTGAACCAAACGCTTGGCCAGTCCCGCCTCCATGATGCGGGCGAAGGGCGAGGCGTGGGAGTAGAAATTGGCGTCGAACTCCTCGTAGAGGTCGGAATGGGCGTCGATGTGAAGGATGGTCAGCCTCGAGTGATGGGCCGCGAACGCCCGGACAAGCGGGAACGTAATGGAGTGGTCGCCACCCAGGGTAAGTAGCCGCACGCCCCGCCACAGCAGGCCATTAACCTGCGCGGTGATAAACTCGGCCACGCCTTGGGGGTCGGTTTCGGGCAACTCGAGGTCGCCCAGATCCTTCCAGTCGGCCTCTTGCAGGTCCCGCCCGTCCTCGAGGAACCAGTTTGAGGAGCCGGAGTGCAGCACCTGTCGAATCTTGGCCGGGGCCAGCGCCGAGCCGCGCAGGAACGAGGAGTTCGCATCCAGCGGGACTCCGATGACGGCAACGCTGTTTTGGGCCAGCGAATCGAGGTTCATAGCCTTAAGGCCAGTCTAGTGCAGTCCTCGAGCCCTGAACAGGGAATAAACGGCAACTCAGGTGAACCGCCGTGGCGCTCAATGAGGTGCCGGCCGCAACATGTACAGCGGTGCGGAACTGGAAGAGCCGTGGCCCAACCTGTGCTTATCGAAGGCGGAGGGCAGCCTCAATCGACTCTGCAACAAGGCCGGGTTCCTCATGCCAGCACTTTGCAAACCGCCCTCGAGCTTAAAAGCGCAGCTCAGGCAAAGGGTCTTTCGGTCTTTGTGCGCATTTTGACTCTTAAAATTGTCCCCGAATATGAGCGAGGGAGTCTAAGGCGATAGTGGTGGTACCGCGTGCCGCTTTTGCCCGTGAGGAGGACGACTTGAGGACTCCCCACCATCCAGCGAGGCTTAGTTCGACCGTGGCAGGATCACCGTATCGATGACGTGGATTACCCCGTTGGCGGCGGGTATGTCGGGGCGGGTGACGGTGGCTGGGCCGACCTTGAGTGAAGTGCCGCTGGCCGCGACCGGGAGCTGCGAGCCCGCCAGCGTCGGCAGGGTGGGCTCGGCTGCGACCTCTTGGGCGCTCAGGCGGCTCCGGGCCATGTGGTTGCGCAGCACCTCGGTCAGCACCGGTCGGTTCGCCATTAGCTGCTCCATCAGCGTGGGCGGCACTTTCTCAAAGGCCGCATTGTTAGGGGCCAGAAGTGTAAGCGAGCCGGGCTCGGACAGGGTCTCCTCGAGTCCGGCGGCCCGCAGCGCCCGCAATAGGGTGCTGAACTCGGGGTCGGCGGCCAGCACCTGGGCGATGGTCAGGCGGGCCTGCGGCTGAGGCTGGGCGGGGGGGTTCTGGGCGATAGTCAGCCCAAGCGCGGCGGCGAAGGCCAGTCCCGTCAGCAACATCCAAGTCTTCATGGGTTCTCCTCGGCGTCCCCGGTGCGTGGGGGCTGCCTTGAGGGTAGGCCGCGACGATGAGCGGGATTTTGACTTGGCATGAAGAAGCTGCACCGGACTCGAGTCTGCCCCCGTCCGGTCAGCCAAAACTCAAGCAGACCGCCTAGCCTCCGGGCATGAGGCCACCCAAAGAAGACGTCACGGAAGGCCGCAGCCTAACTCAGGCGACCGGGATCGGAGTAGGGCTAGGGGTGGCGTTTGGGGCGGGGGTGGGACTGGTGGCTGGTAGCCTTCCGCTCGGTTTGGCTTTTGGGCTGTCGCTCGGTACGGGCACCGGCATGCTCTGGTGGGCCTGGCGCGGGCCTGGCGGACCACAGGGCCGCTGAACAGGAAAAGACGCGCTGGGCGAAGCGCGTCTTGAGGGCAGGCCGATCATCCTATCGCGTTTCCCTCCCATACTCGGCCCGTCGTGAGAAGCATTGCACTCGGTACGGCGGTTTTTACCGTACCGAGTGTTTGTGGAAACCGCTCTAGACCAACAGTTTCAGCAGAAAGCGCCCTAGCCCGGGATAACGGGACAACAGCCAGCCTGCCATCAGTGCGGCGGCCAGGGCCTCGTAGGGGTGCCGCTCCAGCAAATCTGCGCCTTCGCGCTCGAGGCGTTTGGCCGCCCGGCGCAGTCGGGCCCGGGCCTCCTGTCGGCCTGTGGGTGGCGGGTGGGGCGTTCGCGTCTCCATCGCTCACCCCTATCGCACCATCTCCCGCGCCCGCCACCACAAGCCGCCGGCCAGCAGCAGGGCCAGCAGCCCTACCAGCAGGGCCGCCGGGGCGGGGGCCACGACCCCGCTGAGCCAGAGGTAGGCCGCCCATAGCAGGACCATCGCCGCACATAGCAGCACCGCCCCCGCCACCGCCAACAGCAGCAGCGCACCCGCCAGACGGGCCAGGCCCGCCCTCAGCGCCCGCCCCTCGGCCTCGAGCACGTCCACCAGACCGAGCACAACCTCCACCAGCGCAGACACCGTAGGCCCCGGTTCTAACGGCCCGGCAGCATGCGCCGCTCGGCCAACAAGCCGGCCATGATCCCCACCCCGAAGGCCGCGAGCACGCTGAAGAAGGGGCGCTCTTCGATGCGGTGCTCTACTTCGTGGATCGCCTTGCCGCCCCGCTCGCGGGCCTTCTCAAAGACCTGGCGGGTGTTCTCACGCAGGTGGCTGGTCTCCTCCTTGAGGTTGACCTGCATGGCCTGGGCCAACTCACTCAGGTCCTTGCGCAGCAGGGTCAGGTCGTTGCGGATGTCCTGTAGCTCCCGCGTCATGTTGGTCTCCATCACCGACATAAACACCTCCTCGAACCGCCGTGGCCTCGAGGAAATCCCGAGGCCCACAAGCCACACCCTAGTGCCCC
Source organism: Meiothermus sp. (assembly GCA_033762915.1). GTDB lineage: Bacteria > Deinococcota > Deinococci > Deinococcales > Thermaceae > Meiothermus. Next base: position 34,314 of record JANRLD010000084.1, on the reverse strand, counting down.
GGCATTACCAAGCGATTACCGGACTGAGTCGCGAACTGCGGGACGCCAGAAAAGTCGGTTGAGGCCTTCGGTAAGACCCCAAGCTACCAGGGCAGCCGCGAGAATGCCCCCCCACAGCGCCATAGGCAAGGGCACTGCGCCCAGCGCCCCGGCCACCCCTGGCAGCGAGCCCACCGCGAACTGCAACCCTACCCCCGCCGCCACCACGCCGTGCAGCACGGGGTTGGGGCTGGGGAAAAGCCGTGTGTGGCGGGACGGGTAGGTGAAGAAGAGCTGTCCGATGGCCGAAAAATGGAAGCATGCGCTGCGGGCTTCCTCGAGGCCGTAGCCCAGCAGCGGTACCACGCCCAGGATGCCCAGTGCGATGGCCGCCTTGACCGAGCCCGACAGCAGCACAAAGCGCAGCGAGGGAGAGTCGAGCAGGGGAGCCTGGGCCGGCTTGGGCGGCGAGCGCATCACCCCGGGGTTGCGGTCGAGGGCTAGTGTAAGGGCGGGCAAGCCGTCGGTGACGAGGTTGATCCAAAGGATTTGGACCGCCAAGAGGGGCAACAGCAGCGATCCGTCGGCCTCGCGCAGCCCTAGCGCAAAGGCCAACATGGCCCCAACCCCCACCACCAGAACCTCGGAAAGGTTTGTCGAAAACAGGAAGCGGAGGAACTTTTGCACGTTCTCGTAAATGCTGCGGCCCTCCTCGACTGCTGCAACGATGGTGGCAAAGTTGTCGTCGAGCAAAACCAGGTCGGCCACTTCGCGGCTGACCTCGGAGCCACGCTGGCCCATCGCTACCCCCACGTTGGAGCGCTTGAGTGCGGGGGCGTCATTAACCCCGTCGCCGGTCATCGCCACCACCTCCCCCAGCGCTTGCAGGGTCTGCACCAGCCTGAGCTTGTGCTCCGGCCTCACCCGGGCGAACACATTCACTTCTCCCACCACCTGACGCAAAGTCTCTGGGTCGTAGTGCTCCAGGTCCTCCCCAGTCAACACCCGCTCACCAGAAATCCCGATCTTGTGGGCGATGGCGAGGGCGGTGGCCGGGTGGTCGCCGGTGACCATCAAGACCCGGATGCCCGCCGCTCGCGCCATCTCGATGGCCTGCGGAACCTCCTCACGGGGAGGATCCCAGAACAGCACCAGGCCCAGGAAACTCAGGCCCTCTTCGTCTTCGCCGTGGCCCTCGGCCAGTCCCAGCACCCGGAAACCCTCCGAGGCGTAGGCCAGGGCTTTCTCGGCCCAGGAGGCCTGCTCTTCGGGGCTCAGACGGCACCGGACCAGCAGCACCTCGTAGGCACCTTTAAAGTAGCCGACCCCACGCCCCTCCTCTTCCACCGTCGCCCGCATAAACTTCCACTCGCTGTCGAAGGCCCGGTGGCCCAGGCGGGGGTGCTGCTGGCGCAACGCCCGGGCGTCCACCCCTTGGGCTTCGGCGTAGGCCAGCAGGCCGACCTCGAGGGGGTCTCCCGCCCCCTGGCCTCCCCCCTCGGCGTCGTTGGCCAGCACCGCCGCCCGTAAGGCTCGAGTGGGGTCGGGGGCGTCGAGCAAATGGACGCTCATGCGGTTCTCAGTTAGGGTGCCGGTCTTGTCGGTGGCGATGACCGTGACCGAGCCCAGCGCCTCCACGGCGGCCAACTTTCGCACCACCGCCTTGCGCTTGCTCATTCGCTCGACCCCGAGGGCCAGGGTCAGGGTCAGGACGGCGGGCAGCCCCTCTGGCACCGCTGCCACCGCCAGCGCAACCGCGAAGAGGACCATCGCACCAAGATGATCCACCCCCTCCGCCAGCACCCCCGCCACCGCGATTACGGCAGCCAGAACCAGAACTGCCCTCGCAATTTGGCGTCCCAGGCGGTCGAGACGGAGCTCGAGCGGGGTCTTGCCCGCCTCGACCTGTTCCAGCATCTGAGCCAGCTTGCCCAGGTTGCTCCTGGAACCGGTTCGGCTGACCTCGAGTTGGGCCTTGCCCCGCACCAGAAGGGTTCCGCTCAGCGCCTCCTGCCCTGGGGTCTTGTCCAGTGGAACAGATTCCCCAGTGAGCACCGACTCGTCAAGCAGCACGCCCTGGGCTTGAAGCAACGCGCCGTCGGCGGGCACACGGTCGCCGGCCTCGAGGCGCAGGACATCCCCCGGCACCAGCTCCTGGCTGGGCAGGCGTACCAGCTCCCCGTCGCGAAGCACCCAGACCTGCGGCGCGGCCATGGCCTTGAGCCGGGCGAGGGCACCCTCGGAGCGGAACTCCTGGTAAACCCCCAGCCCCGCGTTGAGCAGCAGAATCAGCCCAATGGTAAGGCTCTCGGTTGGCCAGCCCCTGGCCCCTTCGTAGATCCACAGTCCCGCGTCAAAGGCCAAAGCAAAGAGCAAGATGTAGATCAGGGGGCTTTGGAATTGGCGGATAAACCTGTGCCAAAGCGGCTCAGGCGCTTTCTCGGGGAGGGTGTTGGGGCCGAAGACGGCGAGGCGCTCACGGGCCTGGCTCGAGGTCAGGCCGACCACCACAGCGGGCTCGCCCATGGGGCTCAGCCCTTATCCTGAGGGTTTTTCGGGCGAAGCAGCACCCAGGCGCCTAGCCCCACCAGAATCAGCGGCCAGACCCAGCTCAGCCGCTCCAGCCACTCGAGGCGCTCCTCGTATACCGCCCAGCCGATAAAGCCCAGGATGGAACCCGGAATCAACGGCCACCAGACCCAGCCACCCGCCAGCGGCGAGAGCAGCGTGATCATGAACCAGCCCGCCGCGAAAGCCATCAGAAAGACCCCGCCCGCTGTGGCCTCGGGCACACTGGAGCGCACCGGGTCGACAAGGTAAACCCCTAGCGCGATCCCACTCAAAATGCCTCCCGGAATCAGAAGGCCGACTTTGCGGATGAGCGCTCCTGCTGCCAGAAACCCCACCCCCAGCAGGGCCAAGATCTGCCAGCCGTTGTTTGGGAAGAACTGCCCCAGCAACAAAGACAGCCCCACCACCAGCAGAACCCAGCCCCCCGCCGCGTAATCGTTACGGCGCTTGCCGGTCATACCCATCACCTCCGCCCGCACCCTAATAGTCGCCCATTACCGCTCCGTTACCGAGAGAATGTTGGCTGTGCGCCAATGCAATGAAAACAAAAGGTGGGGACAGTTCAGGTGCGAGCCCTAGCACCTTGCCCGGCGGGTGGGTCGGGGCTCCAAGCCGCCACAATTGGTGGAAAAGGTTACACGTTCGGCCTGCGAGCCCCGGTGCTGAAGGCGAAGTACTCGCTGACCCTGGGAAACATCCGGGCGAAGGCGTCGAAAACCGCCATCTGCCAGGGCTGAATCAAGATTCGGCGCTCCTGCTCGAGGCAACGTACCACCCCTAGCGCGGCCTGTCTCGAGGTGATCGGAGGGATGACCCGGCCTATCGTGGGGATGCGGTCTTCGGTCTCGGTGTTGGTCTGGAAGTAGGCACTGTCGGAGATTTTTGCCGGAAACATGCAGCCCGCCTTGAGGCCGGTGCCGTATAGGTCGGCACGTAGGGCTTCGGTCAGGCCGTTGAGGGCCCACCGGCTGGCAATGTAGCCGGTCGCTCCGGGCCAGACCTGGCGGCTGGCGGGCGAGCATACCGAGAGGATGTAGCCGCGGTTCTCGCGCAGCATGGCGGGCAGGAAGGCCCGGGTCAGGTAGGCTGCGGCGAAGAACGGGGTGTCCATGAGGCGCTGGATGTCCTCGATGGGGGTCTCGTCGAGAAAGCGCCACTCACCCGCACCTGCGCTGTGGATCAGGGCTTGCGGGACGCCATGCTGACCAAGAACCTCTTCTGCAAGCCTCACCGCCTCCTGGGGCCTGGATAGATCGGCGGGAAAGGCCCAGGCTTGGCCCCCCGCCTTGCGAATGTGCCCGGCGGTGGCCTCGAGTTTCCCCGCGCTCCGGGCCACCAAGATCACCCGGGCCCCCAGCGCCGCCAACTCCACCGCGCTGGCCTGCCCGATCCCGCTGCTGGCCCCGCTGATGACGATCAGGCTGTTTGCAATCTTCACAGTGGGATTGTATAGCGGTACGCAGGTAAGCGCTCAGAGGTCGGTCAACAGCGGTCGGTTAACCGCATGTGGGCTGTAGGCGTGGCAATAAACTGTTGGATCAGCGGGTAGAGCCGACCGCCAAAAGCTCTTCACCCACGCTGGCCTTTGCTCACAGCTCGATCAGCGTGTACTCGAACGCGTTCACCACCCGCACGCCGGTCTTGGTGAGGTACTCGCGCTTGGGCTGGGCCTCGTAGAGGTGAACGTGACCGTGGACATGAAGGCGGGGGCGGTACATGCGGTGGAACCACTCGAGGGAGGTGCTGCCCCGGTGGGCGAAGTCCTCTCCGGCGTGGGGTCCGGGCGGGGGGGCGTGAGAGAGCAGGATGTCCACCCCATGTCCGGTCGTGAGCTGGCGCGGCTTGAGCATCGGCAGCCAGGAGGCGAACTTGGTCATGGCCTCAGACTCGGTGTACTGTCCAACGTCGCGCTGGTTGTAGCGCGGGCATCCGCCCCATCCGGCGATCCGTAGCCCTGCCACGCTCACGATGTTGCTGTGTCCCTTGATGGCTCCGCCGGGCGGGGATAGGTTGCCCAGATAATCTTGGACGTACTCTTCTTTGTGATTGCCGTGGACGTAGATCACCGGAACGGTGACCTTGGTGGCCACAAACTCGATGTAGCTACCCGGCAGGTCGCCCGCCACCAATACCAACTCGAATGGTGGCAGGTTATCGGGAAACCGCGACTGGTGAATGAACGGATGTTGCTGATCCGCCAGGGCCAAAATGCGCACGATTGGGGATAGTTTATCGGTTCTACCCAGATCCTGGGAACATCCAGACACCTCCAACGGCCCGACTCGAGTCTGGGCCGCCGGGTGAGGGTCACCGCGCTGCACCTGGGACAGCCCGACCACCAAAGTCGGGTTTTGGCTGGTCTCGCCCATCGGCCCCGGCGCGGCTTAGGCCCACGAGAGGGCCCTTCTACTACCGAAACGGGCGGTGGCCCAAAGGCGGTACCTTTGCCGCTCGGCCCTTATCCACCCTGAGCTATAGTTGTTCTCACATGAAACCCCCTGTAGCCCTCTCCCTCGAGGCCCAGCCGGTACCCCGCATTTGGGGTGGCACCAAGATCGCCAATCGCCTGGGGCTCGATGCCGCCGAGCCCATCGGGGAGCTGTGGCTGGCTTACGACCAGAACCGGGTGAAAACCGGGCCGTATGCCGGGAAGAAGCTGGCCGAGGTTTTGCCTCAGCTGGGCGCGGAGTTCATCGGCCCCGCGCCGTTCGAGAAGTACGGCCTCGAGCTGCCCCTGCTGATCAAGTTCCTCGACGCCGCGGAATGGCTCTCGGTACAGGTCCACCCCGACGACGCCTACGCGCACCGCGCCGAGGCTGCCAGCGGCTTCCACGGCAAGACCGAGGCTTGGTACATCCTGGATGGGCAGGGCGAGATTGTGTACGGGCTAAGGCAGGCTCAGTCCCGCACCGCCCTGGCCCGCGCGGCCGAGGACGGCTCAATCTGGGATATGCTCGATCGCCAGACCGTCACGCCCGGTCGGGTGGTATACGTCCCTGCCGGAACCATTCACGCGCTGGGGCCGGGGCTGGTGCTCTACGAGGTGCAGCAGCGCTCCGACCTGACCTACCGCATCTTCGACTACGGGCGCGGGCGCGAGTTACACCTCGAGAAGGGCCTGGATGTTAGCCGCCTCGAGCCAACCCCAATCCCGGAGGCAATGCAAAAGGACGGGGTGCTGCTGGTCTGTGAGGCCTTCGTGCTGGAAAAGGAGGAGGTAGAGGGGAAGAGGGAGGTTCGGCCCCCCGAAGATAGCTTCCTACTCCTCACCCTTATCCGGGGTCGGGCCGAGTGGGCCGAAGGTGGCCTCGACTGGGGCGACACCCTGCTGATCGGGGCGGGGCAGCAGGTGGAGGTTTCGGGCGACGCAACGTTCTTGCGGGCCTCGGTCCCTTCAGGGGCTAGGTTCGACTTTCACGATGGCCAGGCAAAGGTCTAAATGCCGATAGAGATTTGATGGGGATGTACCCTCGAGGCTTTTTTACGTGGTCCATCCTTGCCAGTTCCTGACCCCCGCCCTGGCGCAACTTTATCTCTGAAGTCACCCCAGTTCACCCGAATCCTCCACACATCCGGGTTTATGGGTGTAGGTACTTGGGGGCTACTGCGGTTAGGGCTCAAGGGTCAGTGTGCGGATCGCTTCCGCGATAGCCGGGTTAACCTCGAAGTTTTGCTCGAGAAACTCCAGTATCGCCAGGGCCGATTCGGGGGTGCGCCGGTAGCCCTGGACGAAGCGCGGTAGGTTTTCAGCGACCCTGGGGAAGCGCCGCTCAAAGCGCCGCTCGTTGCCGAAGGGGTCCTGGTAGTAGGGAGTTTCCGGCTCGAGCAGCCTGGCTAAATCCAACACCCGATCAACGGCGTAGTTCTGTACAAAACGGGTGCCCGACAAGCCTTCGCCCCGCCGGAAACGCTTGAGGCCGATCAGCAGATTGGTCAGCGCCTCGCCCAGTTGCCACTCGACATCGCTACTGGGGCTCATGGGTCTCGCCCGAGTGGGGGTTGCGATTGAGTCGTCCACGCCTGGTTTTTTCCAAACAATCCGACCGGCCGCGAAAGGTATGTTTCCCAGTTCGGCCCGCTCGAACACTGCGAACTCGCAGAATATCCCGTCGGCGTAGAGCAGCTTGTGCCCGTCTGTGGTGTTTTGGAAGCTGTAGGCCACGGGGGCGATGTCGCTTAGCCAGTCCAGGTTGGCGATGAAGCGCTGTTTATATCCATCGTCGGCGATGACGAAAAAGTCGAGGTCGGAGTGGTCGTCGAGCCGCTCCAGTTCGGTTCCTACCGACCCAAGTCCAATGAGCGCGAGCGCGTTGACGGACGCCGCCAAGGATTGGGCAATCGCCTCCAAGCGATGAAGAAGTTTTTCGGGATTAGTCACAATCGGCCCCTGATTTTGCAGCTTAAGCCTGCACACCGTGTTAACCTCAAGGATTTGTTGGTCGCTTCGCGTTTTCCACCATTACCTCCCTGGCGGCGGCAGGTAGTACACCCCCTACCCCCTGGGTGGTAGTTCACTGCTATCCTCCTTACAGCGCTTCTTGCCATTCCCCGGTGCGGAGGAGTTCCCTTAGGCGAAGCGCTCTGCGCCACCGAAGGGAACTCCGGGACAGCTGAGTCCATAAGCACAGTTGGCTTCGAGGGCCTCAGAGAAGTGTCTCCCGTGTAAGCTATGCAAATGGGGGCGGCTCGAGGGGTACGGAGGCCGGGTCAGGGTCTAGGCTGCCACGGAGCTTTGAGGTAAGGCCCATCACCTGACCCGCTGAATTCCCCAGGCGCGGAAACCCAGCGTGCTCACCATCGTCCCCTGGCCCGTGGCGGTGTCGACGGCGATCAGGCTGCTGGAGTCGCCCTCGCTCACACCGTACAGGGTTCCGCCGATGAATTGCATCCCGTAGACCTTGCGAAACCCGATGTTGCCTATCGGCGTTCCGGCCCCGGTCTGGGGGTTGACCAGCAGCAGCTCGTCGTTGATGTCCCGGCCCGAGGCCGAGGCGAACAGCCGCCCGTCCGGCGCGAAGGCCAGGTCGCCGCTGTAGCTGTAGCTGCCGCCCAGACTACCCAGTACGGCGACCCTGCCGGTGGCGGTGTCCACGGTGGCGAGCCGGTTTCCGTCCACGCCCGTGTAGAGCACGCCGTCGCTCGAGAAGGCCAGCGCTACGGCCTCGCTCGAGATCCCCGGCGCAGCCGCCTGCAAGCCGTCGCCGACGCGGGTCAGGACGGCGGTGTTTTTGTCTATGCGGTAGAGGGCGTCGTTGACCCCGTAGAGTTGCCCGTCCCTGGGGTTGAGCGCGATGTCCAGCAGGACGACGCCGTTGCCCTGCGCGTCGCGGAGTTTGCCGATGCGCCGCTCGAGCTGGCCTGGGGGCAACTCCACCTGATACAGATCCGTTGACGAGATTACGTACACTCCGGCGCTTGCCGTTTGGGGCGCGGAGCAGCCCAGCAGACCCAGCAGCAAAACACCAACAACACACCATCGGTAGTTCACGGCTATCCTCCTTACAGCGCTTCTTGCTATTCCCCGGTGCGGAGGAGTTCCCTGAGGCGAAGCGCTCTGCGCCACCGAAGGGAACTCCGGGACAGCTGAGTCCATAAGCACGTTAGCTTCGAGGGCCTCAGCTAACTCCCCGTACCGGGCGATGGCGGGAAGCTCCGATCGCCTTGTGATTTTCCCTACTCGAACCGGGCCGCGTACCCACTGGCTCCCAAGAAGGCGTCGAAGTCTTGTATGTGCAGAATCTCCCGGATGGCTTTCTGTTTGTCCGTGGCCCGCTGGTAGTACGCCTCGACGATCTTGTAGCCGACGTAGTAGCCCAGGTCGGCGGGGCGGTCGGTGCTCTTGGAGCCCTGGTAGAGCCAGTTGCTGAGGTCGGTGCCGTGCATGGCGGTCTTGAACTCGAGCCATAGGGCCTTCTCATTGGCATCGCCGTACCGGTGTAGGGAGGGGTTGGCGTGCCCCCCGGCGATCAGTTCGGCGATGAAGTCGGCGCTGCCTTCCTTCACCGACTGGGCCAGCAGGGTCGGGATCAACATACGGTACCTCTGCTGGGCGTGGATCAGCTCGTGCGCCACCAGGTAGGGCAGTTGCTCCACCGGCTGGGTGACCGCCTTCTCCCAGTCGTCGAGTTCGGCGGTGGGGCTGTGCGGGGTGCGCCCGTAGAGTTCGGCCCCGATCAGCAGGCCGCTGGGGCCGAAGGTGCCGCCGCTGTTCATGCGCCCGATCACGAAGTACACGTCGGGGAAAACCGCCTCGGGGTAGAGCTGTTTGAGCCTGCCGAAGGATCGGCGGATCTGCGGCTCAAGTTCGGCGATGCGCGAGGTGCTAGCCCTGGTGGACTCGTAGTAGCCGCGCTTGGCCTGGACGGTCTGGGCCAGTTGCTCGCCGCTCTTTAGGCGGAGCCGAACCCAGTCCTTTAGGCCGGAGCTGGCTTTGCCCAGGTACAGGCTCTCGAGCGACTGCCTCAGGTCGCCGGACTTGCCCTGGTCGTAGGCTTGCCAGAAGTTGGCGATGTCGGAGGTGATGAGCCTGGCCTTGTCGGGGTCGGAGGTGTACACAGCCCAGTTCATCGCCGGGGCGCAGGCCGCGAGCAGGCCGAACGCGGGGATCAGCAGGATGGATAAACGACGCTTCATGGTGTTTCTCCAGGGCGGGCGGCATTCGGGTGTGGTTTACTATTTGCCGAAAACATAGCTGCCCTCGAGGGCGGGGTCGGTGAAGTTCTGGCGCGTGACCAGGGTGTTGCCCTGCTGGGTCAGCTCGAGGCGGTAGTTTTGGATATAGCCCGACTCGCACAGCAGCTTCTCGCCGCTGGGGGTGCAGGTACCAAACTCCTTCCAGCGCCAGCGTCTCGACGGTATGCCGTCCACGAAATCTTGTAGGTAGACTTCTTGCTCGTACTTATTGCCCTCGAGCTTAAACGTCCCGCTGTTGACGAATACCTGGAAACGGTACGGCTTGTTTGCGCCATCGTTGATCAAAGTATCCAGCAACTTGGCCGGCAGGGGCTGACCGTTGGCGCTTTGCAGTGCGCCGGGGGTAGGGGACGAGCTACTGGAACCTTGTCCGCAACCCGTTAGAAGGGCAGTGAGAACCAGCGGTATGTAAAGGTAGAACATCATGGCTTTCTCCTGATTGGTCCCACCGCATCGAGTGGCGCGATTGGGCTTAAACAGCCTTGGAAGGAAGGTGCGGTGGGTTGCTGTTTAGCCAGCTTTGCAGGCGGCTAAACCAAGTGCGGTGAGTGGGAGGCTTGGGCGCATGGTAGGGGTGTCGCAACTCGCACAGTTTGTGCTTGGCGAGGAGTTCGATTTGTATGGGACTCGAGCTATACACAGGGTACTCCTTTAGCAGGGCTGAGGTTTGGGTTTGCTCAGCCAGAAGGTGAAGTGGCCAATCTTGAGGACGTGGGGTCGGACGGCTTCGGGACAACCCGAGGCTTTTTGGTCGGCCTGCCAGAGGGCCAGTTCGTCGGTCTTAAAGCTGGTGGCCCCGGCGGCTTGGGTCTGTTGGCGCAGTTCGGAAGTAAAGACTTCGGCGAGGATGGGATGAATCTGGTTCACGGTGGTACTCCTATCGGTTAAGCGCGGCGGCGCGGAAGAGGGCTTCGCTGTGGAACAGCCAGTTTTGTACCCGGGCCACCCAAGACTGGTGCTCTAGAGTCTGGGCAAGAAGGGACCGCTCGGCGAGAAGGGCTTGCTGTCTCATGCGGGCAAACTGGATATGTATCTCGTGGTTCATCTGGGCACCTCCTCCAAACTTCCGAGCGTGAGTGTAGACCCACCCCTGTGACGGCGGCGTGACCGGGGTGAGCGGTCTCGAGCATCCCTGGGTCACAGCGGCGTCACAGCCTTGCCGCTAGATTGCTGCCCGTCGGTGGGCGCGTCCCACCCTGCAACGGAGGAAGCCATGAGTTGGACCAACAGAAAGTGGGTTTTTGCTGGCCTTCTAGCAGCGCTGCTTGGCGCTTGCACCACCCCCTCAGCCCCGCCCAACACCCTGAGCGGTTCGGTACGGCTAAACTTGGGCGGCAGCGGCCTGAGCTTGCCGGTTTTGTCCACCCTCGAGCGCCCAACAGAATCGACCGAGATCGGGTGGGTTCCGGGTGAAGTGATCGTCAAGTTCCGACCCGGGGTCTCGCTGCAACGCCTCGAGCGACTGAACGCGGGCGGATTAGAGCTGCAACGGGTGCGCCGGCTGGCCCTCGAGAACGTCGAGCTGTACCGGGCCAGTGCCTCGGCCTCAGTAGAGGCGGTGGCGCGGGGGCTGGCGGCCCGTGCGGATGTGGAATGGGCCCAACCCAACTACCTACTCAGAGCAACGGCCACCCCCAACGACCCTGCCTACGTGGCCCAGTGGCACTACCCGGCCATCAACATGGCGCAGGCCTGGGACGCCGAGCGCGGTATCTCCAACCCGGTAACAGTCGCGGTGATCGACACCGGTGTGTTGGTGCGCCACCCGGACCTTCAGGGTAAGGTGCTGCCCGGCTACGACTTCATCAGCGACCCCCGCAATTCCAACGACGGCGACGGGCGCGACCCCAACGCCGACGACCCCGGCGACGCACCCGGGGAGCAGAGCAGTTACCACGGCTCGCACGTGGGTGGAACCGTGGCCGCTACCACCGACAACGGTGCGGGCGTGGCGGGGGTGAGCTGGGGTGCACGCATCCTTCCGGTGCGGGTGCTGGGGGTGCAGGGCGGGACCGTGGCGGACATCGCCGACTCCCTGGTCTGGGCCGCGGGCGGGGCGGTGCAGGGCGTGCCTGCCAACCCCAACCCGGCACAGGTCATCAATATGAGCCTGGGTGGGCCCCGTCCCTGCAGAGACACTCCGGCCTACCAGGAGGCCATCAACGTGGCCGTGGGTCGTGGGAGCATCGTGGTGGTGGCGGCCGGCAACTCCAACCAGGACACGGCGGGCTTTACCCCTGCCAGCTGCTCGAGCGTGATTACGGTGGGGGCCACCCAGTTTTCGGGTCAGCGCGCCCGCTACTCTAACTTCGGAAAGCGCATCGACCTTATGGCCCCCGGCGGCGATGTGCGGGCCGACCTCAACGGCGACAACTACCCCGACGGCGTGCTCAGCCTGGGCAAGAACGACCAAAACGGCGAGTTTGTGTACGCCTTCGAGAACGGTACCTCGATGGCGGCGCCCCACGTGGCGGGCGTGATCGCGCTGATGAAGTCCAGAGACCCCAGCCTCAACGCTGCTCGAGCCCTGGACATCCTCAGGCGCACCGCCCGCCCCCTCACGGCGGCGGCCTGCACCGGTCAGGGCCCCGCCCAGACCCCTTCCGACTGCGGCGCCGGATTGATCGACGCGGCGGCGGCCCTACAAGCCCTAGGTGGCAGCAGCCCCGGACCCGGCCCACAGCCCGACTTTAGCCTCAGCCTTAACCCCAATAGCCTGAGCCTTCGGCCCGGCAGTAGCGCCACCGTCAACCTTACCGTCACCGGCAGCGGCGGCTTTAGTGGTCCGGTCAATTTCGCCCTCAGCGGCCAGCCCAGCGGTGTGGTGGGCACCTTCGCCAACGGCCGGCTCACCCTCACCACCTCGCCTAACCTGGCTGCTGGCAGCTACGCGCTGATCGTGCAGGGTCAGGGTGGCGGACTGTCCCGTAGCGCCACCCTGACCCTGACCGTGAGTAGCGGCAGCGGCAGCCGTCCTAGCGTGCAGGGGACTTTCGTGCTGGCCTGCTTTTATCTGGGTAACGACTGCGACAGCGTGAAGAGCCGCATCACCCAGGCGGTGGGTTCGGGCACGCTGGCCTCCTACGGCTTTACTGAGCTGGCTGTGGGCGAATACCTGATGATTGCCTGGAAAGACTCCGACGGCAACGAGGACATCAACGACGGCGACTTTCTGGGGGTATATACCCAAAACGGCAACGCCGCGCTGGTCCGGCCAGGCTCGAGAAACCTGGACATCCCAATGGAAATGGTGGTCTCAACCAACTCTGACGCGGCCCGCCGCCTAAAGACCTTCCTGAGGTAGCGCGTGGGCACCCCCAGCCGCACCTACGTGGTTCGAATCTGGTTCGAGCCCTGCGTTTCGGGCGATGTGTGGCGCGCCTCGGCCACCGACGTGCGTACCCAGGAGAAGCACTACTTCAAGAGCCAGGCTGAGCTGAACCGGTTTTTGGAGGAGGTCGAGGGTCGGGGAACGGGCGTAGGGGAGGGGCCAAACCAGGTTGGTTAGCCCTGATGCGGCGGGGCAGCCCTTACAAGGCTGCCCCGCTGCTGTCGAGTTTTGGGCCTCAAACGAGGCAGGTTGACGCCGGGCTTAGTTCGGTGTCCACCAGCGCTTTATCGCCTCAAAAGTCCGAGCATCGGTGAGTACGCCCTCGTGGTCGGCCCCTTCAACAAGCTCTACGGTGCCCTTGGAATACGCCGAAATCACGCGGCCGTATTCGGTGGCCTTGAAGGAACCGTCGCGGCTGCCCACAACCACCAGCAGCGGCGCGCGCACGGCCTTGAGGGCGGGACGATGATCGGCGGGGAACAGCGAGGATAGGGCACGGTAGCTATAGGCCCGCAGCGGCAGCTCAGGTGGTAGGTTGAAGAACAAGACCCGTACTCCGTTAGCAGCACGGATTCCCAGGGCGTTTAGGAGGCTCAGCCCCAGCACTCGAGGCAGTTGAAGCTGGACGAACCGCGCCCCCTCGGGGCTAAAGGTGGTGGGGGTGGTGGGCGACCTGCTCCCCAGGTGCGGGGCGAAAAGCAAGTAGCCGTCCACCGCAGGGGCAGCACCGCGGGCTTCCTTAAGGGCGTAGCGCAGGCTGATGCCCCCGCCCGCCGAGTGCCCCGCCAGGATGATCCGCTGGTCGGGCCTGTTGCGGCGAAGGTGGGCGATGGCGTCGGCCACATCGTCTTCGTACTGGCCGATGTAGTCAACGTCCCCGGGTCGGTCGGCCCGCAGGCCGTGCCCCCGCAGGTCGAGCGTGACTACTTCGGCCCCGGTGGCTTCTTGTAGCATGCCCGCGGTGCGGTTGAGCAAGGCCCCACTGCCCAAAACCCCATGGAGCAGTAGGACAGTGGTGTCTGAGGCGGCCGGGTAACGCTGTAGGTTGAGGGTGGCCCCGTCGCGAACTTCCAGGGTTTCGGCCCGGCTTGGGTAGGGTTGCTCGAAGCGTTTGGCCAGGGTTGCCAGTTCCTCGGGTGTGGGGGCGGGAAGCGGAGAGAACTTTGGATCGGGTTGAGCGATGAGGAGGGCGGCCAGGCTAAGCGGGATCGCCAGGATCAGCAGCATGATGCCAATGAACGAGGGAAGGTTGTACATCTCGAGTCTCCTTGGGGGTGTGCTTCGCCAGCCCCTAGCCAACAGGGCCACGGCGTGCGTTTTGGGCAGGGTTGAAAGCTAGAAGCTCAGACGAAGCTGAGGCCAAGGCCCGTCCAGCGCGTTTTGCGGGAGGGCACTGCCAAAATCAGTCGGAGCAGTGTCGGTGGGCTCTACCGGCGTTTGCCTAAACTCCCTCGAGCCGGACTGGACACCTTTGCCCGTCGACCGAACCAAGCGCGAAGGGTCTGATACCAAGTTGCCGTGAAGACTTCCTTTCGCTTCCGACGGATTTGCGTCTGCAACGACACTCAGGACCGATTGATACATCAGTGTTTACAAGAATTCGGTATGAAGGGTCAGGTAAGTTCCTGATGGGGCAGCCTAAAACCGGGGGAGTCTGAGGGGCAGCAGACGCAGCAAGGCTCGGCCTTCCGTCCAGACCAGGATCGCCAGACAGATTCCCACAGTGAACTTGAGGCTCAGGTTGATTGAGCTGAGTTGTGAAGGGTTGAGGGTGAGCGTGCTCGAGGCCCCCACCAGCTGCGGGATCAGCAAAAGCTGGACCAGACAGAACCCCACGCCAAGGCCCACCAGCAGCCGAACGATCAGCTTAGCCTTGGTCCAATACGGCTGAAGCAGGTTGAGCAAGTTCAACCCGAAATCCAGCAGTGTCAGCACCAACAGGGCGGCCAAAACCCCGCCCACCGGGCTAAAGTCCAGCGTGAAACCGTAGGCGCGGAAGCCCAGCGGGCCCACCGCCAGTAGCGTGAGCGCGAACACATTGCCCAACAGCTCGGATACTGTTTGGGGGCGCGGGAGGTAGGCGGCCGGGCTTTCGACGCTGGGCAGGCGTTCCGTGCGCCAGCGCCAGAAATAGGGCTGGGCCGCGATCTGGTCGCCGAAGTAGTGGAAAACCAGGGTGATCGCAAAGAAGCCGAACAAGACTGTTGCGGCGATGTCGTAGAGGACCCGTGGGAACATCAGCAGGCCCCAGGTCTGGGCCTGTCCCAACTCCGCCACTGCCATCAGCACCCCGATGGTTACATACACCGACATGGCCACGAGCAGGGCCTGCTTGTACAGCGGGTAGGCGGCCTCGCTGACCAGGCTGCGGCGGGTCCAATAGGTGCTGGCGACCCGGACGGGATGACCCATGCGTTTCAGGTGTTCGCCGACCTCGGCCTCACTGGGGCTGCGACCGTTGCGCTGGGCGAAGGCCTCGAGTTCGTCTTGGATGGTGCTTTGTAGCTCACGCCCGATGTCCTCGCGGACGGCGACGGGCAGCTCGAGCTTAACGGCTTGGATGTAGCGCTGTACCAGATTCACGGGGCCTCCTCCAGCAGTTGATGTAGGGACTTGTTTATGGTCTGCCACTCGCCGATCAGCACCTGCAATACCGCCTCGCCGAGGGCCGAAATCGTGTAGTAGCGGCGCTCGCGGTTGTCGCCCTCGCGCCACTGGCTGTGCAACAGGCCCTGCTGCTCGAGGCGGCGCACTAGCGGATACAGGGTGCCTTCCTCGATGTCCAGGCCCACCGCCTGAAGCTTTTTGCGCAGCGAGTAGGCGTATTCCTCGCGCCGCAATGCGGCAAGCACTGCAAGGGCCAGCGAGCCCCGGCGCAGCTCCATCCGCAGGCGGTCGTTGAGCTCCGGGCCGCCGTGGTCATTGCCAAAAGGGGGGTCAGTGGACGACATACACTCCTCCGGTATGCCTAGTGTCACATACTATGTCGCGCATACCTTGTGATACACAGTATCAATTGACCCCCAAATTGTCAAGTCGTCCGGTTTCTGTCCTTTCGTGCTCGGCCCACTTTTTGGCGGTAGGCTAAACCATATGCCCGATAGCACCGCCCAGCGCCTCACCCACCGCGTCGTCTGGCTCACCCCCGACAACCGCACGGACCGCCCTTCGCTGGCCCACCTCTGCGGACAAGACCACTCGCTGCTCCTGGATGTCGGCGCGTCGCCCGGGCACACCCGGTCGTTCCTTGGAAATCCGTTGCTCGAGGGTGCCCCGCCGCTCCTGGCTGCGGTGCTCACCCACTGGCATTGGGATCACGGCTTTGGGGGGTCGGCCCTGGAGGTGCCTGTTGTGGCCCACCGCCGGACCCACCGCGAGATGCTGCGGCAGAGCCGGCTGGACTGGAGCGACGCGGCCCTAGATGCCCGAGTCGCGGAGGGCTCCGAGATTGCGTTCTGTCGCGACTACCTCAGACTAGAGCTGCCCGACCGGAGCGACCTGATGGTGATGGTTCCGCAGATCGTGTTCGACTCGAGCCTCACCCTAGACCTGGGTGGGTTGACCTGTGAGGTGCATCACGTCGGGGGAGACCACTCGAGCGATTCGTCGGTGGTCTGGGTGCCCGAAGAGGGGCTGCTGTTCCTGGGAGACTGCCTCTATCAGCGCCTCTACGCCCCGGTTCCCCACTACACGCCGGCCGGCCTGCAACAGCTTCTGGATCGGCTTGAGGGCTTCGAGCCCGAGCGTGTGATTCTGGGCCATGAGGAGACGGTCTTGGATGCCTCGGGCTACCGCAAGCGATTGGCGGAGTTGCGGCAGGCCCAAGACCTCGCGACGCGTGGGGCCACCGCCGACGGCGACCTCGAGGAACTGGTGGGTTTCGTGCGGGCGGGCATTGCACTCGAGGCTTCCGGCTGGCGGCCCAACCTTAGTTGAATGGGCATTCGGATGGAAACAATCTGGCTAAACTGTAGAGCATGATCGCCCGCACCGCCCAAGCATCGTGGCAACTGCAACTGCTGGGAGGCGCTCGATTGCAGAGCCCCAGGGGCGAGGTGCGGCTCCAGTGGCGGGTAGCGGGGATTCTAGCCTATCTGGCCCTCGAGGGCGCAACCCCCAAATACCGTTTGGCGGGCTGGCTGTGGCCCGACTCCGAGGAGTCCACGGCCCGCAACAACCTTCGTCAGGCCCTTAAGCGTTTCCGGGACGCTGCGGGGGTCGACCTGATCGTGGGTGAAGATAGCATTGCGCTGGCCGAGTGGCTCGAGGTGGATGCGGTTCAGCTCTCGGCGGCCTCCTTCGCGGGTGAGTACTCAAGGGTTGCGACCTGGGAGGGCGAGCTGCTCGAGGGGCTCGAGTTCGGCGACTGCCCGGACTTCGACGAGTGGCTGGTTGCTTCCCGCGAGTCCTTCGCGGCCCTGCGTCGCGAGGCCGCGGCCAGCGAGGCGGATCGGCTCGAGCGCTCAGGCCTGTTGGCCCAGGCGCTGGTCATGTCGCGCCGGGCGGTGGAACTCGATCCCGTTTCCGAGGAAGCCCACCGCCGCCTGATGCGGCTGCACTACCTCCTGGGCGACCGGGGCGCGGCCCTGGCGGCGTTCGAGCGCTGTCGGGAGATCCTTGGGCGCGAGTTCGGCGCTGAGCCGCTGCCCGAGACCTTCGAACTGGCCCGTCAAATCGAGCGCGGCAGTGTAACGGGCGCGAAGCCGTCGGTCGAACCCATTCCCCAGCCAAAACCGATTGCCTCGAGTCCCCTGATCGGGCGCGAGCGCGAGTGGGCCTTGATGGAAGAGGCCTACCAACAGGGGAAGCTGGTCTTCCTGCGCGGCGAGCCCGGGGTGGGCAAGACCCGGCTGGCGATGGAGTTTGCGGCCAGCAAGGGTCCGGTGCTGGTCAACACCCCACGTCCCGGGGACCGGGCGGTGCCCTTTGCCACCTATGCCCGCGAGGTGCGCAAGGTGGCCGCGCTCCAGCCGGAAGTTCTGCAAAACCTGCCCGGTTGGGTGCGGCTCGAGCTGTCCCGCTTGGCCCCCGAACTCTCCCAGGGCGAGGTACCGGCCCCCATCGCCTCGGACGCCGAGAAGATACGCCTGTTTGACGCGCTGGCCGAGCTGAACCGGGCGGCACAGCGGGGCCACGTGATCGTGGGCGACGACGCACAGTACATGGACCCGGCCACCGTGGAGGCCCTGGTCTACATTCTGGGCAAATTCGGCGGGGTGGGCAACGCGGCCCTCGAGTTCACCATCCAGGTCTACCGCAGAGACGAGCTCGATCCGGCCATCGAACATAACGTGGTGCGCAGCCTGGTGGAGTCTGGGTTGGCGGTGCTGATAGACGTGGAGCCACTGGGGACGGATGCGGTGCGGGACCTACTGGCGGAATTGCAACTGGGGGGCCTCGAGCAACTGGCCGCGCAGATGACACGTTTCACCGGCGGCAACCCCCTATTCGTGCTCGAGACGGTGCGGCACCTGCAAGAGACCGGCCAACTGGGGCGCGGCTGGCCGGGGCGACTGCCGCCCCCCAGCAAGGTGGGAACTGTCATCAGCCAGCGCCTGGGCAAACTCTCTCCGCTGGCCCTGAACATCGCCCGGGCCGCCGCCATCTTGCAAAGCGACTTCAGCCCCAACCTAATCGCCAGAATGCTGGAGCAGCGCCCGCTGGAGTT
The DNA here is from genome assembly GCA_033762915.1 of Meiothermus sp. GTDB lineage: Bacteria > Deinococcota > Deinococci > Deinococcales > Thermaceae > Meiothermus. The sequence continues at coordinate 16,072 of JANRLD010000084.1, read as the reverse complement.
GATGGAGGCATGGCAGTCCCTGGAGGCACACCAGATCCTGCGGGGCAGCAGCTTCGTCCACGATCTGATCTACGAGACGGTGCTCTCGGGCATCGCCCCCACTGTCGGCACGGTTCTTCATGCTCGAGCCGCCGAGGTGCAGACCGAGGCTGGGGCCAGCCCTGCGCTGATCGCCCGACACTGGATGCAGGCGGGTGAGCCCGCCAAGGCCGCCCCGCTGTTTCTGGAGGCCGCCGACCAGGCCAACCGCGCTTACCGCCTCACCGAAGAGGCCGAGTTGCTGGAGCAGGCTATTCACGCCTTCGAGCAGGCCGGCGACCTCGACCGGGCCTTCCAGACCCGTATCTGGGCCGTGGAGAGCCTCTGGCGGCACGACAGTGGCCCGCGCCAGGTGAGGCTCATCGACCAACTGCTTCAGACCGCACGCACCCCAAGCCAGAAGGGCGAGGCTTGGTCGACCAGGGCTTGGTGGGCAATCTCGACCAGCCAATATCCTCAGGCCGAGGCGGCCGCCCGCGCCGGGCTTGCCGCGCTGGGCGACCCGGAACTCCACCCCCAGACCGCGGGCAAGCTGCTACGTGCGCTGTGTGACGCACTTAACAACCAGGGGCGCTACGAGGAGGCACTGCAGACCCTGGAGCAGGCCGACCAGTTGCTCGAGCGCAGCGACGACCGGACCGGCCTGTTTTTCAACGCCCTAAACCACTCCAACATCCTGTACCACCTCCACCGCCACGCCGAGGTGGTGGCCCACAACCGGAAGGTGCTGGCCTCGCTCGAGGCCCAGGGCGAAGAGCCGAACCGGGTTTGGCGGGCCGAAGCCATGCGCCGCATCGCCAGTAGCCAGTTCTACCTGGCCCAGTACGAGCAGGCCCTAGAACACGCCCGCGAGGCCGAGGCACAGCTCGAGGGCGTATACGGGGTGGAGCACACCCACTACGAGATCGTGATGGAGCAGGGTTGGGCGCTCTTGTCTCAGGAGCGCTACGCCGAGGCCCTCTCTCAGTTCCGCCGCGCCGAGGCGATGCTCAAGCCGCACGAGTCGCGGGCCTTTCTGATCGAGCCCCTGGGGGCGCTCTACCGCGCACTCGGCGCGTGGGAGATGCTCGAGCAGCAGCTACACACCACCGAGCAAGAGAGCCAGCACACCCCGCTGTACCGCGACTTGAGCCTCTACCACCGTGCCGCCTACCTGACCCAGCGCGGCCAGGACATCGGGGCCGAGCAGTTTGCCGAGCTCGAACAGCGGCTGGAAGCCAGCGGGTGGGATCACGGGCTGGCCCTGTTGCGCCTTGTGCGTTCGGCGCTGCTCGAGCCCCAGGAAGGTCTGGCCCAGGCGCAAAAATCGCTGGAGTGGGCCAGGGCCAAGGGTATTGCTGGCCTCGAGACCGAGGCGCTGGCCTACTCTGCGCGAATTCTGCTCAGGCTGGGCCGTACCCAGGAGGCCCTGGAGCACAGCGCGGCTGCGCTCGGCCGGGTGGCCGCCTACCCGCCGCCCTGGAAGCGGGCTGTGGTGTGGCTGGCCCGCTACGAGGCGCTAAGGGCGGCCGAAGACAAAGGGGCCTGGGAGATGCTGCACAGGGCCCAAGACTGGATTCATCACGTTGCTCAAAACCACGTGCCCGAAGAATTTCGCGAAGGCTATCTGACCCGCAATCCGGTCAACCGGGAGATTGAGGCACTCGCACAGCTCTGGAGCACTTCCCTCCAATCCCTGGCATGAGGTGTTGGCGATACCGTTTACGTGCCGGCATCGCGGTGGGTTTCGGGTTGGCCACAACCCCAAGGTGGAGTCCTGCGCGGCGGTACGGGGTAAAGATCCAGTGAAGCTTGACTCAACCCCGCGTTGAACCCGGCCGAGGGGTATGGGTGCTTATTCCCGCCACACCCGGGTGTTCAGCTCGAGTTCGTCCACGATGCCCAGCACCTGCCGAAGGTTTCCCATGTGTGCCATCAGGTCGTCCATACCCAGCGGCTTGAGCACGTTGGGCTCGAAGAGGTCGCGGCTCGAGGAGATGCCCACGTAGAGGTTGCCCCCGGTGAAAGCCATGTAAAGTGGGCCGCGCTTGCGAAGTTCTTTGATGCGCTCCATCATGCTTGTCGAGAGCAGGTAGCGGGCCTCCACCTGGTCGGTTCCCTGCACCACGAAGAGGCGTTCGAACTCGGGGTCCTCGAGCTTGACCAGCTCGCCCCGGCTGTCCCAGCCCTGCATTGCGTCGCCCAGACCGCCCAACCAGCCGGTGCCGTCGGGCAGCACCAGGGTGGTGCCGTTGAAGCGCTTGGGGAAGTCCAGCACGAAGAACAGCCCGCGGAAAATGGTGTGCCAGTTGGTGCGCCCCTTGGAGTCGCGGGTGCGGTACTCGCTGTGAATCTCCGAGACCCGGAGCCGGGTTTGTCCGACGGTGCCGGCGATCAGGTCTTCCTGGCGGAATCGGTCGTGGGAGCGCGGGAACAGCAGGCTATCGCGGTAGGCCCGCTCCCCCACGCCCGCGCTCGGGTCGTAGTGCAGTTCGCTGCTGACGAACTTGACCAGCCGCTCGATCACCTCGAGTTTGAACCTCCGGCGGAAGGGCCCCAGGTGCCGCCACTCGGCGTAGCCATACCCCGCCACCGCGAAGAACAGCAACGCGAAAATGGCCCCCGAGGGGTCGTTGTCCGGATTGACCAGGAAGATGCCCAAGGTCACCAGCAGCCCTGCTACCACCGCAATTCCGACCGCCCAGGCCGAACGCGAGAGCGCCACCCTCCGCTCCTTCTCGAGCTGCTCGAGGGTCGGCCGAACGGCTTGGTAGAACTCGTTGAAGGATTTTTGCATGGCGCTCAGAGGTCGGCGGTGGGTGGGGGCCGAAGGCTCTCGGCCTTAATAAACTTTGGATAGCCCCTAGTTTTTCCTGATCCCGATTCCGTTTTCCTAACCCCCAAACATCTTCCCAAGGTCCGGCGCAGCCCGCTCGGACTCGGGAATGGTGAAGACGGGCTTGCGGGTCAGGCGCATCTGGCCGGCCACCAGGTTGGAGGGGAACATCTCGACGGCGTTGTTGTAGTCGGTCACGGCGGCGTTGTAGAAACGGCGGCTGGCCGAGATCTGCTCCTCGACCTCGTTCAAGGAGGCCTGCAACTGGAGCATATTCTGGCTGGCCTTGAGGTCGGGGTAGTTCTCCACGTTAATCATCAGGCCGCGCAGGGCCTGGGAGAGGTCGCCTTCGAGCTTAAAGCGCTGTTCGGGGTCGGGGGTCCCGCCGGCCGCCGCCATGGCCTGGGTGCGGAGGCTGACGATGCGCTCGAGCAGGTCTTTCTCGTAGGTCATGTACTTCTGCACTGCCGCCACCAGGTTAGGAATCAGGTCATAGCGCTTCTTGAGGTTGGTCTCTACCGAGCCGAAGGCGTTCTCAACCTGGTTGCGCTTCCCGATGAGGCTGTTGTACAGCACCACATAGACCAAACCCACCAGCCCCACCAGCCCGACGATGACCCAGAGGAGTTCCATGTCCACAAGGTAGCACACTGGGGATGGTCGGTGCGTTTTTGAGGGACGAACCGTGTTAGTTTACAAACTTTGTAATCTTTGACCAATTGGGGCGCCGACAATGCCCTACCATTGCCCCATGAAGACCGACCTTAACCAGCTTCGATTCAACCAGTTCTTCCTTACCCTACTGATCCCGCTCGCCGTACTCACCGGCCAACACTGGCTGGTGGGGGTGCTGTTCGTGCTGATGATCTCGCAGCACCTGGGCTTTGACGGGCTGGTTTGGCTCAAGAAGCGATCGGGCGTCGGGCCGTTCCTGCGTGACGAAGACCCGCGCCCGCACCGCTTCGCCCGTACCGTAGGCGCGGTATTCCTGGGCGCGGCTACCCTGGGCTACGTGCTGGGTTGGACGGCCCTCGGAAGTTCCCTGGCCTTGACGGTCGCGGCGCTGGCCCTGCTGAACCTGACCACCAAGATCTGCGTAGGCTGCTTTATGTATTTCCAGTTGCGGATGCTGCGCTACCGGCTTGGCGGGCAGTGAGTTGGTCCGGGCGGCAACCGGCCCGGCCTACCCAGCGGGCGGGAAGCCGCCCGCCTTATAAACCAAACCGGGCAAGGGTTTGGCCAACACCTCTGAGAGCCATACCGAGACCTCGAGCAGCTGCTCGAGGTCTATACCCGTCGCATAACCCGAGCGGTGCAGCAGATAGACCAAGTCCTCGGTGGCGATGTTGCCGGTGGCCTTAGGGGCGAATGGGCAGCCCCCAATGCCGCCCACCGAGCTGTCCAGGATGACTGCGCCGCTCTCGACCCCCGCCAGCGCGTTGGCGTAGCCGGTGTTGCGGGTGTTGTGCAGGTGCAATCCCAGGGGAACCACGGGGTTGCTCAAGGCCCCCAGCAGTTCGCGAACCTGCCCCGGTACCCCCACCCCGATGGTATCGGCCAGGATCAGCTCGCCGGGCTGCAGCTCGAGCAGCCGCTCTCCCAGAGCAATGACCCTGCGGGCGGGAATCTCGCCCTCAAACGGACAGCCAAACGCTGTTCCCAGCACCACCCCCAAGCGCCTGCCGTCGACCCGGGCCCGACCAATAAGGCGGGCGGCCAGCTCGAGAGACTCGCTTACAGTCGAGTTCTGGTTGCGCCGGGCGAAGGCGTCGCTGGCCGGGAAGGAGTAGCGGATGTCCCGAACGCCTGCCGCCGCCGCCCGCTCGTAGCCTTTCTCGTTAAGCACCAGGCCCGCAACCTCGGCCCCCCGCGGCCTGATCAGCCCCAGAACCTCCTCCGCGCCGGCCATCTGTGGCACCCTGGCCGGGTTGACGAAACTGACCGCCTCCAGGCGCCCCAGTCCCGCGCCGATCAGCCGGTTAACCAACTCGGCCCGCACCGCAGGCTCGAGAACCCTGGTCTCGTTCTGCAGACCGTCTCGCGCCCCAACCTCGACGATTTGAATCTTCATCGCGCCTCCAGGCTGGAAGCCCAGGTGGGGGGCGTCTCGCCCCGGGCCAGTTTCTGAATCCAGCCGATCACCGGCCTCGGCTCGAGGCGGAGCAGCTCGAGGGCGTCCGGCGCGGCGAAGATGAACTGGAGGTGCTGGTCGGCGGAATGCAGGTCGTGGGGGTCGTCGAGGTCGGGCAAGGCGGCCACAAAGAGGTGGTTCACCTCGAAGTGCCGCCGGCCCCCCTCTTCCAAGGCGTGTTCTACGGCCCCCAGATAGCCCTGCACCACGCAGCGCTGGCCGGTTTCCTCGAGCAGTTGTCGCTCGAGGGTCACCGGGAGCGACTCACCCGCCTCGAGATGCCCCCCGGGAAGGAAGGTGTGCCTCGCCCCCCCGGCCCTCGCCAGCAGTACTTGACCCTCCACGAAGATGACCGCCCGGGCCAGCAGGTGAAGGGTCGGGCGGTCGGGAGGGGTTTCGCGCATGGCTCGAGCCTCGCCAAAAGTCTACATGCCCTCTGGCGCAGGTTCACCCGCAGTGGCCCCAACCCCCACCCCTCACTCCACCACGATTGCCCTGAAGTCGTTCAAATTGTTGGCCGTTGGCCCGGTCACCAGCAGGCCGTCCATCGCGGCGAAGAAGCCGTGGGCATCGTTGGCCTCGAGGTGGGCCTTCAGGTTGACCCCGCTGGCCTGGGCCCGCCGCCAGGTCGCGGGCTCGAGGATCGCCCCCGCCGCCGCGGTGTTGCCGTCGATGCCGTCGGAGTCGGCAGCCAGCGCCCAAGCCCCGTGGTCGCGCAGGTAGTGGCATAGCCAAGCCGTGAACTCCTGGTTGCGCCCACCCTTCCCGCTCCCTCGTACCGTCACGCCTGCCTCCCCACCGGAGAGGAGCACCACTGGGGCTTTGAATGGGGTGTGGTTGGCGCGGATGCTTTGCACCAGTCCTGCGTGGAATCGGGCCAGCTCCCGCGCCTCGCCCTGGAAGCGGTCGGAGAGTACCACTGCGTGATAGCCCCGCTGTTCCCAGAATCGCTTGGCCGCCTCGAGCAGCACCTGGTTGGAGCCGATCAGGCGGTTCTCAACCCGCCCAAACACCCGGTCGGCGGGCTTGGGCGACTCCGGCAGCTTGCCGTTGGCGCCACGCTGGAGGTGAGCCCGCACCTTGGGGAAGTCCAGGCCATACCGATCCAGTACCCCGATGGCGTCCATGAAGGTCGAGGGGTCGGGGACGGTGGGGCCGCTGGCGACAGTGGCGAGGTCGTCACCGGGTACGTCGGAAAGGTAGAGCGCCAGCACCCGGGCCTTGGTGGCTGCGGCCAGCCTTCCGCCCTTGATGCGGGAGACGTGCTTGCGCACCGCGTTCATGTCCTGGATGTCGGCCCCGGAGTTAAGCAATGACTGGGTGAGGATCTGCTTTTCCTCGAGGGTGATCCCCCACGGCGCGCTTAGGAGCGAGCTGCCCCCGCCCGAGATCAGCAGCAGGGCAGTCTGCTCGGTCGACAGCTCGGAAAGCGCCTCGAGCACCTTTTCGGCGGCCTGCACGCTGCGCTGGTCGGGCACCGGGTGCGACGCGGGCAGCAGCTTGCCTCCGGCGATCCGGCTGAAGGGCTTGCCCTCGTCCTTGGGGACGGCGATGAAAGGTATCCCCGGATAAGCGGTACGGGCCGCCTCGAGCATGGTCAGGGCCGCCTTTCCCACGGCCACAATCAGGGCCGGAGCCTCGGTGGGAAGGTGGGCCTTGGTCAGCAGGGCCGGGTAGGTTTCCTTTAGGGCGCACTGAAAGCTTTGAACGAGCAGGTCACGCATGGGCTATCTCCGAGGGTACAACAACCACACTAAGCCGACGCCTGCCCTGGCATCAGAGCCTTAGGTAAATCCTACAGCCCAACCGAACCTTCCCCCGCCGGCAGGCTGTGCGGTCAAAATAAGGCAAAACCTACCGAGACATCGTATTGCTAAATCTTTGAAGGCTTTGTGTAGAAAGATTAAGGTGGGGTTCAGGAAAGTCGAGAATCGGGGAACAGGATGGGGAAGGGGAAGGGGAGACGCGAAGGGGTGTAGATGCTTTGACCGAGCTAAAGTCTCCAAGCCTTGTGCCAGGCTCCGACCACCACGGTTTGGCCCGCCGAGGTCTCCGGCCCACAGCTTCGGGCCTCCGGACAGATGCTTACTTGCAGATAGGGACATTCCCTGCAACACCCTGGGGGTAAGATACCCACTGATATGGACAATACCCGAACGCTGATGGAAGAGCTGTTGGCGGAGATGGAGGAGCGGCGCAAGAAGGTCGTGGCGGGGGGCGGACCGGAACGCGTCAAGAAGCATCACGAGCAGGGCAAGATGACCGCCCGCGAGCGCCTGGAGTACCTCTTAGACGAGGGTACCTTCGTCGAGCTACAGGTATTCGCCGAGCACCCCAAGTCCGATCTAATGAAAAACGTGGAGGCCCCCGCCGACGGCGTGATCACCGGCTACGGCAAGATGTCGGGGCGTACGGTGTTCGTCTTTAGCCAGGACTTCACCGTGCTGGGCGGCAGCCTGGGAAAAATGCACGGCGAAAAGATCGCCCACGCAATGGACATGGCGGTAAAGGTGGGGGCTCCCATCATCGGCCTCAACGACAGCGCGGGGGCCAGGATTCAGGAGGGCGTGGACTCGCTCTCCGGTTACGGCGAGGTGTTCTACCGCAACGCGGTGTATTCGGGGGTGGTTCCCCAGATATCGGCCATTTTGGGGCCGTGTGCGGGCGGGGCCGTGTACAGCCCGGCCATCACCGACTTCGTGCTGATGAGCAAGGGAAACTCCTACATGTTTATCACCGGGCCGGAAGTTATCAAGTCGGTGACGCGTGAGGAGGTGTCGTTCGAGCAACTTGGCGGCTCAACTGTCCACACCGCCAGGTCTGGCGTGGCGCACCTCGAGTGCGACGGTGACGTAGGCGTGCTCGATACCGTCAAACAATTGCTCTCCTACTTGCCGCAAAACGCGAAAGAGAAGCCCCCCATCCTGCCCTCTCCCGACCCCCACAACCGCAAGACCCCAGAGCTGCTGGAAATGGTCTCGCCCGATCCCAAGCGGCCTTACAACATGCACGCAGTGATCGAGACGCTGGTGGATGGGGGAGAGTTCCTCGAGTTGCACACCAACTTCGCCAAGAACATCATCGTCGGCTTCGCCAGGCTGGGCTCTCAGAGTGTGGGTATCGTGGCCAACAACCCGCGATTCATGGCTGGGGCGCTGGACATCAACGCCTCCGACAAGGCCGCCCGCTTCATCCGTACCTGCGACTCCTTTAACATCCCCATCCTGACCCTGGTCGACGTCACCGGGTTCCTGCCCGGCGTAGCCCAGGAGCACCAGGGCATCATCCGTCACGGCGCGAAGATGCTCTACGCCTACGCCGAAGCCACCGTCCCCAAGATCACCCTCATCACCCGCAAGTCCTACGGCGGGGCCTACTTGGCCATGAACTCCAAGGACATGGGTGCAGATGTGGTGTTGGCTTGGCCCACCAGCGCGGTGGCGGTAATGGGCGCGGAAGGTGCGGCCAACATCATCTACCGCAAGGACATCCAGACCGCCTCCGACCCGGCCGCGACCCGGGCTGCCAAGATCGCAGAGTATAAACGCGCCTTCGACAACCCTTACGTGGCCGCTGGTAAAGGCTACATCGACGACGTCATCGACCCCGTACAGACCCGCCCCATCCTGATCAGCCACCTCGAGATGCTGGCCACCAAGCACGAGGAGCGGCCCTACAAGAAGCACGGAAACATTCCACTATAGGCTGGTCGGAAGCCAGAGCCGCCGAGACGAAACGCCAAAAGTAGAACACAGACCTTCATCAGCGCTCACCCAGGGCGCTGATGTCGGCCACTGTGGCCTAACGCCGGGACGGTTGCTCGAGGTACACCAGCACCACGAAAGCAATGCTCAACAGGGCAATCGCGACCGGGGGCAGCACCCGCCAGAGCGAGGGCGGGGCCTCGAGCCTCGCGCCCATCACGTAGGCTGCCCCTGCGCAGACGATGGCCAGGATAGGCAGCGGAAAGGCCACGGCCGCTTCTTCCACGCTCAGCGACGGGATGGCCTTCATCCCGCCCGCCAGCGACACCACGAACGACATCCCCGCGCCCAGCAGCGAAAAGACCCAGGCCAACACCAGCAGTACGGTGATCATTGACAAGATTCTAACCGCTGGAGCCGTGTTCCGGGTGCGGTAGCGCACGTCGACTATACTTTCCCCATGAGCAGAGTCTCGAGGCGACAGGTGCTGAAACTCGGCGCGGGTTTGGCGGCGGTGCTGGTGGCGGGGCCTAGGTTCGCCCGTGCCCAGAGCGCCAAGGCCGACCTGGTCCTGGTCAACATGGCCGATTTGCATTCCGCCTACGACCGCTACCCCGCGATCCTCACCCTGGTCGACCGCCTGAAGGCCGAGTACGCCGGAGTTCCGCTGGTGACACTCCTGAATGGCGATCTCTTCGAGCTGGGAAACGTGGTTGCCCTGCGCAGCCTTGGCCTGGCCGACTGGGCCTTCCTGCAAGCCCTCAGGTCTCGAGCCCCGGTGATTCTAAACCTGGGTAACCACGAGGGCGACTTTATGGATCAGGCCGACGCCGTGCGTCGGGCCCGGGCGCTGGGCGTGACGGTGCTCTCGAGCATCGTGGACCGGCGCAGCGGTGCGTTGTTCGCGCCCGCGTTCACCCGCATCACCGTAGGCGAACGGGTAGTGCCGGTGATAGGCCTCAGTGTCAACGCCCTCAACACCTACCGCGCCGCCATCCGCCCAACGCTGGCCGTCGCTGAGCCGGTCTCCTACTTCAAAGCCATCTACCCCACCCTTGCGGGCGACGCGCCGTTCTCGGTGGTAATGTCCCACGCGGGCGTGCTGGCCGACCGTGAAATCCTGAGCGGGGTCAGAGATGGAACCCTGGTCGTGGGCGCGCACGACCACCTGAACATCAGCGTCCGCCAGGGCCGCACCCTATACAAGCACAACGGCTTCAAGGGCGAGTTTGTCAACCTGGTGGCGGTGCGGTTTGGGGCCGGTGGGGCCGAACTCGAGAGCCGCGATCTGCCGGTAAGCCCCGACCTTCCGGCACAGGCCATGTTGGCAGGGGTGATCTCGAGCCTGCGCCGCCGCCACCTCCAGCCCGAGGACCTGGCCCCAGTAGGCCGCGCCGACCGCGACTACAGCGTGACCGAAGCCGCCTTCTGGGCTGCCGGCGAACTGAGGCGGGCCACTGGGGCCGACATAGCCTGCATGAACCACACCAGCTTTGGGGCGGGCCTGGCCGCTGGGCCGGTGCCCAAGTACCGCTTCGACGAGTTTCTGCGCTTCGAGAACGACGTCGTGCGCACCCAGATGGACGCCGAGGGTGTGCGGGCGCTGCTGAACCTCAGCAACAAGCAGTCCGAAAGCGACCTCACCAAGCTGCGCGGCGACTTTATGTACACCACGCCGGTAAACCTCGAGGCCGGCCGCACCTACACCGTAGCCACCACCAGCTTCCCCGCCCTGCCCGCCAACCAAAACCAGTACTTCGGTCGAACTGGCCTAAACTTCGAAGCCGTGCCTAACCTCAAGTCCAAAGCCCTGCTGGCCGCCGCGCTGGCTCGCAATGGATAGGGCGACGTTGTGCTGAAGCAGATGAATCTCGAGGTGGCGTTCTTTTTGGAATTTTCGTCATACCGTTTCTTATGGTCCGTTTAAATTGCGCTGGGATAGTGGGTGACACTAATTGGGATGTGGAAGAAACCCATCTTAAGGATACTGAACTAAGCTAAAACTCGCAGAGTGAACCCCAGGCTCATCCTGCATCTCTGCAAAGCTAACAGTGTCATTGCAAACCCAGATATGTCGAAAGTTGCTTTTGTTTCGATTATGCATTGCTGATACGTCAGGCCAGTATGAAACTCGTAATAGGAGATCGCCAACGCGCATCCCGACCACATACCCCTGTTTCTGATGTCGTTGCTTAAGGGCAACAGTACTCCTTTGTCCCAGCAACATAAAATTTTGACTTTGTATCCACTGAGGCCCAAGTGAATCACTCGATGTAAGCGCAACAGAGACCTGTACACTCTTTGGGGGCCGCCTAAGGTTGTATAGATTGCGATAATGTACATCAGGAATAATTTTCCTGTAGTTTGAACCAGCATTGATCATTAGCGCTGTTTTGAATGCCCAAGTAGCAACAATTTCACTTGTCTCAATGTCCCATCGTCTACCGCGGCGGTTGTGGAGTGCTACATCCTTAATGTGAGGTGCAGCGGCTACTTCAAGTGTACTCATCCAACCATTGTTACATTCAGCACATACTCGACCATATACCAATGACTTCCCCGATTGCGTACGGACAGATAGAGGGAACCCTACAACATTTGTGTGGACACCCGTGAAGATAAAGCTTCCTGTCTTTGCAGTAAAAATTTGAAGCCATCTTGGCCAAATATGTTCATTGGCACGCTCCCTTGTGTAGCGGCAAAAAATGCAAACTGTGTAAGCCATGTACTTAGGGTACAAAAAACGAAGCACGTAGATGTGTTTAGTTCACCTACGTGCTTCCCAATCTACAATTCAGAATTCTATCTTACTTGCGGGAAGCCCAAATCCACCTTGGAGGTGCTGGGGTCGGGCCAGCGGCTGGTGACCACCTTTGCGCGGGTGTAGAACTGTACGCCCTCGGGGCCGTACATGTGCAGGTCTCCGAACAGGCTGGCCTTCCAGCCGCCGAAGCTGTAGTAGGCCACCGGGACGGGGATGGGCACGTTGATGCCCACCATGCCAGCGTCTACCTCGAACTGGAACTGTCGGGCCGCGCCGCCGTCCCTGGTAAAAATCGCGGTGCCGTTGCCGTAGGGGTGCTCGTTGACCATCTTCACGGCATCGTCGTAGGTCTTGACGCGGCTGACACCCAGCACTGGCCCGAAGATTTCGTCGTCGTAGCACTTCATGCCGGGCTTCACATTGTCGAGCAGGCTGGTGCCCAGGAAGAAGCCTTCAGACTGACTAATGGGGTCTTGCCGACCATCCACTACCACCGTCGCGCCCTCGGCCGGGGCGTTGGCCACGTAGGAGGCCACCTTGTCGCGGTGCTCGCGGGTGATCAACGGCCCCATCTCGTTGCCCTCCTCGAGGCCCGGTCCCACCTTGATCTTGGGCATGCGCTCCTTGATGGCGGCGATCAGCTCGTCGGCGGTGACGTCGCCCACTGCGACGATCTGAGAAATCGCCATGCAGCGCTCGCCCGCCGAGCCGTAGGCGGCGCTCACAGCGGCGTCGGCGGCCATGCCGATGTCGGCGTCGGGCAGCACGATCATGTGGTTCTTGGCCCCGCCCAGCGCCTGCACCCGTTTGCCGTTTTTGGTCCCGGTCTCGTAGATGTACTTGGCGATGGGGGTGGAGCCCACGAAGCTCACCGCCTTGATGTCGGGGTGCTCGAGTATCCGGTCGACCGCCACCTTGTCGCCGTGCACCACGTTGAACACGCCGTCGGGTAGGCCGGCCTGCTGGAGCAGTTCGGCCAGGTATAGCGAGACCGAAGGGTCTTTCTCGGAGGGCTTAAGGATGAAGGTGTTGCCGCAGGCGATGGCGTTGGCAAACATCCACATCGGCACCATGGCGGGGAAGTTGAAGGGGGTGATGCCCGCCACCACGCCCAGCGGCTGGCGGATCTGGTACACGTCCACGCCCCGGCTGGCCTGCTCGGAAAAGCCGCCCTTGAGGAGATGGGGGATGCCGGTGGCGAACTCGACGTTCTCGAGGCCCCTGGCCAGCTCGCCCAGCGCGTCGGGGATGGTCTTGCCGTGCTCCATCGTGATCATTTCGGCGATCTTGCGGCGGTTCTGGTCGATCAGGTCGCGGAACTTAAACATGATCTCAGCCCTGCGGGAGAGGGGCGTCTGGCGCCAACCCTTTAGGGCCTCCTTGGCTACCGCTACCGCCGCGTCCATCTCCTCGACCGAGGCGAAGTCCACACTGGCTTGCTGCTGTCCGGTGGCAGGGTTCCATACCACTCCGCTGCGCCCAGACTTGCCCTCGACCAGCTTCCCGCCTATCCAATGACTCACGCGCTTGATGGTGACTTGGGGTTCTTTGATCGCCATGTTTTTTCTCCTTAAGGGGTTTGCTGCTCGGGCGTAATTTCGGGGTCGTTAAAGCCCCAAGGTTGACCTCATGGTAGGGCTAGCGGATGTCCGCCGCAATAGACAACCTGTCCAATTGGCCTAGATCATCGGTGCAGACGGGTTTTCCTCGCTTCCTTTATGCCTGTAGCTGGCTCCCCGTGGGGGGTGCGGCTTCTCCTACAATCGCCGGAAGGTGCATGTTACCCAAAGATCAACCGCTCAAAGCCTCGTCCAGGCTTACCCTCCAGTGCCGCCAGTGCAGTTGCGGCAAAGTAGACCGCCCTAAGCGCTTTTTAGCAGAACGTCGATGTTGCAGATGTGGCTTCCCAGCCACAGTCGGAGGACCCGGTGCAGCTCCTCGAGGTCTTCCAGACGCACACCCTGCTGTACGGTCTGACTGAACTCGCGGTAGAACTCGAGGAACTTGTTGTGGGCCTCTCGGTTCTTTTGGGCTACCGGGCACCGGCGGATAGTCATGCACAGCTCTTCATAGGCGAAGTGCACGTTTACGTAGGTCTCGAGGAAGATGAGCAAATTCTCCACCTCGGCCTCACGGATCGGGCGGCCCGCCTGCACTCCCCGCACCATTGCCTCCAGCCGGTTGACAACGCCGAAAAGGTTTTTGTGTTGCTCATCCACCCGCTGCTCGCCGGTCTCGTAATCGCTGCTCCACTCCATAGCCATAGGCAGGACCCCTAATTGGAATCCTGCCAGAGCGGTAGTGGAGGTTTGTCCCGCGTAACGCCTGGGCTCAGTCCGCCGCGACTGTCCCTACGCCCAGCATCTCGTCCACCAATGCCAGCGCCTCTTCGATGATGGCCAGCCCGTAGTCCAGCTCTTCCTTGCTAATTACCAGCGGGGGACAGATCATCACGGTGTTGAAGCGGACGAAGGTGTACAGGTGGCGGGCCTTGAGGTGGGCGGCCAGTTTGGACATCTCGGGCGAGGTGCCGTTGAAGGGGGCCAGGGCCTCCTTGGTGCCTTTGTCGCGCACCAGCTCGAGGATGCTGAACAGGCCCTTGTAGCGCACGTCGCCCACACAGGCATACTTGCGCTTGATGGCCTCGAGCCTCGAGGCCAGGTAGGCCCCCTGAACCTCCACGTTCTCGAAGAGGTGCTCTTCCTCGTAAACGTTTAGATTGGCGACGGCAGCGGCGCAGGAGAGGGGATGACCGGAGTAGGTGAGGCCGCCCCAGAGCATATTCTTCTCGAAGTATTCGGCAATCGGCGCACTCACAATCACCGCGCCCAGCGGCATGTATCCGCTGGTCAGGCCCTTGGCGGCGGTTACGATGTCGGGCTTGATGCCGTAGTGCTGCGAGGCCAGCCACTTGCCGGTGCGCCCGAAGCCGCTCATCACCTCGTCGGTGATCAGCAGGATGCCGTACTTGTCACACAGCGCCCGCAGCTTGGGGTAGTAGTCGTCGGGCGGAACCAGCACCCCGTTGGAGCCGGTGATGCCCTCTACCAGGATGGCCGCGATGGTGTGCGGCCCCTCCATCTGGATGATCTCCTCGATGTGGCTTACGCACTCGCGCTTGCAGCTATCCACGGTCTTGCCGAAGGGGCAGCGGTAGCAGTAGGGGTCGAAGGCCCGCACGATGCCGGGAACGCCCGGCTCCACCGGCCATCTTCTGGGGTCGCCCGAGGCCGTCATGCTGCCCATGGTGGCCCCGTGATAGGAGCGGTAGCGGGTGATGATCTTATCGCGCCCGGTGAAGAGCCGGGCCATCTTCATGGCGTTTTCGTTGGCCTCGGAGCCGCCCAGGGTGTAAAAGGCCTTGGCCAGTCCGGTCACCTCGGCCAGCTTTTTGCCCAGCACGCCACGTGGCTCGGTGGCGAAGCTGGGGCCGGCGAAGCACAACTCATCCACTTGCTTCTTGATGGCCTCGAGCACCTTGGGGTGTTGGTGGCCGACGTTGATGTTGATGAGCTGGGAACTGAAGTCGATCCACTTGTTCCCGTCGCCGTCCCAAAACCACACACCTTTGGACTTGGTCATGTGGATGGGGTTCGAGGTGCTCTGCACCGACCACGAAAACATGCTGTAGTCGCGGTTTTCTTGGACTATCTCCTTGCTCGAGCGTTCCATGAGACCTCCTGTAAGAACAATTCCTCCTATCGTAGGCCCGCTCTGGCCGAGATGCAATGGACAGAGTGTAAAAGGGGCCGCTTCAGTCGTACCAAAGCACCACTGGGCGCACGTTGGTCGGGAAATCATATGAGGCACGGTTGATGTCCATTTCCCAATCCTGCCAACCTTCATCAATATTGTCTGGGCGGAACCTTTCGGTGAACCATGAAGCTACCTCAATTAGGGGTGCACTCGTAACTAAGAATGTGGTGTCACAGAAGGGCCACAAATCGGGGTCATCCTGGCTATGCACTTGTACCAACACATTCTGGACAACTTCCCGCGAGCGAATCTGCCGAAACAATTGGTAGAACTCCTGGGGTGAGGGCTGATCTGGGAGGTTGCAGCCTATTGAACCATAGTCGTTGTTGCCCTCAAAAAACTCTTCCAGCGTCAATAGTGGAGCAGGTGAGTCGGGATTGTCCAGGAACTCACGGATCTGCGTGGTGATTCGCTCAAGAAGAGACATAACTGTCATTTTTACTCGAGTCGCTTCCCTACCGCTCGAGCCTTACTTCTCTCCGTAAATCTGCGTCAGAGTCAGCATAGTCTGCAAGCAGGCAATTTCTAACTCGCCCTCGCCTTGCAGCACCCGAAACGACCACCCGTTTTCCTGTCACTCGTAGAGCACTACCTGCCGCTGGGTCTGGGCCACGATGGCATAGGTCTGCATCGAAGGGAGGCGGGTGTACTCCTCGAGCCACTTGCTAATCCTCCATATGTACAATAAGCTGTACATATGAAGGCCATTACCTACACCCACGCTCGGCAAAACCTTGCCGCCACAATGGACGAGGCCATCGAGAACCACGACCCCGTGATCATCACCCGTGGCGGCGACAAGGCCGTGGTGATGATGAGCCTCGAGGACTTCAATAGTTGGCAGGAGACCGCATACCTGATGT
>JANRLD010000083.1:0-19566 GCA_033762915.1 Meiothermus sp. | reverse complement strand
GGCCGGGCGGGGGGACTCCGCCAACCGCGCGGTTGGCGGAGAACCCCCTCCGAGGTAAGCCATGCACGCAAAAACCACAGATCATGAAAGCCTCTTAAAGGCCGCATTGGACTTGCTCGAGCGGGTTCTACCGCAGGAGCGCAGCTTCACACTAAGTGTCTCCATGGTGAAATTGCGAAATGGCTCCCCGGGATGTCCGCCGGGGATTGCGCCAGACAGCCGCTTGCTGCGTCCAGCGGTTTCGCAAACCTACCCTGGCGCAACTTAGACCTGTGGGGAGAGGCCAGGCTGCCCGCCACCCGGCTCCCCGCCGAGGCCGTGCTGTCCGTCCGCAGCCCCCAGGCGCTGGGACGGATGCTCCAGCCTCCGCTCGATATCTCACTGGGGGAGGCGTTTTTGCACGGCGAGTTGGAGATTGAGGGCGACCTCGAGGCGGTCTTCGCCGCTGCGGAGGGGTTCGCCCCCCGGCTCTCGGTGTTACAACTGCCTGCTCTGTTCAAGGATCTGGCCACCCTGCGCCCTCAAACGGATTCCCCCCTGGTGGCCCGGCTGCGGGGGGCCGCCCACTCTCAGGCCCGCGACCGTCAGGCCATCGCCCACCACTACGATGTCTCCAACGCCTTCTACAAGCTCTGGCTGGACGGGCGCATGGTCTACTCCTGCGGCTACTTCCCCGGCAGCGGCGAGACCCTCGAGCAGGCCCAGGAGGCCAAGCTAGAGCACATCTGCCGCAAACTGCGGCTAAGACCGGGGGAGCGATTATTGGACATCGGCTCAGGCTGGGGCGGCCTGATCCTCTATGCCGCCCAGCGCTACGGGGTGGAGGCTCTGGGCATCACCCTCTCCCGACACCAGGCCGAGGAGACCCAGGCCCGCATCCGGGCGGCGGGGCTGGAGGGCCGGGTGCGGGTGGAGTTGCTGGACTACCGGGAACTGAGGGGAACCTTCGACAAGGTGGTCAGCGTGGGCATGGCCGAGCACGTGGGCCGGGAGAACCTCCCGGTCTACTTCCGGGCGGCCTGGCAGGCGCTGCGACCCGGCGGCTTGATGCTGCACCAGGTCATCACCCAAGGCCCGGTGGAGCTGCCGGCCAAAAAGAGCCTGGCCTCGGGCGAGTTCATCAAGCGCTATGTCTTCCCCGACGGCGAAATCCTGCCCCTTTGGCAGAACCTGGGGGCCGCCGAGCGGGTCGGTTTCGAGGTGCGCGACGTGGAAGACCTGCGCGAGCACTACACCCTGACTCTGCGGCATTGGGTAAAGAACCTCGAGGCCCGCTGGGAGACTGCCGTGGCCGAGGCGGGTGCGGAGCGGGCGCGGCTGTGGCGGCTGTACATGGCGGCCTCGGCGCACCAGTTCACCCGCGCCCACCTCTCGCTGCACCAGTCGCTGCTGGCCAAGCCGGACGAGGCGGGCCGGGTAGAGTTGCCCGCCAGCCGTGCGGATTTGTACACTCCGGCGGCTTGAGGGACTAAGTTCGGAGGTGAGCCCACCCTATGAGCGACCGCATCGGCATCCGACCCTTCGCCCTGGTGCTCTCGGGCGGCGGGGCCAGGGGACTGGCCCACGCGGGGGTCATCCGCGCCCTCGAGCACTACGGCTACCGCCCCAGTGCCGTGGTGGGGGTCTCGATGGGGGCCGTGGTGGGGGCCACCTACGGCCTAAACCCAGACTGGTACGAAGCGCTGTTGAACATGGACACCAGCGGCTTCCCCGACCCCCCGGCCCCTTCCGCCGCCGGTCTGCGGCAGCAACTGCGCCTGCTGCCCACCTACTCCCAGGCGGCCTGGAGCCTGGTGGCGGGCTGGGGGGTGGGGCAGCGGGCCTTGCCCTACGGTATGGCCCTGTTGGAGCGTCTGACCCTGGGGCGTGCCCTGGAGGACTCCCGCATCCCCGTGGCCGCCATCGCCAGTGACCTGATCAGCGGCGACCGGGCGGTGCTGCGCGAGGGCCGCGCCGCCGAGGCCCTCTACGCCAGCGCAGCCCTGGCCGGTATTCTGCCGCCGCTGGAGCGCGACGGCAAGCTCCTGGCCGACGGGGCTTACGCTGACATCGCCCCCATAGATGTGGCCCGAGCACTGCTGCCGGGTGCGATGGTCGTCGCGGTCAACCCGCACGAGTTCAAGAACGCACGCCCCCCCCGCAATGGTCTGCAAGCCCTGGTGCGGGCGCTGGAGGTCTGTCACCAACAGCACGCCCACGTGCGCTTCGCCGAGGCCGACGTGTTGCTTGAACCCCAGTTCCCCTTCCCGATAGATACCCTTGATTTCGGCCACAAACGGGTCTGCGTGGCCGCCGGTGCACGGGCGGTGCGGGCAGTGCTGCCACGCCTGCGGGAACTGCTGGGGGCAGCGCCCACTGGGGTCTGATTCGCGTGCCCGCCTGCTGGGCCGGGCTGAGCGGGGGGAACTCGAGCTGCGGATGCGCCCCGACCCTGAGTTGTTGAGGGAGCTACGCCGCATCGACGACGGCCTGCGGCTCTCGGCTCTGACCGTCGCCTTGATTCTGGCCCTGTCAGGGTTGATGCTGGTCTACCACCCGCCGGGGTGGGAGCGATGGGCGGGCTGGGTGTTCGGCCCTGGGCTGGTAGGGGCGCTAGGGCTCGCCGGGTATCTGCTGCTGGACTCCTGGCGCAGGCGGTAGACGGCCTAGCGGGGATGGGTTTTGAGCGATGCCGGGCTGGGGCGTACCCCCTCGCTGGGCTTCCTCCCCAGCCGCCAGAGCATGTACAGTGACAGGGCGATCAAGAAAACCGACAGGATCTGGGTGGCGGTGAA
Source organism: Meiothermus sp. (assembly GCA_033762915.1). Taxonomy (GTDB): domain Bacteria; phylum Deinococcota; class Deinococci; order Deinococcales; family Thermaceae; genus Meiothermus. Next base: position 16,792 of record JANRLD010000083.1, on the reverse strand, counting down.
CAGGCCGACCCCCAGTTGGTCGTTCTGGTACACCGGCAACCACAGGGGGTTGAGCCGGAAAGGCTCTTCAAACACCGCGCGCAGCAGGCTGTACCAGAGCACAAACTGCCAAAGGGCGTAGCCGTAGGGCCGCCCAGGGCGCAGCCAGAGCCACAGCACCCCCAGCAGCACCAGCCCAATAGCTGCGCCATAGAGCTGGGTCAGGTGTACCGGTCCCATCACCACCGCGCCCGCGCAGCCCCCGTAGGCCAGGTCGAAGGTGCTGGTGCAGATGCCGGGGAAACCCGAGCCCGGTGGGAAAATGTAGCCGATGGGCCAGGTGGTGAGCCGCCCAGCGCTGTCCCAGGCGCTCAAGAAATTGCCGACGCGCCCGCCGACGATGCCCAGCGCCACCCCCGGAAGGGCGGCCTCGAGGTAAGGGTACAAGGGCAGGCCGTAGCGCCTGTGGTAGTACCAGAAGGCCAGTAACCCCCCGATCATGCCGCCGTGGAAGGAGAGTCCCCCCCGCCAGACCTCGAACACACTGAGGGGGTTGGCGATAAAGGCTTGGGGGCTGGTGATCACGTAGAGCGCCCGCGCCCCCACCGCCCCCCACACCACCGCCCAGAACACCGCCTGCTCGAAACCTGCTGGGTCGTGGCCCCAGCGCCGCAGCAGACGCTTAGCGATCTCGATGCCGACAAAAATCGCCAGCACGATCAAAATGCCGTGCCAGCTTACGGATAAAGGGCCAAGGTGGATGGAACCGGGTTGCATGGGCTGCCTTTCTGAACCACACTGCCCGAAGGCTCGAGGCGAGGTTAGCGCGGGCCTATTAAGGCTTTGTAAAGCCCCCGCGCCGCATACCGTAACCATCAGACTTCCGGTGTAAGCCCTTGCTTGCGGGAGAATCTGCGGCCTCATCCGCAGACGCAGCGGGCGGGGATGGCAGGCCAGAAGCGGAGGCTACCCATTCCTTCGCTTAAACGCCACAACACTTGCCCGACAGTCCAGCCCGTGGCGGCCAAGATAAGATTTTATACGCGCTTAACAGGGTTGAACTACTTTCCCATGTGTGAAGCAACCCGTTTGCAAGGCAGGTGAGGGGTCAATGCTCTATTCGCCGACTACCGGCAGGGCTGGCCTGGGTGCCTCGGCGTTCAGACTTCGCGGCAACGTGAGGCCAGCCCCAAGCGCATGGGCCGCTCTCTTTGGGTCGCTCATCGGGCTAAACGGTCTCGGTTATGCACACGCCAAGTGGTTTTACGAGGGGAAGCCTCCAGCCCCCGACTGGGCCAGTTTGTGGCAGCCTGTTCCTTTGCTGGCCCTGGGGACAGTCCTGCTGCTGACGTTTTTAGCGGCGGTTGCTTGGCAAAAGAGGGGGCGACGCGGTTTCTTGCCCGGCCCGGCCTGGTTTGGCGCTACTCCTGACCGCCGCGCGGCCCTGTTCGGGATGATGCCCGCCATTGTCGGGCTTCACCTGGCAGTGACGCTTCTGGTTAGCGGAGTCCAGGGGCGGCTTTTTTCTGCGGACAACGCCCTGCCTGAGGGATGGGCCAACCTGATGGGTCTGGGACAGATTGGGATCGGCTTGGCGATGGCTTATGGCGGCATGACCCGTCTGGCAGCCCTAGGTTTAGCGGTCACCTGGCTGCTGGGGGTCGCCTTGCTGGGCTTAGAGCCCATGCTGGAAAACAGCTTCATCCTGGGCCTGGCGGCATTCTTCTGGTTGGCCGGGCGCGGGCCGGTGTCGGTGGATCGGTTGATCTTCCCCTCGTTGGAGCCACCCGCCCGCCTCGTGGCCTGGGCGGTTCCGGCGCTCCGCGTCGGGCTGGGCCTCAGCCTGGTGGTTGTGGCTTTCACCGAGAAGCTGATCAACCCCAATTTGGCGGAGGCTTTCCTCAAACAGCATGCCCTGAACTTCCTGCCCGCGCTGGGGCTTCCGATCTCGGACGCAGTCTTTGCAGTCCTGGCGGGGTCGGTGGAGTTGCTGGTGGGGCTCTGGCTGGTGGTGGGCATCTTCCCACGGGAGGTGGTCTTGCTGGCCTGGGTTCCTTTCAACCTCACCCTTACCGTGTTCAACTGGGTTGAACTGGTCGGACACCTTCCTTTCTACGCCGGGATGGCGCTGCTATTAATCTGGGAGCCGGGGCGGGACAACCTCGAGGTCTGGCTTCACGGTCTGCGTGGCGGGCCGCTGGCGGTGAACCTGAGAAGACTGGGACAGCACAGCCGGGTGCGGCGCGGCCCGTAGCCTCAGCCCCAGCTCCCGTTCGCGGGACAGTCAAGCCGGCCCTTGAAGTCAGGCTTTACAAAAACTTAACCGAACCCCCGTATCCTCCCAGAATGGAAAATTCAAGGTGGCTACCCCGGCTGGTGGGGTTGGTGGTTGTTTGCACATCAGCGTTGGCACAGAATGCCCCGTCCAACCTGCCCACCCTTCAGACCCTCCGCCAGGGCAGTTACCCCGGCAGCCCCGTGACCATCGAGCGCACCCTGGCGGCAGCAGGCAACTACCGCCGCTACCTCGCCTCCTACCGCTCCGAGGGGCTCAAGATCAACGCTCTGCTCACCGTCCCCAGCGGCAAGAAGCCGGAGGGGGGCTGGCCCGCCATCGTGTTCGTGCACGGCTACATCCCGCCCGCCCAGTACCGCACCACCGAGCGTTACGTGGCCTACGTGGACGCGCTGGCGCGCTCCGGCTACGCGGTCTTCAAAATCGACCTGCGTGGTCATGGCAGCTCAGAGGGCCGGGCCGAGGGGGCCTACTTCTCACCTGGCTACACCGTGGACGTGCTAAACGCGGTCTCGAGCCTGGCCCAATACCCTGAGGTCAACCCCGAGCGCATGGGAATGTGGGGCCACTCCATGGGGGGCTTCCTGACCCTGCGGGCGATGGTGCTGGACAAGCGGATCAAGACCGGCGTGGTCTGGGCCGGGGTGGTGGCCCCCTATGCCGACTTGATCAACAACTGGCGGAGGCCCTACCTGGGCGGCCCCAACGCGACCCGGATGCAGCAGCGTAACCAGGCGGTCTTCCAGCGCTACGGCACCCCGCAGAGCAACCCCCAGTTCTGGGCCTCGGTCTCCGCCAACAGCTACCTGGCCGAGGGCATGGCCCCGATCCAGATCCACCACAGCCCCGCTGACACCCACGTGCCCTACGCCTTCTCCCAGACCCTGGCGCGGCAACTGCGCGAGGCCCGACAGCCTTACGAGTTCTACACCTACACGGGCGACGACCACAACCTGAGCCGGAATTTCTCGGTGGCAATGCGGCGCACGGTGGCCTACTTCGACCGCTATCTGAAGCAAGGGTTGTGATGCGGGGCTTCTTGCTGGGTATAGCTCTGCCGCTGCTGGGCTTCGGGCTGGCCGCGACCCATAGCGTGCGCCTGGAGGGTATCCGCCACGAGTACCAGCGGCTCAACAACTGCGGTCCCGCCACCCTGGCGATGAACCTGAGCTTCTGGGGCAGCCGCCTCACCCAGTACCAGACTGCGCCCGTGCTTAAGCCCAACCGCGCCGACAAGAACGTGGCCCCCTCGGAAATGGCGACCTACGCCCGCACCCAGGGTTTTGGCGTTCATCAGGGCCTGGCAGGCGACCTGGCCCTGCTCAAACGGCTGCTGGCAGCGGGCTACCCGGTGATCGCCCAGACCTGGTTCGTAAGCGACCAGGGCGGCATGGGGCACTACCGCCTGCTGACGGGGTACGAGGAGTCGGGCGGTTATTTCCGCGCCTTCGACTCCTACAACGGCCCCAACATCCGCTTGGGATACGGCGAACTGGATCGGCTGTGGCAGGTCTACAACCGCACCTACCTGGTGGTCTACCCCAAGAGCCGTCAGGCCGCCGTCAAGGGGCTTTTGGGACAACGGCTGAGCGCTGGCTTCGAGTCGCAACGGGCCTTGGCGGTGGCCCGGCAGGAAGCCCAGCGCCAGCCCGCCAACGGCTTCGCTTGGTTCAACTTGGGCAGCAGCCTGCTCGAGGCCGGCGACGCAAGGGGGGCAGCAGCCGCCTTTGACCGCGCCCGCAGTGTGCCCGTCAACCGTGGTTTAGACCCCGACCGTCCGCCGGGGGCAAGCGGGAATTGGCCTTGGCGCACCCTGTGGTATCAGTTCGGCCCCTACGTGGCCTACTACCGCACGGGCCGCTACGCCGAGGTGGTGGCCCTGACCAGCCAGACCCTGACCAAGGCCCCCGACCACGAGGAGTCCTACTACTGGCGGGCCAGGGCGCGGATGGCGCTGGGCCAGGCCGAGGCCGCCCGCGCCGACCTGCGGGCCGCACTGCGCTACCGGCCCAGCTTTGCCGAGGCCCGCAGCCTGCTGAGCGGGCTGGCCTCGAGGTAGCCGTGCCGGGAAAGCAGCCGACTGTGTGGCTGACCGCTCTGCTGGCGGGCTGGGCACTCTCGGCTGGCCCCGAAGGCGACCTGACCTTCATGCTCAACGACCTACGCGCGCGGGGCATGGCCTGCGCGGGCCGCAGCAGCACCGAGACGGTGGGCCTGCTGACCTACAACCCCAGGCTCGAGCAGGCCGCCTTGCGCCACGCCCGTGACATGGCCGAGCGCAACTTCATCGCCCACACTTTCGCAGGCTTGGGGCCGCGCGACCGGGTTCGGCAGGCAGGCTACGACTTCCTGCGCCTTTCGGAGATCATCTACAAAGGGGGCAGCACCGCCGACCCGCTGCGACCCCTGGAGTGGTGGCTGAACTCGCCAGCCCACTGTCAGGCCATCATGAGCCCCCACTACAGCGAGGTCGGGGTGGCCTTCTGGCCCCAGGGCAACGCCTGGGTGGTGGTGTTGGCACAGCCGCGCTGAGGGCATGGGTATGCGCGGGACAATTTTGGTCATGGCGTTATGGCTCTTGCCCTTTGGGCTGGCCCAGCCGCGCACCCTGGCCCTGGTGGTGGGGGTCAACCAGTACCGCACCTACCCCGAGACCTCTCCCCTGCCCCCCCTGAGCTATGCCGAGAGCGACGCTCAGAAGATGGCCGAGGCCCTCCAGCGAGATGCCCAGCGCTGGCGGCTGGCCCGGCTGCGGTTGCTGCTGGGTGACCTCGCCACCAAGACCGCCCTCGAGGCCGAGTTGCGCGACCTGGCCCGGCGGGTCGGCCCGGAGGACACCCTGGTGTTTTACTACTCCGGCCACGGGAGGCCCAACCGCCTGGGCCAAGCCTCGGTAATGCCCTACGATGCCAAGCTGACCGACGACGAGACCTGGCTGCCGCTGGGGCGCATCCAGCAGGTCATCGAGGGGGCGCTGGGGGGCCGGGGGCGCTACTTGATGCTGGTGGATGCCTGCTACAGCGGGCAGTCCCTGCCGGGCACCCGCAGCTTCGAGGTGCCGGGGGCCAAAGCCCTGCCCCGCGTGGAGATTCCCCGCCCGAGGGGGGTCGGGGCGCTGCTGGCGGCCAGCAGCGCGACCCAACTGAGCTGGGAGGACGCGGAGAAGGGCGGCGGGGTCTTCACCGCCTACTTGCTCGAGGCCCTGGGCGGGCAGGCCGACCAGGACGGCGACGGGGCCATCAAGACCAGCGAGGTCTACGCCTACGTGGCCGGGCGGGTGGCAGCCTACACCCGCCAGAAGCACCAGACCCAGAACCCCCAGCTCTTCGCCCGCGCCGACTTCGCCCTGACCCTAGACCCCCTGACCGCCGCCCGCAACCGCCTGGCCCGGCTCAAGCTGGGGGGCCACATCGGCGGCGAGCAGTTCGACGCGCTCAGCCTGCTCTTAGACCAGCCCCGGCACCCCGAAGACCTCCAGCTTTACCTGCAAGACCGCCTCAGCGACGGGCAGTTCGTAGACCTGGTGCAGATGGGGGCGGTGGCCGGGGTGCCTGCCAACCCCGCCAGCGACCGCCGTCTGCTCAAGTTTGGGCGGCTGCACCAGCAGGGCCACCTGCGCCACGACCAACTGTGGGCGCTACGGGGGATGATCCTACGGGGCCGGGCCAGTTGGTGGGTCAGTCAGTTCCTGTCGGGCGGGGTGGGGGCGGCGGCGTTTTTGGATGCGCTGGGGGCGGGCCGGGTGGTGGGGGTGATGCGGTAACCCCACGCCCCTATGAGGGCCAGCCCCAGCGCCAGCCCCACCGCCCAGTCCCCCCAGCGGGTGTAGGGGGTCTGACCCATCTCGATCCCGTAGGCAGCAGCCAAGAACCCCGGCTGCCCCTTGGCCAGCCAAGCGGTCACCCGGCCATAGGGGTCAATCACAGCGGTGATGCCGTCGTTGCCCACCCGCAGCAGCCACCTACCGTTCTCCACGGCCCTCAGCCGCCCCATCTGGAAGTGCTGGAGTCCGCCCAGGCTGGGGCCGAACCAAGCATCGTTGGAAACGTTCACCAGCACCCAGGCTCCGCTCCGCACCAACCGCCGCGCCGAGGCGGGGAACACCGACTCGTAGCAGATGTAGGCAGCGAAGGTTCTCAGCAGGGTCTGGCCGTCCCCCGCCGCCGTGTCCAGCAGGGTGCCAAACCCGAAGGCGCGGAAGAAAAAATCATAGACCCCGCCCAGCGCTCCCCGCCAGGGGAAAAACTCCCCGAAAGGCACCAGGCGGGCCTTGTCGTAAGCGGCTCTGATCTGCCCTGCCTCCGACAGCACCACCCGGTTGCGGTAGCCCCCGTCGAAAACCGAGACCCCCGAGAGCAGCGTCCTGCCCCCCAACAAGGGAACCAAGCCGTCCTCGAAGCGTCGCACGGCGGTCTCCGGCCAGATCACCAGTCCCGCCTGCGGATAGCGGGCCAGCCCTGCACGAGTTAGTTCGCGGTAGCGGTCCTCGGCGGAGAATCCCTGGAGTTTTTGCAGCGGGTTCACACTGCCCTGCACCAGCAGGGCGTTCTGCGGGGCCTGGGGGCTGGGCGGCAGCGGCCAGCCCCACAGCATCAGCCAACTAAAGATCAGCAGCGACAGCGCGCCCAGCGGCCAGGAGAAGCCCTCCCGCCGCAGGGCCAAACCCCAGAGCCGGTTGGCCCCGTAGGCGGTCAGGAGCACCACCAGCGAAAGCAGATATACCCCGCCCAGCGCCGCCAGCATCCGGCCCGGCGCGTCGGTCAGGGCGTAGCCCAGAAACCCCCAGGGGAAGGCCAGAACGCCCAGGCTGCTGAGGTACTCCAGCACCACCCAGCCCCCCGCCCGCGCCAGCGGTCTACGGCGGGTCAGCCCGAACAGAAGTCCCCAACTCAGGGCCTTCAGCAGCACCAGCGGCACAAAGGGCAGCGCCCCCAAGGGTGTGTCGAAGAGTTGAACAAAGCTCTGCGGCAGCCAGAGCAGGTGCAGCGTCCAGAAGCCCAGGCCCGCCCAGAACCCCGCGCGAAATCCGCCACGGAACAACAGCCACAGCAGCGGCAAGGGAGCCAGAACGCCCAGCGGAAAGGGGGGCAGGGTCAAGACCAGCCCGACCCCCAGCACGATTGGTAACACCGCACAACCCTAGCGGGGGGTTGTTAAAATTTTGTAATGGCGGTGGGCTTTACGCGAACTTAATACCTATCGGTTATCCTTTGCGTCGAGGACGTGGCATATGGCGAACGTACTGATTGTCGATGACGACCCCGCCATCCAGCAGATTTTGCGGGCCTACCTGAGCCACGAGGGGCATGGCCTGCTCGAGGCCACCGACGGCGAGGAAGCCCTGGAAAAAGCACCACAGGCCGACTTGGTGGTGCTCGACCTGATGCTGCCCAAGTTGAGCGGCTGGGAAGTGGCCGAAATCCTGCGCAAAGACTTCCCCGACCTCCCGATCCTGATGCTCACCGCCCGTGGTGAGGAGTCCGAGCGCATCCAGGGCTTCGAGTTGGGGGCCGACGACTACGTGAGCAAGCCCTTCAGCCCGCGCGAGGTGGTGGCGCGGGTGCGGGCCTTGCTCAGGCGCAGCGGGGTCAAAGACGAGTTGGAGTTCGGCGAACTCAAGATCGGGCTGCGCAACCGCACCGCCTACCTGGGCCAACAGCAACTCAATTTGTCTAAGCTCGAGTATGACCTGCTCCTGACTCTGGCCCAACACGCCGGAATGGTCTGGAGCCGCGAGCGCCTGATGGAGCGGGTTTGGGGCGGGGACTATCCCGGCATCGAGCGGGTGGTGGACGTGCATATCGCCGCGCTGCGGAAAAAGCTGGGCGAGGACGCGGACAACCCCCGCTTCGTGGAGACGGTGCGGGGGGTCGGTTACCGGTTCAAGGAAGCCAGTTAAGATAGGGTATGAAGGCAATGCCCAAGGGTCTTTTCACGCGGCTGCTGGTGGCCAACCTGGTGGTAGTCGGGGTGGCGGCAACGGTGATGCTGCTGGTGGCCGACGGCCTCAGCCCGGCCTTTTACCGGGGCCACCTCCAACACATGATCGAGGTGATGGGGCCGATGGGGCTGAGCCTGCGGGCCGATCTGGAGGACGGCCTACACAGCACCTTGACGCGGGCCTTGCTGGCGGCCTTCCCAATAGCGCTGGTGCTCTCGGCCCTGCTGGCTTATATCTTCGCCCGTAGGATCAGCGCCACGGTCGGTCTGCTGGTGCGGGGGGCGCAGGAGATCGCCAGGGGCAGCTACAAGCTGCGGCTGGCGGAGAAGGGCGACGACGAGTTGACCGAGTTGGCCCGGCAGTTCAACCGGCTGTCGCAGACGCTGGAAGGGGTCGAGACCAGTCGGGTCGAGTTGATCAACAGTGTGGCCCACGAGTTGCGAACCCCGCTGGCGGCCTTGCAGGGCTACAGCGAGGCGATGGCCGACGGGGTGCTGCCCCCCGAGGAAGCCGCCCGCAGCATCGCCCGAGAGGTGCGGGCGATGGGGCGGCTGGTGCAAGACCTATCGCTGGTCTCGCGGGTCGAGGCCGGCGCGGTGGAGGTGCACCTCGAGCCGCTGTCCACACACCAGGTACTGAGCGAAACCCGAGAGCGGCTTTCCTCGGCATTCTCTGAAAAGGGGCTGGCCTTTAAGACCGACTTTTTGCCCCGCCTACCCTTGGTGAAAGCTGACCCCGTGCGGCTGGATCAGGTATTATCCAACCTCCTCTCCAACGCCCTGCGCTACACGCCCAAGGGCGGGGAGGTGGTGTTGGGGGCCGAGCCACGGGGCGAGGAGGTGTACTTCTACGTCCAGGACAACGGGCCGGGCATCCCGCCCGAGCATCAGGAGCGCATCTTCGAGCGCTTCTACCGGGTGGACGCGGCCCGCAGCCGCAAGGACGGGGGCACCGGAGTCGGACTCACGGTCGCCAAAGGGCTGGTCGAGGCGATGGGGGGCCGGATGGGCCTCGAGAGTCAGCCTGGTCGGGGCAGCCGGTTCTGGTTCACCCTGCCCAGAAACAGCGAGCCTTCTACCAAGCCACTCGACCACGCCAAGGCCTGATGGTCGGCCCTGCTCCACCTGTCGGTGGCCTAGACTTGGTTGTCCAGCCCTAGGCCAGTGTCCGGGCCAATGCCTCGATAGCCTTGAGGCCCGAGCCGAAGCGGGCGATGGCCTCACGGTGGCGCTCGAGTTCGCCGTAGGGCAGGTAGCGCATGTGCAGGTGGGCGATCTGCCGGAAGGCCGGGCGCTGGAGTTGCTCGTGCACCTCGCGCTCCCTGCTGTCGGGGGCTACCAAGTAAAGACCCTGCACCGCTTGATCCGGTGCGCCCAGCGCCAAGTCCAGCATCCGCACGATGCCCGAGTAGATCGAGGTGCTGTGCTCGACCTCGAAAGCCGCCGCCACCCGCCCGCTGGCCGGCTCGAGCCACAGCACATCAATCAATCGCACCGCCTCGACCCCAGGCATGCCCGCGACAGAGGCCGGAAGCACCTCGAGGCAGCCGTCGCTCAGGCTGCCCCCGGCGTAGGGGCGGCTGCGGTCGTTGGCCGCCACCCATACCGCGAACCCCAGTGCGTGGCCCAGGTCGCGCAGCCATCCCTGAACCTGGGTGTGGGTGCGGTCACTCTCCTTGGCCTGGGCCTGGGCTTTAGCCTCTTCCCGCACACGGGCCAGGTCGGCTTCCCAGGCACGCTGGGCCAGCGGATCATTGGTTGGGGGTGGGGCGTAGCGCCCGCTGCCCAGGTCGAACAGCAGACCCGCCAGCGCACCTAGGTCGTTGGAGAGCAGGGCGCGATGCTCCTGATTGAGGCGCAGAAACCCCGCGCGCATCGCCAGGTATTCGTCCCAGCGCCCCAGCTTGACCTTGCTGCCGGTGAGGACGTTGTAGCCGTTCACGAGGGCGGTGTTGAAGGGGGGCATGTGGGTGGGGTGGAGGAAGTACATCAGGTTGGCGGCGGCAGGCCCCAGCCCCTTGATCCGCTGAGCGTCTAGCTGGTGCACGGCCCCCAGTAATTCAGGCTCGGTGTTGCAGCAAGCGCAGGTATCCAGAAAGCGGCCAAATGCCTGCTGGTTGGCGCGGTTCTCGTAGATGTCAGGGATACGCAGCTTGGGCTTCCACAAGAAGGCGTGGTCGGCCCCCTTGAACATCTGGCGCTGCTCGGCGATGGAGTGTACCACCGTCTCTAGGCTCGAGCCCCGATATTGGTTGCCGAAGCGGTCGGCCTCGATCTCCCGCACCACCTGCTGCAAACCGCGGCGGATGGAGCGGAAGTTCTTGAGCCGCTCTTCCCACAAGAACCAGGTCTGGTAGGTGCCGCCGGGGTCGGTTTTCCAGCGGGCGATCAGGGACTGGGTGGGGCTCATCCCCTCAGTCTAACCCTCCTGGCGGTAGGGCCGAGTTCACGCTATGCAGCGTCACGGGGCTTTGCCACGCCGCGTCTACCAGGGAAACAGTCGGCCCCGAACCGAAGCTTTGCAAAAACTTAATAGGCCCGCCTTATCTTCGCGCAATCGCGCTGTTGCGAGGCGGAGGTAGATGTGCTCAGATTAATGCTAATGGCGGCCCTGCTGCTGGGCTTCTCGCTGGCCCATCCCTTTCCCAGCCAGACCGTCCAGACCCAGGGGGGCCGCTGGGGTCTGCTGACCCCACAGGAACTCAAGACCCAGCTCGCCGACAAGGACTTCGTGCTGATCAACACCCACGTCCCCTACGAGGGCGAGTTGCCCCAGACCGACCTGTTCATCGCCTTCGACACCATCCAAAGCGCCGCCAACCTGCCCAAGGACAAGGCCGCCGAGATCGTGGTCTATTGCCGTTCCGGGCGCATGAGCGCCCTCTCGGCCCAGGCGCTGGTGCGGCTGGGCTACACCAACGTGCGCGAACTCAAGGGCGGTTTCGAGGCATGGAAGGCGGCAGGTTTCGCCCTCGAGCGCAAGCCCCGCTAGGCTCGAGGGCAGGGGTTAGGTATGCCCGAGGTCTTGAACATCGGCCCCTTCATGGTGGCCACGGTACGGCTCCTGCTACTGGGGGGGCTGTTGCTGGCCTCGTGGTGGGGCACGCGGGCGGCGCGGGGAGCCGGGCTGGACGGGCAGTGGGTGGGGAATATCGTATTTAACACCGTCGTCACCGGGGTGCTGGGCGCGCGGCTGGGCTTCGCACTGCTCAACTGGGAGGGCTACCGGGACGCTCCCCTGACGGTGCTGTACCTCTGGCAGCCGGGGTATCTGCCGTGGGCCGGGGTGTTGAGCGGTTTGGGCTATGGCATGTGGGCGTTGTGGCACCGCCCCAAAAGCAAGCGTGTTGGCTATGTCCGCCCGCTGCTGCTGGGTTTTGCTGCGGGTGGAGCATTATTCACTTTGGGCTACTCGCTCTTGGGACTGCGTACCGGCGACCCGACCACGGTCAAGCTGGGCGACCCCGCCCCGGAGGTGCGGCTGGTGGACCTTCAGGGCCAGCCCGTAACCCTCTCCAGCCTGCGTGGTAAGGCGGTGGTACTCAACTTCTGGGCCACCTGGTGTCCGCCCTGCCGCCGCGAGATGCCCCTGCTGGACAGCGTTCAGGCCGAGTTCAAGGCGCGTGGGCTGGTGGTGGTAGGCGTGGACTTGAACGAAGACCCCCGAACTGTGGCGGCCTATATCCGACAGGCAGGGGTGAGCTACCCCATCTGGCTGGATGCGCCGCCGGGTCAGGCCGGATTTGACCGCACCCAGGCCCTCTACACCCGCTTCGGCGGGGTGGGACTGCCCACCACCGTCTTCATCGCTCCAGACGGAACCGTCCGCGCACGCCAGGTGGGCGAACTGAGCCGGGCCAACCTGACCAGCATTATTCGGGCCATGCTGCCGTAGCTACCCAGGAGACCCCTTTGCCGACCTCATTGCTCAAGCGTTCCCCGCTGCGCCTGCGTACCAGCCTGGTTTTTCGTCTACCCGAATACGTTGCCCCCAGCGGAAGCCCGCTCCCCTTGGGCCTGTACCTTTCCCCCGCCCAGCCCGAAATGATCCGGCACTTCTTCGGCGGATCGGCCCTCGAGGGGGTGTTTCTGGATTACCTGAGCCAAGGGTTTAGCGGGGTGGTGATCCACGGCATCCACACCTGGGCCGCCTACGGTTGGCTCATCCACCCCCACACCGCAGGGCCGGTACACCTGCACCCTGAGATACAGCGCCAACCCGTACACTGGCTGTTCGCCTTCCAGACCCTTCCGATTTGGCGTGAAAAGGGCTGTATAAGACGGGACTGCGCTACCTGATGTCCCAGGCCCTGGCTCAGCCCCACGCTGGGGGCATCTACGTGGACACCCAGACCGGAAACCGGGCCTCCCGTCGCGGCATCCTCTCGGTCGGGTTCGTGCCCTGCGGGGTGGCCAAAACCTACATCGTGGGCATCCCTAAGGTGCGCTGGTGGAAGTGGGGCCACTGGGACACTGGGCAGCTCCATCCGATGGCCGACCAAGACCGCTTTACAAGTCCTTAATACGGCCTTTGTATGGTGACACAGTGACCTGGAGGTTGAGCGGCGCGAGGAACTTGGCATGAAACCGATCTGGTGGCAACTGGGTCTGGGGCTGGCTTTGCTGGTCGGGCTGGTGGCCCTGCTGGTGCAGTCCACAGTTCCCCGGATGCCCGGCATGACCATCACTGGCGGGATGCCGATGGACGGTAACGGCAACCCCAACGGGCGGATGCCGGGCATGACCATGCCGATGGGCAAGGTCGCCACCCGCGATGCCCACGCCCTGGCCCTCCTGCCCTCCGGGCAGGTCTTCTTCGGACACCATGATGGGGTGCAGCGGTTTGACCCCCAACCGGGCCGTTGGAGCGATGCCCTGCGCCAGACCGACTACGACGCGATGAATCTGGCCTGGGACGGGGAGCGACTGATCGTGGCCGGACACGGGGTCTACGCCGAGAGCCGAGACCTGAGCCTTTTCCGCGACCTCAAGCCCCGTGGGCTGCCGGGTGACGACCTCCACGGCTACGCCGTAAACCCGTCCGACCCCCGCCAGCACTACCTCTGGGAAGTGGTCGGGGGGCTGTACCGCAGCGACGACGGCGGGGCCACCTGGCAAGGATTGGCGGGCCGGGGTCTTCCCCGAGGGGTGCACACTTTAGCGGTGGACGGCGAAAACCGCCTCTACGCGGGAGGCGCGGGGCTTGGGTTGTACCGCAGTTCGGACGGGGGGCGGAGCTTCGCACCCGTAGACCCGCCCGAGACCGACGTGCTGGCGATGAGCGTGGGGGCCGACTGGAAACTGTACGTGGGGGGCCGCAGGGGCCTCTATGTGCAGGGCGAGGGCGGCTGGCAGCGACTGGAGAGTTCGTCGGTGCTAGCGCTCACCAGCAGCCCCAGCGAGGCGGGCTACGTGGTCTGGCTCGACGGCAGCGGCAGGGTCTGGCAGCGCTGAACGCTGAGGGTTGGAGGAGTTGGAGGCAAAGATATGGCAAAAAATCGTGGTAGAAGCGATAGCAAATCCCCAAACGCGGCGGCAACCTACTCCTCCAAGCAGAAGCCATCGAGGTGGGGCATGCTGCTCTGGGTTTTGCTGGCCCTGGGTGCAGCCTGGGGGATATACCTGGCGCTGCAAGTCCGCCAGAGCGGCTCGAACTTCAACGGCCTGCTCCCCCAAGGCCAGGCGGCACTGTCCAAGGTGCAGACCGGCACCGACGCGGGGCGCGGGCACAGCCCCCCGGGCCAGGCCCTGAGCTACGCCGCCGACCCCCCGACTTCCGGCACCCATTCCCCGCAGTGGGTGGACGCAGGCTTCTACCAGAGCCCCCAGGCCAGGGAGCGGCTGGTTCACTCCCTGGAGCACGGCAACGTGGTGATCTATTACGACCAGCCCAGCCGGGAGGCCCTCGACACCCTGCGGGCCTGGGCGGGACAGTTTCGCGGTCAGTGGGACGGGGTGGTGGTGGTTCCTCGAGCGGGCATCGGGCCGACCGTCGAGCTGACGGCTTGGAATAAAACCCTGCGCCTTGAAAACTGGGACGCGGCTGCCGCTGCCGCATTCGTTGATGCCTACCGGGGCCGGGGGCCGGAGAACCCGGTGCGATGAGGGCATACTGGGGCTGGGCCGGTTTGTTGGGGCTGTTTCTGGTGCTGGCGCTGTTCTCCAGCCAACTCTCCTGGCTATCCGCCGACCTCTACCGCTTGGCCAGCCAGCCCTTTGCCTGGCTGGCCGAACCCATAAACCAGCTCCGGCTGGGACTCTCCATCCCTTTGCTGGGGGCTTTTCTGCTGGGGGTGTTGGGGTCACTGGCTCCCTGTCAACTCTCCACCAACGCGGCGGCCCTGTCTTGGCTTTCTAGGGAGGCCGCGCCCTTCACGGCCTGGCGACGACTGGCTTGGTTTGTGCTGGGCAAGTCGGTGGTGTACCTGGGGCTGGCCGGGGCGGCGGCAGTGCTGTTCAACGGCCTGGTCTCGCCAGGCGAGGTCTTCACCCCCGTCCGCAAGGCGCTGGGGCCGCTGATGCTCGTGATGGGCTTCGTGATGTTGGGTTGGATTCGCCTACCGCTGCCCTCCCTCAGCGCCCAGCCCCTGAGCCGCTGGGGCCGCGCTCTGGGGGGCGATACGGGTTCGGCTCTGTTGGGGATGTCGTTCGGGCTGGCCTTTTGTCCGACCATGTTCACCCTGTTCTTCGGGTTGATGCTGCCCACAGCGGCAGCCTCTGGGTTGGGTTTCGCCTTCCCCGCACTGTTTGCCCTGGGCACGGCGCTACCGGTCATACTGATGCTGGCACTGCTCGAGCAAGGTCGCCCCAAGGGTCAGGTGCTGGGCGGGCTGGGCCGGGGCGGACGGGTGCTGCGCGGTGCGTCGGGCGCGGTCTTGCTGGCGGCGGGTCTGTACGACACGGTGGTGTACTGGTCATTGTAGTGGAATCCCTCGGGCCGATTCCGATTCCAGCCTCAAACCTATGCCCCCTCCCCCCGATCCCCTTTCCGTGGTATGGCTATGGCCGGGCCAGGCCCTTTACGTGGGCCGGGGGCTGGATTCCACCCCGCACCGCCACCACGCGGTGCAGGTCGGGGTGACCCTCGAGGGCTCTATGCGGGTGGGCCTGGGGTCAGATGCATCGTCCGCCGAACCCTGCGCGGCCTTCGCGGTGGGTTCCGACACCCCCCACTTGGTCATGAGCGAGGGGAGTCGAGTGATGCTGGCCTGGAGCGAGCGAAGCGGGATCAGCACCGCAAACCTCGGCCTGAAAACCTGGGCCGCAGCCGACCTTAGCCGACCCCTGCAAACCCTGGCGGGCGTACCGCCCGCGACCTTGGATTGTCCCAGCGCACACCGACTGGCACTTGATCTGCTGCGCCACTTGGCCGCCGAGGAGACGACCCTGCGGAGGGACTCGAGGGTGGAGGCGGTGGCGCAGATCGCCCAAAGTCAGGTGCTTTCCCCCCGGCCCATCGCCGACCTGGCCCGGCAGGTCGGCCTGTCGCCCTCACGGCTGCGGCACCTGTTCCGCCAGCAGATGGGGCTCTCGCTCCAGCGCTACTTGTTGTGGCAGCGGCTGTTTCGCGCCCTCGAGTACGCCTCCGGCCAGACCCTCACCGAGGCCGCCCACGCGGCGGGCTTTGCCGACTCGGCCCACCTGGCTCGGGTCTTCCGCGAAACCTTCGGCTTCAAGCCCTCAGAGGTCTTCGGCGGCAATTCCGGCAATTCCGGCAATTCCAGCCACTCCGTTCAAGTCAATCTGTGCCACCGCCCCTAACCTAAAGAGCAGGGAGACACACATGACCAATAGCATCAAACCAACCGCAGGTACATTCCCGCAACCCGATGTCCGCCGATTCGACTGGGCGGTGGTGCTGCTGTCGGGCTGGATGGTGGGGGGCATCCACCTCGATGCCTGGGCGCACCACCGTTTGGCGGAGGCCCTGGAGAGCTTTTTCACCCCCTGGCACGGGGTGCTCTACTCGGGGTTCCTGGCCCTAGCAGCCTACCTGGTCGGGACGGCACTGCTGAACTGGCGCAGAACCGGCACCTGGCGCGGGGCCGTTCCGACGGGCTACGAATACAGCCTATTGGGCATCGCCCTGTTCTCGGTGGGCGGGATGGGCGACATGATCTGGCACCTCCTTTTCGGCATCGAGGTCAACGTCGAGGCGCTCCTCAGTCCCACCCACCTGTTGCTGGCGCTGGGTGGCGGTCTGATGGTGGCGGGACCGCTGCGGGCGGCCTGGTTACGGGGCCAGGGGACGATGAACTGGGCGGCGGTGGCGGCGAGCGCCTACTTGTTGGCCCTGCTCTCCTTCTTCACCGCCTTCGTCAACCCGCTCTCGGAGGCCACCGGGTTCTTCCAGGGCGCTCGGCCCGCCGACCCCGGCTTGGCCTCCTTCACCGAGGGGATGGGGGTGACCAGTCTGCTGCTGTACGCAGCGCTGCTGACCGGGGTGGTGCTGTCCGCAGTCCGGCGCTGGCGGCTGAGCGGGGGACAGCTAACACTGCTGGTGGGCCTCTCCAGCCTGCTTACCTTGGCGGTTCACGACCTGTTCTGGCTGTGGCCGGTGACGCTGCTGGCCGGGCT
>JANRLD010000082.1:0-24678 GCA_033762915.1 Meiothermus sp. | reverse complement strand
TTTTTGGGTGTGCACCCGGCCCCTTCGGGGGGGGTCCCCCGGGGGCGGGGGGGGGGGGGGGGGGGGGGGGGGGGGGGGGGGGGGGGGGGGGTTGTGGGGGGGGTGGGGTCTGGCTGAGCTGCAGGCGGGGTGCAAGCCGCCAATAGAAGCAGCAAAAAGAGCAGAACAAATCCATTTGTAGTAAACCGGTGAATTTTCATGCCAAAAGTCTATCAACAGCGCCCAATGACTATCCGGTGTCAGTTCGAGGGACGTAGGAGGGTTGTGCCGTCGGTGTCTCGAGCCTGCCCAGAAGGCTCGAGACAAGCCCGCCCTACGGAAATATATCGGCGGCCCGACATGTTGCGGGCCGCCCTTAACCGATGAATTTTACGCTTCAATCAAAACCTTAAACCGTCTCGGCCCGCTTGCGCTGCGTCGGGTCGAGGACGCGCTTGCGGAGGCGGAGGCTCTTGGGGGTGACCTCGAGCAGCTCGTCGGGTGCGAGGAACTCCAGCGACTCCTCTAAAGTGAACTTGCGGGGCGGGATCAGCCGGATGTTCTCGTCCGAGCCGGCGGCCCGGACGTTGGTGAGCTTCTTGTTGATGTTGACGTTGACGTTAAGGTCGTTGTCGCGGCTGTTCTCGCCCACGATCATGCCCACGTAGACCTCGGTGCCGGGGTCGATGAAGAAGTCGATGCGCTCCTGGAGGCGGAAGAGGCTGTAGGCGTAGGCCACCCCGGCCTCCATCGCCACCGCCGAGCCGGTGGTGCGGGTCTCTAGAGTGCCCTGGTGGGGGCCGTAGTTGTAGAAGTTGTGGCTCATCACGCCCTCGCCGCCGGTAAGGGTGAGGAACATGGTGCGGAAGCCGAAGAGGGCTCGAGCGGGCACGGTGAACTCGGCGCGGATGCGCCCGCTCTCCTGCTCCATGTGTACCATCTGGCCCTTGCGGCTGCCCAGTACCTCCATCACGGGGCCGAACTTGGACTCGGGCACGTCGCAGACCAGGTACTCGTAGGGCTCGAGGATGTTGCCGTCCTCGACCTTGGTCAGCACGCTGGGCTGGCCCACGCTGAACTCGAAGCCCTCGCGGCGCATGGTCTCGAGGAGCACGCTCAGGTGCAGCTCGCCGCGTCCGTGCAGCTCGAAGGCATCGGCGGCCACCTCGATGACGCGCAGGGCCACGTTGGTCTCGAGCTCGTGCATCAGCCGTTCGCGGATCTGGCGGCTGGTCACGAACTTGCCGTCGCGGCCCGCGAAGGGCGAGGTGTTGGGGGTGACGGTGATGGAGATGGTGGGCTCGTCCACCGCCAGGCGCGGCAGGGCCTCGGGGGTCTCCCGTGAGGCCAGCGTGTCGCCAATCTCCACGCCCTCCATGCCCGCAATCGCCACGATGTCGCCGGTCTGAACCTCGTCGACCTCGAGGCGCTGCAAACCCTGGTGGGTGAAGGCCGCCACGATCTTCATGGGCCGGGTCTCCTCCGCGCCCACAATCGCAATCGTCTCGCCCTTCTTGGCCTTGCCCCGGTGCACCTTGCCCAGCGCGATCTTGCCCAAGAAATTGGAGTAGTCCAGGTTGGCGACCCGCAACTGGAAGCTGCCCTCCTCGACCCGGGGGGCGGGGATGTGCTTCAGGATGGTCTGGAAGAGGTCTTGCAGGTCGGCCTTGGGGGTCTCGCCCAGCCAGGCGGTGCCCTCGCGCCCGACCGCGTAGAGGTAGGGGAAGTCGAGCTGCTCGTCGGACGCGCCCAGCTCGGCCATCAGGTCGAAGGTCTCGTTGAGTACCTCGTCGGGCCGGGCGTCTTTCTTGTCCACCTTGTTGATGATCACGATGGGCTTGAGCCCGGCCTCGATGGCCTTCTTGAGCACGAAGCGGGTCTGGGGCATCGGGCCTTCGGCGGCGTCAACCAGCAGAAGCACCCCGTCAACCATGCTCAAGGCCCGCTCGACCTCTCCGCCGAAGTCGGCGTGGCCGGGGGTGTCCACGATGTTGATCTTGATGTCGCTCCAGACCACGGCGGTATTCTTGGCCAGGATGGTGATCCCGCGCTCGCGCTCGAGGTCGTTGGAGTCCATGATCCGCTCGCCGCCCTCGTCGTGGCGGCTGAGGGCCTTGGCCTGCTTAAGCATGGCGTCCACCAGGGTGGTCTTGCCGTGGTCTACGTGGGCGATGATGGCGATGTTTCTGAGTTCCATAAGTCTCCGCTGTACGCTCCAGGTCTGCCGCTCACACGTCCCGTTCGACCACTGTCAAACCACACCTGACCTTCAAACCGGGCTCCCCGAGGCGTAAATGTCCTGATTTCGAGGGGGATTGGGCCGGGCTACGGCCCGGACGCAACCTTCATAGTGTAGCGCATAGGTCATGGGTTTGTATACTTTCGCGTCACAAACGCGCAAAACCCGCCCTGCCCGCGCCCTGTTCGAGGATTTAGGGTTCGGCTCGAGCCGGGTCCGCTGCCCACTTAAATGCCTCGAGGCCGGAGCCCACGATCCGCCGGGCCACCTGCACCCGGAAAGCCCAGTGGGTGGGGTCTTGGTCGTAGGCTTCGCGCTGCCGCTGGCTGGCCTCGTCGTCCCCCGTTCCCTGGTGGGTGGGCAGCAGCCAGGACAGCCCGTCCACCCAGACCGTGCGCACCGCGAAGCCCGCCGCGTGCAGCAGCACCGGCCACTCGGCGTCGGTGCCAAGGGGGTCGTTCTCGGGGCGGCTATGGGCCACCAGATGTTCCGCTGCGCGGCGGCTGAAGCCTCGAGTCCCGCTGCACACGTCGGTCGGGTGACCCAGCAGGTGCGAGAGCACCTGGTTGACCACGGCCTCAGTCTCGGTAATGGCCCTGGCATAGCGCGCCATCGAGGCCGGGCTGCGCCCGACCAGGGTGCAGTCGGCCCGGCGGAACTGCTCGAGGGTCGCGGCCAGCTCGGCAGGGCTGTTCAGCGACCAGCGCAGCAGGTGGTCAAAGTCGGCGTAGTGGACGAGGTCGCAGGGAAACTCGAGGGCCTTCTGCACGGTCAGGAACCGCCAGTTGCGCTGACCCGGCGCGGCGACGGTGACGTGGACGCGGCGCAGGGCGCGGAAGGCGGCGGTGTGCTCCCACAGGGTTTCGGCCCGGCAGGCCAGGTGGATTTCGGAGTACAGCTCGAGCAAGCCAGGGTGGAGCTGTCGGAAGCGTTCGAAATCGTGCTCGAGGCGGGCCGCGCAGGCCAGAACGGTCTTCATGGCCTCCGATTATAGGGCGGCAGGGTTCGCTGGGGTCAGCTCGGGATAGAAGAAACTTGCCCCTGAGCTCCAGGGGCAAGTGCGACGGAAGCGAGTTCAGATATTTATCTTGGGGGCGGACGCACGGCCGTGCGTCCCTATGGGGTGGATTTTGCCGCTTTTTGCCCTCTACCTCGCTACCTCGAGACCACCTCTACGCCTCGAGGCTGGCTCTGGCGGGCCTGGGTGGGGGCGTTTGGTCCCACCTGGAAGACCGAGCGCCAGGGGCGGAAGTTGGAGTTGAGGTACTCCACCCTGGTTTGGCCCGAGGCACTGACGATGGTGCGGGTGATGCGGGTACGGTAGCCGTTGACGGCCCAGTCGACCTGCTTGGTCTGGCCGGGTCGTAGGCTGGTGTCGAAGATGTACTGTGCGGGCGGGTGCGGGGTGACCGAGAGGATGGTGGGGCGGCTGACGGTTACGCGCCGCCCGTCGGGGATGCCGTAGAGGCGGACGGTGAGGGTGGAGTTGGTGAAGTCGGTGCGAACCAGCAGGGGGCCGGGGGTGTCGTTGGTGGCCCGCAGGTTGAGGTAGGGCTGGTACACCGCCGCGTCGTAGCCCACGATGGGGTCGTACCAGCGCACCCGGTAGGCGTGCTGGTTGCGCTCCACGATGGGCAGACCGGCCTGATAGAGGGCGCGGAAGGCGGTAGTGGAGGTTTGGCAGACCCCGCCCCCGATGCCCTTGACGGTGCGTCCGCCGGAGATCACCAGGGCCTCCTGGAAGCCGTTCTCCGGGCTGATGGTGCCGATGGCGTCGTTGAAATTAAACTCCCCGCCCGCCGGGACGATGTAGCCGTCGAGGTTCTTGGCGGCGGCGTGAACGTTTCTGACGCGCTCCCAGGCCGAGCCGCCGTAGTAGGTGGTGGCCTCGGCGATGAGCTGCATGGTGTCGACCTTGGGCAGGTCGGCCACGGTGATTTGAGCGGTCTTGGGGAAGACCGGCAGTCTGGCCAGGGTCAGGTCGGCCTTCAGCAGTTCGTCCATCAGGAGTTTGCGGGTCTGGGGTTGGTTCAGCCGCCAGCCCTGAACCTCGGGCCGCACGTCCAGCCCGCTGGCGCTGACCACGTAGCGGGCGTCGACCGGCTGGCGGTCGTTGGCGCGGGCCAGGCGGGCCACCAGGCGGCTCACCGCCTGCTCGTCTAGCGTCACGTCGGTCTTGCCCAGCACCAGCAGACCCGCGATCTCGGCGGGGGAGAGGGTGCGGGTGAGGGTCTTACCGCCGCCCGGCAGCTTGGGCTGGGTGTAGACCAGGGTGAAGGGGCGCAGTAGGCTGTTGGCCCGGTCGGCGACCGGCTGCAAGGAGGCCGCCGTCACGCTGGCGCTGATCTGTTTGGGGAAGAACTCGAGTTCAGAGGCGGCGGGGTTGGCCCGGTAGACCTCGATGGCGCTCTGGATGTCCAGGGCCAAGCCGTTTTTGTCCGGCGAGACCGCGAACTTGCCGTTTTGTAGGGCGATCTTGGCCTCTACCGGGGCCCGCTCGAGGCCCCTGGCAATCGCGGTTAGCCGGTTCCTCAGGGCCGCCTCGTCCACTTTGGCTACCAGGGGGATTTCCACCTGACCGCGCAGCGCAGCGATCCGCTCGCCCCAGCCGCGCCGCCCCACCGCGAAGGCCCGCTCGGCCGTGGCCGCAGGGTCGGCCTGCCAGCCCAGCTCGGCGGGCTGGGCGCTGAGGGACTGGTCGCCTGCCTTGAGGGTGAGGCTGGGCGGGGTGAGGGCCTTGGCGGTCTCGGCGATCTTGGCCGTGGCTGCGTCCAGGGTCAGCCCGCCCACCGGCACCCCTGCCGCCACCACGCCAGAGAAAATTCGGGTTTGTTGGTATCGCTCAAACACCACCCAGCCCATCAGGAGACCGGTCAATGCGCCGATGGAAATCAGGAGAACGCGCTTCATTATTTTAAGTATAGCGGCGGAATGTGCAGAATTTGGTGAAGGGGATGACTTAACTGGGGTTAATGTGAGAGCTCGGTCAGCCGGTGCTGCCCTACACTGCGGTGTACCCTGTTGAGTAACTCAGCCCGAGAGGCGACTGATCTACAGTCTGTTTTTTGTGTCAGGTAAGGATCTCACGGCTGTTTTATACCGTTTATGTATAGCTCGAAAACGCCAAGCTGGCCGACGCTGAAGCGTAAAACGAAGCCCTGCTTCAGGCTTTCGGTTGTGCTGTAGGCCACCTGATCCACTCCCCAGTAGGAAGCCCGCCAACTGTCGCACCCACGAACTGCACCACCAGTCGAACTTTAGGTAGCACCTCTTGAGATCTGTCTTCGAAGGCCTGGTACGAGATGTTGAGGCCATATCCAGGCAGATACGCCATAGCGTTCGGTGTGTCACCAATAGCGCCGTTGAGTGCACCTACGAAAATCTTCGAGCTGTCCTCGAGTTTGACCAGATCGAGCGTCTGAGCAAAAACTGCCGATAAAAATACCACCAGTGCGGCCAGGATTTTCCTCATGTCTTACCTCGTAGATTCTGTATGAATGACGCCATGATTGCCATTCGAATCATCGTTCCAGCGCGGAGTCTTGCTTATGGATGACCGCTCGAGCCTTCCGCCCCCTCCGGCGGCAGCACCTTGCCGGGGTTCAGGCGGTTTTGGGGGTCGAAGGCGGCCTTGACCAGGCGCAGCACGCCCAGCGTCTCGGCGTCCACCGCCTCGGCCATGAAGTCGCGCTTCATGATCCCGATGCCGTGCTCGCCGGAGAGTACCCCGCCGTGGCGCAGCGCCACCCGCGCCACCTCGTGGGCCAGCTCCCAGACCCGGTCCTCGGAGTCCACGGCGGGGTCGAAGAGCATGTTGGGGTGCAGGTTGCCGTCGCCGATGTGGCCGAACTGCACCAGGGCGATGCCGTACTGCTTGCCCAGCGCCTCGATCTCGCGTACCACCTGGGGCAGCTTAGACCGCGGCACCGCGATGTCTTCGTTCATACGCTTGGGCTTGATCCGGCCGATGGCCGGAGAGATGGAGCGCCGGGCTTTCCACAGCGCGTCGGCCTCGGCGGCGTCGGCAGCGATTTTCACCGTTGCCCCGTGGGCGCGGCAGGCCTCGGCCACCCAGCCCAGCTCCTCCTCGACCACCACCGGGTCGTCGCCGTCGGTGTCCACCAGCAGGATCGCGCCTGCCTCGCGGGGCAGGCCCATTTTGATGTAGTTCTCCACCGCGTTGATGCAGCCGTTGTCGGCAAACTCGAGCTTGCTCGGCACCGCCCCCGCCGCGATGGCATCGGAAACGGCCTCGGCAGCTGCGCCCACTTCGGGAAAGATCGCCATCAGGGTGCGGGTGAAGCGGGGAATTGGTTCGAGGCGCAGTTTGGCCTGGGTAATCAGACCCAGCGTGCCCTCGGAGCCGATCAGCAGCCCCACCGCGTCGTAGGCGTCGCGCTTTACACGATGCACCTTGCCCGCGTAGTCCACGAACTCGAGTTCGGTCACGTAATCGCCGGTCACGCCGCGCTTGAAGCACATCGGCCCGCCCGCGTTCTCGGCCAGATTGCCCCCGATGGTGCTGGTGCGGAAGGAGGCCGGGTCGGGCGGGTACACCAGTCCGTGCGGCTTGGCCACCTCAGAGATTTTGAGCGTGACCACCCCTGGCTGCACGGTAGCGCTGCGGCCCTCGGGGTCTATGGAGAGCTGGGTCATGCGGGTGAAGGAGAGCACGATGGACTCTTGAATAGGTACTGCGCCGCCCGAGAGGCCGCTGGCGGCCCCCCGCGCTACAATCGGCAGCCCCACCGCGTTGGCAAACCGCACAGTCTCCACCACGTCCGCCGTGGACTCCGGCAGCACCACCGCCGCAGGCGTCACCCCCACCGCGATGCCGTCATAGGAGTAGTTGCGCCGCTGGGCCATGTCCAGCAGAACCTTCTCCTTGCCCAGGCGGGTCTGAAGCTCGAGGGCCGATTTCGCAGGCTCGGCGTACTCGAGTTTGGGCTTGACAGTGAGCGGCTGTTTGCCGAAGTTGAGGTTCACAGGCACATTGTAGCGTGGTTTGTCTGGCGTAAACTTGGAACCTATGGACATTCCCGAATACTGGCTGCGGCGGCCTGAATTCAAGCTCGAGCCGTCCCACTTGGGGCATCTCGAGGCTGTTTACCAAACCCATATAGCGCCCGCTCGAGGAGGCTGGGTAGATGGGTTAGAAGTTCCCAAATGGGTGTTTCTCGACTGGTTGTGCGAGGAAAAGAGCTTGTTGATGCACGGCTGGGTGAACCCTAACATTAAGGAATTCGAGCCTCGAGAACCCAATGCCAAGGATGACGATGCCTTTAGCCAGCAGACGGCAGTTTTTGCAGCTTCGGATGGGATTTGGCCGATGTTCTACGCACTCTTGGATCGTAAGCGATGCGGATTCTGAACGGCTGTCTACGCTTCGAGTTGGAAGGCGGTAGACTTTCGGAGCCGCGCTACTTCTTTTCCATCACCCAGAGCGTACTGGCTCTAAACCCGTTTGTTCAGGGAACTATCTACGTGCTGCCGAAAGCAAGTTTTACAGTGCAGCCACCGTACACGCTTGGGCCTTGGACTGTTCATGACCCACATTGGGCCAGTCTCGAGCCTGTCCGCCCACTGTCAAAAGTCTCGTTCCAGCCCAAGGAATTCCCCTTTTTGCACCATATTCGGGGCCACGATAACGATACGGTGATGGCTCGAGCCAAAGCCGACCCGAGGGGTTTCCCTTGGTTGTAGCTGATGGGTGTTTCGAACCTACAACCCTGCCAAATCTACCCGCTCGAGCACATCCAGCCCTCGCATGGCCTCGAGCACACTTTCAGCCGGGCGCTCGTCTACCGCTAGTACGAAGAGGGCTTTGCCGCCAGGGTTGTCGCGGCCCAGCTGCATCCCGGCGATGTTGACCTTGTTTTCGCCCAAGAGCGTGCCGACTTTACCCACCACCCCCGGCTGGTCGCGGTTGATGCAGACCAACATAAAGCCGCTGGGCACCGCCTCGACGGTGCTCTGGTCAATCCCCACGATGCGCGGTTTGCCGCCCAGCACC
Organism: Meiothermus sp.; assembly: GCA_033762915.1. GTDB lineage: Bacteria > Deinococcota > Deinococci > Deinococcales > Thermaceae > Meiothermus. The sequence goes on along the minus strand of JANRLD010000082.1, from coordinate 16,447 downwards.
GCGCCGCGCACCTTGCGGGTCTCGCGGTCGGTCTCGAGGCTGACTTCGATCACTTGGCGGTAGTCCAGCGGCTTCTCGATTTGCCGGGTGATCAGGCTCATGCCCCGGTCGCGCAGCAGGGGGCGGGACGAGACCAGATTGGTCGCGCCCTCCTCGAGGAAGTGGTTGAGCATCCCCTTGGCCACCGCCGAGGCGATGGGATCGGGGTTCTTCTCGAACTCGCCGTAGTAGGACACCTCGACGGTCTGGGGCCGCCCGTGGGTGATCTGGGCCAACAGCTTGCCCAGTGCCTCGCCGAGGGGCAGCCAGGCCGAGAAGGCCTCGAGGGCCTCGGCGTTAAAGCCGGTGTTGAGGGCGTGGGCCAGGTTGCCGTTGAGGGTTTCGACCACCCGGTCCACCACCGCCTCGCCCACCCGCTCCTGGGCCTCTAAGGTGTTGGCCCCCAGGTGGGCGGTATGGATCACCCTGGGGTGGTGGATCAGCGGGTGTTCGGCGTTGGGGGGCTCGTCGGTGAACACGTCAATCCCCGCGCCCCACAGGTGATGCTCCTCCAGCACCTCCAGAAGCGCCTTCTCGTCGACGATGCCGCCCCGCGCGGCGTTCACCACCACGGCGCCCTTGGGCAGCAGGTAGAGCTCGCGCCGCCCGATGATGCCCTTGGTCTCCTCGGTAAGGGGGGTGTGGACGGTCAGGAAGTGGCACTGGCGCAGCATGTCGGCCAGGTCGTCGAAGAGCTCGACCCCCAGCGTCTGGGCCCGGCTCTTGGGCACGTAGGGGTCGTAGGCCAGGACCCGCATGTCGAAGCCCTTGGCGAACTTGGCCACCTGCCCGCCGATGCGTCCGATCCCCACGATCCCGATGGTCTTGCGGTCGAGCTCGAGGCCCAGATACTTCCGGTCCCACTTGCCGTCGCGAATCTTCTTGTCCGACTCGGGGATGCCCCGCGCCACCGCCAGCAGCAGGCCCCAGGCCAGTTCGGCCGCCGAGCGGGTGTTGGCCTCGGGCACGTTCAGCACCAGAATCCCCCGGCGGCTGGCGGCCTCGATGTCAACGTTGTCCACCCCCACGCCGCCGCGCCCCACCACCTTGAGGTTCTTGCCTGCCTCCAGAAGCGCCTCGTCCACCTGTGTCCGGCTGCGGGTGATCAGCGCGTCGTACTGGCCAATCACGGCCAGGATGTCCTCGCGCTTCATGCCCGGCTTGTACTCCAGCCGCACATTCGGGTCTTTCACCTCGCCCAACACCATCTCATCGGTTGCCAGCACACGCCACATGTTCGCCACTCCATGCTACTTTTGGGGGATTTTGCGCGGATTGGTATACCGCAGCACTGCCGAGAACTGTATCACTTTTGGGCGAGGGGGGGCAAGGAGTGGGCAGCGGTGTCGCGCGCCCATCCTGTGGGGTTTGGCAGAAACTTGGTCTTGGTGCAAAACTCGAGCCCGCAAAACCGCCACAGGCAACATTTTCCTTTCACCCAAGCTGTGCTAGACTTTCGCCACGAGAAATGAGAAGAGTAGCCGTTGGGGATGGAGCGCTGGCCGCCGTGTCGGTCGACCTTCAACTTCGAACTTCAACGCTTGAGGAAACGCTATGAGAATCGCCATCGTAACCGACTCGACCTCCGACATGCAGACCTTGGCCCCCAAGCTGGGCGTGGAGATCGTCCCGCTATATGTCAACTTCCAGGGCAAGGTGCGCAAGGATTGGCTCGAGATCAAGGCCGCCGACATCTTCGAGGGCGTCAAGGCCGGGGCCGGGATGCCCTCCAGCTCCCAGCCCTCGCCCGCCGACTTCAAGGCCACCTACGAGAAGGTGCTGCAAGGCGCCGACCACGTCCTTTCGATCCACATCTCTTCCAAGCTGTCGGGCACCGTGCAGTCGGCCACCCTGGCAGCCCAGGAGTTCCCCGGCAAGATCACCGTCTTCGACAGCCTAGCGGCCAGCATGGGCGAGGGGATGATGGTCGAGCGGGCGCATGAGATGCTGGCCGCAGGCAAGGGCCTGCCCGAGGTGATGACCGAACTCGAGCGCATCCGCTCCGACCACATCGTGCGCTTCACCCTGTCCGGGCTGGACTACCTCAAGAAGAACGGGCGCATCGGGGGGGCGCAGGCCCTGCTGGGCGGCCTGCTGGGCATCAAGCCGATCCTGACCGTGCGCGAGGGCAAGGTCGAGGCGGCGGGCCGGGCGCGCGGTGATAAGAAGGCCCTGGCCGAGATTGTCGAGTCGCTGCGGAGCTGGGCCCAGGGCCGCCAGCGCATCCGCATCTACTACCTCTACAACGCCGACATCCACGATGTAGACGCCTTTAAGGCGGCGGTAGCGGCGCTGGGGCTGCCGCTGGAGGAGCGGGCCACCATGCCCATCGGCGGGGTGATCTCGACGCACACCGGGCCGGGGCTGTACGGCTACTACGCGTACAGCTTGTGAGTTGAGGTGAGGGCGGGCGGGGGGATTGGCCAATCCCCCCGCCTGTGAGTTTCAGTGGTCGTAGGGCTGGGCTGTGCCCACCAACACTCCGGTGCCGTCAGGTCGGTGGGCACAGCCCACTACCCAACCGTGAATTCGCCCGGTTTCAGCCCGCTCTCAACCTCGAGCCCCCCCAAGGTGCTGGAATTTTTGCCAGAATCTGACATACTCATGGCAAACACAAACCAGCAGGGGGCAACCGTGAAGACTACCTTCGTCGCCGACTCCACCCTAGGGCTCTCGCCGCAGGAGGCCTTGGAGCAGGGCATCTATCTCGTCCCGCAGCAGATCATCCTGGACGGCAAGACCTACCGCGACTGGCTCGAGCTGACGCCTGACGAGGTGGCCGCAGCTCAGAAGAGCGGCTCCAAGGTCACCACCAGCCAGTGCGCTCAGGCCGACATCCAGGAACTCTATGATTCGCTGCTGGGGCAGTTCGACCGCGTCGTCTCGGTCCATGTCTCCAGCCGGCTCTCCGGCACCTACTCCACCGCCCAGGCCGTGGCCGCGGGGTTCGGCGACCGGGTGAAGGTGCTGGATTCTCTCAGCATCAACGGCGGCGTGCAGTTCGTACTCGACGAGGCCAGGCGCCTGCTGGCGGCGGGCGCGGCCTGGGAACGCCTCGAGGAGTCGGTGGCCCCGCTGCGGGGCGCGATGCGCGGCTACGTTCTGCCCCGCACCCTGGAGTACCTCCGCCGGGGCGGGCGCATCTCCGGCCTTCAGCACTTCATCGCCTCGCTGCTGAAAATTCTCCCGATCTTGGAGATCAAGGACGGCGCGGTGCTCCCCGCCGAGCGCGTGCGCGGCTGGCACCACGGCATCGCCCAGCTGGTGCATCGCTTTCACCGCGACTTTCCCCGGGGCGCTCGAGTCCACCTGGCCCACACCTACGACCAGGAAGCCATCGAGGAGCTGAGGCGGGCCATGAAGCTCGAGGGGGTGCTGCTCGAGAGCACCCGTCCTGCTGGCGCCGCCGTGATGGCCCACACCGGGCCGGGGACGGTGGCGGTGTTCGCCGCGCCCAGGTCAGCGGTCTGAGCGGGGGAGGGAAGAGAAGGGCTATAGCACGGGCCTTTTGGGGAGGCTTCAGGTTAAGAAAGCTGCGGGCCGCACCCGGCAGCCCGCAGACCCGGCGCTATGCGCCAGAACGACACTTGTTTTGTGAAGGGGCTTTCGCGGTGGGCTCACCGCTCTCCTGCTTCCTTGGCCCCTACTACCCTTTACCGGCCGAGCCGAACAACTCCATGCGCGCCTTCACGATGGCCTTCATCTCGTCCCTCGCAGGCCCGAGGAACTTTCTGGGGTCGATCTCTTTCGGGTTGGTGCCCAGCAGCTCGCGCACCTTGGTCACAAAGCCCAGGCGCAGGTCGGTGTCGGTGTTGATCTTGGCGATGCCCGCTGCGATACCCTTGCGGATGTCGTCGGGGTGAATGCCGACCGCCTCGCCCATCGAGCCGCCCGCCGCACGGAAGCGCTCGACCAGCTCCTGGGGGACGCCGCTCGCGCCGTGCATGACCAGGGGGTTGTTCGGCAGTTTGGCGGCGATCTTCTCGATGCGGGCGTGGTCGATGAAGGGGCGGCCCTTGCCCTTGAAGGCCCCGTGTGAGGTGCCCACCGCCACCGCCAGGTAGTCCGCGCCGGAATGCTCCATGAACCAGGCGGCCTCGTCGGGGTTGGTGAGGAAGGCGTCCTCCTCGCTGACCACTACGTGCTCCTCCACGCCGCCCAGCCGCCCAATCTCGGCCTCGACGGTCACGCCCAGGGCGTGGGCGGTCTGCACCACCCGGCGGGTTTCGCGGGCGTTGGTCTCGGCGTCGTCGTGGGACTTGTCGATCATCACCGAGGTGAAGCCGGCCTGGATGGCCTTCATGCAGCTCTCGTAGCTGCTGCCGTGGTCGAGGTGGATGCACACCGGCACCCGGGCCTCCTTGCCCATCTCGCGCACCAGCATGAACAGGGCCTTGCCGCCGTACTTCATGGCCCCCTCGGAGAGCGCCAGCAGCACCGGGCTGCGCACCTCGTCGGCGGCCTCGAGCACCGCCTGTACGAACTCCATGTCGTTGACGTTGAAGGCCCCGACTCCGTAGCCCTCCCGTCTCGCCTTCGACAGAATCTCCATCCCAGTTGCCAGCATCTTTGCCTCCGAAACCGCGGGTCTGTCCGCGCCGTAGCGTAGTCTAAGGGTAAATCCGGCGAAGAGGGAACAGGGAGCAGGGCAGAGGGCAAAGGGCGAGGAAAGAGGAGAGATGGAACCGCGTGCGCGGTTTCTTCTCCTATCTCTTGACCTTGCTCTCCTTTGGCCCCGTCTAAACCACCGCCACCTCGAGCCCGACCCCCCGCAGCGTTTCCAGCTTCCCGGCGTCGGCCTTCTTGTCGGTGATGAGGAGGTCGGCGGACTCGAGGGGGCCGATGCGGGCGGTGGCGACCTGCATCAGCTTGGTGTGGTCGGCCAGGAGGATGCTCTGGCGGCTGGCCTCGAGCATGGCCCGCTTGATCTCGGCCTCCTGGAGGTTGGTGTTGGTGATGCCCTTCTCGGGGTGGATGCCGTTGCAGCCGATGAAGGTCTTGTCGGCGTTCACCTCGCGCAGCAGCAGCATCCCGTAGGGGTTGACCAGCGAGTGCTGCAGGGGGCGGAGCGTCCCGCCAGTCACGATTACCGTCACGCCGGGGTGGGACTCCAGGAGCAGGGCGATATTGAGGGCGCTGGTGATAACCACCACGTTCTTGAGGGCCGGGGAGAGGGCCTTGGCGAGTTCGGTGGTGGTGCTGCCCACGTCCACGATCACCGTCTCGCCGTCGCGGATCAGGCCCGCCGCGTAGGCCCCGATGCGCTCCTTCTCGCGGGTGTGGATCTGGCGGCTGGCCTCCAGCGGCAGCTCGAAGCGCTTGCTCTCGGCGGGCACCGCCCCGCCCCGCGTGCGGCGCAGCAGGCCCTGGTGCTCGAGGTATTCCAGGTCGGTGCGGATCGTGACTGAGGAGACCCCGAAGTGCTCGGCCAGCGCGGTGACGTGGGCCTGCCCGTCCCGCGCGAGCACCGCCATGATCTCCTGGTGGCGGAAGGTGGCCTCGAGGGAGGGCATCAGAGCACCCCCGGGAGGTTTCGCTTGGTCGCTAAATTTTGCACTAGCGAAAGTGTACGAAAGAAATGAAAAGTTGTACAGGCGAGACACCGCCCGCCGAACGCTGGGTGTGGCCCGTGCCGTTCGGCCGGCAGGCGCAGCCCCCTGAGGTGCCCTGGCCGGGTTTCGCGCCTTCAGGTGGGCTCCCATGTACCTCCCGCGTAGGTGTTACCCGACCTCCCGGCCGCAAGCCTGCCCGGAGTTTCGCCCGCGGCCGGCGTGCGGGGCGACAGCGCTTTCCGCGAATGTCCGCAGGCCGAGGCCCGGATGTGCGGGGCACCTTATGCCTCGCGCTGCGATGCAGGCGTAAGCTGCGAACCGCCGTCGGATATTCCAAAAGGTTGGGGGCTCGAGCAGTACCCTCGAGCCCCCGTTTTCCTGCTGGGGTGTTTAGCGCACGTTGATGGTGACGGTGACGGAGGAGAGCGGGGCGGCGTTCAGGTCAACGTCGCGGCTGAGCCCCTCACGCACCTCGTAGGTGACGGTGCCGGGGCCGGGGCGGGAGTCGTAGCCCCAGCCGCAGGTGGCGTCGAGCCGCATCTCTCGAGTGCCCACGGTGCGCTCCCCGCGCTTGACCGTCACGGTGTAGCCCTGGCCCCTGCCGTCGCCGCCGAAGCGGAAGGGCTGGGAGAGGGTCTGGCCGTCGGCGACGGAGAGGAAGTACTCGCGGTCGCAGACCGCGCCGCTGGCGGCGGTGACGGCGGTGAAGTTGACGCGGGTCTGGGTTTCGCGCCCGCTGCCGGTGGTCGAGGCCACGCGGTAGGTGTACGACCCACCACCCTGCCCGACCGAGGGGATGCGCTGGCTCCAGGTGCCGTCAGCCCCGACGGTGGCGGTGCCCAGGCTGAAGTCGTCTTGGAAGACCTCGAGGGTCTCGCCCGGCGTCCCGGTGCCGCTGAGGGTGAAGGAGCCCGCCGGGAGTTCGGTCTCGTTGGCCGGGGTGGAGATGGCGAGGTCGGCGGCGGGGGCGGCCTCGACGCGGAAGGGGACGCTCTGGGAGGCCAGGGTGGCCCCGGCGGTGTCCACGGTGCGGAGGTCGAGGTTGTAGGTGCCGGGCTGGAGGCCCAGGCCCGCGATGTTGGCGGCGGGCAGCGTCCAGCGACCGTCGGCCCCCACGGTCAGGGGCGAGGTGGTGAGTTCACGGTCTTGGAGGAATAGGCGCAGGCGGCTGCCGGGCTGGCCGATGCCGCTGAAGTCGGCGCTGCCGCCCAGCACCGCGTTGGCGGCGGGCGAGGTCAGGCTGGCCGCCGCACCGGCAGGGCGTGCGCCCAGGATGAAGCAGAACCAGATGATCAGGGCGATCAGGATCAGCGTCCCGATGGCCATGATCCAGTCGAAGGGGGTGAACAGTCTGGGGCGTGTCATGTGTCACCTCTTACTCACGACCCGCCGTGAGCTGGTCGGTGTAGGCCTTGAAGCCGGCCTCGTCGCCGCGTACCAGGTAGGCGGCCTGGGCGCTCCAGGTGTGGATGCTGGGGGCGAAGCTGAGGCCGGCGGCCTCGAGCGCGGCCCGCAACTGGCCCTCGCTGGCGGCCTCGAGTTCCTCGAAGGTGGCGATGCCTGCCGCGGTGAGGGCCTCGGCGATCTTGGGGCCGATGCCCTCGATGCGCTTGAGGTCGTCGGCCCGCTTGCGTCCGCCGCCCTGGGTGGCTTGCGAGAGCTTGTAGACCCCGCGCATGAAGCGCCGCGCCTCCACGATCCACTCGTCGTACTCCAGGTCTTTAGCACAGATCTCGCGCAGGCGCTCGGCGGGGGTCTCGGAGAGCTGCTTGAAGGTGTGGACTCCGGCCCCCCACAGCTTGGCCTGGTAGGCCCCGCCCACGCCCTCGATCACGCCCAAGGGGTCGTGGCCCTCGGGCACCACCTCGGCCCGGAAGACCCGGCTCTGGGTGACCCGGTAGCCGATGACGCTCTTTTCCTTCTTCTCCCTCGGCTTGCGCGGCGTGGCAGGCTTTGGGGCCGGGGTGGGCGGCGGGACGGCGAGGGTGGCCTTGGACTCGAAGTCGGAGACCCTGGCCTGAGCGGCGGCGTAGCTGGCGGCCAGTTCGTCGTACTGCATCAGGCGCTCGCTGCTGCGTAGCTCGAGCTCGCCCAGTTGGGCCTCGAGATCAGAGACCCTGGCCTGGGCAGCAGCGTAGTTGTCGGCCATCTGCCGGCTGTCGCGCTGGTAGGTCTCGAGGCGACCCTCGTACTCGGCGATGCGCTGGTCGTGTCCCTTGGCCTGCTGCTCCCACTCGGCCAGACGCACCTCGTAGTCGCTGATGCGGGCCTGTGCCGAGCTGTAGTTCTCGCCCATCTGCTTGAGGTCTTCGTCCTGCCCCTTGAGCTGCCCCTCCAGCGCGGCGATACGGGCCTTGCCGCCCTCGAGTTCGGCTTTCAGGGCGTTCGCAGCCTCGAGGTCGCGGCGCAGCCCGCTCACCTCGCCGCTGAACCAGTCGCGCTCCTCCTCGAGCTTGGAGAAGCGGGCCCTGAGGTCGGCCAACTCGCGCCGGGTGGCTTCGAGGTCTTGGTAGGCCCCCTGGGCCTGGTTGAGATCAGCGCGGGTCTTGTCGAGTTCGGCCTGCAGCTTGTTGCGGCTGTTTACCAGCTCGTTGCCAGCCTTGCCGGCCTCGTCGAGTCGCTTGCGCAGCAGCTCGAGCTCGGCTTTGTCGCCGTCGCGCTGGCCGCCGACGGCCCCCAGTTGAACCTCGAGGGCCTTGTAGCGGCCCTCCCAGTCCAGCTTCAGCTTGTTGGCGCTGGCCTCGAGGTCGCCGAGCTGGGCCTGGTACTCGGAGATGCGGGCCTGGGCTGAGGCGTAATTGGCGGCCATCTGCCCGGAGTCCTCCTGGTGCTGGGCCAGCTGAACCTCGTACTCGCTGATGCGGGCCTGCGCGGCGCTGTAATTGGCGCCGGTTTGGGCCAGGTCTTCCTCGAGGGCCTTGAGGCGGCCCTCGAGCCCGGCCTTATCGGCTTCCAGGGCCTTGACCCGGCCTTCCCACTCCTGGCGGATCTTGTCGAGGTGAGCCTCGAGCGACCGGAGGCGGCCCTCGAGGTCGGCCTTGGTCCGGCCGGACTCGGCCTCCAGCGCACTGTGGCGGGCCTGCAGGCCGCTGAAGTCGCCCTTGTAGCGCTCGATCTGGCCGCGCAGCTCGTCGCGCTCTGCCATGACAGCGGCGAAGTGGGCCTCCATCTCCTCGGGTTCCTTGCCAAAGCGGCCCCTGAGGGCGGCGAAGGCGGCGGCCATCCCGCCCAGCGCGGCCAGCTTGCCGCCCAGGTCGGCGGCCTGGCCCTTTTGATCGTCGCGGTCGGCGCGCAGCTCGTCGGCCTGCTTGCGCAGCACCGCCAACTCGCCCCCATAGGCCAGCCGCTCGGTGTTGGTCTTGTTCAGGCGCCCCTGGAGGTCGGCGGCCTCGGCGCGGAGGCCCTCCAGGCCGGCCTTCAGCTCATCGCGCTCATCGCGCAGGGCCTTGACCTGTGCCCCCAGCGCGGAGACCTCGCCCTGGAGCAGCAGGGTGCCGCTGTTCAGCTCGTCGCGGTCGGCGCGCAGGGCCCCGACCTGGCTGCCCAGCAGGGCCGCCTCACCACTTAAGCCCAGGCGACCAAGGTTGTACCGGTTGCGCTCCCCCTCGGCCTGGCCCAGGCGCGCCTCGAGGCCATCCCGCTCGGCTTCAAGAGCTTTGTACCTGCCCTCCCACTCCACGCGCAGCCTGTCGCGCTCGAGCTCGACCGTACTGATCCGCCCCTGAGCGCTGAGCAGCTCTTTTTTCTGCGCCCCCAACTCGTCGTGTAGGCTGTCGTAGTCGGCCAGCTTGAGGCGAAGCGCGCTCAGCTCGTTTTCCGAGGCCACCAGCCGGGTGTGGGCCTCCTTGGCGTAGCCGAGGTCGGCCTTTAAGCGCCCGACCTCGCTCTGAGACTCGATCAGCTGGTTCTCGACCTCGACCTGGCGACGACGCCAGAGGGCGTGGAGCAGCCAGCCCAAGAGCCAGGCCCCTAAAAACCCCCAGAGAAACGGACATACCCAGCCCGGTATCGTACCCATGAGTCCTCCTTGGTTGGTCGAACGCTTTAGTGGATAGGTGAAGTTTATGTATGGCTATCTATCTGGGCGCATTTTATTCCCTACTTTTGAATATCTTGCAAATTTGGTGGGCCCGTGGGATCGGCCTTTTGCGGCCCCGCGAGACACCGCTCTCCCTATCCGGCGGGGGCAGCCCGGGGTGGCGCCGTGTGAGCCACATAACCATACCCTGACGGGGGTGGTGCTATACTTTAGAATAAGTTGAGACTGCGAACCTCCCCCCCTAAGGCTGACCGGCTTTAGTGGGGGTTTGTCGTCTGACTCGGAGAGGGGAGACTTGGAAAAAATCTTCGGCAAGACCAACGGCCTCAAGCCATCAGAGCGCAAGCGCCTAGCCAACCTCTATAACCGCCGCGTCGGCAGCAGCCGGCTTTTCACAAGCGAACTCGCCCGCACCCTGGCGGATCTCTCGAGCGAACTCGAGAAGCCGGTCAGCCTGCTCATGGACAGGGCGGGTAGGGTTGTCCAGGTCGCGGTGGGCGACGCCAAGGAGGTCAGCGTGCCGCCCTCGGCGCTGGTGGAGACCCGCCTCTCGGGCTACCGCCTGCTGCACACCCATCTGGGCGACGGGGGCCTGTCCAAGCCCGACCTCTCGATGCTCTTCCTGAACCGCCTCGACGTGATGGCGGCCCTGGACGTGGTGCCCGGCGAGGTGCAGGGAACCGCGCTGCCCGGCAAGCTCCACATCGCCCAGATGTCGCCCCCCAAGGCCGACGAAGAGGACTGGACCCTGCTGCCGCCGAGGCCCTACCACGACTACGCCGACTGGGACGTTGGCGCCGCCACAGCGGCCCTCGAGCAGGAACTCAGCCGCCAGGCCAGGGTACTCGATCTTAAAGACGGCTCGGGCGAACGCGCCGTGTTGGTGGGCGTGGACCAGGGCGAGGGCGTGCAGGCCGAGGTCGACCTCGACGAACTCGCCGAGCTGGCCCGCACCGCCGGGGCCGTGGTGGCCCACAAGGAGCTGGTGTTCCGCCCCAGCCTCGACCCCCGCTATGCCATCGGGCGCGGCAAGGTGGACGAGTTGGTCGGCCACGCCTACCACCAGAACGCCGCCACCTTGATCTTCGGCATCGAACTCACCGCCGCCCAGGCCCGTGAGCTCGAGGCTGTGACCGGTCTTAAGATTTTGGACCGCACCCAGGTCATCCTGGACATCTTCGCCCAGCACGCCCGCACTCCGGAGGCCAAGGTGCAGGTCGAGTTGGCCCAGCTTAAGTACCTGCTGCCGCGCCTGGTGGGCCAGGGCAAAGACCTCTCGCGGCTGGGGGGCGGTATCGGGACGCGGGGGCCGGGTGAGACCAAGCTCGAGGTAGACCGCCGCCGCCTGCAGGACCGCATCGCCGAGCTGACCCGCAAGCTGGCCGACATCAGCGCGAGCCGCCAGGAGACCCGCCGCCAGCGCGACAAGTCCGGCGTCCCCATCGTGGGTGTGGTCGGCTACACCAACGCGGGCAAGACCACCCTGATGCAGGCCCTCGCCAAGAAGGGCGACGAGGGCGAGAACAAGCTCTTCGCGACCCTGCGCCCGCTCACCCGCCGGGGTTTCCTCCCGCGCATCGGCGAGGTGCTGTTTACCGACACCGTGGGTTTCATCCGGCACATGCCCGGCGAGCTGGTCGAGGCCTTCAGGAGCACCCTCGAGGAGCTGAAGGACGCCGACGTGCTGCTGCACGTGCTGGACGCCAGCAGCGAGGCGGCCCTGGAGCGCTACCAGGTCGTCGAGGAGTTGCTGGGCGAGCTGGGCGTGGAAAGCCAGCGGTTGCTGGTGCTCTCCAAGACCGACCGCGCCGACGGCTACGACCTCGAGTTCCTTAAGGAGCGCCTCGGCGGCCTGCCGGTCTCGGCGGTCAAGGGTACCGGCCTACCGGAACTCAAGAACGCCGTTGCCGAAGCCCTGATCGCCAAGGGCGTGCGCCCGGCGGCCTGGGCGAGCTACGTCGAGAACTACTCGAGCTTCCCCGCCTCGGCGGATTGAGGGCCCTCGAGCCGGCGCCCCCTCTTGCTTCGGAGAGGGGGCGTTTTCTATCCACCGTTTTCAGAAAGAACCTCCCGCAGCCGAGCCGGATCTGCCCGCGCTCGGGTTTCGCTGCGCGACTGGCCGTAGGCCTGACGCTAACTGCCGTCGGCAGGTGCCCGCCCTACTGCGGTTCCCACCCTTACGCCTCGGGTGGCAATGTGCTAAAGCGGACGTTAGATACCCCGCACGTCGGGGTCTCTGGGTGCGGGGTATTGGTGGGGACCGCTGTAACACACACATTACGTTCCGAACAAAACCGTGTGCTAGGCTATAGGGCAATGTTGGAGCGGCTCGAGGTGCAAAATCTGGCGGTGTTGGAGCGGGTGGCGCTGGAGTTCGGGGCGGGGCTGACCGTGCTCACGGGCGAGACCGGGGCGGGCAAGAGCGTGCTGGTGGACGCGCTCTCGCTCCTGATGGGCGAGAAGGCCGAGGGGATGCTGAGAAGTGGTGCCGACACCCTGCTGGTCACGGCCTTCTTCGGCGGGCGCAGCCTTTCCAGGCGCTACTCCGGCGGGCGCTCGGTACCCCGAATCGAGGGCGAGGTGGTCAGCCTCAAGGAACTCACCGAGGAAACCGCCCAGCACCTTGCCATCCACGCCCAGCACGCCGCCCTGGCCATGGGCAGCCGCAAGGCCCAGCGTGGCCTGCTGGACTCGCAGATCGACGCCAAGCTGCTCGGGGCCTACCGCGCCAGTTATGCGCACTACCAGGGCCTTCTGGCCGAGATCGAGCGCCTCGAGGCCGCCGCCCGGGAGCGCGAGCGCAACCTGGACATCCTCAAGTTCCAGACCCAGGAGATTGAGGCCGCCAAGCTGCAGGTGGGGGAGGACGTCAGCCTGGGGCAAGAGGCCGAGCGGCTGCGCCACCTCGAGACCCTGCGCGAGCGGGTCGGCTCGGCCTCAAACGCCCTCAGCGGAGAGGCCGACGCGGCGGGGCTGGCGGCGCTGGCGCTGCGCGAGATCAAGGCCGCCAGCCGCTACGACCGCAGCCTCGAGGGCTTGGCCGCCGATTTGCAGGTGGCCCTGGACGGCCTGGGGGCGGTGGCGCGGGAGCTGGAGGACTACCTCGAGAACCTCGAGGCCGACCCCAACCGCCTCGAGGAGGTGGAGGTCCGGCTGGCCCTGATCGAGAAGCTCGAGCGCAAGTACGGCCCCGGCCTGGGGGCGGTGCTGGCCTTCGCCGACAGTGCCCGGCGCGAACTGAAGCTGCTCGAGGGCGCCGAGGATCGCCTGGAGGAGCTCAAAGCCCAACAGGCCAAGGCCTGGGACGACCTGATGGCCAAGGGCAGGCTCCTCAGCGCTGCCCGCGAGAAGGCCGCCGCCGCCCTATCGGACAACGCCACCAAGGAGATCGCTGGCCTGGGCATGGCCTCGGCCCGCTTCAGGGTGGGGCTGAGTCCCCTCGAGCAGCCCGGCCCGGAGGGCCTGGAGGAAGTCCAGCTCCTCTTCTCGGCCAACCCTGGCATGCCCGAGGCCGCGCTGGAGAAGGCTGCCTCGGGCGGTGAACTCTCGAGGGTGATGCTGGCCCTGGCCCTGCTCACCGGCTCCGAGGCTGGGACCGTGGTCTTCGATGAGGTGGACGCGGGCGTGGGCGGCGAGGCCGCCTGGCAAGTCGCCGACCGCTTGGCCAAGCTGGCCCAAAAACGCCAGGTTTTGGTGGTCACCCACCTGGCCCAGATTGCCGCCAAGGCCCAGACCCACTACCGCGTGGTCAAGGCCGGGGCCCGGGTCGAGGTCGAGGCTGTGGACGGCGATGGGCGCGTGCGCGAGCTGGCCCGGATGCTCTCTGGGAGCTACTCGGAGGCCGCGCTGGGGCACGCTCGAGAGCTGCTTTCGGGCAAGGTGCGGGCGGGGGAGCAGGGGGGCAGGGGGCGCTAAGGTTTGGGCGGTTTCTTGCCGCCCGCACGGCCCCCAAGCTACCGTATTGGCTGTTTTTGCCCTACCGCCGCTCGAGCCGCACCTTTAGCCCGTGCTGGGGGCGCAGCGTGATGGAGGGCTCGAGCACGACCTCCTGGGGCAGCACCTCGAGCCTGAACTTTTGTGCCACCGTGGCCAGAATCAGGGGGGCTTCCATCAGGGCGAAGCTGTTGCCGATGCACATCCTCGCGCCGCCGCCGAACGGAAAGTAGGCGTACTTGGGGATGCGCCTCTCAAGGTCGTCGGCCCAGCGCTCGGGGCGGAACTCCAGGGGCTCGGCAAACCACCTGGGGTCGCGGTGGACGACCCACTGGCTCATCTGCAGGGTCATCCCGGCGGGGACGAAGTAGCCCCCGATTTCGGTGTCGCGGGCGGCCACCCGGCTCACCCCGAAGACCGGTGGGTAGATCCGCATGGCCTCCTTGATCACCCAGTTGGTGTATTCCAGCCGCCCCAGGTCTGCCATGGTTGGTGCCCGGCCCCCCAGCACGGCCTCGAGTTCGGCGTGCAGCTTGGCCTCGGCCTGGGGGTTCTGTGAGAGCAGCAGCCAGGTCCAGGTCAGGGTGTTGGAGGTGGTCTCGTGCCCGGCCATGATCAGGTTCTTGCACTCGTCGAGAATCTGCTGGTCGTCCATGCCCTTGCCGTCATCGTCGCGGGTCGCCAGCAGCATGGAGAGCAGGTCGCCGGTGTCTCGAGGGTTGTTTTGGCGCTCCGCGATGACCCGGGCGGTGAAGGCGTTAAGCCCGGCAATCGAGTCTCCGAAGCGCCCCTGGCCCCGGGCGAAAGCGGCGGGGTCCTGGGTCTGCATCTCGGCCATGCCGCCCAGCACGCCGTCCATGATGCGCCCCATCGCGGCGGTTTGGTCGCCGAGTTCGGTGTCGAAAAGGGTCTTGAGGATGATCTCGAGGGTCACCGCCATCATGTCTTCGTGGACGTCGCGGGTCTGGCCGGGCTCCCAGCCTTGCACCATCCGCAGGGCGTAGGCGGTCATGACTTCGGCGTAGCCTGCGATGCGCTCGCGGTGGAAGGCGGGCTGGATCATCCGCCGCTGGCGCAGCCAGAACTCCCGCTCGCTGACGATGATCCCGTTGCCGAACAGGGCGTCGAGCATCGGGTCGCCGCCGTAGCCCTTGTCAAAGATGCGGCCGGTCTGGACATGGACGTGCTCGATGTGCTCGGGGTGGGAGAGCAGGTAGGACTGCCAGTTGTCCGAGCTGATGTCGACCACGTCGCCATAGTGCTGCGCCACGTGCGGGAAGTAGGCCAGCACGTCGCCGCCGGTGGCCTGGAGGGCCAGCTTTTGCTGGGCCGAGAGGTTTCGGAGATTGGGGGGGCGCTTCACGGTTGGGGACATTCGGGCCTCCTCGAGATTATGACTGACTGTCAGTCATATTGGGAAATAGGGTAGCTCGAGGCAAGGTTTAGGTCAAGTGCGCGGCCCCACGGTTGCTGCCGGGAAGATCGAAATCTGCCGTGGCGGTGAACTCGGGGGCAAGGGCCTGCCTCGCTTGGTCGCCGGAGCGGGGTGAGCGCCCTTTACCGCTTCAGCAGCGCCCGCTGCACAAAGCCCACCGTCTCGAGTACGAACATTTCGGGGTCTTGCTCGGGGTGGAAGGTGAAGCACTCGTCGATGGCGGCGTTGACGGTGAGGAAGAGCAGGCGGGCGGTTCGCTCGGGGTTGAGGGAGGGCTCGAGTTCCCCCGCCGCCATGCCCTGCCGGACGAACTCGGTCAGAAACTGGTCGAAGGGCTCGAGGTAGCGCTGCCAGTCGGCGGGCCGCTCGACCAGCGCCACCCCCATCTGCAAGATGGCGTTCACGTCGTCGAAGCCCCGCCCCGCCGCGAAGGCCGCTCGGATCATGGCCTCGAGCCGCTCGGCGTAGGTGGCCTTGCCCACGCTGGCGGCCTTGAGCGAGTCGAGGATGGCCCCGTAAGCCTCCGAGGCCAGCGCCTCCACCAGCGAAGTCTTGGAGGGAAAATACAGATAAAACGTCCCCTGCGCCACCCCCGCTCGAGCCACGATCTCCGAGATTTTGGCGGCCTCGAGGCCCTTCTCGGCGAACACGGCCCTGGCCGCCTGCAAGATTTCGGCGCGACGGTCGAGGGTTTTGGGTCGGACGGCCACGGCTGGATTATATGGGAACCCGAAGGGGTTATACGGGGCAGTGAGGCACCAGGCCCCGGTTCTACCTTCGCCGCTCCCGCTCGGGCGAGCCGAAGACCATGCTCAGGGCGTAGCTGATGACCGAGAGGATGATCGCGCCGAGGAAGGCTGCGCCGAAGGTGCGCACCTCGAGGTTGGTAAGCCCGGAGACCAGCAGCAGCACCGCCGCGTTGATTACCAACGTGAACAGCCCCAGGGTCAGGAAGTTGATGGGCAACGTGAACAACAGCAACACCGGGCGGATAAAGGCGTTGACCACGCCCAGGATCAGCCCTGCCACCAGGTAATCCACCAACTGGCTGCCGGACGCGAAGAAGACCCCTCCGTAGAGTTGGGTGAGCAGCCAGAGCGCCGCCGTATTGAGGATCAACCGCCAAATAAGTCCCTGCATGGCCCTAGACTACACCCCCTTGACGTGCAGTGGACTGCACATGGCTGTATGGGGCCAGAGGGGGAACTGATGAACTGGCTCGAGGCCCGCAAGGCGAATATTGAGCAGTAGTTGGCTCGAGTAGTGCAGTGCAGCTCGAGGCGGCGCTCTCGCCCTCGTAAACAGAATTGAAATTACCCCGAAATTGTTGAGTAGAGGATAAGCCTCCAGAATAGGAGGCAGTATGAGCAACAGTAAAGGAAAACGGAGGGTGTACACCGCCGAGTTCAAACGAGAAGCCGTGGCTTTGGCCGAGACACGAAAAGGCCA
>JANRLD010000081.1:0-95140 GCA_033762915.1 Meiothermus sp. | reverse complement strand
GATCATTAACTCGACCAGGGTGATACCTTGAGACTTCATTGTACGCTGGCCCTCCCTTGAGGATTGACCACCACCTGTTTGGAAAAGTTGTTGGCGGCGTTGCGCAGGGTGACGGTGGTGGTCGCGACCCCGCTGACCATGCCGCGCGAGTTGAACACAATGCCGCTAAACCCGCTGCCGCCCTCGTTGCTAAGGCGAACCTGCCCTAAGGTGTCTTGGCCCATGCGGATCTCCGTGATGAGGGTTCCGCTGGGGCAGACCCCCGTGGCCAGGCTGGCCGTGCGGAGGCTATAGCTGCCGCTGCCGGTGTTGCTGAAGCAGACCCCGGCGAAGGTGTTGCGCCGGATGGCCTCGAGCCTGGCCCGCTGGATCTGGGACGACAGCCCTTGGGCGGCCTGGCTGACGGAGGTGCGGTCGGTGCGCAGGAAGCCCGCCCCCATGGTGAGCAGGATGGCCAGGATGGCCACCACCCCCAGGAGTTCGACGATGGACAGGCCGACCGCCGCCATACCCCACCAGGATCGGGCGCGTGGTCTAATTTTGGGGAGAGAGTAGAACGAAAACAAAACGACCCCCTTCGAGTTTTTGCTCAGAGGTCGCCTTAGATTGAGTTAAGGGTTGCCTCGAGCCGGTCGCGTCACTGGCTCCGCTTCCCCCCTTGACGCCCGCATTGGGGTGTGAAGCATCATCGCCGCTCTAACAGTGTTTAGATTACATATCACCACTCTGTTTTTCAACGTCAGTTGTTGCCCGATTGCCGAGGGTAAACGTGGCTCGAGCATGGCGGCGGTGCGCCCCAAATTAGTCTTGAGATGTGTGCTGATCACATTTATCAACTGTGTTTGGGCCACCGAAACCAGCCCACGATTACGTAACGCTTCCCCCATCAGGGGGTGTGGCCTGGCGGGGCCGGTTCCGCCCTTTCAGATCGAGCCAAAATCCCACGGAATGACACTCTGCTGCACGAAAAACGTTATAGAATCAGGGGCATGGCACAGCCCAGAAGCAAGAACGACTGGACCAGGGAGACCTATAACAAGTCCCTGGCAAAGATGCCCCAGCGCCCGGTCGCCCACACCACCCTCTCGGGCATCGCGCCCGAGCCGCTCTACACCGCCGAGGACACGGCGGGCTTCGATCCCGCCCAAAAGCTCGGCCACCCCGGCGAGTACCCCTACACCCGCGGGGTCTACGGTTCGATGTACCGCTCGAGGCTCTGGACCATGCGGATGTTTGCCGGCTTCGGCACCGCCGAGCAGACCAACCAGAGGTTTAAGAAACTCTTGGGGGCCGGCCAGACCGGTCTCTCTACCGCCTTCGACCTTCCCACCCTGATGGGCTATGACTCTGACCACCCCCTCTCCCGGGGCGAGGTGGGCAAGTGTGGGGTGGCGGTGGCCTCGCTGGCCGACATGGAGCTGCTGTTCGAGGGCATCGACCTCGAGCAGGTCACCACCTCCATGACCATCAACTCGCCGGCCAATGCCATCTGGGCCATGTACCTGGCGGCGGCCAAGAAGCGCGGCCACGACTGGAACAAGCTGGGCGGCACCATCCAGAACGACATCCTCAAGGAGTTCATCGCCCAGAAGGAGTTCATCTTCCCGCCAGAGCCCTCCACCCGGCTCGTCATCGACACCTTCGAGTGGGGGCCTAAGCACGTGCCCAAATGGAACTTCATCTCGGTCTCGGGCTACCACATCCGCGAGGCGGGCAGCACGGCGGTGCAGGAGCTGGCCTTCACCCTGGCCGACGGCTTCGAGTACGTGGAGTGGGCCCTCAAGCGCGGCCTCGACATCGACGAGTTCGCCCCCCGCATCTCCTTCTTCTTCAACGCCCACAACGACTTTTTCGAGGAAGTCTGCAAGTTCAGGGCGGCCAGGCGCATCTGGGCCCGGCAGATGCGCGAACACTACGGCGCCAAGAGCGAGGCCAGCTGGATGCTCCGCACCCACGCCCAGACCGCCGGGGTCTCGCTCACCGCCCAGCAACCGCTCAACAACATCTCGAGGGTGGCCATTCAAGCCCTTGCGGCGGTACTGGGGGGCACCAACTCCCTCCACACCGACGCCCACGACGAGGCCCTGGCGCTGCCCACCGAGGAGAGCGCCAAGATTGCCCTGCGCACCCAGCAGATCATCGCCTACGAGACCGGCGTCACCCACACCGCCGACCCCCTGGCGGGCAGCTACTACGTGGAGTGGCTTACCGATCAGATGGAAGCCCAGGCCATGAAGATCATCACCGACATCCGCCGCATGGGCGGCGTGGTGAAGGCCATCGACCAAGGCTACTTCCTGCGCGAGATCGCCGACGCTTCCTACCGCTACCAGCAGGAGGTCGAGCGGGGCGAGCGCATCATCGTGGGGGTCAATGCTTTCCAGGACGAGGGGCTGAGCGTGCCCATCCAGCTCATCGACCCCGCCGTGGAGCGGGTGCAGGCTGAGCGGCTGGCCCGGGTACGGGCCGAGCGCGACCCATTGGCGGTGCAGATGGCCCTGGGGGGGCTGCGCCAGGCCGCCAAGGAGGGCCGCAACACCATGCCCGCCTTCGTGGAGTGCGCGATGGCCTATGCCACTTTGGGCGAGATGATGGACGAGCTGCGGGCGGTGTTCGGGGTGTACGAAGAGCCTGTACTGGTTTGATTCAGAATGGCTACCATGCCTTTCGGCGCAGATATAAGCTTGCTGCATTCGCTCAAGAAGTGAAGGCACTCGACTGCGCTGGAATGATGGTGGGTATTCAAGCAGCTTCTAAGCTTTCGCTCGAGCAGAACAAGCTGTGCCGCGTCTTCGTGGACGAAGAGAAGCGGAACTCGCTGTAACAGGGAAGCCCTGTAGGGTTCGTTTTACGCACCGCACTTCTGGCCTCGAGACCTCTCGCTCGAGCGCACTCCACAACCTATGAACCGTCGAGAACTCGAGCGCGTCTTCAACACCGCCCTTTTTGGCAAGCACATTGGCCTCGAGCTGCTTGATGCGGGCGAGGGCTGGTGCGAGACCCAGATCATCCTTCAGCCGCACCACCAGCAGCAGGAAGGCTTTGTCCATGCGGGCGTTCAGGCCGCCATGGCCGACCACACCGGGGGCTGCGCGGCCTCCACGCTGGTGCTGCCGGGGCAGTACGTGCTGACTGTGGAGTTCAAGATCAACCTGCTTCGTCCAGCGACCGGCGAGCGGCTGCGCTGCCGCGCCCAGGTGCTCAAGGCGGGCCGAAGCATCACTGTGGTCGAGTCAGAGGTCTTTGCCGAAAAGCTGGTTTCCAAGGCCAGCATCACCCTGGCGGTGCTTGAGGGCGGCTCGAGATAAACTCACTCATGCCAAAACTCACCCTGCTCAACAACGCCAGCGTGTTGGACGTCCAAAGCGGCCAGATTACCCCTCAGCAGTGTGTGGTGCTCGAGGACGGCAGGATCAAGCGGGTTCAGCCAATGAGCGCCGAGGCGCCCGAGGCCAGGGCTCAGGGCGTCGAGACGCTCGACCTGGGCGGCCAGACCCTGATGCCGGGGCTGATCGACGCCCACGTGCACGTGATGGCCTGGACGGCCAACATCCGCGAACTGGTCAACACCTCGCCGCACTACAACGCCCTACGGGCCGCCCAGATCATGCGGGAGATGCTGCTGCGCGGCTTCACCACCCTGCGCGACGCAGCGGGGGCCGACATCGGGATGCAGCGGGCGGTGAACGAGGGTCGGATGGTGGGGCCGCGCCTGTTCATCTGCGGGCGGGCGCTGAGCCAGACCGGCGGGCACGGCGACTCGAGGGGGGCGGGGGAGAGCGTGGTGGAGACGGTGAGTGGCCCGGTGGGCTTTGGGGTCATTGCTGACGGGGTGCCCGAGGTGCGCCGCGCCGTCCGGGAGGAGGTGCGCCGCGGGGCCGATCACATCAAGCTGATGCTGGGTGGCGGGGTGGCCTCCCCCACCGACCGGCTGACCAACGACCAGTACAGCCTCGAGGAGATCCGGGCCGCCGTGGAGGAGGCCGAGATGGCCGACCTCTACGTGATGGCCCACACCTACACTGCCCGCACCGTCAACCGGGCCATCGAGTGCGGGGTGCGCAGCCTCGAGCACTGCAACCTGATCGACCACAGCAGCGTCGAGCTGTTTTTAAAGCACGACGCCTGGATGGTGCCCACGCTGGTGACCTATCAGGCCCTCGCCAAAGAGGGGGTCTCGGCGGGCCTGCCCAAGGCCCTGGAGGAGAAGATTTACCTGGTGCTCGACAAAGGTCTGGGGGCGCTCGAGATGGCCCATAAGGCGGGAGTGAAGCTGGCCTACGGCACCGACCTGCTGGGCGAGATGCACCGCCACCAGCTCGAGGAGTTCGCCATCCGCGCCCAGGTGCAGCCCAACCTCGAGGTGATCCGCGCCGCCACCCTCTACGCCGCGCAGCTCCTGCGGCAGGAGGGCAGGCTGGGCGTCGTCGCGCCCGAGGCCCACGCCGACCTGATCGCGGTGGAGGGCAACCCGCTCGACGACATCACGGTGCTCACCCGGCCAGACAAGCACCTGAGGCTGGTGATGAAGGGCGGCGAGGTATGCTTCCGCGCCTAGGACAGCCCGCGCCCGGCCAGCCGCCGGTACTCGGGGTCGAGCACGGCCTGCAGGAAGGCCCGGTAGTACTCCTGCTCCGGCCCGCCGCCCATGTAGCGCACGCAGGGGGAGAGGCGGTTGCGCTGGCTTGCGAGGGTGTTGCGCCCGCTGCGCCAGACTGGGGGGTGGCTCCAGCCGCGCTCGAGTTCGGCACAGACCTCGCGCAGACGGGCCAGGTCACCCCGGCGTTTGGCCGCCCCGAACTCCTCGAGCAGTTCCTTGGCGGTTTGCGCGGGCGGGAGGAAGGGGTGCGGGTCACGGGGCGTCGGCCGGGTGGCCGGGGGCGCGGACTCGGCGGGCCGGTAGCTATATGTGAAGGCTCCGGCGGTTCTGGCCGCCTGCGCGGCCTGGCGTGGGTTTGTGCTCACCTGCTCACCTCCTGCAAGAGCCTCAACCCTGGCCCTGAGCCGGGCCTTTGCCCCAGCCGAGCGGAGGCTGAGTGCCAGACGGCCGCCCCGGGACTCAGCCAAACCTCAGCTTGCCCCCATATGTTGCACAGGTTGATGGTATTGCTCTTCCCGCTGTGCGACGCTGTTCCGGGGAGGCCGCAGGTCGATCGGCAACGCGGCGGTTGCCAACGGGGCGCGGAGGGCGCGGGGCCGCTAACATGGGTCGGGCGGCAGGGGCCGCGCCTCGAGATCACCGTAATATGAACACCAGAGCCTCCCCCCAGAACCCGCCTGCCTCGCCCGAACCTGCAGAGCCGGCGGCCCGTGAGATGCCCGCGGCCAAGGGCGCCGAGGCCGCCCTGCGTGACAGCGAGGCCCGGCTGCGGCGGGTGCTGGACCGGTCGCCTGCCGGAATCGTGGAGACCGACGCCGAGGGCCGCATGACCCTGGTCAGCCGCCGCTGGTGTGAGATGCTGGGCTACACCGAGGCCGAGCTGCTCGGCCGCAGCGTGCTCGAGGTCACCCACTCCAGCAGCCTCGAGGCCGTCTGCAGGGCGATGGAGCGGCTGGCGTCAGGCGGGCCGGACTTCGTGATCGAGAAGAACTGCCAGCACAGAGACGGTTCGGTGCTGCCCGTCCAGAGCAGCGTAACGGCGCTGCGCGGCCCGCGGGGCGAGTTCTTGGGCCTGGTGGCCGCCGTGCTTGACGCGACGGAGCGCAGGCGGGCCGACGAGACCATCCGCTACCAGGCCAGCCTGCTGAACGCCGTCGATCAGGCGGTGATCGCCACCGACCTGGAGGGCCGGGTGGTTCACTGGAACCGCTTCGCCGAGCGGCTGTACGGTTGGAGCGCCGCAGAAGCGCTGGGGATGCCCATCCACGAGCTGACCCCGACCGAGCTCAGCCGGGGCCAGGCCGAGGAGATCATGGCGGCACTGCGGGTCGGGCAGAGCTGGGCAGGGGAGTTCCAGGTGCGGCGCAAGGACGGCACGGCCTTCCCGGCCCTGGTCACCGACTCGCCCATCTTCGACGCCGAGGGGCGGCAGATCGGGATCGTGGGCGTCTCGGCGGACATCAGCGAGCGGAAGCGGGCCGAGGCCGAGCTGCGCGAGAGTGAGCGGCGGCTCAGCGAGGCCCAGCGCATGGCCAAGGTGGGGAGCTGGGCCTGGGACCTGCGCAACAACGCGGTCGAGTGCTCGGCTCAGATCTACGACATCCTGGGGCTGGAGCCGCCCCGGGTGGATGTATCGGCGTACGACATCTTTCCGTTCGTTCACCCCGACGACCGCGACCGGGTGGCTGCGGCCACCGAGCAGGCCCGGCTCGAGGGCCGTCCCGTGCCCGCCGAGTACCGTGTCCTCACCCCGGCGGGCGAGCGGTGGGTCGTCGGCACCGGCGAGGGTCTGCGCGACGAGACCGGGGTGGTGATCAAGATGTTCGGAACCCTCCAGGACATCACCGATCGTAAGCGGGCCGAGGAGCGCCTGCGGGCCTCGGAGGAGCGCTACCGCCGCCTCGCCGAGAGCCAGAAGCGCTTCGTCAACGACGCAGCCCACGAG
Organism: Meiothermus sp.; assembly: GCA_033762915.1. Classification (GTDB taxonomy): domain Bacteria; phylum Deinococcota; class Deinococci; order Deinococcales; family Thermaceae; genus Meiothermus. The sequence goes on along the minus strand of JANRLD010000081.1, from coordinate 88,595 downwards.
CTGCGCGCCCCGCTCACCGCCATCCAGGGCAATCTCGAGCTGCTCGCCCGCTTCAAGGGGATGAAGAAGGCCGACCGCGAGGCGGCCTTGGAGGAAGTGGGGCGCGAGGCCCAGCGGCTTGGGCGGCTGGTGGCCGACATGCTGGCCCTGGCCCGGGGCGACGCCGGGGCTGCGCTGCGCCTACAGCCCCTCGACTTAGCTGAGGTGCTGCGCTGGGCCTGCGCCGAGGCCCGCCACCTGGCCGACAGCCACCGCCTGGCGGCCGAGCTGAGTGCGCCCGTGCTGGTGCTGGGTGACCCCGACCGGCTCAGGCAGTTGGCCTTGCAACTTCTCGAGAACGCCCTCAAGTACACCCCGCCCGGCGGCAGCGTGACCCTCGAGCTGGCTTCGGTGGAGGACTGGGCCGAGTTCCGCGTGCGCGACACCGGGGTGGGGATTTCCCCCGAAGACCTGCCCCACGTCTTCGAGCGCTTCTACCGGGCCGACCCTGCCCGCCGCCGCGGCCCCGACCCTGGGGGGACCGGCCTGGGCCTCTCCATCGCTGAGTCTATCGTGGCCCAGCACGGCGGCAGCATCCGCCTCGAGAGCGAGCTGGGCCGGGGCACAGTAGCGACCGTGCGCCTGCCGCTGGTGGGGCCGTAGGTTTCGGTTAAAGCGAACTCCCCGGCTTGAGTAAGCCGGGGATTGCTTGGTGCTGTTACTCTCTTGGCTCCGCGAGCAGGGCTCGAACCTGCGACCATTCGTTGATTCCCGCCCTCTTGATAGGCCGTGATAAGTTGAGAAAAGCGCGTCTAGATCGAGTCTTACTTGTGAGGGGCGGGGGTGGGATGGGGTGTACCTGGGCGGGCTTGTCGGTAGCTTGTCGGTAGACCTTCAGGCCGGCCCATGACTCAGTGTATTCAACTTATAACACGTTATAGTTTCGTCGTCCCAGACATTATTTGTCTTGATTTATCTAAATCCAACTCTTATGATTAAGGCGTTCCCCAGGGATGGCCCGGGGACTGGTGTTGGACTGGTCAGGCCGACACCAAAAGAAGAGCGCGACCCATTGCTTGGCGGCGGGGTCGCACTCACTGACTGAAACCCATCAAAGGCTCGAGTCTTATAGCATAGTACAACCTCGTAAACGGTTGTGTCTATGCGTTCCCTGTGGGGGCTCGAGCGCCACAAGGAGCAAATATGGCGCAAACAAAGAAGGCACTGCACGAGAAAAAGCTGCTTTCCGTGCAGGATGCCGCAAACTACCTGGGCGTTGACCGGAGCACCGTCATCCACTTCATCGCGACGGGAGTGCTGCCCGCTATCGAAACCCCTCGAGGGTGGAAGAAGATCCCTATCGGGGCCCTTGAACGCTTCGCGGCGGGCTTGACCTCGGTCTCTGAGGACCAGAGTCACCGGATCCAGGTCGGGGCGGCGTGATGGGGGCCACGATGGGCGTAGGGCACCCCTGCAACTGTTTGGCTGCTTACCAGATGGCTCGAGGTACACGCCGTGGCCAAACGTCCGGCGGGTAGCTTCGTAGTCCTGGGCGCGGCGGGGTTTGAGGCTGGCTTGAAGATCGGTGGGACACCTGGCTGTGTCCTGCTGTACCTGATGGCCAAAGCCAACTTTCGCGTTCACTGGGCCAGCGCGAACAGGATCGCCGAGGCGCTGGGGCTCACAGACCGGCAGGTTGAGCGGGCCTTGCACTGGCTTCAGGGCAGCGAGAAGGGGCACGCTCACCCGCCGCTGATAGAGCGGTTCATGCCCGAAGATCACGACGGACGTGTCGTGGTTTATAGCGTCAAGAATGTCGTGGACTTTGAGGCAAAGTGCAAAGAGGCTTGTCGTGCATTTCCCACAAATACTTCGTGCGTTCCTACAGAAAAAGACGCGAAACTGGCTCAGACAGGGCCCTCAAAGCAACGTGTGAAGCGGGAAAAACCGAGCCCCGAATCTGCTCAAGAAGGAGTAAAGAAGGAGTTAAAGAAGGAGGGGGAGGCAGTAGATAAGCCACCCCCAACCCCCCTCGAGTATCTTCAAAAAAAGGCAAGGGCTTGGTCCGAGCTTGCCCAGCACAAAGACCGCTTTCCGGCCTGGTCCGAAACTTACAGCACAGAGCAGCTCGAGGTCTTCGGCAGGTTTGCCGTGCATGTTCAAACGCACGGTAACGCCAAGGGGGAAAGGCACTCGCCTGGCAGATACTTTCTGTGGCTCTTGGCCGGAGAGCGTTCGGTGGATGCTGGTTTTTTGCCTCGGGTGGCCGAGGCGCGAGTGGAGACCCCCTCGAGCCAACTCGCCGCGCCCAGGTTCGATGTTCGGCCGGGTGACCGGGTTCGGACGGCCCAGGGGTGGTTCGGGGTGCTGTTCGCCTCTGGCAAGCTGATCGAGCTGGAAGACCAGCGCTACATCCTGCCGGAAGCCGTGCTCGAGCACCAGCCTGCCCCGGACCAGTTGCAGGGTGGCCACCAGGAAGGGGCCGAGCCCGCCGCCGAAGATCCCCAGCAGCCCGAGCCCGACAACCGGGCATCGCGTGAGGAACTCGAGCGCATCCTGACCGAGCTCGAACCGAACCAGCCGAACCAGCCGGACCAGGCGGACCAGGCGGACCAGGCGGACCAGGCCTCACGCCCTGGCGGTCCCTCGAGGTCTTCCAACCCGCCAACCAGACCTATGAACAAACCGGGGGTGCACTGGCATGACATCGCCGACTGACCTGCCCCACTGCTGGGCGATGGCCCTGGAAAACGCCGAGCCCATCCTCGAGCAACTCGGCCGCCGGCGCGCTGACGCCCTGCGGATCATGGCCGATGGGCGGGCGGTTTACTCGAGGCTGCTGATCCCCGACCAGGCGGCCCTAGACGCCGAGGCGGCCCGGTACCCCGACCGCCGGACCACCCAGGAAGCCCTGCTGACGGCCGCCCTGCTCAGGCTGGCCGCCCGGTACCCTAAGGCCTCGAGCGTGACCGTGGGCCTGGTGTGGGGCGGGCCCGGTGGCGCGAAGGTGGCGGACCTGGTGACCTTCGGGAACCCCTCAGGCAGGGCCGCGGCATGATCGCCCACCTCGAGCCCGGTATCTACCAGTGCCCCGGCTGTGGGCTGAGGGTCCGGGAGACCCCGCCGACGTGCACCAGCTTGCGCTGCGGGCGCTGCGGGGGCCTCGAGTTGGTTCTGCGTGAGCGGATCGAGATCCCCGCCGCCGACCCCCGCCCAGGCCGCCCAGGCCGCCCAGGCGTGGAGAGCGCCCCGGTACCCAGGCTACGGAGCCAACCGGGAAGCCCCAGGCGCCGAGGCGGCCCGGTGCCCAGGCCCCAGGACTGCCCGGTGAGCCCAGACGGTGACCGTGAGCCTGGCGTGGGGCCAGAGGGTGGCGGGCCGGCCGACCTTGGGGAGTCTTCCCAGGCAGCCGCCCGCAAGGCCCGCCTCGAGCCCGGTGTTTATCAGTGCCCCGGCTGCGGCCTCAAGGTCAAGGTAATCCCGCCGACCTGCGCCGCCCTTCGCTGTGGGCGATGTGGGGGCCTCGAGCTGGTGCTGCATGAGCGGATCGAAATCCCCAAAGAGAAGCCGATACGAGCGCCGAGCTTTGGAGGGGTGTTCGGCTTCGTGGCCTACAAGAAGCGCTATGGGTAGCCTCGAGGTCGAAGTTCGCCTGATCCCCCTGCCCGCCGCCGCCGAGGCCCTGGGGCTCAGCGCCCGCTACCTTCGCGGCCTGGCGGATGCCGGCCGCTTGCCTACCATCCAGCTCAGCCCCAGGGGTAAGCGGTTCGTCCGCCTGGCCGACCTCGAGGCCCTGGCCGCCCGCCTGGGGGTCCGGCTCGAGCCCGCCACGCTGGCCCAGGCTTTTTGAACCGGGTTCAGCGTTGTGGCAGTTCTGGCAGTTCTGGCAGGATTGGCAGCACGCTCGAGCGCCCTGGGTGAGACTGCGAGGCGAGGGGGCCAGCATGAAGAGAAAACCGGTTTCACCGTTCGACTACCTGACCGAAGAAGAGAAGCGCTCGCAACTGGCCGAGACCCTGACCGACCTGCGAGAGCGCCTCGAGGGCAACCCATTCCTTGAGGGGGCACTCGAGCGCGAGAAGGAGGGCGCCGCACCAACGGCCCTCCCGAATGCGCCCCAGCGGTTTTTCCAATGAGGGGAGGGGGTACCTTGACCAGGCCCAATGACATTCAGGCTCAAATCGCCGAGGCCGAGGCCCTGATAGCCGATCTCGAGGCCGACCAGGCCACCCTCGAGGCCCGTCTGGCCGCCGAGCGGACCACCTACGAGGCCGCCCGCGCAAGCCGGGACATCGCGGCCGCAACCCAGGCGCGCGCGGTGCTGGTGGCGGTCGAAGAGACCCTTCGGGACATCGCCCAGCAGATCGCCCAGGCCCGGGAATCTCTGCCCAGGCTTCAGGCCGAGCTGAGCCGCGCCGCCCTGTTCGCCGAGGCCGTCCAGTTGGCCCAAGCCTGCGCAACCGAGCGCGAGGGCGTCACCGCTCGAGCCCTGGCCCTGCAGGAGCTGGTGCGCCCACTCGAGGCCGAGCTGCTTAAGAGCTGGTGGGCTTGGTCCACCGCACACGCCCGCTTCCAGGCTGTGGCCGGCGGCCTCGGGCTGAAGCCCTCAGAACTGGTTGCCCAGCTCGAGGCCGAGGGCATCGCAGAGGCGGGGGCGGCTCGAGTCCAGTTCTTCTTCGGGCAAAGCTTTGAGGACCGCTTCCAGGTTCCGCACGCTTGGCCGGGGGCGCTCGAGGAACCGGTTCTGGCCCTGGTGACTGAGGCTGTCCGAGCCCGCCGGAGAGCAAAGCAGGTGAGCTGAACACGTCGGCATCGGCTGAAGCTTCGATGGGCCATGAAGCCCGCAGAGGAGGGTGATTACTATGGCAGGAAAGGCATACGCAGCGCTGGAAATCGACTCAAGGAAGTTCGGGGTATACGCCTCCCATACCGGGGGCGCTACTCACCCCATCACCAGGCAGGTTGCGCTGTCAAGCGCCCCTAACACGATGGTCACCGAGCCGACCGGCGGGAAAGAGTTCGAGCCCCTCGAGCTCACTTTCGAAGACAGGCGGGATGAGGGATTCTTGATCGATGAGGTTTACGCCTTCTTTCTCGAGTGGCAGGAAGAGCGAGAGGATAAGCCGGGCGCCGAGGGCGGCAGGTCCATCAAGGTGACCGCTCGCAGGGATGCGAACATCGTCTGGTACTCCGATGCCGATTTTGCGGAAGTCATTGCCCGCCACAACCTGGTTCGCTGCTGGCCAGAGAGAGTGAGCGCGATCGAGGGCGAGCGCTCGAGCCCGGATGTTCGCAGCTTCACCGTGACCCTTGCACACCGGGGCTCAACTTACCAAAAGGTTTAGGCGAGGGCTTTAGAGAGGGGGGGGTGTGGCGAATCCGAATCCGGTTCAGGCCCGACAGGCACGCAAGAGACGCAAGAAGCCTGGGGACATGAAAGCCGTCATCCTGAAGGTTTGGAACGCCCTCGAGACCGCCGAAGAGGACTTGCAGAACACAAACCCGGACACCCGCCTCAAGGCCGCCCACGCCATCTTCCAGGGATCGGCGGCCTTCGCCCGTCTGGCCGAGGCGGGGGAACTCGAGGCCCGCCTGGCTGAGCTCGAGCGCCTGGTGATCGGGGGCGGCCGGTGAGCAAGGCCAAGCGGAAGCGGCGGCTCGAGGCCCTGGAACAGGCCGTGAGGCGGCGGGAAGACCAGAAGGCCCTGAAGGAGTCGCCCCTGGCCCAGATGCCCCGGGAAGAGCTGATGGCCCTCTATGACCGGCTGCTGGAAGGCCCGCTCGAGCCCGAGGAAGAGGCCCGCCTCGAGGCGATGGATCTGCTCGAGCTGACCGACTATTATGTTTCGCTGCTCAGGGACTTCTGACGCCTGGCCTGGGCCGGACGGCGAAAGCAAATACCCCCTGAGGCCGCTCAGGGGGTCAGAGATTGGGCGGGCGCTACCTGGTGGCCAGCAGGGAGCCCTCGAGGGCCACGAAGGCCGAGCCGGGGCGGCTGAGGCCGCGCAGAACCAGCACCAGCCAGCCGAAGGCATCCAGACCGGCGGGGATCGGGCCCTGGAGGTACAGCTCGTCACCCTCGGCCTCGAGGGTCAGGGTCCGGCCGTTCACGTTCAGGGTCTGCGGGCCGTGCTGCTCGAGGGTGGCGATGAGGGCTTGTATCGGCTCAACGGGTTGGGCGGTTGTGCGGGCGGGGTGGGTCATGGCGGGTACTCTCCGGAAGGGTAAGGGGGCGGGGTCTAGCCGCCCCCTGGGGTGATCTGATGGTCGAGGTTCGCCCCTGCAAGCGAGCCGGTCTCGGTCCTGGTGCCCTCAGGCGGCGGGTACGAAGTCGCTGGGCAGCTCGAGCACCAGGGGGGAGTAGTCCTCCCCCGCCTCTTCGATGTAGCTCATGTGCAGCTCGGCCGCCCGCTTGAGCCTGGCCACGATGAACTCGGCGCCCTCGAGGGCCTCGAGCAGGTTGCGCAACTGGGCGAAGGTGAGCCCTTCGGGAAGCTCGGCGGCTTCCTTGCTGGTCATCTCGGCGAGGTGGTTCAGGGCCTGGGCGGTGGTGACTTTGGTCTGGGTGCTGTACATTGTTCTTACCTCCTAAAGGTAGTCAGGGACTTTTTGCTCTTCCGGGGCTCAGTTCCTGACTGCCCTTATATTATCAGATAGTTCTATATATTGCAATATCTAGACATATTTATATAGTTGGGTATATACTTAGTCAGTAACAGGCAGGTATCGTTCGGAGGTGATCAGAGTGAAGTGGAAGATTCGGGAGATGCTGGAAGCCAACAACATCACGGCCTACCGCTTGTGGAAGGACTCAGGCCTAGCCCAGCAGACGGTCTACACCCTGGCCCAGAACAAGGGCGACCGGGTAGACCTCAACACCCTCAGCACGGTCATCACGACCCTCGAGCGGCTCACCCACAGGCGGGTGGAGCTGGCCGACGTGCTCGAGGTGGTCCGTAATGCCTAACAAGAAGGGCTCACGCACCAGCAAGGGGGACGGCTCGATCCGCCGCCGCAAGGATGGGCTGTTCGAGGCCCAGGTCAGCCTGGGCTACCAGAACGGGAAGCGCATCCGCAAGAGCGTCTACGGCAAGACCGAGGCCGAGATCGTCAAGAAAAAAAACGCCCTGCTCACCCTTCACGGCCTAGGTGGCGTCGCTCTGCCCGACAAGATGACGGTGGGGGAGATGATGGCCGAGTGGCTCGAGTACAAGGCCACCACGGTCAAGCCGACCACCCTCGACGGCTATCGGGGCATCGTCGCCCGCCACATCACCCCCCGGCTGGGCGGGATGGTGGTGCAGCGGCTCGAGGCTGATCACTTGGACAGCCTGTACCGGGCCATGCACCAGAAAGGGCTGTCGCGCAACTACATCCGCCTAGCCCACACCTGCCTCGACGGCGCACTCGGGCGCTTGCACCGCAAGAAGAAACTGGCCCAAAACGTCGCTGACTTGGTGGACGCCCTGCCCCAGCAGGCCGAGCAGTTCGAGGCCGTGGCGTGGACGGCTCAGGAGGCCCAGCGCTTTCTGTACGCCATCCAGCGAGACCGTATGTGGGCCTTCTACTGGCTGGCCCTGACCGGTTCTTTCCGGCGGGGCGAGCTGCTGGGCCTGCGCTGGAAGAGCATCACCCTCGAGGAACACCCCAAGCTGGGCCAGTATGTGGTCATCAGGATCGAGAACAACCGCGTCTCTACGGGCAACCGGGTGCTCGAGCTGGCTCCCAAGACCCACCGCAGTAAGCGGCCCGTGATCCTGCCCTACGTGGCCTGGGAGGTGCTCGAGGGGCACCGCAAGAGCATGGAGGCCGAGCGGGAGGCGTTCATCCAGAAGGGGTACACCCCCGAAGTCACCGACCATGTTTTCCTCAGTCCGGAGCACACGCCCTGGCACCCTAATAACTTCTCGACCAGATCGTGGCGATCGCTGCTCGAGGCCGCAGACGTGCCCACCATCCGCCTGCACGACCTACGCCACACGAACATCACCCTAGACCTGGCCCTGGGCGGGGACTTGAAGACCGCCAGCCAGCGGGCAGGTCACGCCAACATTCAGATCACCGCCAACGTGTACCAGCACCCCGACGTAGAGCAGCACCTCGAGGCGACCACCCGCCTGGCCAACCTGCTCACCCCCCGGCGGGGCAAAAACGACCCCCAAAACCGGCCAAACTAGGTCGTTGTCGGTACAGTGGCAGTAAAACGCGAAAAGCGGGGGTTTTTAGCCCCCGCTTTTCCTTGTCCTGCACTTGCTTTCTGGCTCCGCGAGCAGGGCTCGAACCTGCGACCATTCGATTAACAGTCGAACGCTCTACCAACTGAGCTATCGCGGAACAGGCCACCGACAGCACGTAAAAATATAGCAGAGCTTGGGAGAGTTGGCAAGCACCGACGAACCTCGAGCCGCCCCTGAATATCGTAAAAAACTCTCGAGCCAACCGACTCGCGCCTCTTTATCACAATCTTTCTTCCCGAATGGCGCTTACCTCGAGCCTGTCCCCAACCCAGCCTTGACTTCTCTGCAAGGGGGCTGGGTGAGGGGTTCTCGAGCCGCCGATCCGGCTCGGTGTGTTGCAGTTTGGAGAGGATTGTAGACGCTTTTCCACGAAGGCTCGAGCAAAGCAAGATGCTCGGGCTTCCACAGCCCGAGCATCTATTGCAGCAGTCGATTGTTCAGACCAGCCCCACGCCCACTTCATCTTCCTCGAAGGCGATCCCGCCGTCCTTGAGGGTGACGTAGATGGTGCGGCCAGGGTTGGAGAGCAGCTCGAGCGAGAGCGGGTCTTCGACCTTCTCGCGGATCAGGTTGCGCAGGATGCGGGTGCTGCCCTGTTTGGGGGCCTCGCCCACCAGCCAAGCCGCCACCACCGGATCGAACTTGACGGTGCGCTCGCGGCTCTCGAGTTCCTTGGCGATGTCCTCGAGCATCAGCTGCGTTACCCGCACCAGCTCGGGCTCGCTGAGGTTGCGGAAGCGGATCACTTCGTCGAGTCTGTCCAAGAACTCGGGGGTGAAGATGGCCTTGAGGGGGCTCTCGGTGTCTACTTCCTGGTTGGTGAAGCCGATGGCGGGGCCGACGTTGAAGCCGGTGTTGGAGGTCATGATCAGGATGACCCGCCGGAAATCCACCGCCCGGCCCAGGCCGTCGGTGAGGCGGCCCTCGTCGAGCACCTGGAGGAAGGTGTTGTAAATGTCGGGGTGGGCCTTCTCGATCTCGTCGAGGAGCACCACCGAGAAGGGCGAGCGGCGCACAGCCTCGGTGAGCCTACCGCCCTGCTCGTAGCCGACGTAGCCTGGAGGGGCGCCGATCAGCTTAGAGATGGAGTGGGGCTCCTGGAACTCGGACATGTCGAAACGCACCAGCGCCCGCTCGGAACCGAACAGGACTTCGGCCAGGGCCTTGGCCAGGTGGGTCTTGCCCACGCCCGAGGAGCCGGCGAAGAGGAAGGAGGCCGAGACGCGGGTGCGCCCGCCCAGACCCACACGGCTCCGCCGTAAGGCGGCCACCAGGGCCTCCACGGCTTCGTCCTGACCGATCACCCGGCGCTTGAGCTCGGGCTCGAGGTTGAAGAGCTTGGAGTCGTCCTTGTCGTCGACGTAGACGCCGCCCCAGCTATCCACCACGCTCTCGATGTCCTCGCGGCTCACCAGCGGGGTGCCGTCCTCGTCCATCGCGACGGGCAGGCCCAGCGAGTCGTTGAGGCGGACGCGGCTGGCGGCCTCGTCGATCAAGTCGATGGCCTTGTCGGGGAAGTTGCGGCCCGGCAGGCTGCGGACGCCGATCTTGACCGAAAGGGCCAGGATTTCGTCAGGCACCACCACACCGTGGTGGGCCTCGTAGCGGGGGCGCAGACCTTTGAGGATTTCCAAGGTTTCGTCGGGGGAGGGCTCGAGGACAATCACCGGCTGGAAGCGGCGCTCGAGGGCAGCGTCCTTCTCGATGTAGCGGTGGTACTCGCCGGTGGTGGTCGCGCCCACCACCTGAATCTCGCCCCGGCTGAGGGGCGGCTTGAGGATGTTGGCGGCGTCCAGGGTGCCCTCCGCGCCGCCGGCCCCGATCAGGGTGTGCAGCTCGTCGATGAAGGCCACCACCTTGGCGTTCTTAAGTTCCTCGATGATCTGGCGCAGGCGCTCCTCGAACTCGCCGCGGTACTTGGTGCCCGCCACCACGCCGGCCAGGTCCACCGAGACGATGCGGGCTCCGCGCAGCACCGGGGGCACGCGGCCCTCCACGATGGCCTGGGCCAGGCCCTCCACGATGGCGGTCTTGCCCACGCCGGGGTCGCCCACCAGCACGGGGTTGTTCTTGGTGCGACGGGCCAGAATCTGGATGACCCGGTTGATCTCCTCGGCACGCCCGATCACGGGGTCGAGCTTGCCCTCTCGAGCCTCTTTGGTGAGGTCGCGTCCGTACTCGTCCAAGAAGGGGGTCGCCACGGCTTTTTCCTTAGTCGTCTCGCCCGCTTGGCTCAGAACCCGCCAGCGGATGGTGTCCACGTCCTTGGCGTAATGGGTCATGATGCGGTACGCGATCCCATCGCCTTCGCGGATAATCCCCAGGAGGATATGCTCGGTGCCGATCACCTGACTGCTCATGTTGCGGGCTTCCGCGCCCGCAAGCTCCATTACCCGCCGGGCGCGGGGGGTGATGGCCGGGGGCTCGCCCGTCCGGCTGCCCTCGCCCCGCCCGACCAGTTCCTCGACCATCCGGCGCATGGCCTCGAGGCTGGCCCCATACTCCATCAAAATCCGGGCAGCAGTGCCGCCCTCACGCATTAAGCCAAGCAATAGGTGTTCGGGGCCGATCATCGAATGGCCCAGACGGCTTCCCTCTTCGCGGGCGTAGTGGAAGACCAGCCGTGCGCGGTCGTCGTACCTGTTCAAGCGCAAACCCCCTTGCGACCGGTGCCGCTTGGCGTTGGGAAAAACCTCGAGCCGTCCATCGCTGACCTAATGATATACTATGCCGCCCTTTTTCCTGCCGTTTGCGCCACACGTTACGATGCGCCGATGTGATCGCGGGGTTTCCTTGCCGTCTCGAGTATAGCTGGGGAGCCTAAAAGCCGCGTAGGGACGTTGTTACCAGTAATGCAGAGGGCGGTTAATCAAACGTTAGGATTGCCGGGCGTTTACGAGAGGAAACGTTCAGATAGCGCGGAGAAGCGGGAGGCAGGAGGCAAGGGTAACCGGTGATTCTGGGTGGAGTTCTGTGAACAAGCGCCGATCGAGTCGGGCCATGCTGCTCAACCCCTACGACCAGATGCTTTGGCTTTCGGTGGCTGGCGACATCGGGCGGGGCGGTATAACCCCCTTCTGGAGTGTTCCGGGGGGCGGTCTGGAGGAGGGCGAGAGCTTCGAGGCGGCCCTACGGCGCGAGATGCGGGAGGAACTGGGCCTCCAGACGCTGGCTTCGGGCCTCCATGTGGCCACTTTTGAGGGGCTGACCCAGTGGGGCGGTCGGTGGTACGACAACGACTCGAGGTTTTACGTGCTGCGCGTGGATCAGGCCGAGTTTAGCTCCGCCGGCCACACCCAGCTCGAGCGCGACACGGTACGGGGCTACCGCTGGTGGGGCTACGAAGAGATCAGGGCCTCGAGCGAACTTTTTTTGCCCAAGGCTATCGTGGATGTGTTGGGCGAGGTGGTGGGGGGAAGCTGGGACGGGGTGGTTCGAACCATCGGGCCTGAGCCGCACACCTTGCCCTCGGGCTAGAAGGTCTGGAAACCTTTCAACCCCGTGGCCAAGCTCCACTGTACGTCCACCGCCTCCACCCTCGAGCCCCTCGGCCCATTCCTGAGGTGCAGGATCAGGTGCTCGAGGTCTTCCGCCTCGCCCTCGGCCACCACCTCCACCCGCCCGTCGGAGAGGTTCTCGGCGTAGCCCGCCAGGCCGATCTCCATGGCCCGCTTGCGGGTGTAGAACCTAAACCCCACGCCCTGCACCTTGCCGCTGACCAGTACGGTGACTCTCTGCACCCAGACATCATAGAGGGTCGGGCGGGCCGACGAGGGTGAGGGTAGAGGGTTTCGCGTTTGGTTGAGTTTGGGGCGGGGGGTGGCCTCGAGAGCGGCGATCCAAACAGCAAAAGCGTTGTCATTCTGATCGCGTTTCCGACCCATACTCCGCCCACAGTACTGCGCTAAAGCGTGCGCTAAAGCGTGCGCTAAAGCGTGCGCTAAAGCGGAGTATTGCACTCAGTACGGCAAAAACCGCCGTACCGAGTGTTCGTAGCAACTGCTCTACAGCAAAAACCGCCCGCTTTAGCGCCGTAGGGAGTATGTGTGGGAACCGCTCTAAGTTGGCTGATCTGGCGGCCACCTTTGCCCAAAACGCCCAGACCCAAACTCGAGAAGCCATCTAGCCCTCAGCCCGCGGCGCTCGACGCTCGGTGTTTTCCTATATACTCTCTCCTTGTATACTCTCTCCTTGATTTTGGAGTGCTGAATGGAGAAGAAAACCGTTTCTGTTGTCGGGGGTTCGGGCTACGCGGGGGGCGAGTTTCTGCGGCTGGCGCTGGGGCATCCGGGCCTCGAGGTCAGGCAGGTCACGTCCCGGCGGATGATGGGCGACCCAGTGACGCTGGTTCACCCCAACCTGCGGGGGCGCACCCAGCTCAAGTTCATCGACCCGGCCCAGCTCGAGCCCTGCGACATCCTGGTGCTCTCGATGCCGCACGGCGTGGCCGCCAAGGAGTTCGACAAGTACAAAGACCTGGCCCCGGTCATCGTTGACCTGTCGGCGGACTTCCGGCTGAAGGACTTGGGGCTATACAAGAAATACTACGGCGAGGATCACCCGCGCCCCGACCTGGTGGGCCAGTGGGTCTACGGCAACCCCGAGATCCACCGCGAGGCCCTCAAGAGCGCCAACCACATCGCCTGCTGCGGCTGCAACGCCACCGCCACCCTGCTGGGCCTCTACCCGCTGGTCAAGGAGGGCATCCTGGCGCCCAAACCCGTCTTCGCCACCGTGATGATCTCCACCAGCGCCGCTGGGGCCGACCCCAGCCCGGCCTCGCATCACCCCGAGCGTGCGGGCAGCATCCGGGTCTACAAGCCCACCGGCCACCGTCACACGGCAGAAATCCTCGAGAACCTCCCATCGAAGCCGGAACTCTACCTCACCGCCGTTGCCACCGACCGTGTGCGCGGCATCCTGATGACCGCCCAGACCTTCCTGGCCGAGGGCAAGACCGAGAAGGACGTGTACGGGGCCTACCGCAAGGTCTACGGCAGCGAGCCCTTCATTCGCCAGGTCAAGCTGCGCAAGGGCATTCACCGCTACCCCGACCCCAACGTGGTGGAGGGCACCAACTACTGCGACATCGGGTTCGAGCTCGAGGAGGACACCGGACGCCTGGTGGTCATCTCGGCCATCGACAACCTCGTAAAGGGCACCGCCGGTCATGCCGTCCAGTCCATCAACGTGCGGATGGGCTGGGAGGAGACGACCGGGCTAGAGTTTACCGGGCTGCACCCTTGAAATAGCCTCGAACACAGCCAACACGTGCCTTCAATCATCGAACTGACAGAAGGCTCGAGACTTGGTCTTGCGAGGTTCTTTGGTTCGCTTGATGGTAACGCAGCCGAAATCTGGCGGGCAGAGCGGTTCCCACACATACTCCCTACAGCGCTAAAGCGGGCGGTTTTTGCTGTAGGGAGTACATTACCTGCTGCCGCGAGGGCGGTATTGGTGGGAAACGCGAGCAGGAGTGATGGCAGCCGTAACGATGGCGAAATGTAGTACGTGCATTACATAAGACGAAAGAGGAGGCGCGAGGCCTCCTCTTCGGAAGGGAAGTAATCCTACGGGGCTTCTGCCCTGTAAGCCTACTTCTTGACGGTTTCCTTCAGGGCCTTACCGGGCTTGAACGCGGGGTACTTCGAAGCGGGGATCTTGATCTTGCTGGTGGTGCCGGGCTTCACGCCGGTGCGGGCCTTGCGGCTACGCACCTCGAAGGTGCCGAAGCCGGTGAGCTGCACCTTGCTGCCAGCCTTGAGGGCGTCTTCGACCTTGCCCAGGAAGGCGTCAACAGCGGCCTTGGCGTCTTTTTTCTTCAAACCAGCGGCGGCGGCCACTTGGTCAATCAGGTCGGCTTTGGTTTTGGTTTTTTTCGATCCAGCCTTACCAGCCATCGTGTTACCTCCTTTATTTTCCCTTCGGCACGGAGTTTAGCACACCTCAGGAGCAAATTGCAAGCGCTGGGTGGGCGTTAAAGGGCGTTTTGTAAAGAGCAGAATGCCTAAACGATGGGCTTTCTGTGATATTCGGCCGGCAAAAGCGCGGTTACGGCTGCCTCGAGCCGGCTCGTAAGGGCCCCCAGGTCCTTGCGCTCCGCCGGGTCGGTGGGGAGCATGATGGGCTCGCCGAAAACCACCTTAATGGGCCGGAAGGGGCGCGGAAAGCCGCCCACCGGCCAGGCCTTGTCCGAGCCGATGATGGCCATCGGCACCAGCACCGCGTCGGTGCGCAGGGCGATGGCTGCGGCCCCGGTCTTGAAGGGCTCGATCTGGCCGGTGCGGCTGCGTCGCCCCTCGGGGAAGATGCCGAAGACCTTGCCGTCCTTGATGGCCCGGATGGCGGCCTTGATGGCCCCCAGGTCGCCCGCACCGCGCTCTAAGGGAATGGTGTTGACCGCCCGCATCCACCAGCCCAGCACCGGGTACTTGAACATGTCTGCCCTGGCGATGTAGGCCAGCGTCCGGGGCACGGTGGCCCCCACCAGCACCGGGTCTACGAAGCTCATGTGGTTGGAGACGATGATGACCGGCCCCTCCCTGGGGATGTTCTCGAGGCCCTCCACCTTCAGAAAAAACAAGAAGCGCATCAGCCCGTAGGCGATGGCGCGGGAAACAGAGTAGACCGTCACGGGGGAATTATAGAGGGGAGAGGGGTGGAAGGAGCGCAGAGCGGAGGGGGCGAATCTGGGTGTTCGGGGTTTTTCTACCCTTCGCCCTCTGTTCACTCAAAAAGCGCCCTTCCCACCCGCACCAGGGTCGCGCCCTCTTCGACCGCGACCTCGAAGTCGCCGGACATGCCCATGCTGCGCTCGAGCAGGCCGTGGCGGTCGGCCAGCCTCGAGAGCTGGGCGAACAGGGGGCGGACGGTCTGGGGCTGGTCGGTGTAGGGGGCGATGGTCATGAACCCCCGGATGTCCAGGCCCTGCATCGAGCGCATCGCGGCCAGCGCCTCGGGCAGTTCCTCCTCCAAGAGTCCGTGTTTCTGGGGCTCGCGGCCCAGGTTTAGCTCGATCAACACCGGCTGAACCTCGTCGTTTTCGACCGCCTTGCGGGCCACCGTCTCCGCGAGGCGAACCGAGTCAATAGAGTGAATCACGTCGAAGCGCACCGCGAACTTGGCCTTGTTGCGCTGCAGCGGCCCGATGAAGTGCCACTCGGCCTGAAGCGCGTCCATTTTGGGAAAGGCCTCTTGAATTCTAGACTCCCCGAGTGGAAAGGCGCCGTGTTTGAGCACTTTTTCCCGGATTTCCTCGACCGTGTGCTCTTTGGTGACGGCCACCAGCCGGACGCTGCCCGGCGAGCGCCCAGAGCGCTGGCAGGCGCTTTCGATTTTCTCCAGAACTCGTTCGATGCCCATAGCTTCAAGGTTTCAGCGGTGAGGGACGAGCCCAAAGAGGGGGCCTCGAGGCCCGTCCGGGCTCATTTTGTCGTTCCGACGGGGGTGCCGACCGGGAGTCCTTCGCGGCGCGGTGGGCGAGTCGCGGCGTTGCTTGGGCAACCCGCTTCCCCCCGCTACATCGCCGCCAGAACCCCCCGCACAAACCGTCGGAAGGTGGCCCCGCTGCGGGCGGCGGTCTCGAGGACTTCCTGCTCGGTGGCGTGGTGGTCGCGGTCGGGGATGGCCATGTCGGTGATGGTAGAGAGGCCCAGCACCCGCGCGCCCAGGTGGCGCAGCGCGATCACCTCGGGGACGGTGGACATCCCGATGGCGTCGGCCCCCAGCTGGCGTAGCATCCGAAGCTCGGCGCGGCTGGCGAACTGCGGGCCGGGCCACCAGGAGTACACGCCCTCGCGCAGGTTCAAGTCTTGCCCCCTGGCGACTTGCTTGGCGGTCTGGCTAAGGGCGGGGTCGTAGGCGTCGAAGGTGACGGGGAAGCGCGGCCCCAAGGCGTCGTCGTTGGGGCCGGTGAGGGGCGACAGGGGGGCGTAGTTGAGGTAGTCGGTGTGGAGCATCAGCTCCCCGGCGTTCCAGCCCGGGTTCAGGCCCCCCGCCGCCGAGGTAATGAAGAAGGTCTTGGCGCCCAGGAAGAACCCCACCCGCACCGGGAAGGCCGCCTCGGCCGCGCTGTACCCCTCGTAGCAGTGGACGCGGCCCTTGTAGCCGACGATGTTCCGGCCCTCGAGCCGCCCCAGAATCAGCCGCCCTTCGTGCCCCGGCGCGGTCGAGCGGGGGAAGTTGGGTAGCTCGCCGTAGGGGAAGCTGGCCACCACCTCGATCTCGTCGGCCAACGGCCCCAAACCCGACCCCAGCACGATCCCCACCTCGGGCACGAAATCGGTTTTGGTCCGCACGTGCCCCACCGTCTGCTGAATTGCCTCGTAGATAGCGCCCATGGGCCATACAATACCCCGCTCAAGCGGGCAAAGGGCAAGGGGGGAGGATGTAAGCCCGGCCCCGATCCTGCGAGGCCCTGGGTGTCCCTACCCGCCCTTAACCGAAACGCCGTACACTGGATGTCATGCAGAGAATGCTCTTTGTCGCCGTGGCAGTGTTGGCTATCGTCATAGGTATCGGGTTGTTTCTGTTCCTTCGGCCGCAGCCGACCGCGCCCAGCAGCGACGCGGCGGCCAATCCGCGCCATTTTCTGGGGCCCGCCGACGCCAAGGTGAAGATGGTGGACTTCTCCAACTACCTGTGTAGCCACTGCCAGGATCACGCCGCCAACGTCTATCCGCTGCTCAAGCGTGACTACATTGACACCGGCAAAATCCAGTACATCTTCCGCGAGGTCACCTTCGCGGGTCAGTCCAACGAGCGCGCCGCCCAGGCCGCCGCCTGCGCCGCCGACGCCAACCTGTTCAGCCAGTACCACGAGGTGCTGTTCCGCAGCGTGCAGCAGTGGGGCGGGCTCTCGGGTGATCTGCTGGACGGGTACTTGGCCGACCTCGCGGGCCAGATCGGGATGGCCCCCGCGACCCTCACCCAGTGCCTCGAGTCCGGCGCCAAGTTGGCGGGCGTTGAGGAAGACCGCGCCCTGGCGACCCGCGTGGGCGTGACCGGCACCCCCACCTTCTACGTCAACGGCACCCAGTACACCGGCGCGCGCTCCTATGAGGCCTGGAAGGAGATCTTGGACAAGGCCCTGGTAGGGGAAGTGGTTCAACCTGTATCGGGGCCGGCGCCCAGCACCCCCACGCCCAGCAACCCTTGAGGTAAAACCGGCCGCCGCGCCCGCTTGAACTGCGGGCGCGTCGCTTCGGGGTGGGCTACTGCTTGGCACTTAGCACCATCGAACCCACGAAGGTGCCGTTTTTGCTGGCATTGACCTGGAAGCCGATATTCTTGCCCGCCGCCACAAAACCCCCGCCCGAGCCCCGGGCGGTGTAGGTGCCGAGGGTGGGCGAGGTGAAGGTCACGTCCACCGAGAGGTTGAGCTCGGGGCCGGTGATGGTTCCGCTGAGTGTGCCCCTGCCGCCGGGGGTCCCGCTGGAGGCCCCCCGGTGGTGGTGCCGGTCAGTCTCCCGCCCGCGTCTATGGTGAAGGTCACGCTCTCGCTGACGAAGGGGCTCGAGTTGGCGATCACGAACTCACCGGAGTAGGTTCCGGCGATGCTGGCACTCCCGCCTCCGCCACCCCCGCCGCACGCCGCTAGAACGGACAATACCGAAAACATGATGAGCCTGCCGATGGTTTTCATAGTCTCCCTTTCGTGGCCCAGGGCCAACATGGGAAACCTAGCAACCCGACCGTTCAATAACCACCCGGCGTTTTGAGTGTTCAACTCCTGGTCCAGCTAAAGCGCCATCGGACTCGAGCGGCAAGTTTCCTGTCTTTTGTCGTGTCGGCGTAAATAAACCCCTCGAGTGCTGGCTCGAGGGGTTTATTTCGCTCTCGACTTGATGCTCGACTGCCTCTAACCTGCGCCAGGGTAGAGGTGCGCAGACGTTTCGCATTCCAACTACGCAGACCCCTACGAGGCCTGCTTCAACTTCGCCTCTTCCATCGCAGCCAGCGGCTTGTCAATGTGGGCGGCGTCGAAGGTCAGCTCGCGCAGGCCGGAGGAGGGCAGCTCGAACATCAGCTCGAACATGGCCCTCTCGATCACGGCCCGCAGGCCGCGTGCGCAGGTGCCGCGCTTGAGGGCCCGGCGGGCGATCTCGCGCAGGGCGGCGGGGGTGAAGCGCAGTTCGATGTTCTCCATCCGCATCAGCTCCTGGTACTGGCGCACCAGGGCGTTCTTCGGCTCGGTCAGGATGCGCACCAGCGCCTCCTCCTCCAGCGCCTCCAGCCCCACCACCACCGGCAGGCGGCCGACCAGCTCGGGGATCAGGCCGAAGCGCACCAGGTCCTCGGGGGTGGCCTCGGGCTTCTCCTCGAGCTTTTTGGGCTTGGTGAAGCCGATGGGGTTGGCGTCGACGCGGCTCAGGATGATCTTGTCCAGCCCGTCGAAGGCCCCGCCCAGGATGAACAGGATGTTCTTGGTGTTGAGGCTGATGAATTCCTGGTGGGGGTGCTTGCGCCCACCCTGCGGCGGCACGTTGGAGACGGTGCCCTCCACGATCTTCAGCAGGGCCTGCTGCACGCCCTCGCCGGAGACGTCGCGGGTCAGGCTGGGGTTTTCCGACTTCCGGGCGATCTTGTCGATCTCGTCGATGTAGATGATGCCCTTCTCAGCGGCGGCGACATCAAAATCCGCCGCTTGCAGCAGGCGCAGCAGCACGTTCTCCACGTCCTCGCCCACGTAGCCGGCCTCGGTCAGGGTGGTGGCGTCGGCGATGGCGAAGGGCACGTCCAGCATCCGGGCCATGGTCTCGGCCAGGAGGGTCTTGCCGGTGCCGGTGGGGCCGATCAGCAGCACGTTGGACTTCTGCACCTCGGCCTCGGGGTGCATCAGGCGCTTGTAGTGGTTGTAGACCGCGACCGAGAGGGCCTTCTTGGGCAACTCCTGCCCGATGACGTACTGATCCAGGAAGCTCTTGATCTCATAGGGCTTGGGCAGGTGGCTGGGGCCGGAGAAGTTGGGCTTGGGTTCAGCCTCGAGCAGGCTGTGGGCCCGCTCCACGCACTCGTTGCAGATGAAGACCTCGCCCAGGGGCGACTCGATGAGGTGCGCCACCTCGGGGTGCTTGCGTCCGCAGAACGAGCAGACCGGCTTATTGCGTCTCATGGCTCACCACGTGGTCTACCAGGCCGTAGGCTTTGGCCGCGTCGGCCTCCATGAAGTAGTCGCGGTCGGTGTCCCGCTCGATCTTCTCCACGGGCTGCTTGGTGTGGCGGGCCAGCACCTCGTTGAGCTGGCGCTTGTTGCGGGTGAGCTCCTCGATGCGGATTTGCAGATCGGAGACCTGGCCGCCCATCCCGCCCGAGACCCAGGGCTGGTGGATCATAATTTTGGCGTGGGGCAGGGCGTAGCGCTTACCGGGGGCGCCCGCCGCCAGCAGCACCGCCCCAAAAGACGCCGCCATTCCCACGCAGATGGTGGAGACGGGAGCTTTGACGAACTGCATGGTGTCGTAGATGGCCAGCCCGGAATACACCTCGCCGCCGGGCGAGTTGATGTAGAGGCGGATCTCCTGGTTGGGGTTCTGCGCGTCGAGGAATAGAAGCTGGGCCACGATGGTGTTGGCCACCTGCGAATCGATCGCCGTCCCCAGGAAGATGATGCGGTCTTTGAGCAGCCTCGAGTAGATGTCGTAGACGCGCTCGCCTCTGGAGGTTTGTTCGATGACGTAAGGGACTACCATAGTCGGCTCCATTCTATGCTCCGAACCCTCCCCAAGAGGGGTTTGGCGCACATACTACTCATGCGCCCTGATCGAGACACACTACCCCTGAACATAGCAAAAATAGCGGATTTGGGCTAGACGACTTTGTAATCTAAAGCGTGATGGTTTGTTGCGAGGAGTGACGTGCACTAGGCAAGGCAGTCATGGGAGATCCAGCCGCTGCGGCCCAAAGGGGGTACTCATGCGCCAATCCTCTGCACGCAGGGTGGGGGAGTCCTTTCGGCGCTCACCGCGCTGTACCAAACCTTGAATATTTGTGAGTAACGGGCTTCGGGGGTGGCCTGGCAAGCGCCAACCTTCAACGCTCATCGCATTTCCCCATTGCGGCGAAGTGCGGAGCGCCGCAATGTACTGGGCCTGGCAGGTACCGCCGCACCGAGTACGGGTGGGAACCGCTCTCAACTTCACCGTCGCTGTTGAGGGGTCTGGCAACTTAGCCAAACTGAACACTCAACTCACGTAACTCTGCCCGGTGTGCTTGGTCAGCATCAGCTTCAGCTCGTGGGGGCTGGTGGCGCTGGACTCGGCGTCCTCGAGGGTGATCACGCCCTCGGTGTAGAGCCGGGCCAGGTGCTGGTCGAAGGTGCGCATGCCGCGGATGTTGTCCTCCATCATCACGGTTTTGATCTGGGAGGTCTTGTTCTCGTCCTTGAGCAGCTCGCGCACGAACGGTGTGGCCAGCAGGATCTCCAGGGCCAGTGCGCGGCCCTGGCCGTCGGCTCTGGGCAGCAGGCGCTGCGAGAGGATGCCCAGCAGCGACTCGGCCAGCAAGATGCGGACCTGCTGGTGCTCGTGCAGCGGGAAGAAGTCGATGATGCGGTTGATGGTGCGGATAGAGTCCAGGGTGTGCAGGGTGGAGAGCACCAGGTGCCCGGTCTGGGCCGCCATCAGGGCAGCCTCGACGGTCTCGCGGTCGCGCATCTCGCCGATCAGGATCACGTCGGGGTCCTGGCGCATGGCGTACTTGAGCCCCACCCCGAAGGAGTCGGTATCCACGCCCACCTCGCGCTGCACCACCAGGCTCTTCTTGTGCTTGTGGAGGAACTCGATGGGGTCTTCGATGGTGACGATGTTCTTATGGAAGTTCAGGTTGATGTGGTCGACCGCCGAGGCCAGGCTGGTGGATTTGCCCGAGCCGGTGGGCCCGGTGACCAGTACCAGGCCCCGCTCCTTGCCCGCCAGGCCTTCCATCACGTCGCGGGGTAGGCCCAGCGTCTCGAAGGTGGGGATGGCCTCGGAGACCACCCGCATCACCAAGCCGTAGCTGCCCCGCTGGTGCAGAAGGTTGCAGCGGAAGCGGGCCAGGCCCGGGATGGTGTAGGCGAAATCCATCTCCTTCTTGTACTCGAGTTCCTCGCGCTGGGTGGAGTTCAGGAGCCCACGGATGATGTTCTCGATGTCGCCGGGGGAGAGGGTCTTGGAGCCGAAGGATTTGAGCTTTCCGTCAACGCGAACTGTGGGCGGCGCGCCCGCCTGAAGGTGAATGTCCGAGGCTCTGGACTGAACCATGCTTTTCAGCATGTCCGCGATCACCGAGGGCGCAGCGCTTCCGCTCATAGGCTAATAATCTCCGGGTAACTATACTCAAAACCGGCACTAACCCAGAGTATAGATTAAGAAGTTGGCCACATTTACTAGAATGACCCAGCCTCAATAGTGAGAGCGTTACGGTTGGGCGACTCCCAGCCCTTCGGGCTTATAGCGACCGGGGCCAAACCGGGTCTGCCACCTTCGTGCCTATAGCCTGAGGAGGTGGGGTAACGACCAACGGATATAACTCTACATAGTTCAAATTGCGTGCACTGCGGGGCCGCCTCCGACCTTGTTCCCCGTCTACTCCCCCTCCTCGTCCCAGAGCTGCCGCATCTCCGGGCTGGTCTGAAGCAGCTCGTCCAGGCTGCCCTGGGCCTCGAGCCGCCCCTCTTTCATCACCAGGATGTGGGTGGCGCGGCGCAGGGCCACCCGGCGGTGGCTGACCACCAGGCAGGTGGCGTCCCGGTCCTGGAAGAGGCCATCCCAGAGCTGGCGCTCGGTGGATACGTCGAGGGCGCTGGAGAGGTCGTCGAAGATCAGCAGGTCGGCCTCGCGGGTGAACATCCGGGCCGCGCTGGCCCGCTGCACCTGGCCGCCCGAGAGCTTGACCCCCCGCGTGCCCACCAGGGTGTCCAGACCGCGCTCAAGGCCGCTCACGTCGTGGCCCATCACGGCCAGCTCGAGTGACCTGCTGAGCGCCTCGTCGCGCTCGTCGCCCAGCATCACATTCTGCCGCAGGGTTTCGGAGAACAGGCGGGGCACCTGGGCGGTGTAGGAGGAGTGCGGTGGGGTGAAGAAGGTGGCGGGGTCTTCCACCCGCTCGCCGTTCCAGAAGACTTCCCCACTCTGGGCGGGCAGCAAGCCCAGGAGGACGCGCAGCAGGGTGGTCTTGCCCGCCCCGATGCGCCCCGTGACCACCAGGAAGTCGCCCTTGTTGAGGGTGATGCTGATGTCCTGGATGCCCGACTCGCTGTCCGGGTAGCGGTAGGAGAGGCCGCGTATCTCGAGCCGTTCCAGCGGCTGGTACTCCTTGGGGTCTGGGCGGAAGGGGGGGACCGGCTCGAGCCAGTCCGCCGGGGCTGGGTTGACGATCTGCTCGGGCGGGGCGTCTTGCAGCAGGCGCTCCATGCGGCTGAAGGCCACGCGGGTGCGGATATGTTGGGCCATCGCGTCGCCGAGGAAGGTCAGGGTGTTGGTGATGCGCGGCAGGAAGAGGGCGAACAGGGCGAAATCGCCCACCGTGAACTCGCCGCGCCGCATGGCCGAGGCCGCCAGCAGTAGCACCACCCCCATCCCCACGTTGACCAGGTTGGTGTTGAGGCTGCGGATCATCTCGGTCAGCAGCACGTCCGCGAGCGCGGCCTTGCGGCGGGCGTGGCCCAGGGACTCGAGGTGGCGGGTCATGCTCTCCTCGGCCCGCGCCACCTTGACCGCCAGCACCGCGGCGAAGCTCTCGCCGACAAAGTCGGTGACGCGCCCGGTGGCCTCGCGCATCCGGCGGCGGCGGACACGGATGGCGGGGGACAGGCGGCGCATCAGGAGCACCATTCCGAACATCGGGGCCACGGTGACGGCGGTGATGAGGGGGTCAACGGTCGCCAGGATGACGATCCCGGCCAGCGCGAACAGCGCCAGTCCCGGCCCGTCCACCCAGGTCTCGGCGTAGCCGTCCACATCCTGCACATCCTCGCGGAACCTCGAGATGGCCTCGGAGGGGGAGTCGGGCAGCACGCGGGAGCCTTTGGCGGTCATCAGGTGCTCGAGCAGGTTGCGCCGTATCCAGGCCTTGAGCATCAGCTCGAACTGCGACCACTGGGTGAAAGCCACCGTGAACCACCCTACCCGCCCGAACTGCGTCACCGCAAACAGGGTGAGGAGCGTCCAGGCGTTGAGCCCAGCCGTCTGCTGGCCGCTCATCGCGTCGAAGATGGCCTTCACCAGCAGCGGGAAGGCCAGCGGGATGGTGTGGAAGCCGGTCCACAGAAAGACGTTGAACCACCAGTGCCCCCGCCGCCAGCCGAACACCCGCCGCATGTACTGCCAGGTCGTCCAGGAGTCGGGCGTGTGCTCGGGGGTCTGTGCGTTTGCGTCTTGGGTCATGCGTACCTCGGTGAGAAGAGAGGGAAGGGGAGGGAAGAGGAAGGAAAGGCCACAAACCTAATCTGTGCTTGATGTTTCATCCTGAACGGTAACGAAGCGAAGTCGTAGTTTGCGAAGAACCTAAGGAGGGCGAACACACATCCAGGCAAGGTTGCGAAAAACTGTCACCGCCGACAAGGAGTGGACGAGTTTGACGCGCTGAGGGGATGCTTCGCTGCGCAAAAGGTGCTCTGCTCAAAATGACGGTTAGGGTGGGGTGAATGGGCGGCTCGGACTCAAGAGATTCGGGGCCTGCCCTGAGCGCAGCGGAATCAAGAGGTAGGGAGTTATGAATCTACTTTCGGTTGCTCATGGCGTATTGCTCATCGCTTTTGGCTCTCGACCCCCGACCCGTGGTTCTCGTCGCCTCACAACCCCGCCCTCTCCATTCCCTCGTCCAGCCCGGCGTCGGTGCTCAAGGCCCGCAACTGGGCGTAGCGGGAGTCGGGGTTGGCGGCCAGGGCGGCGCGGTCGCCCCACTCCAGCGTCTCCCCGTCCTTCAGCACCATGATCTTGTCCACCCGCTCGACGGTCTCGAGGCGGTGGGCGATCAGGATGGCGGTGCGGCCCTCGAGCAGCCTGGCGATGGCGTCGTTGAGGAGGCGCTCGGTGGCGGGGTCGAGGCGGCTGCTGGGCTCGTCGAGGATCACCAGCCCCGGCTCTTGCAGGAAGACCCGGGCAAACGCCAGCAGTTGCGCCTCGCCCGCCGAGAGTCCCCCCCCGCCCGCCTGCAGCGGTGTGTCCAGGCCCTGCGGCAGCCCCTCCACCCAGCCCCGCAGGCCCAGCTCGTCCAGCACCGCCCACAGCCGCTCCTCGGCCACCCCGGGGTCGAAGAAGGTCAGGTTCTCGCGCAGCGTCCCGTGGAAGAGCTGCACATCCTGGGTGACCAGCCCCACCCGCCTCCTCAGGTCCTCGAGCCGCAACTCCCGCAGGTCAACCCCGTCCAGCAGCACCGCGCCCTCGGTGGCGTCGTAGAGGCGGAACAGCAGGCGGATCAAGGTCGTTTTGCCGCTGCCGGTGCGGCCCAGCAGGCCCATGCTCTGGCCGGGCTCCAGCCGGAAGCTCAGGCCCTTCAAAACGTCCTGGTCTTCGTAGGCGAACCGCACCTTGCGCAACTCCACGGCGTGCGCCCCGCCCCCCAGGCTCCGGCTGCCGTCGGGCACCTCCCGCCGCTCGTTTTGCAGCTCGGTGACCCGTTGCATCCCTGCCCCGGCCTGCTGGAACTCCTGGAGCTGCTGGGTGATCTGCTCCAGCGGCCCCTCGAGCATGCTCATGTAGTTGAAGAAGAGGTAGGCCGTCCCCAGGGTGATGCCCCCCGCCGCGAAGAGGTTGATCCCGAAGGCGAACATCAGCACGTACCCCACCGCGAACAGCGAGAGCGTGTAGACCCAGATCGAACTGCGCAAGAGCCACGCCTTGAGCGCAGTGAAGTACCAGCTCCGCTGCACCTCGCGGAAGCGGTGCATCACGTAGCGGCCCGCCCCGTTGGCGCGGATGTCGTCGAGGCCCGAGAGCCGCTCCTCGATGAAGCCGAAGGCCTCGGCGTTGGCTTGGCGCTCGAGCTTGGTCGCGGGCACCGCTACCTCGCGGCGGTTGTTGAGCACCCAGATCACGACGGCCACGTAGGCGGTGAGGGTCGCCCCCACCGCGGGGCTCTCGAGCCACAGCAGCACCAGAATCCCCAGCACCAGGAGCAGCGCCCCGCCCACCCGCACCAGAAACTGCGCGAAGAAGTTGGCGATGTGGGTCACGTCGCCGTCGATGCGCTCGATCATCTCGCCGGGGGTGCGGGCCTTGTGGTAGGCCATGTCCAGGCGCAGGGCGTGGCGGAAGAGGTCTACGCGCAGGGCGTTGGTCGAACTCCAGCCCACGTCTGCTGAGAGGTAGGTCGAGGCCGCCGAGAGGAGCTGGTTGAGGAGCGCTGCCCCCAGGAACAAGAGCGCCAGGCGGGTCAGGGTCTCCAGCGGCGTCCCCGCCCCGGCCGCGTCTATGAACTGCCGCACGATCTGTGGCGTGAGGAGCTGCATCCCGATGGAGCCCAGCAGGCAGACCGCCAGCAGGGCCACCTTGGGGCGGTGCGGCCGGAGGTATGTGGCCAGCAGCCGGCCGTAACTCTGTATCGCCATTCCACCTCACTCGGCGTGTCGAAGACACGACTTTGAACGCGCTGGTGTGGCCAGCACGCAAGCCCCGCCTTGATGCGCCCTAAGGAATACCGGATAGAGAGCTTGAACTTCCTGTCGCCTAGCCTGTATAACGCCGACCCCGCCGAGTGGAACCTTACGATTCTGCCATCCGCGCCGATGAATCGTCAAGGGAGGCCGGGCGGAAACGGCGGCGCGGCCCCTCGAGCCATCGGCCCCGCAAAATGCGGGAGAATAGGGCCGTGCGCCTCGAGCTCCAGACCCTCCTAGACCTTGCCGAAGAGCCGATCCTCGAGCGGGGTAAGGAGCTCTTCCTCAGGGGGGCGGTGCTCGAGGCCGCCCGGGGGCGCAACCGGCTGCAGGCCAGGGTGCGCGGGAGTCTGCCGTTCCCCTACCGGGTGGAGATCGCCTTCGCCAAGGGCGAGTGGAGTTGCACCTGCCCCTACCCCGGGCTGGTTTGCAAGCACGTCGCCGCTGTGGCCTTTGCGGCCCTCGAGGCCCCCGAACTGTTCGCCAGCAAGAAGCTGGGCAAGGACAGCCCAATCAACCTCGAGGCCCTCCAGCAACTCTCGGACGAGGAGCTGTACCGCTTCTTGCAGCGGCTCGAGGCCGAGCGCCCGGAACTGCTCTACGAGTTCGCGTTTCACCTGCTGAATCGGCGTGAGCGCGACAGAGAATAGACCTATGCAGATCGTCTACCTGCGCGACTATCCACAGCTTTATCCACAGGTCAGCCGGTGGATTTTCGAGGAGTTTCCCTACGCGTTTGTGGGCATGGCCTTCGGGGAGTGGCTCGAGTTCGTCCAGGAGGGTAACCGCGGCGGCCTGATGACTACCTTTGTGCTGCTCGAGGGGGGCCTACCCGCCGCCACCGCCAGCCTCGACCTGACCGACTTCCCGCCCCGCGACGACTGGTCGCCCTGGCTGGCCTCGGTCTACACCCTGCCCGAGCACCGGGGTAAAGGTTTGGCGGGGAAGCTGCTGGCCCGGGTCGAGCAGGAAGCCAAGGCGCAGGACTTCGGGCGCATCTACCTGCACACCGCCGACCGGGCGGAGTTCTACGCCAAGCGCGGCTGGGCCGAGGTGGAGCGGCTGGAGTTCTGGGGGCGGGTCAACACGGTGATGTCGAAAGGGCTTTATCGCGTTTCTGTGGGATTAGAGTAGAAGGAGGGCAGGATAGCTCGATCACAGCGGCAGGTAATGTACTCCCTACAGCAAAAACCGCCCGCTTTAGCGCCGTAGGGAGTATGCGGGGGAACCGCTCTAAGCGTCGCAACAGTTGAGCCGCGAGATGCCCCGAGTTACGCCCGGCCCGCAACGGTTGCCCCCTCTGAGCTCGCCCTAAGTATCTCCATAGTTGAAATGCAGGAACCCGCCCCGAAACACCCGTAGGGAATTGCGCCAGAAACGCGTTTTCGGCGTTCGCTGGTCTTGCAAATCTGCCCTGGCGCAACATCGCAACATAGGCGGCTCGAGCCAGGGCGCACAGCATGGAATGTGGGTGGGGCGGCTTCGGGTCTTGTTGCCGCCCTGCCCTACTTGCGCCGGTAGCGCAGCACATAGCTCTCGATCAGCGCCACCAGCCCGTACAGCCCGATCCCCAGCAGTACCGTCACCGCCACCGCCGCGAAGGAGTTGGCGTAGCGGAAGTTCAGCCGCTCGCTGCTGGCCATCGCGCCCAGGCCCGGTGCGCCCAGCACAAACTCCGCCACCACTGCCCCGATCAGCGCCAGCGAGACCGTCAGCCGCAGACCGCCCAGGATCACCGGCAGCGCCCCGGGCACCTCGAGCTTGGTGAACACCCCCCAGCCGCTCGAGCCCATCGTCTTCAAGACCTCGCGGAAGGTACGATCCACCTCGCGCACCCCGATCAGCCCGGACACCATCACCGGGAAGATTGAGATCAGCGTGGCGATGGTGACCTTGGAGCCCAGCCCGTAGCCGAACCAGATGATCAGCAGCGGCGCGATGATGATGGTCGGGACGGCTTGGAGGGCCACGATAAAGGGGGAGAGAAGCCGCTCCAGGGCCTGGCTGCGCCCCATCACGTAGCCCACCGGTAGCCCGATTAAGAGCGAGCAAAGTATCCCCAGCCCGGCCACCTGCAAGGTGGCTCCGGCGTTTGCCAGCAGCAGGCCGAGGTTCTGAACGATGGCCTCGGCGGTCTGGGCGGGCGAGGGCACAAAGACCGGCACCCTGGCTGCCATCAGCCCCCAGGCCAGGAAGAACAGCGCGGTCAGGCCGATCACCCCGAACAACTCCCAGGGCGGGCGCAGGGGCCTGGGCGGCGGCTCCACGAAGGTCGAGTCGGCCACGCCCAGCCGCTCGCGCAGCTCGGCCTCGAGGCCCACGTCGAAGGCGGTGAGCCGCCCCTCGCCCTGGGTGTCGAGGATGGTCTCGATCCGCCCGCCCTTCAGCACCACCACCCGGTCGGCCAGGTAGACCGCCTCGCGGATGGAGTGGGTGACGAACAGCACGGTCTTGCCGGTGCGCTGGTGGAGCTGCCTGAGCTCGAGGTTGAAGCGCTCGCGCACCAGCGCGTCGAGGGCCGCGAAGGGCTCGTCCATCAGCAGCACCTCGGCGTCCTGGGCCAGCGCCCTGGCGATGGCCACCCGGGCCTTCATGCCGCCGGAAAGCTGGTGCGGGTAGAGGTGTCCGAAGCGCTCCATGCCCAGGTGAGTCTCGATCCTGCCGCGCCCGGTCAGCTCGATGGGCAGGCCGATGTTCTGTTTGACGGTGCGCCAGGGCAGCAGCCGGTAGTCCTGGAACACCATCGCGCTCTCGCCCCGCACCTCCACTTTCCCCTCGCTCGCGCCCAGCAGCCCCGCCACGATCCGTAGCAGGGTGCTCTTGCCCCCGCCCGACGGCCCCAGGATGGCGATGAACTCGCCCCGGCGCACCTCGAGGTTCACCCCCTTGAGCACCTCCTGCCCGTCGAATCCGAGCGAGACCCCCTCGAGGCGGATCGCCACGGGGGTTTGCGCGGCTGGGGAGGTCTCGGGGCGGGGCAGACTCATCGGGGGATAGATTACCTCGAGTCCGGGGGGGAGCAATGAGCGGTGCGCGGTGAGCGGAAAACCGAAGAGCGCTCGAGGTCGGAAGACTCCCTGTGCTGGGCCGCCTGCCCCGGGAGGCTGGGGGCGCGGTGGTTCTGGGGCACGACGGGGGTAGTCTATTCTTGGCCTCCCCTGTGAGTCCTCGAGCCCCCAGCCCACCCAGACCTATGAAGCCAGCCCTAATCCTCTTGCTCTTCCTGCTCAGCTTCGCCTTGGCTGGCCCCACCGTCCTCAACCTCAACCCAGACGCCGACGCGACCCGGCCCTCGCTGGCGGTTGACCCGCAGGGGCGGGTGGTGGTGGCCTGGCTCGAGACCCAGAACGGGGTCAAGCGGGTCTTCGTGCGGCGCTGGGGCGGGAGCGGCTGGGGGAATATGGGCGGGTTTTTGAACGTCAACCCGCGCTTCCCAGCGGCCTACACCTCCCTGGCGCTGAACGCCTCGGGCAACCCGGTGGTGGCCTTCACCGAGAAGAATCCCGACCAGCGCGGCAAGGTCTTCGGCTCGGGCAAGCTCTACGTCAAGCAGTTCGACGGGCGGGTCTGGGCGCAGGTCGGCCCATCGCCCAGCAAGTCGGAGAACACCGTCTCCGACACCGCCACCCTGCGCCTGGACACCAAGGGCCTCCCCGTAGTGGCCTGGCACGAGATCCCGCCCGACTTCAACGCTGACCTCTTCTACATGAGCCGCTGGAACGGCTCGAGGTGGGTCACGGTGGACTGGGGGACCCTGAACGTGGACATCAGCTCGGGCTCGAGGTCGCGCACCTTCATCCTGCGCGGCGACCAGCCGATCCTGGCCTACAGCAAGCAGCTTTACCTTAGCGGCGAGGGCTACTACAACTTCCAGCTCTACGTGGGTACGTGGGCCGGCAGCTATTGGCGGCCGATGGGCATCCAGGGCCGCTCCGAGCGCGGCGAGGGCTCGCTCAACCAGAGCCGTGACAACTGGGCGGGCTCGGGCCACCTGGCCCTGGACTCCCTGGGCAACCCGATGGTGGCCTATAACGAGACCGGCGGCGGCTTCAACGTCTTCGTGCAGCGCTGGGACGGCACCTCCTGGCAGGGCTACGGCGCCTCGGTCAACGGCGACTCGGGCCTGGGCTACCGCCCACAGATCAGGATGGACGCGCAGGACAACCCGGTGGTGGGCTGGCTCGAGAACAGCGGGGCCCTCCAGATGCGTGTGGCGAGGTGGGACGGCGTGCAGTGGGTGGGGCTTCCCGTCCTCAACCGCAACCCCAAGGCCGACGTGGAGTCCTTCTCGCTAGCCCTGGACCAGGGGGGCAACCCCGTGGTGGCCTGGGCCGAGATGGCTGGCAAAACCCACCGCATCTTCGTGGCGCGGTGGGAGGGGAAGGCCTGGGTCGGGCTGGGGCGGTGAGGCGGCCCTGCCCCCGCCGGTTTGGTGGGCCGCAGGGGATCGGCGCTCAGCCGTCGAACGCCTGGGCGAGCCTCGAGGGGTGAAGGTTTGCGCCCAGCCCGTAGAACTCGCAGAAGCTCATGATGAGCGGACGCCACTTGCCAGGGTCTATGTGGTGCCGTAGCTCGGTGCTCAGGATTGCGTCGTCCAGGTAGACGCGGACGACGCGAACCTCGATGCCCGCGAGTTGGGAGTCGCCCTCCTGGAAGGGGTGAATGTTGACGACCTTGGCCTCGAGCTGCACCGGGCACTCCAGCACCCTGGGGGCCTTGACCCGTTCCGACGCGACGGGGGTAAGACCCGCTTCGCCAAACTTGTCCTTGACGAAGCGGGTGCCGATGGCCTTCTTGTACTCCGGCACGGGGTCGGAGCCAGTGGTCAACGCGAGCTTGTCCACTGTGTCCACCATGTCGGCGGAGGGCAGGTTGAGCACACACTCACCCTCGCGGCGCAGGTTCTCGACGGTCTTCGAGCGGGTCGAGAGACCCAGCATGCAGGACTGGTTAAGCCACCAGGCCGAGGACATCGGGGCGAGGTTGGGGCTGCCGTCCTCGTTGAGGGTGCTGACCAATACGACTGGGGTGCCGAAGTACATGATTTTGGGCTCGAAGACGCGGTGCATGGGCCTCAGTATGCCGCTGCGGGGTCGAGCTGGATATGCGAAAGTTGCGGTCAAATCCCCGGGCCACCGGGCCGATGGGCTCGTCGCTGGGGCCGCCGTAGCAGCGGGTGAGGAAGGTGTAGAAGGCATCGGGTCGCTCGTTCTGCATCCAGCCACCCAGGGCGTAGGCGCTGGGGTCGGAGGGATCGGGGTCGAGGACCAGGACGTAGATGAGGCTCAGGCGGCGGTAGCTCAGAACCTGCCACCCGCGCCGCTCGACCTCCTCGGTCAGGGACTGCGCCACCTTGTCCGGGCTGCCCTCGAGCTCCCGAACCTCGGGAACCGCGCAGACCAACTGAAGCTGGAGCTTCTCGAGGATCTCCCGCACCGCGCCGCCGACGGCGGCGCTGGCCCCCTGGGCCAGACCCCAGCCGCCCCACAACAGCAACCCCAGCACCGCATAGATGGGCTTCATACGCCTCCCTCGGCAGGCTCCCAGGCGTCTACGGCGACGGGCGCGGGTCGGCCCGGCACCCCGGGGGCGCGGCCGTCGGCGGCGCTGCTTCGGGAGGTCGTGCCGGGGGGAGCAGACCTGATGGACTAACTGTGGGGCAAAAGTCCCCAGGGAAATCTGGGGCAGGCAACAAACCTACCGAACCACCGCCCTGATCGGGCCGCTGGCAGCCAAGAGGTCGCGCAGCTCGGTGTACTCGAGCAAGGCCCCCTGGTAGTCGCCCAAAACGTGCGGCACGCTGAAGTAGAGCCAGATCCCCTTCGGCCCCAGGGCCCACTGCAGGCCCTCGAGGCCAAGCCTCTCCAGGATGCCGGGGAGGTCTGCCGGGGGTACGCCGTTGGCCTCCAGCTGCCCCCGCACCTTCTGCCGTCCCAGCGTGACAAGGCGCTCGAGATAGCGGCTACCCGGCTTAAACAAGGCGCTCAGCGGTACCCGGCTGCCGGTCTGCGGGTCAAAGGTGTGGCCCTCGATCCAACTGCCAGGATAGGCACACCCGCCGGGGCCACAGGCACTGCCGCTGAGGGTGAAGCTGACCAGGCGCTCGGTGCCCAGTGTCAAGGTGTAGTCGAGGTCGAAATAGCGGAACTGGGACAGGTTGTTCTCTCTTACGGCGGTCTGGTAGTCCTCGCGGTAGAGCTTCAGGCTCCTCTGCGCGGCCTGGGCGGTCTGGGCGTTGATCCGCTCCCAGCCCGCGCCCTGGCCCACGAACCTCGGGTAGAGCACCGCGATGTTGGCCCCTCGGTCGGCCAGCCGCACGGTGCTGAGCTGGGTGGCGCCGAAGCGGTGATCCTGCTCGGCCAGGCTGAAGCGCCCACCCACCTTGCCATCGGGCCGGTACCAGTCGCCCTCGAGCCCCGCCTCGGTGTAGCCGCCGTCGAACGCCCCGGTCTGCTTGCTCCCCTCGAACTCCTTGAGCTTAAGCCCGGACGGGCCGAAGGTGCCCTCGAGGCGCAGCGGCTGCTCGCGCCCCTCGTAGACGTAGTAGCCCGTCGCCCTCTGCCCGCTAACCCTTAGGTACATCCGGATCGGGAGTTCCTGCGGCTCCACCAAGATATGTCCCCGGAAGACCCGCTCGTTGGGAGTCTGGGCCGTCGCCAGGCCCGCCAGCAGCACCACCATCCACCCCAGAAAGCGCATGGTCCTATGGTAGCGCAGGCCGGGGCGGGGGAGGGCGACAAATGCGTTTCTGGTTCCTACCCCAGCGCGGCCTCGAGCGCCCCCATGGCCTTGTCTAGATCAAACCCGCCGCCCTGGGCCATTGCGCCCTTGCCGCCGCCGCGCCCGCCCGCGGTCTCGGAGAGCTTGCGCATCACTGCGCCGGCATCAAGTCCCTTATCTTGGGCATTCTTACCGATCTTGATGACCAGATTCTGGCCCGACCCCACCGCCACCAGGTCGGGCTTGTGCTTCTCGAGCAGCTCGTCCGCCGCACCGCGCAAGGCCCCGGCCTCGATGCCCTCCAGCCGCACCGCCAGGTACTTGTAGCCGCCCGACTCTTTCACTTCCACGCCTGCCGAGCCGCCGCCCAACTGGGCTCGAGCCAGGTCGGCCTTGAGCTTCTCAACTTCCTTCTCCCGCGCCTTCAGCTCGTCTTGCAGCTTGCCGACGCGCACGGGGAGTTGCTCGGGCGAGATACCCAGGTCGCGGGAGAGGCCGGAGACGCGCTCGAGGCTCTCGCGCACGAACTGGGTGGCCCCCACGCCGGTCAGGGCCTCCACCCGCCGCACCCCCGCCGCCACCGACTCCTCGGCCACGATCACCAGCGAACCAATCTCCCCGGTTCGGCCAACGTGGCAGCCGCCGCAGAGTTCCTTGCTCGAGATGTTGTCCACACTGCCCTCGACAGCAACCACCCGCACCACGTCGCCGTACTTCTCGCCGAACAGCGCCATCGCGCCCGTAGCCCGCGCCTCCGCAATGGGCATCAGGGCGTAGCTCACGGGGAAATCGGCCTGAATCCAGCGGTTGACCAGCAGCTCAACCCGGGCAAGGTCTTTGGGCGAGATCGGCTCGAACTGGGCAAAGTCGAAGCGTAGCCGGTCTGGCCCCACGTAGGAGCCTTTTTGCTGTACGTGCGTGCCCAGCACCGCCCGCAGCGCGGCGTGGAGCAGGTGGGTGGCGGTGTGGTTCTTCTGGGTCTCGGAGCGCTCTGTGCCGACCAGCGCCCGCACGGTGGTTCCCGCCGTGAGCGTACCCTCTTTCACCTCGGCCACGTGCAAAAAGATGCCGTCGGCGTTCTTCTGGGTGGTGCGTACCTGCGCCCAGCCGCCCTCCCACTCGAGCATCCCGGTGTCGCCAATCTGTCCGCCGCCCTCGGCGTAGAAGGGGGTTTTGTCCAACACAACTTGCACTTCGGTTCCGCTGGGGGCTTCCTCGAGGCTCTGCTCGCCCACCACCAGCAGCTTGACCTGGGCCTGTACGTCCATGTCTTCGTAGCCGAGGAAGTTGGTGCCGCCGTACTCCTGCGCCAGCCCGACCAGTGCCTCGTTGGACTTCTTGAACAGTTCCTTGTCGAAGGCCTGATTTTGACGGGCCAGTTCCTGGGCCTCCTCGAGGGCCTTCTCGTAGCCTTCGGTGTCCACCCTGATGCCGCGCTCGTCGGCGATCTCGAGGGTCAAGTCGAGCGGAAAGCCGTAGGTGTCGTAGAGTTTGAAAGCTTCTTTTCCAGTCAAGACGGGCTTCTCGTCGAAAAGATAGTTGCCCTTGACCTCGGAGAAATCCCCCACTCTCTCCGCACCTGCAACCTCTTTGTACTGAAGATTTAGCTGCTTTGCTATTGCATGGAAACCGCTAGTCACTATGACCTGTTCGTGCATATCCAGTTTTCGATGATCAAAGCCAAATAGTGTGCGGACTTCCTGCTCAACTAATGGATCAAAACCGTATCTAACAGGGTAAATTCGGTCACCAGGGATGTACTTAGCGGCAAAACCTGCTCTCAACATTGCCTGCGCCAGATAGTCATTTAGCAAAACAATCCCGCTCTCGAGGGTCCGCAAGAACTGCTCTTCTTCAATCTTCATCTGCTTCTGGACGTTGGCCAGGTTCTCCCTGGTCTCCGGGTACACGTCGCCCATCACCTCGGCCACCGTCGCGGCCAGCTTGTACACGAAGGGCTCGCGCAGGCCCAGCAGGTAGCTGAAGCGCACGGCGCGGCGCATCAGGCGGCGCACCACGTAGCCGCGCCCGGTGTTGGAGAAGTTGGCCCCGTCGGAGAGGATGAAGGTCACGGCGCGGGCGTGTTCGGAAATCACGCGGTGTGCCACCGAGCTTGGCCCTTCGTAGCTCACACCGCTGGCCTTCACGATTTCGGCAATCAGTGGGATGAACTCGTCGGTGTCGTAGAAGTCGGTCACGCCTTGCAGCAGCATGGCGGTGCGGGCTAAGCCCATGCCGGTGTCGATGTTGGGCTTGGGGAGTGGGTCTAAAACCCCGCCGTCCTTGCGGTCGTACTGCGGGAACACCAGGTTCCAAATCTCCACAAAGCGGGTGGATTCCCTGGTCTCGTAGTAGTCGGCCCAGGTGTCACTTCCAAAATCTGGCCCGCGGTCGTAGTAAATCTCGGAGCACGGCCCGCACGGCCCGTTCGGCCCCTTGCTGGGGGCGTTCTGGGGCCAGAAGTTCTCGTCGGCGTCGAAGCGGTGGATGCGGTCGGCGGATAGGCCAACGTTCTTCGTCCAGTACTCGAAGGCCTCGTCGTCGTCCTTGTAAATCGTCACGTAGAGGCGGCTGCCATCCAGCCCCAGCCACTCTGTGCTGGTCAAAAACTCCCAGGCCCACTCGATGGCCTCTTTCTTAAAGTAGTCGCCGAAGCTGAAGTTGCCCAGCATCTCGAAAACGGTCTGGTGGCGGTTGGTGCGCCCCACGTTCTCGATGTCGCCCGTCCGCACGCTCTTCTGGCAGGTGGTAACCCGGTACCACTCGCCCTCGTGCCCCGCGAAGACCGGCTTCTTGCCGGTGAAGAACACCTTGAGTGGGGTCATGCCGGCGTTGATGAACAGGAGCGTGGGGTCGTCCTGGGGGATCACGCTGAAGCTGGGGAGGCGCAGGTGGCCCTTGGACTGGAAGAACTGTAGGTACTTCTCGCGGATTTCAGCGGTCTTCATGATGGGCCTCTCAAACGTCAAACTGGTCAAGCATAAAAAAAAGTCCTCCGCTAGGCAAACCCTAACGACACTCTTCCCTTGGAAGAGGCCGTTACTGGGTAGCTCGGAGGACTTGCATCCTGAGTTGAATATACAAACCCGTTATGCGTTTGTAAAGCACAGACCGACAAACGCCCTCGAGGTTTCTCGACTAAACGCAGGCGGGTGGCGCTGGTCGGGGGATGCCGGACGGTGGCGCTAAGGCCCGTACTTGCTGAAGTGCCACGCCTCGAGCGCCGACCTCAGCGCACTCTGGGCGGCTTGGTAGAAGATGTGCTCGCTCGAGTCCACCGGGTGAAAGGCGATCTCGCTGACCACCACCCGAAAGCCGGACAGGTCAACGCCATGCTGGGCCGCGTAGTCGTGGACGCCCCGCCGGGCCGCCTCGAGGATCCACTCGACCTCGCCCTCGAGCCGAGCGCCGCCGAAGAAACTGGTGGGGTCGGCCTCGACGGTTCCGCCCTTCTCGGCCGAAGCAGTCAGGGTGATCCTCAGCCCGCCGAGGCGCTCGCCGCCGGGGGTCTGGCGGATGACGTAGCTCGAGCCGATCGCCCTGCCCATGCCTCAAGCCTAACACCCGGGTTGTGGCACCCGCGCCCGCCCCGCTGTAGCGCTCGAGGCCGAGTATGGCGTGGGCGAGCTTTGGGCAACCTCACGTAACGAGTACAGGGTTATTTACCCCTGGCCCTCCGGTCGCGCTCGGCGATACTCGAGGTGAAACGGGAGCGTCATTGTGGCAGAGTTCAGGATTTTGGAGCAGTCGGTGCGGGCCAGCGTGTTGATCGCCTTGGGGATCAGCGGGCTGTGTTCGGCGTTCTACGGCTTGAACTGGCTGGACACCGGGCAGGGCAGCTGGAAGACCCTCTTCGACGGCGCGGCCGCCATAGCCGGCCCCACGGCGGTCTTCGCCCTGGCGGTCAACCTCTTCGTGCGTTG
Source organism: Meiothermus sp. (assembly GCA_033762915.1). Taxonomy (GTDB): domain Bacteria; phylum Deinococcota; class Deinococci; order Deinococcales; family Thermaceae; genus Meiothermus. Next base: position 52,158 of record JANRLD010000081.1, on the reverse strand, counting down.
GCGCGAGGGCCGCAAGGCCAGCTAAGTTGCACCCGAGTAGATGGACAAACTGCCGCCGCCCTGCAGGCGGGCGGCACTTACACAGTAGTTAAGCGGCCCGGCCTTCCTATACTCAAGGGCTTGAGGCTGCTCGAGCGGCGGATCGTCTCGCCGACCCGCGTCGCCACGGGGTCATCCTCGAGGCCCGCCACCAATTTGCGCCAGGGTGAGTCCGCAAGACTAAGTTGCGCCAGGGCCGATTTGCAAGACCAGCGAACGCCGAAAACGCGTTTCTGGCGCAATTCCCTACGGGTGTTTCGGGGCGGGTTCCTGCCTTTCAACTTTGGAGATACTCAGAGGGCAGCAGTGGCGTTCCTGGCGGGATTCCCTGTCGGGCGTTTGGGGGCGGCATCTGGTAGTTGAACCATGGAAGCCCTGGGGAACCGCTGGGAACCGCTGCAGGGGGGCATAACCTCCCTCGTGAACCGCCACAACCCCCTTTACCTTTTCTGTAGTCCCCCGGTAGACTGTAGCCCAATACATTATCTAATCTTCATCTCATACTGCACATGCACCAAGATGGGCGTTTATCCGCACAGCTGTACCAGGGGAGGGGTTTATGTCACAGAAGGTTCCGGGCACCGACAAGGACGAGAAGCTCTTGCAGCAGATGGGCTACAAGCAGGAGCTAGCCCGCCGCATGAGCGGCTTCTCCAACTTCGCCATCTCGTTCTCGATCATCTGCATCCTGGCTGGGGCATCACCGCCTTCCCGCTGGGCTTTAGCGCGGCGGGCGGCGGCTCGATCGGGGTGGGCTGGCTGCTGGGCGGCCTGTTCGCCCTGATTGTGGCCACCAGCATGGCCCAGATCGCCTCGGCCTTCCCCACGGCGGGGGGCATTTACCACTGGGCCTCGCTCCTGGGCGGGCGGTTCTGGGGCTGGGCGGCGGCCTGGTTCAACCTGCTGGGCCTGATCTTCGTGGTCTCGTCGGTGAACGTGGGGGTCTACCTGCTGTTCCGCGACCTGATCATGGGCAACATTTTCGGAGCTAACGTGGCGAGCTGGGGGCTGGGCCATCAGTTCTTAATCGTCGCGCTCATCACCATATCTCAGGCCCTCTTCAACCACTTTGGCATTCGCCTCACCACCCGCCTAACCGACTTCAGCGGCTACCTGATCTTCGCGGTGGCGATCGTGCTGACGGTGGCGCTGGTGGCCTACGCGCCCTCGCTGGACTTCTCGAGGCTCTTCACCTTCACCAACTACACCGGGGCGGCGGGCGGCGACGTGTACGCCCAGATGAACAGCATCTTCCTTGCCTTCCTCACCGGCCTGATTCTGGTCTGCTACACCGTCACTGGCTTCGACGCCTCGGCCCACACCTCGGAGGAGACCAAGAACGCCGCCGTCAACGCCCCCAAGGGCATGATTAACTCGGTGCTGTACTCGGTGATCTTCGGCTGGCTGATGATCTGCGCCTTCGTGCTGGCCATGAGCAGCCTGGACGAGGGGGCCAAGCAGGGCTGGGGGGTTTTCCCCTGGCTGATGAACGGCTCGGCCATGCCTGACTTCCTGAAGGACTTGCTCTACGTCGGGATCGTGCTGGCCAACTACCTGTGTGCGCTGGCCGGGCTGACGAGCTGCTCCCGTATGATCTTCGCTTTTTCCCGCGACGGCGGGATGCCCTTCTCGAGCACCCTCAAGCAGGTACACGTGGAGTACCGCACGCCGGTAGCGGCGATCTGGCTGGGCGCGGCGCTCTCCTACATCTCGACCCTCTACGCCCCCGCCTTCGCGGTGCTGAGCGCGGGCTGCGCGGTCTTCCTCTACCTCTCCTACCTGATGCCCATCGCCGCTGGCCTGCTGCGCGAGGGCACCACCTGGACGCACAAAGGCCCCTTCAACCTGGGCGCGTGGTCGAAGCCGCTGGCGGTGCTGGCCATCCTGGGCGGGGCGGTACTGGTCTTTATCGGTGCGCGGCCCCCCTTCGAGAAGGTGGGGTATCTGATCATCGGTTTGGCGATCGCGCTGGCGGTGGTCTGGTTCGCGAGCGAGTCGAAGCGCTTCCAGGGCCCGCCCGAGGCCAAGTTCGACGACTAGGTTGCGCCAAAGTGGGTTTGCGAAACCCTGCACGCGACCTCAGCAGCGAGCGGCTTACCGGCGCAATTCCCCAACGGGCTGCCGGGTGGCATTTCGCATATCAGCCATACAGACGCTTAAGAGCGGTTCCCACCAATACCCGGCGAGGTGGAGTTTATCGTGCCGAGTAATGGTGGGAACCACCATAAGTTGCGCTGGGGCCTTGGCGGGGCCAAAATCCCTTAGCAGGCGTTTCGAGCGGTCGTCTTGGGCGGCAATCTGCCCATCGACCACCCAGGCACCTAGACGATAGGAAAGGCGCCCCCCTCGAGCCTCGAGGGGGCTTTTTATGGGAAGTGTTGAGGGTCCAGAAGCGTGATTCCAATCCTTCGGGGACTTTTGCGGCACCCCAAGCGTCCGAAGGGGCCTCTATGACCTATAGGCTGGACTCGCCAAGCGTAGGAGTTCCCTTTGGGCCGACTGATGTGTTGGGCTGGTGCTTGGTGGGCGGCAGTCCAGGGGCATCGTATGGCTGCGGTCTTTCCGGCGAATCAGAAGATTGGGTAGACTGGCGCAAACTATAAAGGAGCCGCTATGACCCTCGAGCAGCTACAGACCGCCGTCAACAAGGGCGAGATTGACACCATCATCCTCGCCATGACCGACATGCAGGGCCGCCCGATGGGCAAGCGCCTGAACGCCGACTACTTCCTCAATCAGGTGGCCGCTCACGGGGCCGAGGGCTGCAACTACCTGCTGGCGGTGGACGTGGACATGCGCACCGTGGACGGCTACCGGCTGTCGAACTGGGAGACCGGCTACGGCGACTTCGCCATGAAGCCCGACCTCTCGACCCTGCGCCGCATCCCCTGGCACGACAAGACCGCGATGGTGCAGGTGGACCTCGAGGACCACCACGGCCACCCGGTGAGCGTCTCCCCCCGGCAGATCCTCAGGCGTCAGCTCGAGCGCCTCGCCGCCCACGGCCTGATCTGCCTGGCCGCCACCGAGCTCGAGTTCATCCTCTTCGACACCAGCTACGAGGACGCCTTCCGTGCCCGCTACCACGACCTGACGCCCGCCAACCAGTACAACGTGGATTACTCGATTCTGGGCACCTCGAGGGTCGAGCCCCTGATCGGGCGCATCCGCCGCGAGATGGGGGAGGCCGGGCTGTACTGCGAGAACTCCAAGGGCGAGTGCAATTTCGGGCAGCACGAGATCAACTTTAGGTATAAAGGTGCGCTCGAGACCGCCGACGACCATGTGGTCTTCAAGAATGGCGCTAAGGAGATCGCTGCCCAGATGGGCGCGGCCGTCACCTTCATGGCCAAGTACGACCAGCGCGAGGGCAACAGCTGCCACGTCCACATGTCGCTGCGCCGCGCCGACGACAGCCCCATCTTCAAGGAGCAGCCCGAGGTCTTCGAGCGCTTCCTGGCGGGCCAGTTGGCCTGCCTGCGCGAGTTCAGCCTGCTCTACGCGCCCAACATCAACAGCTACAAGCGCTACGCGGTGGGCTCCTTCGCCCCCACCGCCGTGGCCTGGGGCCGCGACAACCGTACTTGCGGCTTCCGGGTGGTGGGTCACGGCGCGGGCCTGCGGGTCGAGAACCGGGTGCCCGGCGCGGACGTGAACCCCTACCTGGCGTTGGCGGCGATGATTGCGGCGGGGCTGCACGGGATCGAAAACAACCTCGAGCTAGAGCCTGAGTTCAGGGGCAACGCCTACTTGAGCCGGAAGCCTCGAGTGCCGGGGCACATGCGGCTGGCTCGAGACCTCTTCGCCAGGTCCAAAACAGCCAGGGCTGCCTTCGGCGCCGAGGTGGTAGACCACTACCTCAACATGGCCAACGTGGAGATCGAAGCCTTCGAGGCGGCGGTGACCGACTGGGAGCGGGTGCGGGGCTTCGAGCGGCTGTAGACTCCCGCGCTTCCCTTCGGAGGTGCCCAGCGCTTGGGCTCAGCCAATGCCCCGTCTGGGGTGGCCTCCGCAAGTGTCTGTATGGCTGAGAGCGGTTCGCGCGATGAGGGAGTGCCGCCCCGAAATGCCCGCTATGGAACTGCGCCCGGGCGGGTAGCTGCAGCACTCGCCGCCCCGCAAAGACCCCGGCACAACCCGAAGTGGCCCCAGCGCCTAACCCAGCGTCTCCCGCACGATCTGCGCCATCAGCCGGACGGCGGGCTCGAGGAGTTCGTCGGGGAAGTCGTAGTCGGGGCTGTGCAGGGGTGGTGTGGCCTCGCCCGCGCCCAGCAGAATCAAGCAGCAGGGGAACCGGGCGGTGAACAGGCCGAAGTCCTCGCCGCCCTTGAGCGGGACGGGTAGCTCAAGCACCTCGAGGCCGCAACTTACCGCCGCCCTCCGCGCCGCGGCTGCCGCGGCCGGGTCGTTGAAGTTGGCGGCGAAATGCTCGGTGGTCTGGTGGCTTAGGGTCAGGCCGTCGCGCTCGGCGAGCTGCCGGGCGCGGAGCAGGAGGCTCGCGGCCAGTTCCTCGAGTCCGCCATCCGTCCAGCTCCGGAGGGTCAGGTTCAGCTCCCCGTCGCCCGCCGCCACGCCGTAGGCGGGGGAGCCGACGCGCACCCCCACGGGCGTGGTGAGGCGGAACTCGGGGCGGGTGGGGTCGGGACGGTTTAGGGTCTGGCTGTACTGAAGCAGCTCCGCTACCGCGAAGGCGGGGTTGCGGCCCAGCTCGGGCTGGGCGGCGTGGGCGGTGCGGCCCTCGAGTCGCACCGCCAGCCCCACCACGGCGGCGGTGATGATCCGGTCGCGCAGGACCACGGAGCCCGCAGGAAAGCCGGGGAAGTTGTGCAGCGCGAAGGCCAGGTCGGGCCGGAACGGGGCGAACTTCGGGTCGGCCAGCACCGCCTTCGCACCCTCGCCGACCTCCTCGGCGGGCTGGAAGAGCAGGTGAACCCTGCCCCTGGGCGGGCGGCCGCGGGCGAGCAATTCGGCCAAGCCGCACAGGGCGGCGCTGTGCCCGTCGTGCCCGCACTTGTGCGAGACGCCGGGGCGCTTTGAGCGGTGGGCGAAGGTGTTGGCCTCGGGGATGGGCAGCGCGTCCAGCTCGGAGCGGAAGAGGAGCGTCGGTCCCTCGAGGCCGCTCTCAAACGTCGCCAAAATTCCGTGCCCGCCGAGCCCAGTGACCAGGGAGTCGGGCTCGAGCCCGCGCAGGTAGGCCTCGATCAGGGCGGCGGTCTGCTGCTCCAGACCCGAGACCTCCGGGCTTGCGTGAAGCGTGTGGCGCAGGGCGGTGAGTTTTGCCAGGGGCAGCACCCGCCCATCCTACCCAATCCGCCCAGGTGCCGGTTCGGCCCCTGGGCGGCCCAGGGTGGTGCTCGAGGGTATTGACTCAAGCTGCCCTAGTGTATTAGTCTATTAGTGCACTAAGGAGGCATGGATATGTTGGCGACTCTCGAGAAACCCCCCGCGCCGGTACAGCGCAGCCCGGTGCTGTCGGTTCGGGGGCTGGGCAAGCGTTTCGGCGGCGTGGTGGCGGTCGAGCAGGTGGATTTGGAAGTCTATAAGGGCGAAATCTTCGGTTTTCTTGGCCCCAACGGGGCAGGGAAGACCACCACCCTGGGGATGATTCTGGGCCTGGTCGAGTCCAGCCAGGGCAGCGTAGAGGTGCTGGGCCAGCCGGTTCGGCCCGGCCACAACCAGGCCTTGCGCAGGGTCGGGGCGCTGCTGGGCGCGCCCGCGATCTTCCCGCACCTCTCGGCGCGCAGGCACTTGGAGCTGTTGGCGGGCCTCGAGGCTGGGGTCGGTCAAAGCCGCATCCAGGAGGTGTTGGAGCTGGTGGGCATCGCGGGGGCGGCACACCGCCCGGCGGGCGCCTACTCGACCGGAATGAAGCAGCGTCTGGGGATTGCCATGGCGCTCCTGACCGGCCCCGAACTCCTGATTCTGGACGAGCCCTCCAACGGGATGGATCCCGCCGGGATGAAGGAGATGCGCGAGCTGATGCAGAGGCTGGCCGCGCAGGGCATCACGGTCATCTTCTCCTCGCACATCCTGAGCGAGGTCGAGCAGGTCTGCGACCGCATCGCGGTGATCCACCGGGGCAGGGTCGTGGCGCAGGGCCGGGTGCGCGAACTGTTGGCGGGGGGCGGCGCCCTGAGGGTTCGCCTCGAGCGCCCCGAGGAGGCCGCCGTGGTGTTGAAGGGCCTGGCGGGCCGGCTCGAGGTCGCCGGCGAGTACCTGCACGTGTCGGGCCTCGAGGCCACCGAGGTGGTTCGCCGCCTGGTGGCGGCGGGCCTGGTGCCCAGCGAGGTAAGGCCCCTCGAAGGCGGCCTCGAGCAGCTATTCCTCGAGATCACCCAGGGAGGCCACCGTGCTTAACCTGATCGCCAATGAGACCCGCAAGACCCTGTGGAACCGCAGCTTCTGGGCGGTGCTGGTCGGCGGCACGCTGGTTGCCGGGCTGGTGCTGGCGATGGGCTACGGCCGCTTGGCGGACGGCCATCCCTTCCCGGTGCTCGAGGCTGTCCTGGGCCTGTCCAAGCTGGCGGGTTTCGTGTTCGTGGTGCTGATAGGCTCCTGGACGGCCCAGGAGTACAACTGGCGCACCCTGCCGCTCCTGCTCAGCCGGGGGGTGCGGCGGGTGCCCTGGCTGCTCTCGAGGTTTGCGGCCGCGCTGGGGCCGCTGCTGCTGGCGATGGCGATTCCCTTCGGGCTGGCCGGCTTGGCCGAGCTGCTCTACAGCCCGGAGGTTCCCGAGCTGATGCGCCGGGCCGGGGCCGAGCTGCCGCGGCTGTTCGGCGGGCTGGTGCTGGGGGTTCTGCCCTATCTGGCCCTGAGCGTTCTGATGGGGGTCTTCACCCGCTCGGTGGCGCTGGCGGTGGGGGTTCCGCTGTTCTCGGGGCTGGTGGTAGAGAGCATCCTGAACGCCTTCTGGCCCCAGGTGGGGCGGTACTTCCCGACCCCGCTGGGCGACGGCCTGCTGCAAACGGGCGACCCACTCTACGCGGCGGGGCTGGCCGGGTATACGATGCTGTTCGTATTACTGGCCTCGCTCGGGCTGCGGCGGCAGGATCTGGGCGGGTGAGGAGGAAGGCTGTGTGGAACCTGGACAACGAAGCCGGGCCGATTTACGCCCAGATTGTGAAGGGGGTGGAGCGCATGTTGGCCAACGGCAGGATGAAGCCGGGCGATAAACTGCCCTCGGCGCGCGAGCTGGCCGCCGAACTCAAGGTTAACCCCAACACGGTGATCCACGCCTTCAGCCAGCTCGAGATCGCCCAGATTTCAGAGACCCGGCGCGGCCTGGGCACCTTCATCCGCGACGACGTGAACGTAGAGGGCATGAAGCTGCGCCTGCTGCAAGAGGCCGCCCAGCGCTACTTGGGCGAGGTGCAGGGCCTGGGCCTCACGCCCGAGGACGCCCGGAAGGCCCTCTCGAGCCTCAACGGTCAATTCAAGGAGAACGGCAATGCTGGCTAAGCTGGAAAACGTCACCCGTCGTTACGGGGCCAAGGACGGGGTAAGCGATCTGAACCTGAGCCTCGAGGCCGGTCAGGCGGTGGGGCTGCTGGGCCTCAACGGCTCGGGCAAGACCACCACCCTCAAGCTGCTGGCGGGTCTGCTGTACCCCAGCCAGGGTAAGGTCGAGGTGGTTGGCAAGCTGCCCCGTGACGCGCGCGGCCAGGTGGCCTTTCTCTCCGACTCCGACAACCTCTACAACTGGCTGACCCCCGCCGACGCCGAGCGCCTGATGCGCTCGCTCTACCCCGACTTCCGCCCCGAGCGCTACAAGGAACTGCTGGGCTTCCTCGAGGTGCCCATCAAACCCTACGGCGCGATGTCCAAGGGTCAGAAGGCCCGGCTGCGCCTGGCGATGGTGCTGGCGAGAGAGGCCAAACTCTACTTGCTTGATGAGCCGCTGGGTGGGATAGACCTGATCTCCCGCGACCGCATCATGCAGACCCTGGTGCGCGAGTGGCGCGAGGACGGGGTGATCGTAATCTCGACGCACGAGGTCGCCGAGGCCGAGGGCATCTTCGACCGTGCCGTATTCCTCAAGGAGGGCCGCCTAGTCTTAGACGCGATGGCCGAAGACCTGAGGCAGCAGGGTAAGAGCGTGAAGGACGCGTTTCTGCAGGTGTTGATCTAGGAGGGAAGAGGGAAGGAAAACGGCAAAGAATCCTTTTTTGTGGTTTATCTTCCCCTCCCCCCTAACTTCTCTACTGAGGTGACACGGTGAACGTATTTTCAACTCTGGTCTGGCTCGAGTTCCGCAAGGGGGCGGGCTGGTTGGTGGCGCTGCTGGGGATCGTGGGGCTGGCGCTGTGGGCGGTGCTGCGGGTGCAGGACACCCCCTTCGCGGCCACACCGGCCAGTGTCGAGAGCCTGGGGCTGCGCTTCTTGTACATCAGTCTGGCGGCGACGGGGGGGGTGGTGATCCTGCTGTTGAGCATGGTCTTCACCAGCAGACAGGACGGCACCCTGGTGCTCCTCAGCGTGCCCGACGGGTCGCAGCATCTGTGGGCGCGCTTCGCCTACTACGCGGCCTTTAGCGCCTTGTTCCTGGTGTTGCTCTCGGTGGTGCTGTGGTGGGCGCTGTCGCGGGCGCAGGTGGCCCTGTCGCTGGGCGCGGCGTTGTACCTGGTGGCCTACAACCTGGTCAGCTTCTGGCTGCCGATGGTGGCGGGGGTGCTGCTGATCCGGCAGGTCAACCTCTCCTTCGCGCTGGGCCGGATGGCCTGGCTGGCCAACCTGGTGATGCTGGTCGGCATCCTCAACCTGGGCGGTCTGGGCATCCTGCTGCTGGGCAACATCGCCTACACCCTACCGGCCCTGCCCTTCCCGACCATCACGGCCCTTGGCTTCGACATCAACGCCGAGGTGGGGCTGCTCGAGACCGGCCTGCCCCTCGAGCTGCCCATCCTGGGCGTCCTGACCACGGCCCTGTTCGTCTGGCTGGCGGGGCGCATATGGAACGAGGTGGAGGCATGAACCTCGAGGTATTCAACCCCTGGACGGTGAGCTTTTGGGCCCTGATGGCGGGCGCGGTGGCGCTCTTGTGGCGGGTGGGGAGCAGCCCAACCGCCAAGTGGGGTCTGGTGGGCGCGGTGCTGGCGACGGTGGGGGCGGCCATCTGGGGCAACCTCGAGACCCGTGGCCTGTTCAATCCCTACGACAACCCCGATATCCAGGCTTTCTCCGACAACACCCAGTGCCTCAACTGCCGCGAGAGCGAGTCCCGCAGCGGCTACACCCTCCGCTCGCGCTGGCTCAACGGCGAGTACAGCTTCAGCCTGACCCGCGACCTGCCCTACGCGCTGCGCTACACCCAGGGCGCGGTCACGCTCGACGACCGGCCCCTGGCGGTCGGCTGCTCGAGCGGCACCATGCCCACCTCGGCCCGCATGCGCTTCGAGCGGGCCAGGGGGGTGACTCTCGAGGTGGGCGAAGGGGCCAAGTGCTGAGGGAACTCGAGGACAACGCATACAAAATGTACTAAGTAAAATATGATATTATTTTGACATTGAAAAGGGGGAACGACATGCTCGAGGTACTGACCCAACCCACGGCGTTTTTTAAGGCACTGCAAGAGCGCAAGCCCAACCTGACCGCGCCGTTTCTGATCTCGATCCTCGCGGTCGCGCTGGGCTCGGTGGCGGGGATACTCTCCACCCGGCTTCTGCCCAGCCTGCTGCCCTTCCCGCTGCCCCTGCAGATCGCACTGGCGCTGGTAAGCAGCGTGGTGATCGGCATCCTGGTCTGGGGCGTGGGAGGCGCGGTGGTGCGGGTCTTCGCGGGGCCCGAGAGCCGGGCCTGGGAGGTCTACGGCTGGGCCGCGCTGCCGGGCGCGGTGCTGGCGCTGGTGCTGATCCCCATGGCGGCATTCTTCCCCATCACCGGTGATCTTCCCCCCATCCCGCAGGTTGCCCAAGGCGACCCCAGCGCCCAGGAGCGCTTGCTGGCCTGGCAGCGCCAGTTCCAGGAGGTGATCCGGGCCTCGAGCTACATCCGCGCCCAGCAAGTCCTGACCCTGCTGGTAACGGCCTGGACGCTGTGGGTGCTCTACAGCGGCCTGCGCGTCCTGGCCCCCGAGCGGGCGCTGACGGCCACGGTGGCGGTGACGCTGCTCTCGCTGGCCCTGACTTTTTTCAGCCTGTTCCGCTAGGGCGGGCGGCGGCTGGTCCCTACCCAAACGAGGTCGAATGAAACGACTATGGACAATCCTGCTCTTGCTGAGCCCGGGGCTGGCCTTCGGGCCGGGCGAGGCGCTGCGCTACCAGGGCCCAGAGGTGGAGACGGCGCGGGCGGCGCTAGAGGCGGCCCGAGCCAGGGCTGGGCTGGGCAGCCTGGGCCTCACGCCCAACCTCGAGGCCGCCCGCAACGACGGCACCAACAGCTGGTCGGCGGGCGCCTCCTGGCAGTACAGCTTCACCGCTCAGAGCGACCTCCGCCTGGCGGTGGGCCGTGCCGAGCGCCAGTTCCGGCAGGCCCAGCGTGACGGCCCCAAGAACGCCCTGCAGGCCCACGCCGGGCTCTGGCTGGCCCAGGGGAGGGCGGCCGGTGCTCAGAAGCGCCTCGAGGCCGCTCGGGCCCGCTTGCAGGCCGCCGACCAGCGTCTGGGCCTGGGCGCGATCACCCCGAGCCAGCGCGAGGAAGTGGGGCTGGCCCTGCGCCAGGCCGAGCTTGGGGTGCGTCAGGCCGAGAACGGCCTCCGCGCCGCCCAGGCCGAGGCCGCCCGCTACGGCCTTCAGGGCGGGGCAGAGGCCAGAACGGTGCGCTTCCGGCTGCTCGAGGCCGCCCCCGAGCGCAGCCCGGCGGTGCAGGAGGCCCAGGCCGCCCTCGTCCAGGCCCAGGCCAGACTGGACGAAGCGGGCCGCGCCCTGATCCCACAGCTGAACGCGGGCGCCAGCTACGTCGGGCGCGACCTGCAGCTCCAGTCCGGCCTCTCCTGGAACGCCCAGGGGCCGGGTGCGAACGTCTCGGTGGGCTCGGCCCCCAGCCTGCCCACCAGCCCAGTGACCGGGCAGGCGATTGGGCAAGATCAGTGGAAGCTGAGCTTCGGGGCACGCCTGACCCTGCCCTTGGAGGCGATCCCCGGGCTGAGCCAGGTGCAGGCCGAGCGCGACGCGGCCGGCCTGCGTGCCCAGCGAGCCCTCGAGGACGCGAGGCTGCGCCTCACCCAGACCCGCAACGATGCGGCCCTGGGGCTCGAGTCGCTCGATCTGAACCGTCAGCGCCTCGAGCTGGCCCGACGCCAACAGACTTTGGTCGAGGCCCGTGTCCAAACCGGCGCGGCCAGCGCCGTCGAACTCCTGGAAGCCCAGGCCGGAGCCCTCGAGGCCGAGGCCACAGTGGCCCAGGCCTGGCAAACCTACCTTACCGCCGTTTCGGCGTACCTGGATTTGAGCGACGGGGAATGGAGCGTGGAGTGAGTATGTCGAACATGTCGAGATTCATGGTGCAAGCACCGAGCCGAGTGTCGGGAGCCGATGATCAGGGACGCGGGGCGCGCGAGACGCGAGGCCAAAGGTGGCTGGACAGACAGGCGGTCGTTGTGCTGTTGCTTTCCGCTTTTCTCATTGGCCTCCCCTCGCCTGCTTTCGCCCAGCCCATCGCGGCCTTCCTCCAAAACGCCTACACCCGCGACACCGCCTATCAGGACGCCGAGCGGGCCCTGGCCGCGGCGCAGGACGAGCTGCGGCGGCAGCAGGGCGACCCCGAGGCGGCGCAGTTAAGCCTGACCCGGGCGCAGGAAGGTGTGGCGGTTAATCAGGCCAAGCTGGCGCAGGCCAGGGAGGAGTCGGAGTCGAGGGCCGTCGAGGCCTATGCGGGCGTGCTGGTGGCCCAGGCCGACGTGGCGCTGGCAGGTGAGCGCAAGGAGCTGACCGCGCTGCAACTCCAGGCCGCCGAGCTGCGCTTCCGGGCGGGGGCCATCTCGAACGCGGACTTGGCTCGAGTGCGCGACCAGGATGCCCAGGCCGCCTCCGCCGTCCGCAGCGCCCAGCGGGCGCTGGATCAAGCCCAGGCCCGTCTGAGGCCCTACGGCAACATCACCCCGCAGGCCCTGCCCGAGCCGCCTGCCCTCGAGCCGACCCGCTTTGCCGTGACGAACCACGCGCGGGCGCTGGAGGCGGCCCAGCAGGCCAGAGAGGCCGAGCGGGCGCTGGCCCTGGCGGCTGGCCCCGACTCCCCGCCGCTTGACCGCGCCGCCCGCGAGCGCGACCTGGCCCGTGCCAGGGCCGCCCTGTCCGACGTGCAGCGCACCCTCTCCGACACCCTCGAGGCCGCCCGCCGCCGTTACCAGAGCGCCCAGGAAAACCTCCGCCTCTCCCGGGAGAGCCAGACTCGAGTCACCGCCGAACTCGCCGCCGCCCAGCGCCGCTTCCAGGCAGGCGCGATCGCCCAGGTCACCCTCAAGCAGTCCCAGATCGCCAAGCAGGAGGCTGACCGCGCCGTGCAGGCCGCGCTGGCCGAGCTGTGGAACGCCGGGTACGGGCTGCGCGTTGCGGGCAACCAATGAGACGCGGGGAGGGAGAAAAGACGCACGAGGGAGGAGAAACCGCTGGATTCGCGCGGTCGCCTTCGCCTTCCTTTTCTCTTCTTCGTGGCTCCGCTGATTTTGAGGTGTTATGAGACGCTGGATTTGGATACCCATCGTGCTGCTCGTCGCGGGTCTGACGGCTTTTGGGCTGCTGCGCCCGAGGGCGCAGCAGGGGATATCGGTCAACGTGGCCAGGGCCTCGCAGGGGGAGTTCGTGCGCGAGGTGCGGGCCACCGGAACCGTCGAGGCGCGCCTGTACAACCTGACGTTCAGCAGGCCGGGGCGGGTGGCCGAGGTGCGGGTGCGCGAGGGCCAAAACGTCCAGGCCGGACAGGTGCTGGCGGTGCTGGACACCGCCAGTGAGCAGGCCCAGCTCCAGACCGCGCGCGAGAACCTGGTCGCCCTGCAAAGCCGGGTGACCAGCAGTGCTGCCGAGGTGAGCTCCAACCGCAGCCGCCTTCAGACCCAACTGGGCGAAGCCCGACGTAACCTCGAGCTGTCCCGCCGCCTGCTGGCCGTGGGCAGCGCGGCCCCCAACGAGGTGCAAAGCCTGCAGCGTCAGGTCGCCGACCTCCAGGCCCAGCTCAACTCTCTCGACCAGGGCAGCCAGAGCACCCGGCAAGACCTCCAGGCCCAGATTCAGGCCCGGCAGGCCGAGATCGCCAACTTGCAGCGCACGATCAGCCAATCCAGCCTGCGGGCCACTGTGGCGGGGAGCGTCTCGAGCGTGGGCTACCTGGTGGGGGTGGACACCACTACGGCCTCTGGAACTCAGGCCCCCTCGATCCGGCTGGTGGAGGCGGGCAGCCTCCGGATTCAGACCCGGCTGACCGAGGCTGACATCGCGGGCGTGCGCCCCGGCCAGCCGGTGCGGATCGAACTCGACTCCGCCCCGGGTCAGCCGCTGACCGGCAAGGTTGATCGGCTTGGGGTGCAGGCCGAGACCACCGGCGGCGGGGGTAGCGCGGTCTTGCCGGTCTTCATCCGCTTCCTGGGGCCCCAGGCCGAAACCCTGGCCCGCCCCGGCCTCACCGCCACCACCCGCATCACCACCCTGCGCCTGCAAAGCGCGGTGCGCATCCCCCTCGAGACCCTGCTCGAGGAGAACCGCCAAACCTCGGTCTGGCTGATCGACCCCGCCGCCCGAACCGTCAAAAAAACTCCTATCACCGTCCGGGCCCGCAACCTCACCCAGGCCGCCGTCGAGGGCCTGAGCCCCGACGCGCTGCTGGTGTCCCTGGCGCCCGAGGCACTGCGCGACGGCTCGAAGGTGAGCTACGTACTCGAGGAGGGGAAATGAGCAGGCAGGGAGTGGGGAGTGGGGCAGGGAGGTCGGCGGCGACCCTCCGCCTGCTGCCGCCCGTTGCCCCCCATCGCGGAGCGACGCCGTGAACGCCGTCGTGCAGATGACCGGTGTCACCAAGACCTACCGCTCGGGCAGCAGCGCCCGGCAGGTCGAGGTGCGGGCGCTGCAAGGTGTAGACCTCACGGTGGGGCAGGGAGAGTACGTGGCGCTGATGGGGCCGTCGGGCTCGGGAAAGTCCACGCTGATGCACATCATCGGGCTGCTGGACTCGCCCAGCAGCGGCAGCTATCAGCTCGGCGGCGACGACGTGACCAAGGTGCCCGAGGGCGTGCTGGCCAAGGTGCGTAACCAGCGGGTGGGCTTCGTCTTTCAGGCCTTCTTCCTGCTGCCGCGCCTCACCGCCCTGCACAACGTCGCGCTGCCCTTGGTCTATCGTGGCATGTCGGCGGTGGAGCGCCTTAAGCGGGCCCGGGCGTCCCTCGAGTCGGTCGGCCTGGGCGACCGTATGGATCACCTGCCCTCCGAGCTTTCCGGCGGCCAGAAACAGCGGGTGGCGATCGCCAGGGCGCTAGTCCAACAGCCCGACCTGCTCCTGGCCGACGAGCCCACGGGCAACCTCGACTCCAAGAGCTCGGACGAAATCCTCGAGCTGTTTGATCAGCTTCACCGCCAGGGTAAGACCATCGTGATGGTCACCCATGAGCCCGACGTGGGCGCGCGGGCGCAGCGCATCGTGCGGCTGAGGGACGGGAGGATTGCCGAATGAACCCCCTGGAGAACTTCCGCATGGCCTTTGAGTCGCTGTGGCAGAACAAGCTGCGCAGCTTCCTGGCGCTCCTGGGCATCGTGATCGGGGTGTTTGCGGTGACGGCGATGATCTCGCTGGGTCAGATGGCCACCGCAGGGATCAACCAGAGCCTCGAGGCGGTGGCGGGCCGCTCGATCTTCGTGCAGCCGGACTTTAATGCTGGCGGCAACGCCCAGACTGCCCCTATCCGCGAGGAGGAGATGGAGGTACTGCGCCGCCTGCCGGTGCGGGTGATCCCGCAGCTCTTCACCAACGCCCAGTACGAGAGCCGCCCCGGTGAGCGCCGCAGCATCACCTTTCAGGGCACCCCCGGCGACCTTCCGCGCCTCGACCCCACCAACAAAATTGCTCGAGGGCGCTACTTCGGCGAGGCCGAGGCCAGGGCCGGGGCGGCGGTGGCGGTGCTCTCCGACCGCGCCGCCAAAGACCTCTTCCCGACCGGGCGCGACCCCGTCGGCCAGGAGGTGCGGCTGTTCTCGCCCTCCGGGAGCCGCGCCGAGCTAACCGTGATCGGGGTGCTCGAGCCGCCCAGCGGCATCTTCGGCGGGCTGGGCAGCAGCGCCACCGTCTACGTGCCCAACGAGTACATCTGGAATAACTGGCCGGCCCAGACCAGGGGCAACTACGACTTCGTGGTGCTGGCCCTCAACCGCGAGGCCAACAGCCGCGAGGTGCAGCGCCAGGTGCGCCAGATCTACGAGAGCCGCTTCGGGCAGGGCAAGTACACCATCCAGTCCACCGAGAGCTTCCAGGGCACCCTGGCCACCATCACCGGCATTTTGCAGGGGCTGCTGGGCGGCATCGCGGGCCTGTCACTCCTGGTGGGCGGCATCGGGATCATGAACATCATGCTGGTGAGCGTGACCGAGCGCACGCGGGAGATCGGCCTGCGCAAGGCCCTGGGCGCGACGGCAGGCCTGATCCGCCAGCAGTTCCTGATCGAGGCGGTGGTGCTGACCCTGGTCGGCGGGGCGTTGGGTGTTCTGCTGGCGGCCGGACTGCTGCTGCTGATCACCGCCGTGGTGCCCTTCTTCCCGGTCTTCATCCTCAACCCGGTAACGGTGATGGTGGCACTGCTGGTGAGCGCGGGTGTGGGTCTGGCCTTCGGGGTGCTTCCGGCGGCCCGGGCGGCGGCACTCGACCCGATTGAGGCGCTGCGGTTCGAGTAGACCTCGAGGGCTAGGCGTCTGCGCCGCTGGTGCGGCTGAGGTGAAGCGCTTCTCACCGTATTTGAGATCGGTCTGTCTACACTGGAGCCATGCGACAATTGGTGTGGGCAGTCTGGGCGGTTGCGGCGTTGGCCCTGGCGCAGGGGGGGGTCTGGCGCAGCCTGGCCCCGCTGGCGGAGGCCCGACAGGAGGTCGGGGTGGCGCTGCTGGACGGCAAGATTTACGTGGCCGGGGGCTTCCTGGGCAGCGGGGCCACCACGGGGACGCTCGAGGTCTTCGACCTGCAGGCGGGCCGCTGGACCCGTCTCGAGGCCATGCCCACCCCCGTCAACCACCCTGCCGCGGTGGGGCTGGACGGGCGGGTGTACGTGATGGGCGGCTACCGCAGCGGCCTTTCGCAGGCTACCGCCGAGGTGCAGGTGTACAACCCTGCCACGGGCCGCTGGAGCCAGGCCGCCCCCATGCCCAGCCCCAGGGGCGCGCTCTCGGCGGCGGTGATCGAGGGGAAAATCTACGCGGTGGGTGGGGCCAACGGCCCCTCGCTGGGCGACCTGGCCGTCTACGACCCCAAGGCCAACGCCTGGACGGCCCTGCCCCCCATGCCCAACCCTCGAGACCACGCCGGGGTGGCGGTGGTGGGAGGCAAGCTGTACGTGGCGGGCGGGCGCAGGGACGGGGTGTTCGATCTGCGGCACCTCGAGGTCTTCGACCCCAGGGCGGGCCGCTGGCAGGTGCTGTCGCCGATGCCCACCGGGCGCTCGGGGCACATGGTGGCGGCCATCGGAGAGTGCATCTACGCCATCGCGGGCGAGGGCAACCGCCAGTCACGCATTGGGATGTTTGTCGAGGTCGAGGTCTACCACGTCGGCAGGGGGCGCTGGACGGCGCTGCGCCAGATGCCGGTGCCCAAGCACGGCAGCGTCGCGGTGGCGGTGGGGGAACAAATCTACTTGCCCGCCGGGGCCACTACCGCCGCCATAGACCCGGTCAACACCCTCGACCTGTTCCTGCCGCCGCGCTGCGAGTGAGGCGAAGCCCCCTCAGGCGCTCACAAAATCCAGGCGGCGCATCTCCTCGGGGGTCAGCTCGAGGCGCAGCGCCGCCGCGTTGCCCTCGGCCTGCCGGGCGTTCTTGACCCCCGGAATGGGCAGGGTGCCCTTCTGGATGCACCAGCGCAGGGCCACCTGGGCGGGCGAGGCCCCGTGGGCTTGGGCGATCTCTTGCAGGCTCTTGATGACCTTGGGGATGCGTTCGCGCTTGGCGGTGTAGCGGGCAGCGCGGTAGCGGCCGGGTGGGGGGTTCTCGAGGCTGTACTTTCCGGTCAGCCAGCCCATTGCCAGCGGGCTGTAGGCCATCAGCACGATGCCCTCGGCCTGCATGGCCTTGAACAGCCCGCTACTCTCGGGCCTACGCTCCAGCAGGTGGTACTCGAGCTGGTTGGCGGCCAGTGGGACGTTATGCCTTGCGAGCACCTTGGCCACCCGCTCCATCTGAGGCAGGTCGTGGTTCGACACCCCCACGGCCTTGGTCAGCCCCAACTCGTAGGCCTCAGCCAGCGACTCGCCCCACTGCTCGAGGCTCACCGGCTTCCAGGGCCAGTGCAGCAAATAGAGGTCGAGCTTGTCCATCTGCAGCCTGGAAAGGCTTTTCCTCAGTGCTGAAAGCATAACCTTGCGGCTGAAGCGCCAGGGGAAGGGGAACATCTTGCTCACCACCAGCGGCCTGGCCGCGCCCGCGTGGTAGTAGCGCCCCAGCATCCGCTCCGACTCGCCCAGGCCGTAGACCTCGGCGGTGTCGAAGAGCTGCACGCCCCCGCGCAGCGCGGCGGCGTAGGCCTCCTTGGCGTCGGTCTCCTGGTAGCCCTTGCCGAATCCCCACACCAGCTTGTCGCCCCACTGCCAGGTCCCCACCCCCAGCGGCGCGACGGGCTCGAGGCCTTTGAAGTGGATGAAGTTACTCATTGCCCTGAGCTTATTGGACGGGGGCGGCAGGATGTGTGGGGTGGCTCGCGCTGAGACGCTGCGGGGCTCACCCCGCCAGCAGCACCTGCAGTGCCACCATGCCTGCGATCGAGAGGGTGAAGGCCGTCGCGACTGCCTTGTGGTCGGCGTCCTCAAACGCCTCGGGCAGGATCTCCGAGACCGCTAGCCAGATCATCGCGCCCGCTGCGAAGCCCAGCCCTACCGGCAAAAAGGGGCGGAAGGCCTCCACGAAAAGGAAGGCCGGAACCGCCATCAGCGGCTGTGGCAGCGAGGAGAAGACGCTCCAGCCCGCCGCCTTCCAGGGCGAAACGCCCTTGGGCACCAGCACCAGGCTGATGGCCAGCCCCTCGGGGATGTTGTGGATGGCGATCGCGATGGTGATCAGGAGGCCGAAGGCTTCGCCACCGCCAAAGCTCACCCCCACCCCCACCCCCTCGGCAAACGAGTGTGCGGTCATCACCCCGATTAGGAGCAGGGCCTTTTGGGCGTTGAAGCCGGTCAGGCTGCCGATACTCACCTCCTCGTAGCGCTCGAGCACCCGCTGAGAGAGGATGATGAAGACCAGACCCAGCAGAATCCCGGCCACGGTGGGCCACAGCCCCAGCGGCGTGGCCTCGTAGACCAGGCCGAAGCTGGCCGCGATCATGAGGCCCGCCGCCACCGCGTTGGCCAGACCAAGGTAGTGGCGGCTGAACTGCCTGGTGAAGAAGAAGGGGAGAGCCCCTAGCCCGGTGGCCAGCGCGGTGACGGTTGCGAAGAGGAAGACCTCGAGGACGGTCGAATGCACAGCCTAGTCTAGCGCTAATAGTAACTACTCGCAATAAGCTGTTCCTGCAAGTTTGGTGAGGGCATGGAGTCGGCCCGCGCTGGGCGGGCCAGGGTTCCTTAACGGTTTTTCTAACGTTGGCTAAAGAGTAACTTAATCCCTTTGGCGGTTTGACGCGGGAATAGGTCGCTAACCTGGGTCTGGAAGTCACGGGCGGCGACGGAGTTTCGGTCACCTGCCCATAACCGGCCTCGCCCTGAGGCTTAATCTGGAGGAATCCATGAAACCTGTGGCACTCATATCCGTACTGCTGGTGCTGGTTCTGTCGGCCTGCGGGGGCGCCACCACCGCGCCCGGACTGGGGGGCGGGGTTACGCCGCCTGTCGGGGGCTCGGTGCCCGTCACCAAGACCGGGGTCTGGTCGGATGCCAGGACTTGGCCCTCGGGCCAGGTGCCCAGGGCGGGCGAGGTCGTGACTGTTCCGGCGGGAACCGAGGTCACCCTCGACGTGGACACGCCCAGCCTCGAGGGCCTCAACATCCAGGGCAGCCTCAAGTTCGCCGACAAGGATTTGGCCCTCACCACCAAGTGGATCATGGTGCACGGGCGGCTCGAGGTGGGCACGCCCGAGCGGCCCTTCACCAAGCGGGCCCTGATTACCCTGACCGGCACCAACGCCAGTGAGAACGCCCTCAACATGGGGATGGGCACCAAGCTGATCGGGGTGATGGGTGGGGGGGTTTTGGAGCTCCACGGCGAACCGCGCAACGGCTGGACGCGCCTGGCCTCTACCGCCCCCAGGGGCGCGACGCAAATCAGCGTGCAAGACGCTGCGGGCTGGCGGGTGGGTGACGAGATCGTGCTGGCCTCCACCGACTACAACGCCGACCAGGCCGAGGTCTTCCGCATCGGCGGCATCCAGGGCAACACCCTCACCTTGGCGGCCTCGCAGCGGGTGCCGCAGCAGTTCGGGCAGCCCTCGAGCAACCGCCTGCGCTACGAGCACTTCAGCGACGTTTCGGAGGGCGTTGAGATGCGCGGCGAGGTGGGTCTGCTCACCCGCAACATCACCGTGCGCGGCGACGACGCCTCTGTTCAGGCTGGTCTGGGCGGGCACATCATGTCCATGCAGGGCGGCTGGATGCGGGTCTCGGGCGTCGAGCTGTGGCGGATGGGCCAGCGCAACCTGCTGGGCCGCTACCCCATCCACTGGCACTTGGCGGGCGACGTGAAGGGGCAGTACATCCGGCGAAGCTCGATCTGGCAGACCTTCAACCGCTGCGTGACCGTACACGCCGCCCACTACGCTGAGGTGGTGGGCAACGTGGCCTACGACTCCACCGGCCACTGCTACTTCCTCGAGGACGGCGCCGAGACCAAGAACCTGATCGAGGGCAACCTCGGCATCCGCACCCGCCGCCCCGACGCCAGCCGGGGCGAGCGCCCGGTCATCCCCACCGACCGCGACCCCGCCACCTTCTGGATCACCCACCCCGACAACACCGTGCGGAACAACGTGGCGGCGGGTTCGCACCACACCGGCTTCTGGTACGCCCTGCCGCAAAACCCCACCGGGGCCTCCAAGTCGGCCACCAACGACGCCAGCGTCTTCCCCCGCCGCGCCCCGCTGGGCGAGTTCTCCGGCAACGTGGCCCACTCCAACCAGGACGGCCTGATGGTCGACCGCGGCCCCGACGCCGGCGGGCAGGCCGAGACCGCCTCCTACATCCCCAAGACCAGCCCCGCCCTCAGGAATAGCCGCGGGCAGCTCGAGAACGACGACGCCAGGAACCCGCCGGTGGTGGCCGAGTTCAGGACCTTCACCGCCTACAAGAACCGCGGCAACGCGGCCTGGCTGCGCGGCGAGCACCACAAGCTGATCGGCGCTCGCATGGCCGACAACGCCATCGGGGTCACCTTCGCCTCCACCGACTCGACCCTCGAGAACTCGCTGATCGTGGGCGACTCGGCCAACCGCGGCAGCCCCGAGGCCTGGGAGTGCCGCGGCGCCGATGGCCGCTCGCTGCCCCGGCCGTGGGACCCCACCAGCGCCGGCTTCACCCCCCGGGGCTTCGAGTTCTACGACGGCCAGATCGGCTTCAGGGGGGTGGAGTTCCGCAACTTCGGCGCTCTGGCCCTGGTCGGGGGCAGCGGCGGCAGTGCGGCCTGCTCGGGCCTGACCCGCGAGTCGGGCGCTCTGAGCTACCTGCGCTTCACCCCCTTCGACATCTCGAGCGCCAACTTCGCCGAGGGGGCGCGCTTCATCAACGCCAAGGCGGTCTACTTCCCGCCCCGCCCCGAACCCACGGCCCAGGAGGTCGCCGACGACGAGAGCGCCGACAGCTACCGCGCCGGAGTGTTTTTGGACCGCGACGGCTCGGTGGGTGGGACGGCGGGGGCCAGTGTGGTCTTCAACAACCCCTTCCTGGTCGACAGCAACTGCGCCCCCCGCCCAGAGTGGAACGCCCAGGTCTGCCGCAACGCCTACGCCCGGCTGAGCGTCATTCCCCTGAGCACCGAGGCCAACTTCGCCCCGGTCTCCCTGACCCGCCTCGAGGAAGCCAACCCGGTCTTCCGCATGTGGGGCTCGCCCCGCGAGGGCAACAACGACTACTTCGCCGCCAGCCTGATCCTGGGCCGCAACTACAGCCTGAGCTTCAACAACGCGACCCCCTCGAGGCTGCGCCTATGGCTGCGCGACCGCCGGCCCGGCGACAGCATCCGCCTGGCCATCCCTGGCGGCGGCACCAACATCTACCGCGACTGGTGGGTGGACAACCGCAACCGCCTACAGGCCGCCGCCAGCCTGGCCGCACTCGACGCCAGCACCGGCGACCGCTACTTCCTCGAGGGCTCCACCCTCCACGTGAAGATGGTGGTCAAGCCAAACAACAACTACGCCACGCTGGACATCTGCCGCACCGATCTGTGCCGGTAGAGGTGGGGATGTTCTGATCGCGGTTCCCACCATTACCTCCCTCGCGGCGGCAGGTAATGTACTCCCTACAGCAAAAACCGCTGTAGGGAGTATTCGTGGGAACCGCTCTGAGCGGATAGCAAAAGCGGAAGGCTCAAAGTTCAAGTTGGAGGCAGAACCCAGGACGCCGAAGGCTGAGAGCCAGAAGCCGAACTTACTTTAACCCGGTCATTCCGAGGTCTGCGGGCCGCGCTCGGCGGCCCGCTGCTCCTTTAACCCGATGAATCTCTTGTCTACGCTCGCCAATTCGGCTCATGGTGTCGATGGCTCGAGGCCCAGATCAAAGACCGTCACCGCCAACATCAAATCGGCGACCCAGAGGCCCTGCGGAGATCCTTCACTCTGCTTCGCTGCGTTCAGGATGACAGCGATTCTGCTCAGGTGCGCTGCGGTTGCTCGAGGATGTCCACTCACCCCTCGAGGGCCACTGCCGAATACCCCTTCTCCCCCTTCACCAGTCGCCCCAGCGGGTATCCGGGCTCGTGGGTGAAGGCCAGTAGGTAGTCGCCGCCCTGCCAGCGGGCGTACATCTTCTTGCGGGTCTCGAGGGTCGTCATGGGGTACAGGTCAAAGGCCATGATGTAGGGCACCGGGGTCTGGATCATGCTGGGGATCAGGTCGGCGGTGTAGGCCAGCCGCTGCCCCTCGGACTCGAGTTCGACCGCCTGCATGCCCAGGGTGTGCCCCGGCACCGGCACCACCCGCAGGCCGGGCAGGATTTCCGCCTCGCCCTCCAGCACTTCGAACTGCCCCAGGATCGGCTCGACGTTGTGCATCAGATAGCTGGCCCGGTTGCGCTCGTGGGGGTGGGTGGCGTCCCACAACTCCTGCTTCTGCACGAAGTGCCGGGCCTTGGGGAAGACAGGGACGAACCGGTCGCCCTCGAGGCGGGTGTTCAGCCCGGCGTGGTCGAAGTGCAGGTGGGTGTTGATGACGACGGAGATGTCCTCGGGCCGGACGCCGAGAGCCTCGAGCTGAGGCAGCACCGGGTTGTCTTCGCTCAGGCCGTAGAGGCTCCGGAACTTCTCGCCCGGCTTGCGGTCGAGCCCGGTCTCGACCAGCACCCACCGCCCGTCGGCCCGGATCAGCATGGGGTTGAGCGAGAGGCGGATGCGGTTCTGCTCATCGGGCCGGGTCAGCTTCGACCAGAGGTTCTTGGGCACGACCCCGAAGGTGGAGCCCCCGTCCAGCCAGAGTTCGCCATCGTTGAGCAGGAATAGCTCGAACCTGCCAAGGGTGTGCCGGACGATGGGGCGCATGGGGTTGATTGTCGGGAGTCGGGGGGCGAGCGTCAAGGGTAGAGAGCTAAAGGCCAATAGCCGGCTTCGGTATGCTCGAGGGGCTCAAGGGGCTGGGGTTTGGACGATTTCTGGCCCGTAGGCGGCCAAGCGCTTGGCCATCACCGCCATGGCCTGCGGGCTCTGGTCCACCAGCACGAAGCCCCGCCCGTGCTTGGCGGCAGCCTCGCCGGTGGTGCCCGAGCCGGCGAAAAAGTCGAGCACGGTGTCGCCGGGGTTGGAATGCACCTTGACAATGCGCTCGAGAAGCTTCAGGGGCTTCTGGGTGGGGTAGCCGGTCTTTTCCCTCGAGGAGGTGGGCACGATGGTCTGCCACCAGACGTCGGTGGGGGTCTTGCCGCGGGCGGCTTTCTCGGGCGTGACCATCTTGGGGGTCATGTAGGGGATGCGGTCGATGGCCTCGTAGTTGAAGGTGTAGCGGTCGGGGTCTTTGGCGTAGAACAGGATGGTGTCGTGCTTGGCGGGCCAGCGGTTGCGGCCCCGCCCGCCGTAGTCGTAGGCCCAGATGATCTCGTTGACAAACGAGGCCCGGCCGAAAATCTCGTCGAGCAGTACCTTGGCGTAGTGCACCTCGTGGTAGTCGAGGTGTACGAACAGCGAGCCGGTAGGGGAGAGCAGCCGGTGGGCCTCGAGCAGGCGCGGCTGCAGGAAGCCCAGAAAGTCGTCGAAGGCGTCGCGGTAGACGGGCGACTCGAGCGAAACGGTCTTGTAGCGTTTGCCCCCAAAACCCGTACGCCCGCCGCTCTCGTCCTGGGTGGCCCTGAACCGGCTTCGGCGCTGGGTCTTCTGGGTGTTAAAAGGCGGGTCGATGTAAATCAGAGGGAAGGCGGCAGGCTCGAGGGTGGCGATGTACTCGAGGCACTCCGACTGCACGATCCGCCTGACCGCAGGGCTCACGCCCGCGATTGTACGGGTTTGGGGGCGAGATTAAAAGGGCAGGGGGAGGGGGAGAAAAGACAAAGGCGATTCCCCCTTCCCCCTTGGGTACTGTCACTAGAAAGTTAACGAGCCCCAAAGAGCAATCTGATTGGCTCAAAGTGAGGCTCCTACGACCTCGGCAAATCGAGTTGCTGGGCGGTGAAGGAGCCCCCCTTTGGGCGATCAGCTTGCGCTGAGCAACCCGCAAATCAGCGGGTGGCGAGCCTCAAGGGGGGTGGGGGGGATTGGGTTTTGACTTTTCTCCTCTCCTCTGCTCACAACTTCTGCCCGTCCTTCTTCCCGCCCCACCGGGCCTCCTGCCCGCCGGGCTTGAGCACGTAGGTGTTGCGATCGTCGGAGAGCTGGGCCTCGAGAATATCCAGCACCTTGCGCTTGGCCTTGGGGTCGACGATGGGGAAGAACAACTCGAAGCGCCCGTCGAGGTTGCGCGGCATCACGTCGGCGCTGCTGGCCCAGACGCTCCACTTGCCCTTGGCCTTGAAGGCGGCGATCCGGGCGTGCTCGAGGTAGCGCCCGACCAGGCTCCTGATGTGCATCCCCGTCCAGAGCGAGGTCAGGGTGGAGCGGGCGATGATCTCGACCTTGGCCCCCTTGAGCATGGCCTCCTCGAGGGCTTGCAGCACAGCGGTGTCGGTCAGGTGGTTGAACTTAAGGATCACGTGGCCCTTCTTGTGGGCCTCCCCCGCGATGGCCTCCAGCAGCGCGTCGCGAATGGGGGACGCGGTGCGGAGCACGCTAAGCGCGGGGGTCTGGCGGCGCTCCAGGGCACTGAAGAAGGTCCGCACGTCTTTGGTGATGGTCGGCTCGCTGGTGAAGAGGGAGAGGTCGGTGTAGAGCCGCCCATTGACTGGGTTGTAGTTGCCGGTGCCCAAGTGGACAAACTCCTCGCCGCCGCGCCGCACGTAGAGCGCCTTGGCATGCACCTTCTTGGTGGGAAGCGGCAGCACCCGCACCCCAGCCCCGGCGAAGCGCAGGCTCCACTCGAGGTTGGCCAACTCATCGAAGCGGGCGCGGCCCTCCAGCAGCACCGCCGCGTCCTTTCCGTTCTTGGCGGCCTGCATCAGCGCCTCGGCGATGCCGTTCTTGCGCCCGATGCGGTACATGGTGGCCCGCATGACCTCCACCTTGGGGTCTTTGGCGGCCTCGAGGGCGAAGGCCTCCACGCTGCCGTAGTCCTCGAAGGGGTGGTAGAGCACCAGGTCGCGCTGCGAGAGATAGGCGAAGGGCTTGGCGGCGAAGCCCTTGGGCTTGAGCGGCTTCAGCGGCGGGAACAGCTCGGCAGGCTTGCCGCTGGCCACCACCGTGCCCACCAGGGTCAGGTCGAGCGGCGGGCTTAGTCGGAAGACCTCCTGCGGCTTCAGACCGAAGACCGTACGGATGGTCTCGGCCCACAGCAGCGGGAAGTCCTCCTCGAGTTCGACGTGGCTCACTTGACCGTCGAGGCGGGTCTCGAGGGCCTCCGGCAACTCGTCCCAGTCGGCCCTCGAGCGCTGCAAGGAGGCCAGCCGCAGCAGGCGGAACTCGTAGAGCGGCAGGCGCTGCTGGGGGGGCAAGAAAAGGTCTGAGCGGGCACGCAGCAAGGCTCCCAACCGGACGTAGTGTCCCTCGCGCCCCGGTACCTCCAGCAGCCGTGGCACCCCCTCGGGCAGCCGGATCAGGTGCTGCAGCAGCCCGTCGCCTGCCGCGAAGTACAGCGCGTCGGAGTTGAGGTCGCGCAGGGCGTCGATCTCGAGCAGGTCGGTGCGCGGCGCGACCTCCTCGGCCAGATACGCCCCGAAGTACTGCAACTCTGGCTTGGTGAGTTGGGCGGGCTCGAGGATGTGGATGTTCAGGCGCTCGAGCTGGCTCAAGAAGTCGCGGTAGACCTGCGCTGCTTCCTCGGCCTGTGAGCGGGCCTCGTTCAGCACCTCGGTGTAGGCCTCGCTCTCGCGCCCCTCCCCGAAGATGCGCGAGATGCGGGCGGCGTAGAACTCATCGGTGTTGGAGGCCCAGATCCCCAGGAAGCGCAGCCGCTCTAGCAGCGGGAAGTCGGGCCGCTGGGTCTGCTCGAGCACCCGCCGGTTGAACGAAAGCCAGCTATACTCCTGCGAAAGCTGCATCGTCTGAAAGCTTTTCTTGGGCTTGTCAGGGGACTGTTTGCTTTTGCGCTTGGCCACGGTGAATAGGGTACAGGGTACGGGGAGCAGGGAACAGGGGCGGCTGACTCCTATTCACCCCGCCCAAAACCCGGTAACCTAGTCCCCGACGATGGACGAGCTGATTCAGGCGGGGCAGTACGACGAGGCGCGCGCGCGGATGTTGGCGGGGGCGCAGGGCAACGCCGACGCGCTGGGGGTCATCTTGGAGCTGCGGGACTGGCTGCGGCTGAAGGAGTACGCCAAGGTGCGCAAGACCCTCGAGCAAGACGGCGACCTGGCGGCGGGCTATGTGGAAGGAGAGCGGGTGAAGGCGGCCCTCGAGGACTTCGAGTCCGAAGACCCGGCCCGCCTCGAGGCCCACACTGCCGACCCCTTGCTGGGCGCGGAGGCCTGGACAAACCTGGGGTTGCTCAAGATACGCTCGGGCGACCGGGAAGGGGCCAGGGCCGATTTCGAGCGCGCGCTCGAGCGGGACAGGGGCCACTTCCGGGCCAAGACCAACCTGGGCAACCTGCTCTTGGAGTCGGGGCAGACCGACGAGGCCATCAAGGTCTACGAGGAGGTGCTTAGGCTTCACCCCGAGTACGCCATGGCCCACCACAACCTGGGGGCCGCCTACCGCAAGAAGGGCGACCTCAGCAAGTCGGTCAGCCACATCAAAAAGGCCCAGCGCCTGCAGATGCGGGCCCCTGTTCGCCCCAGCCGCTCCTCCGGTGCTGGCTCGAGTTCTGCCAACCCCCTGCCCCGCCCCTCGATGTTCGCGGGCCGCTGGTGGGTCTGGCTGCTGCTGATCGTGGTGGCGTACTTGCTAATTAACCGTCAGCCCTAGGGGCAGAAAAAAGGGAACCCGAAAACAGGGGCCACGCGCATCGCGGCTTCTCTTTGCTCTTCCCTCCTTCTGTCCTATAAAGTGGGGCCATGATTGTAGACGCACACCTGGATTTAGCCCACAACGTGGTGGATCTGGGGCGTAACTTGCTGCTGCCGCTCGAGGATTTGCGGGCCAGGGATCATCACCCCGACATTCCCGTGGTCACGCTGCCCTCGCTGCGCCGGGGCGGGGTGGCGCTGTGCTTCGCCACCCTGTGGGTCAGCCCCAGCCTGTTCCCCGACCCCCAGAGCGCCCACATGCAGGCCCTGCGGCAGCTCGAGGTCTACCAGCGCTGGGAGGAGCTGGGCTACGCCCGCATCGTGCGAAACTCGGTGGAACTCGAGTCGCATCTGACCAAGTGGAAGCGCGACAAAATACCGGGCCTGCTGATCTTAATCGAAGGGGCCGAACCGGTCCGCGAGCCGGGCGAGGTGGCTTTCTGGCGGCAGCAGGGGGTGCGGCTGATCGGCCCGGCTTGGCGGCGAACGCGCTACTGCGGCGGTACTTCCGAGCCCGGCGGCCTGACCGATCTGGGCGTGGAGCTGCTACGCGCGATGGACGAGGCGCGGGTGGGCCTGGACTTCGCCCACATGGACGAGGAGGCTTTCTGGGAGGCCCTCGAGGTCTTCAAAGGCCCGGTCTGCGCCTCCCACGCCAACCCCCGCCGCTTCGTCCCCTCCACCAACCGCCACCTCAGCGACCCCATGATCAGGGCCATCGGCCAGCGCCAGGGCGTGATCGGGATTGTGCTGTTTAACGCCTTTCTGGTGAGCGGCTGGCAGCGCGGCATGGATCGGGTGGGGCTCAACATTGTTCAGGAACATCTCGAGCACGTCGCGGGCCAGATCGGTTGGGACAAGGTGGGCATCGGCTCGGACTTCGACGGTGGCTTCGGCCGTGACGACAACCCCCAAGGTCTCGACGAGCCCGCCGACCTGCGCAAGCTCAGCGGTTTGGTTCCCGTCGAGCAGCGCGAGAACATCCTGAACGCCAACTGGCTGCGGTGGCTGAAGGGCTGGCTGTGATGGGTGCCGAGGGTCGACAGGCAAGGCGCGGGCGGCGTGCCGCAATCGCCCCTCGAGGACTCCGTAAGCCCGCTTCGGCCTGACCCAGACCCTCGACCCCGCCCAAGTTTTGAATCTAAAATCTCGCGCACGTGGTATAAACAGCCTGTGAACTTTACGAGCCTCTGGATCGGCCTGGTTTCGGGGCTGTTTGGTGGGGTGGTGGGTCTGGGCGGCGGGATCGTGGCGATGCCGCTGATGAACGTCTTCCTCAAGCTAAGCCAGCACAAGGCAGTGGCGACCAGCTTGGTGATGGTGGTCTTCACCGGCCTGGTGGGGGCTATCACCTACGCCCTGCAGGGCACCGTGGACTGGGTGGCCGCCGCCCTGATCTTCCCCACCGCCATGATTACGGCACGCTTCGGGGCGTTGTTCGCCAACCGGCTGCCGGAGTGGCGGCTCAAGCGGTTCTTTGGCTGGTATCTGATCTTCGTGGCCCTGCTGCTGCTGCTCAAGCCCTACATCCCCCACATTCAGGAGCCCCTCGAGGGCTGGATCCGGGTGCTTCCGCTGGCGCTGGCGGGGGCCATCGGGGGCTTTGCCTCGGGGCTGCTGGGCGTGGGTGGGGGTACCATCACCGTGCCCATCATGGTGTTGCTAGCGGGCCTCGAGCAGCACACCGCGCAGGGCACCTCGCTGCTGGCGATGGTGCCCTCGGCGCTGGTGGGCTCGTACACCCACTACCGCCACGGCAACCTGGCCCAGGAGGTGGTGCCGGGGTTGGTGCTGGGCATTGTCGCGGGCGCGGCCGCGGGCGGCGTGGTGGCCAACCAGTTGCCCGAGTTCTGGCTGCGGATGGTCTTCGCGGTGGTGCTAATCTGGACGGCGACGCGCTACGTGGGCGCGAAGCCGAAGTAAGCTGTGGCCGTGCGGCCCCAGTCTCGAGCCTGGTTCCACCATCTCGCCCAGACTCAGGGCGGTTACTTCTACCCCTGGAATCAGGTCTTGGAGGCCCCCGGCGGGGAGGAGCTGTTCGGCGCCCTGCTTGAGCCCCTCCTCACCCCGCAGACCCGCGTCCTCAAGGCGGGCTGCGCCGAGGGCAAGGACGCCGATCGCTTCGGTCCCAGGGCGGCGTCGTGGACGGGCTACGACTTCGTCCCGGAGTTCGTCGAGCTGGACCGGCGAAACATCCCCGCCGCTGAGATTCCGTCCTCTTTGCCCAACAAAAAAAGCCCCCAACGGGGACTTTTTTACAAGGCTGGTTTTCGGTCGTCTTAGTTCAGACCCTCGCCCACCGACTCCTCGAACAGCTTGCGGGCGTCCTCGAGGCCCATATCCATGACCTGGGAAATCTCCTCGGCCAGGAGCTGCATGGCGCGGCGCAGGGCTTGGCGGTCGAGGTCGGGGAGGCCCTTCTCGAGTTCCCAGGCGCGGAGCTGACCGGCCAGGGTGGCGATACGGAAGGGGTCGCCGTCGGCCAGGATTTCGGTGGTCTTGCGGTGCCGGGCGGCCCACTGGCGCGGAAGCGGGAGCCGTCCGTCGCGCAACAGACCCAGAATCTCCTGCACCTGATTGGGCGAGAGGGCGCGGCGGAGGCGGGTGTTCTGGGGGGTCTCGACCGGAACGTAGGCCTTGGAGCGGGTCCCGGGGAAGTCCACCTGGTAGAACGACTTGTCAGAGCCTGCAATCGAACGCTGGGCGATCCCGGCCACGACCCCTACGCCGTACGGCGGTAAAACAACCTTATCTCCAGGACGGTATTCGCTCACAACGTGTCTCCTTTCACGTTCCCTCAGCGGCCCCAAGGGACTGAAGCGGGATGTACCGTGGGCTCCTCGACACCAACACACCACTACAACGCGGCCCGAATCACGCCTGCAAAAAGTTAAGCCACCGCAGAAAAGCGGTGGCTGAAGAAGACGGGACGGATGGGCGATGCAGCGAAAACAGGGGCGGCGATGGTTGGGGTGAGGGGGTTTTGGCCTCGAGCGGCTACAGTCTGTGTAGCTTGAGCTGTAGTTATTCGAGGCTCCACAGTCACGGCTATAAATGTTAGCACATTCCCGTCCGCCTTGGATGAGACGGGAGCATGATTTCTCGATGGTACTGTTGATTTATACAATATGGGACGACAAAAAGTAACTTTGGTCAAATATCACAGGGCGGCCCAGTATGAAGTAACACCAGTGTTTTTGGCGAAGCAGAGGGTTTAAAATACGTTGAAAACAATACCACGCCCGTTCGGTTTTTGGCTATAGCCGGCCTGGTGTTTACGTGGATACCGTTATACTGGGGCGTGCCATCGGGCCGGGTTCACGAAGCCATCAACCTCAGCGCCCTGGGGCTGGGAACTGCCGCCTACCTGGCGTACCAGCCGCAGTTGGGCGTGGCCGAGTCCACCGCCATCGCCTTTGCGGCGGCCTACTTGTGGGGCACCTTCCTGGTTACGCCCGACCTCGACCTGGCCGAGCAGAACGTGCGGGCCAAGGGGCGCTGGGGGGTGCTGGGACTGTTCTGGGTGCCTTACGGCTGGATGTTCTCGCACCGGGGACTCTCGCACACCTGGCTGGTCGGGCCGCTGACCCGGCTGCTGTACATGGGCGCGGTGGGGGCGGTTTTGTATTGGATTGTGCTAGCGTTGGCGGGCTATCTGGGCCTCGAGTTCGACCTCCGTGCCCAGCTCAAGGTGCCGCCCCAGGAGGTCCTGATCGCTCTTGGGACGGGCTATTACGTCTCGCAGTGGATGCACCTGATCGCCGACGGCGTGGCCCCCGACCACGGGGCCACGCTGACTGGGAAAAGGCGTAGGCGCTAGCCCTCCCGACCCCGAAACGCGCGCGCGAGCCCTGACAAGAAGTGCTGCCAGGGAACCCTCGAGAGCGGTACAGTTATAGCCGTAATTACGGTTGGGACGGGGTGTGGGAGCGAAATCCGGGGTTGCTGGTCGGCCCTGAGGAGTCGCGGCTGCGAGACGCGTGAGCCTGGGTTTGAAAGCCCGTGATGGCGCGAGATCGTGACTTCAAACGCGAATGGTCCGTTACGGCCTTTGACGGGATTAAGTGTTTGCTCTACACTCATTACGCATCTATAGCCTAAAGAATGCAGGGTAGGCCGGTGCCTCATGAAAGGGTGGTTAGATAATGAAGACTTCACTCCGACTGATTGCTTTCATCCTGATGGTAGTGACTCTTTTAAGCGGGGGGGCCCTGGCCCAGCAGACCCGTACCGACTACAGCGGGGCCTACACGCTTGCGGGCAAGAACCCCGACGGCAGCAACTACACCGGCTCGATGACCGTCACCCCCTTTGGCGACGGCTACCGGGTCACCGCGGTCTTTGGCAACGAGACCTGGAGGGGCATCGCCAACGACATCGGCGACTACCTGGCGGTGGCTTTCCTGGACGGGACCGACCCGGTGATCTCGATCTACAAGGTCTCGGGTAACAACACCCTCGAGGGCTTCTGGCAGAGCGCCGCCAACGCCAAGGAGGGTTCCGAAATCGCTACCCTGGCGGCCCGGAGATTCAGCCTGGTGCCCTCCACCCCCACCAGCGCCGCCCGCTACGACTACAGCGGCGTCTACAACGTCGCGGGCAAGAACCCCGACGGCAGCAGCTACACCGGCAGCCTCAGCCTGACCCCTTTCGGTGACGGCTACAAGGCCACCTTCGTGAGCGGCAACGAGACCTGGAACGGCGTGGCCTCCGACTTCGCGGGCTACCTGGCGGTCTCCTTCAACGCCGGGAACGTTCCTAGTGTCAACATCTACGAGCTCCAGCGTAACGGCTCGTTGGTGGGCTACTGGCAAGACTTTGACAGCCAAAAGGAAGGCCAGGAGACGGCGACTAAGCGTTAGTGTCCAGGCAAAAACCGGGGGCAAAGCCCCCGGTTTTTGCTTGCCACACCAAGTTCAACTAGGCCTGCGCGATGCAACCGAAAACGCACCAGGGGGATGGCACCAGGCAGGTGTTGGTCGCCGTCGCAGGTTTCGCAGACCCACCCTGGCGCTTAGTGCTTAACCGCTTCGATCTTGAACTCTTTCTTGCCCTTGGGGGTTTCGAGCATCACCTTGGCCCCCACCTTCTGGCCCAGCAGGGCCTTGCCCATCGGGGACTCGTCGGAGATCTTCATGGGACGCTCCAAGACGCTTGCCTCTGCGGGGGCCACCACCTGCACGTCCATATCGCCGTCCTTGGCCTTAAGGTGAACCGTCGCCCCCAGGCTCACCACCTTAACCGGGCTGCCGTCCTCCTCGAGGATTTCGGCCCGGCTGAGGGTGTCGGTCAGCGACTCGATGCGCGACTCGATGCGGCCCTTCTCACGCTTGGCGTCCTCCATGCCGGAGTCGTCGTAATCGTCGGAGGACTCCATCAGCTCTTGCAGAATGCGGGTCGCCTCTTGCAGACGGATGCGCTCCTGCTCGAGATCGGCCACTAGGCGGTCGTACCCAGACTTCGTAAGCTTGACTTCGCGTGCCATTCGGCCTCCACCTCGCGGGCCGCCCTCCGCGGCCCCAATGACCTCGTGTCTGCTGCCTCTTATGCACAAATACAAGGCTCGAACCTTCTCGAGCCCCGTTGTGTTATGACGTACCTTCCAGCGTTACGAGTATAGGGGCAAACGGCAATTATGTACAGTGCGAACAACCACAGCCGAACCGCTTACGGCAAGATGCCCTTCAGGAGAATCTCGCGCAGCCGGTCGGGCCTCGAGGCCCCCGCGCAACTGCCGGTGTCGCGGCACAGGCCCACGTAGCGGAAGTGGCGGGGGTTCTCGCCCACGCCGAAGCGAAAGAACTGGGCCGAGCTGCGGCTGATGTGGCGGTTGCAGGCCTCGCAGATGATGGGGGCCGCGCTGCCTGGGCCGTCGAGGGGCTCCAAAACAAGATGGAGCGGGTTCTCTTGGATGTGAACCCGCCCCTCGGCGTCCCGGTAGTACCACACTTCCCCCGGCGGCAGCAGCTCCGGGGAAGTGCCGGGGAACAGCTCGAGGATCAACTCGCGCTCTTCGTAGGATGATCTTGACATTTGTATCACAATACCATATTCGCCCGGGGCGAAAGTCGCGGATTGCGGGTCGCGTAGTGCAAAAACATCGGGACTTCGGCCCGGCGCGCGACATGCTATGCGCAATCCGCCTTGCGCAAGTATGCTATGGGGCGTGAGAAAATATCCCATCGAGATTGCCGGGGTTCGCCGCGAACTACCGGTGGTGCAGGTCGGCCCCGAGGTGTCGGTGGCGCTGTTTAACATGCTGGGCGACACCGAGATTGTGGAGGCCGCCGCCGCCGAACTGGCCAAGCGGCTGCCGGAGGTGGACATCTTCGTGACCCCCGAGGTCAAGGCTGTCCCGCTGGCCCACGCCCTCTCGAGGATCACCGGCAAGCCCTACGTGGTGGCCCGCAAGACCGAGAAGCCCTACATGATCAACCCGGTGGCCCGTACGGTCATCTCCATCACCACCGGCAAGCCTCAATTGCTGGTTCTCGACGGCACCGACGTGCCCCTGATCCGGGGCAGGAAGGTCGCCATCGTGGACGACGTAGTTTCCACTGGCGGCACCCTCAAGGGCCTATCCGACCTGATGTCTGACGTTGGTGGCGACGTCAGCGCGGTCATGGCCGTCTTCACCGAGGGCAGCCCCCGCGAGGACGTGATCGCGCTGGGTCACCTGCCGCTGTTCAAGCCAGAGTGAACGGGGGCGGGAAGCGGGAAACAGTGACAACCGAAGCCGGCCTTTACTGTCCCCCGATCCCTGTTCCCTAATAAGGAGCGTTATGGCAACTTATCCCGTTACCGTTGGAAAGATCACCCGTCATGTCCCCGTGGTCGAGACCCTGCCCGGCGTACACATCCCCCTGGTGGAGCTGATGGGGGACGTGGAGCTGGTTCAGGCCGCCGCCGAGGGGCTGGTCAAGCACCTGCCCCCGGAGACCGACACCATCGTGACCCTCGAGACCAGCCCCATCGTGCTGGCCCACGCCATGAGTGCCTTGAGCGGCAAGCCCTACATTGTGGTGCGCCGCAAGCGCCGCCCCTACATGACCGACCCCATCATCCAAGAGGTCGAATCCCTCACCCTGGGTGTCTCGGAGACGCTGTGGCTGGACAGCCGGATGGCCGAGAAGCTGCTGGGGCAGAAGGTGGCGCTGGTGTTTGACGTGGTGAGTTCGGGCGGGACCATGAAGGCGCTCGAGCGGGTCGCCCTCAAGGCCGGGGCGCAGGTGGTGGCCCGGCTGGCGGCCTTCCACCAGGGTAGCAGCAAGCTGCCGCTTACCTCGCTGTCGGAAATCCCGATTTTACATACGGTTTGAGGTAGGGCCGCTGCGCCCCGCACGCCATGCGCCGAATGCCAGGCCGAGGTCCGAGAGGGGCCCTAACGAGTACCCCAAACGGCAACAGGTGCTGTTCGGGGTACAGTACATCGCTCGCGCAGCGGTTCGGCGGCGGGAGACGTGTCGAACTGCGCCGGGAAGATTTGCTGGTTGGGCGGAACCGGTGTTGACCTACCTGGCCCGATTCCCCAGGGGCATTTCGGGGCAGCAACGCTTGGCGAACCGACTTCCCGGGAACCAGCCGGGTACTGAGGAGTGCTGTCCTGGGTTCGGCCTGTGGCGTTCGGCTCTGCTTAGGGCCGGTCCCCCTCGGTTATCGGTCAGCCCTTTGGGTACAACTTTTGGTAGGCTTTAAGTCGTGCTGCTATCGGTCTATCACCTTACCGAGTATGCCTATCCCGAGGAGGCCAGGGATTCGTTCAACGAGGTCTGGCTCTACCCTGTGGACGACCACCGCCAGGGGCTTCTCGAGTTCCGTCTGGGTCTGAGCCCGGACACCATGCCGCGCAGCCGCCAGGACTACTTCCAGAACCGCGTCTACGACTTCCATGTGACCAAGCTGCACCGCCAGTTGCGGGTCGAGATGCAGGCCCGGGTCTCGACCTTCGCGGTGCCCAGGCCCAACTCGGTTGCGGTGGATCTGCTCAGCCCCCTGCAAGCCCGCTTCTTCGAGTACCTGGCCCCCACCCCGCGCATCCCCCTGCACCACAACTGGCTCGAGCTGCTCCAGGCCCGCCGCCCCCACCTCAGGGAGGACCTGCACGGCTACCTGCTCGAGCTGACCGATCACCTCAACCGCCTGCTCTTCTACGACACCAAGGCCACCCAGGTGGACACCCCCCTGATCCAGTTTGCCGAGGCCAGGGCGGGGGTCTGCCAGGATTACGCCCAGGCCATGCTGGCTGTGCTCCGCACCGTCGGGATTCCTGCTCGGTATGTCTCGGGCTACCTCGCCACTGGGGTCGGCTCAGAGGGCAGCCATGCCTGGATCGAGGCCTTCGTGCCCGGCTCGGGCTGGTACGGCTACGACCCCACCAACAACTCGGTGGTCTCCGAGCAGTACGTCAAGACTGCCCACGGCCGCGACTACGACGACTGCCCCCCCCTCAAGGGCCTGCGGCGCGGCGGCGGGCGCGAGAGCCTGAATGTGCTGGTTAAGGTGGAGACCCTGGTGCAGAAGGTCTAGTTGCGCCAGGGTAGAAGTACGGAATCGGCAGATACGGTAGATACGTACCAGGGCGGAGTGGCGTGCGCCATAGCCGCGGAGCAGCTACCCGAGGCGCAATTCCTTGCAGGAGCTGGCGGGCGACATGTTTCAACTATGCTAGACCCCCGGCGCTGCGGGGGGTCGCCTTTGGGCCTTACCTCAAACCACGAAGTTCCGCAAAAACCGCCCCGACTGGATCACCGCCCGCTTGCGGTCCTCGAGGCTGCCCTCGTAGGCCCGGTCCTCGACCTCGATGCAGACCGGGCCGTTGTAGCGGGCCTCGGTGAGGTTGGCGAAGAAGTGGGTCCAGTTCACGTCGCCCAGCCCGGGGAGCTTGGGGGCATGGTACTCTAGCGGGGTGGCCATGATGCCCACCTGGCGCAGCCGGTCGGGGTCCACCCGCACATCCTTAGCGTGGATGTGGAAGAGCTTGTCCCTGAACTCTAAGAGCGGCCAGGCGGGGTCCATCATCTGCCAGACCAGGTGGCTGGGGTCGTAGTTGAGGCCGAAGTGGTCGGAGGGGATGCGGCTGAACATCTCGCGCCAGATGGTCGGGTTGATGGCCATGTTCTTGCCGCCGGGCCACTCATCGTCGCTGAAGTACATCGGGCAGTTCTCGATGCCCACCCGGACCCCCTCCCGCTCGGCGTGCCTGATGACCTCGGGCCAGCGCTCGTCGAAGAGGGCCCAGTTGTCCTTAAGGCTGCGGGTGTGGTCGCGCCCAATGAAAGTGTTCATCCGCCCGATGCCCAGCTTGGCGCTGGCGCTAATGACCTTTTTGATGTGCCCCAGGTAGACCGCAGCCTCCTTCTCGTCGGCGACCAGCGGGTTGGGGTAGTAGCCCAGCCCCGAGATCGAGACCCCGTACTTCTGGGTCAGGGCCTTGATCTTCTTGGCCCCGGCGTCGGTGAGGGCGGCCACATCGATGTGGGTCACCCCGGCGTAGCGCCGCTCGGCCTTGCCCTTGGGCCAGCACATCACCTCCACGGTATCGAAGCCCTGCTCGCCGGCGAATTTCAGGACTTCCTCGAGGCTCAGGTCGGGCAGGATCGCACTGACAAAACCAAGTTCCATGAAAGCTCCTTTTTGGCTGTTAGCAATTAGCGTTTAGCGTTTAGCGTTTGCAGCAGCGTGTTCAGCATTCGCCTTATCGCGCTCAGTTCTTGGAAGAGGTTTCATACACCTCCGGCTCGAGGTAGTTCAGGTCTCTGGACAGCAAGAGCGGGTAGTCGGGTTCACTCGCTGACCCAGAGGCAATGACCAACTACCCATGAAACTCGGCCTCACCCTCCCTCCCACACCCTTCCGCGATATGTGTCGGAATCGAGTAGGCTGCCCGGCGTATCTGGTTGGTCGGGCTGTACAGTTCATCCTTTGGAAACTTCAACCTGACACGGTAAATCTCGGTAAACAAATGGCTACGCTGCAAAACTTCCAGATTCCGATAGTCTTTCACGATGCGTCCTCAAACGATTACGAGGTGTCATGCAGTGAGCGATCAACTTTTGATCTTTTAGTTGCTTATCGCTACAAGCCCTAATACTTCACCTTCGTCCACTTGCCGGCCTTGCTGCTGGCCAGAATCGCTTCGCACAGCGCGAGTTCCTTGTGCCCATCCTCGAAGGTGGCGTACAGCGGGTTCTGGGAGGGCTTGCCGGCCTCGATGTCGGCATAAACCGCGCGGTAGAGCTGCTTGAAGGTGTCGGGGAAGCCCTCGGCGTGGCCGGCGGGGTAGTTGGTGAAGGCGCTGGCCGAGGCGTCCATCAGGCCGGGGTCGCGCATCAGCAGGCGGTTGGGCTCGTTGCGCTCGCCGATCCACAGTTCCTCGGGGCGCTCTCCGGTCCAGGCCAGAGCCCGCTTGGAGCCGGCAATCTCGTACTCGAGCCGGTTCTTGCGGCCGGCAGTGACCTGCGAGACCGTGAAGACCCCCTTGGCCCCGCCCTTGTAGTGCACCAGCACGCTTGCGTAGTCCTCGGTGCTGATCTCGACCGGGGTGGTCTCGAGTTTCTTCTTAGCCCCCTTCTTGCCGCTGAAGGTTTCCACAGAGCCTTGCGGGGGGGCTTGGCGCACCGGGTGGACCGTGCGCAGGTCGGCCATCACCGCCTCGACCTCGAGGCCGGTGATGAAGCTGGTCAGGTCCAGCCAGTGGGTCCCGATGTCGCCCACCGCCCGCATCTCGCCGCCCTCCGAGGCCAGCACCCGCCAGTTGAAGTCGGTGGGGTAGAGCAGCCAGTCCTGGATGTAGCCGCCCTTGACGTGGAAGATATCGCCGACCTGTCCGCTCTGGACCATGGCCCTGGCCTCGAGGCTGAGCGGGTAGAAGCGGTAGTTGTAGTTGACCGCCGTGACCAAGTTGGAGTACTGCCTGGCCGCGGCGACCAGCTTCTTGGTCTCCTTGGTGGTCATGCCCAGGGGCTTCTCGCAGACCACGTGCTTGCCCGCCTTGAGCGCCCCCATCACCTGCTCGAGGTGGAAGCGGTTGGGGCTGGTCAGGTGAACCACCCCGATCTCGGGGTCGCCGATCATCTCCTGGTAGCTGCTGTAGCCCTTCTGCAGCCCCATCTTCTTGGCCGCCGCCGCCGACTTCTCGGGGCTAGAGCCCAGTACCCCCTTCACCTCCACGCCCAGGCGCCGCAGTGCCTCGACGTGAACCGGCCCGATAAACCCTGTGCCGACGACGCCCACTTTGTGCTTCATGTCTGCCTCCTGTTGGTTTTGACGCGGTGATTGTACTCCGTCGGCCATCCCAGAGCAGCCGTCAGCTACAGGCCGGAGGCTTCGCTGATGGCTGACGGCGGACGGCTGATGCACAGAAACCTCGCGGGGTTTTCCACCAAAATATCGCCGATTTGTGCCTCGCTCAGCCCCGCTGCCCGCAGCATCGGCACCACCCTGATCGGGATGAAGGTGAAGCCGTGGGGGTCGCCGTAGTGTTGCCAGTAGGAGCGCCGGGCCAGGTCGCCGCCGATCAGGATTTGCCGACCGTGGCCGGCTGCGACGAGCTCGGCGATGAGCGCAACCCGGGCCTCGTCGGGCAGGTACTTGACCTTGGCGAACTGGTCGATGCCCAGGTTCACCCCGGCGGAGGCGACCTCGAGCAAGTAGGGCAGCTCGGGCTTGAGGTCGAGGTGTCCGATCAGCACCCTGTGCGGTGGCACGCCGCCTTTTTGCAAGACGGCAATCTGCTCGAGCGCCCACGTCCCCTTCTCGGTGTGGGTGGAGACGGGCGCGCCGGTGGCGTGGTGGGCCAGGATCGCCGCCTCGAAGACCTTCAGCTCGCTCCGGTTGGCCCCGTTTAGGCTGCTGCTGGCCTTTATGAGCCCACAGCGGGCACTCGAGGTTTCACGCACCGGCTGGTCGGGCGAGAACGGCCGCACGCCCTGGCTCACCTCCGCCGTCATCCAGGCAGCAATCTCCTCGACGCTACGCCCCTCGGTCAGCCGATCCGCGAACCTGCCCTTGTTAAACCCGGTCGCCGCGACAAGGTGAACCCCGCTGGCCTCGCTGATGCGCTGTAAGGCGCCCGTGTCGCGCCCGTAGTCCACGGTGGTCATCTCGATCATCGCGCTGCCGCCCGTCGCCCTAAACGCCCTCATCTCGGCGGCGGCGGCGGCCTCGTCGTCGATGCGCAGGTCCTCGTCGGCGATGTCCGAGGGCGGACGGGCAAAGATATGGTCGTGCCCCAGGGTGAGGCCGAGTTTGCTGACGGGGATGTCGCCTGTGACGGTTCGGACAGTCATGGATGCCTCGAGGGGGCTAGGGGCCAGGAAAGGGGCCAAGGCAAAGAGGAGAGAAAAACCGGGAGGTCTTGACTTGGCTTTCCTCCTTCCTCCTTTCCCCTTCCTCGTTCACAACACCGCCCCCATCTCCGCCAGCCGCGCACGCAGCTCGCCCACCGCCACCCCGCGCACGTCGCCGCTCCTGGCCAGCGCCGCCGCCGTGCCTGCGGCTTGGCCCATCGCCAGGCACTGGCCGATGCTGCGGATGGAGGCGTGGGCCTCGTGGCTGGCCGAGAGGCAGCGGCCCGCCACCACCACGCCCTCGAGCTGCTGCGGCAGCAGGGCGCGGAAGGGGATGTCCACGGTCTGGCCGTCGGGGAGGTATTCCCACCGGGTGTCGCCGCCCGCGTGGTGCTCCTCGATGGGGGCTCCGCACTGGGCCACCGCGTCGGGGAATTTGCGGGCGGACAGCACGTCCTCCCGGGTGATCCAGTACTCGCCCCGGATGCGCCGGGTCTCGCGCACCCCGATGTTGACCGAGAAGCCGCCCAACTCGGCCCGCTCGTAGCCCGGTACTTTGTCGCGCAGGAAGCGCATGTACTCGAGGGCCTGCCGCCGGCCCTCCATCTCGGCCTGGGCCAGCGCGTCGGGGTCGGTGCCGTCGACGCCCTTGACTCGAGTCATGTTGGTCACCATCACGCCCTGCATGGGGGTGATGTGGGCACTGCCCTCTTTGCGTGGAAGGTCGTAGCCCTCAGAAGAGGCCGACTCCATCAGGCTCCACAGCTCTTTTTTAGGGAAGGCTTTGGCCTTGGGCACGTCCACGTTGATGACCTTGAAGGTGGTGGTCAGGCTCTGCGCGATGCCCAGCGCCCCCGCGTCCTCGAAGGGCGCGCCGGCCCGCGCACACACGTCCGCGTCGCCCGAGGCGTCCACAATCGCCCTGGCCTTGATCGCCCGCAGCCCGCGCTTGGAGCCGATGACCGCCCCCTCCACGCGCTCGCCGCTCCTCAGCACGTCCGCGAAGTAGCAGTGGAACAAGACCCGCACCCCCGCGCCCGCAGCCAACTCGTCCCACACCACCTTCAGCACCTCGGGGTCGTAGGTCAGCCCCGCGCCCGCGCCGTAGGTGTTGGGCCGCTTGAGCAGAACGCCGCGCCGCTCGAGCCCCCTCACCACCTCGTCGGGGATGCCGCCCACCACTTTTTTCTCCACGCTCCCCGGGGTGTAAAAGCCGTAGAAGGTGTCCAGCACCGCCGCGCCTGTGCCGCCCAGGAAGCCATA
This sequence comes from Meiothermus sp., assembly GCA_033762915.1. GTDB lineage: Bacteria > Deinococcota > Deinococci > Deinococcales > Thermaceae > Meiothermus. Next base: position 11,796 of record JANRLD010000081.1, on the reverse strand, counting down.
GCGCTCGAGCAGAATCACCCGCTTGCCCAGCCGTGCCGCCGCCACCGCGGCGCAACTCCCTGCGCTGCCGCCCCCCACCACCAGCACGTCGCACTCAGCGAGGACGGGTATCGAGGTTTGATAGGAGATGGTTTGCATGTACTCCTCTGCAGGCTTTGGGCGGTTGGCGCTTAGCACTTGGTGTCCAGCCTTCAGCTAACAGCCAACCGCCCGTCGCCCATGGCGGCCTAGCTCATCCACGCCAGCGCTCCCTTGACCACCTGGCAGCGCTCGAGGGTGGCCTTGGGGGTGTCGCCTACCAGGCTGCCGCCCATCCCCACCGCAACCGCGCCCGCCGCGAACCAATCGCGCAGGTTGTCGGCGCTGACGCCGCCGGTGGGCATGAAGTCTATGTCCGGGAAGGGACCCCGCAGGGCTTTGAGGTGCTTGACGCCCGCCGTCTCGCCGGGGAACAGCTTCATGATGGTGAAGCCTGCCATGCGGGCCTGCATCACCTCGCTGGCGGAGAAGACGCCGGGGTAGAAGGGCACCCTCGAGTGCTTTGCGGCCTCGAGCAGCCGTGCCTCGATGCCTGGACTCACCGCGAACGTTGCCCCCGACTCGACGGCGGCCTCGAGCTGTATCGGCCCCCACACCGTGCCCGCCCCGATAACTGCGCCCTCAAGCTTGGCGAGTTCGGCAATCACCCGCAACGTCTCGGGGATGGTGAAGGCCACCTCGAGGGTCTTGAAGCCCTCGGCGTGCAGCACCTTGGCGATCTCGACCACGGTGTCGGGGTTGGAGCCGCGCAACACCGGGACGATGCGGGCGTTTTTAAGCAGCTCGAGGGGGGTCATCCGGCCACGCTCCATCCGCCCGCGATTTCCAGCACCACGCCCGTCACAAAAGGGGCCGTTGCCAGATACAGGATTCCTTCGGCCACGTCCCCAGGGGCGCCCAGCTTGCCGGTGAGTGGCTGGCGGGCGCGGACGTACTCGAGGATCGCCTCGTTCTCCTGCGCCCGCACGCTCATTGGGGTGGCGATCAGGCCCGGTGCTACGGCGTTCACCCGGATGCCGTGCGGGGCGTAGTAGGCCGCCATGCTCTTGGTGAGCGCGATTCTGGCTCCGTTGCAGGCGGCGTAGGCGTGGGTGCCAAAGAACTCGGCGGCGGGCGCGTAGCCCAGCACACTGGCGGTGTTGACGATTGCGCCAGAGCCCTGCTTCATCATGGCTCCAAGCGCGGCGCGGCACATCTGAAAAGTGGTCTTCACGTTCACGTCCATTGTAAAATCCCAGCCCTCGTCGCTGGCCTCGTGTACCGGCCCGTCGCCGAACCTGCGGCCCGAACCGCCCGCCACGTTCACCAGAATGTCGAGTTTGCCGAAGGCGCTCAGGGCGGCCCCGACGGCGCGGCTCGAGGTGGAGGCCTCGAGCAGATCCCCTTCAAAGGTTTCGACCTCCAGATCGGCTTTGAGCTGCTCGAGTTTGTCGGGATTTTTGTCCAGCACCATGACGCGTGCGCCCCGCTCCACGAACAGCCTCGCCGTCGCCTCCGCGATGCCCGAGGCGCCGGTGATGAGGGCGGTTTTATCAGCGAGTGCTCCCACAGTCAATCTCCCGAAAACACCAGACAGGCATTGAGTTCTTTGGCTTGTTGATTCATCTCGAGGGTTTTGCTCAAGATTTGGACAATGACATCCCGTTTTAGGGGCACAGACTCAAACGACGATAGATCAAGGTGGTTGATAGAGTCGGGTGCACCCTCATACCGGTCTAGTGTCCAAGATAACGACTTTTGCAAATAGCCCAAATCCGCACCTTTGAACAGCCCGCCATCGTACTCAACCATCACACTGCCAGTTTGAAAATGGACTAACAAAGCGCCTTGATAGCTCCAGTCAGGAAAACAACATCCATCCCTTTGTTGATCATACCCAGGAGGAAAAGCCAGAATCTCGCCAATTTGGGTCATCTCCTGGGTCATCACCTTCCAATCAATCACGAGTCAGCCTCCGTAAACAATTTTGACCCGCTCGCGGTGGTCGTCGTAGGCGTCGTCGAAGCGCTTGGCGCTGGCCTCCTTGCCCATCTTCCAGGCCCCCGCCAGGGCCAGCGGCGGCTCGCCCAACTCGGTGAGCCGGGCGGCCACCAGGCACTTGAGGCTGTTCACCACCGCCGTGTTCCCAATCGTCGAGCCCGGCCCCACCGGCACGTCCAGCCCCTCGATTTCCACCATGGCGTCGCCGGGCACCGCGCAGTTGTCGATCACCAGGTCGGCGATGTCGTGCAGTCGCCGGCCGCTGGAGTGGCCGGGCGGGAGCATCCGGGCGTACCCCTCGGCGATCACCGCGATTACCTTTAGGCCCTGGCGCTTGGCCTCGAGGGCCACGTCCACCACCACGCCGTTGTTGCCGCTGGTGGAGAAGACCATCATCACGTCGTAGTCGCGCAGCACGAAGTTGCGCAGGATGATCTGCCCCAGCCCCTCCTGTCGCTCGATCCACATGGCCTGCCGCTGTCCGTTGGCCCCCACCACCTGGGTGTGATTGGTCATGGAAAGCTCGACGATGGGGTGGAAGCCGGGAAAACTCCCGTAGCGTGGCCAGATTTCCTCCACCGCCATCCGGCTGTGCCCGTTGCCAAACAGATGCACCAGCCCCCGCCGGTGGATGGTCTCGGCGCACCACTCAGCCGCCGTGGCGATTCGCTCCATCTGGGTCTCGCGCACCCGCTTGAGAATGGCTTCGCAGCCGTCGAGGTAGTCGTGGGCGGGTTTGGATTCCATAGGTTTTTGGCCTGTGGGCTGGGGCTAGCGGCCTTGTGGTGTCTATACGGGCCGCTAGCCACATTCCACTAGCTACCAGCCTCCTTCACCGTGATCTGCGTGTTGTCTCCGTGCAGCGTCACCCGGAAGCTGCACTTGTCGGCGCGTCCGTAGCGCTGGGTAAACTCGAGCGCCACCCCCGTGTCGGTGAAGACGGTGCGCTCGGTGTAGAGCACGGGTGCACCCCGCTTGATGCCCAGCAGCTTGGCCAGCCAGGGCTCGGCGATCAGGGCCTCGAGGCTCTCCACCCCCTGTGCGAACTGGAGGCGGTAGGCGCTGTGCAGCAGCTCGTAGAGCGAGCCCTCGAGGTTTCGCTCGAGGATGCCCGGAACCAGCCCGTAGTTGAGGTGAGAGCGCTCGACCATCAGCGGTAGGCCGTCGGCGATGCGCAGCCGGGTAATCACCGCGATCACGCTGTTCGGGCGAAGTCCGAGCGCCTTCGAGATGCGCGGCGGGGCCGCCTCGAGCGCCGCCGCGAGCAGCCGCGACTCGGCCCGGATGCCCGCCTGCTTCATGTTCTCGGAGAAGCTGGTGATCATCTCCAGGGGCTGCTCGACCTTGGTCTGCACCAGGAACGTCCCTCGCCCTTGCTGGCGTGAGAGCCAACCCTCCAGCTCGAGTTCATGGATGGCCTGGCGGACCGTGGATCTCGAGACCCTCAGGCCCTCCGAAAGCTCTCGCTCCGACGGCAGCGGCCTTCCCTCGGGCCAATCCCCGCTGTGCAGCAGCGAGAGCAGCGCCTCCTTGAGTTGCACGTACAGCGGCGTGTCCCCCTTGGGGTTGAGGGTTTGCAGACTGACGGGCAGGTTGATGGCCATAGTGATACGGTGGTTCGTACCATTAGTTATAGTACACTGGGCTACAAGAGGGCAAGAGGGGTGCAGGGAGGCCCATCTCTTGCATCAAGGCCCGCCCCTCGATACCCACGCCCCACGCCGGTCTCGACGCCTTGCGTTCAGACCTTCTCCTGGCTGGTCGCGGTCTTCCCGCTCACGCCCCAGGTGTCGCTGAGGACGTATCCGGCGGGGAAGGGGTCGGTGGGGTCTGTGAAATATTGGTGCAGGCCGGTGATCCAGGCCTGGCCTCCGATGGTGGGGACGACGGCGGGGAGGTCGCCCACTCTGGCCAGGGCCGTGACCTTGCCGACGAACCTCGAGCCGATCACTGATTCCTGGGTCATGTGCTCGCCGACCTGCATCTGGCCCCTGGCGTGCAGCACCGCCAGCCGGGCCGAGAGCGCTGTGCCGGTGGGGCTGCGGTCGAGGCGGCCTGGCGCCACGCTGACCGCGCTGCGGCTGACCTGCCCGACCCCCTGAAAGGGCTGGGCCAGTTGCACGATGCTGACCCCACTGATCTGGGGGTTATCGGGGTGAACCGCCTCGACCTGTTCTCTCGCCGCCTGCCGTATCCGCTCGCCCATCAGCGAGAGGTCGCGGGCCTCGTGCGGCTCGAGCGCGAACCCCAGGGCCTGGGCGTCGGCGATGGCGTAGAGCATTCCACCGTAGGCGATGTCCACGGACACCGTCCCGACCCCGCCTACCTCGAGCACCGCCCCCAGCCTGAGCGCGAAGGCGGGCACGTTGTCGAACTCTACCCGCTCGACCTTGCCGCCCCGGCACCTCGCCCGCGCCTCCACCACCCCGGCGGGCATGTCCAGGCGCAGCGTGGTGACGGGCTCCTCCATCGCCACCATCCCTGTCTCCAGCAGCACCGTCACGACGCACATGGTGTTCGAACCGCTCATCGGCGGGTACTCGGTCGGCTCCATGATGATGGCCCCGGCCTGGCAGTCGGGTCGCGTGGCGGGCACAATCAGGTTGACGTGCCGGGCCACGCTGCCCCGGGGCTCCAGGATCAGCATTCGCCGGATGTGATCCTGCTCGCGCTCGAAGGTGCGCATCTTCTCGAACATGGTCGCCCCTGCAGGCGGCAGCACCCCGCCCACGATCACGTCCCCCACCTCGCCTGCGGCGTGGCAGCCCACCACCGTGATGACCCGTTTGGTCTGCATGGGACTCCTCCGGCGGTCAGCAATTGGCTTTTCGCCTGTAGCTAACGGCTAACCGCTCATTGCCAAATGCCCTCAACCCTCTTCCCCCTCGAGCAACTTCCCCAGCTTCGCCATGGTTACCACCGCGATCTCGAAGGGCATCAGGTCAAAGGTGGACTTGTCGCCACGGTCGATGAACTCGAAGACCTCCGAGAGCACCTTCTGGGCGATGTCCTCCTCGCTGAAGGGGTGGCTGAGGGTCACTTCCTCCCGGCCGTAGTGGCCGCAGACCCGGAAGACCCGCTTCTTCACCGCCCGCCCGCTCTGCTTGTCATGTACGGCCTCGGAGCGGGTCTGCACGTAAAAACTCCCGAACGCCGCCACGTTGTACAGCCGCCCGTCAAAGGCCCGAACCCACTTCAGGCCGTGCGGCTTCCTGCCTGCGCTGTCGGGGGGATCGTCGTCGAAAAGCATGGTCGGTAGGGATGGGGGACTGCCTAGAGGCCCGCCCGTTCGGGAGGCCGGCGTTGGCCGACCTGGGGATATGATAAAGCTTAGCCGACAGGCATCCCCCTGAATGCCGCTCAAGCCCCCAACGGCCCAAGGTGCAGAATCTCACGGCTAGCTAAGCCCCTGATGGTAGGCTGAGTCCCAATGGAGACGGCGGTTCATTCCTACTACACTGCGGCCCCCAAGTCTTCCACCCGCCTCGAGGCCCGCGACCTGCACAAGCGCTACGGCCGTCGCGAGGTGGTGCGGGGGGTGTCTTTCGAGGTCTCGAGGGGCGAGATCGTGGCGCTGTTCGGCCCCAACGGGGCGGGGAAGACCACCAGCTTCTACATGATGGTGGGTTTTGTGGAGCCCAGCGCCGGGCAGATCAGCCTGGGCGGGCAGGACGTGACCCGGCTGCCCATGTACAAGCGGGCCAGGCTAGGCCTGGGCTACCTTCCTCAGGAGCCCTCGGCTTTCCGCCGCATGACCGCCCTGGAGAACCTCCTGGCGGTGCTGGAGTTCCAGAAACTCACCCGGGCCGAGCGCACCGAGCGGGCCATGAGCCTGCTGGAGGAATTGGGGATCACCCACCTCAAGGACAAGTTCGCCTACACCCTCTCCGGTGGGGAGCGGCGGCGGCTCGAGATTGCCCGCTGCCTCTGTACTAACCCCGACTTCATCCTGCTTGACGAGCCCTTCACCGGCGTGGATCCCAAGAACGTTCACGACATCCAGCGCCTCATCTTTGAACTGCGCGAGCGGCGCGGGGTGGGCATCTTCATCACCGACCACTCGGTGCGCGAGACCGTGGCCATCGCCGACCGCATCTACCTGATGGCCGAGGGCAGGACTGTCTTCCAGGGCACTCCCGCCCAGTTCGCTCAGGACGACGAGGTGCGGGTGCATTACCTGGGCCAGGATTACAAGCTGTGAGGGGAGAGGGAACGGGGAACGCTCAACAGCCCCGCGTGCGGTTACTCGATCCCTGATCCCTACGCCACTTTACTGCTTAGCGCTCATTGCTCACCGCATCATCTCCTCTCCTTATGACTTTCTGGGCTATCCTCATTCTGCTGCTGGTTGTCGCCGGGGTCGTGGCCTATGTGGGCGACGCGGTGGCGAAGCGCGTGGGCAAGTGGCACTGGCGGCTGTTCGGGCTGCGCCCGCGCACTACTGGCACGTTGGTGGCGGTGGGCACCGGTATGCTGATCGCACTGGGGGCCTTTAGCGCCTTCTTCCTGAGCGTGCGCGACGCGCGGGAGACCATCCTCCAGGCCGAGCAGGTGCGCCAGGAGCGCAACCGGCTCCAGGCCGAAGTGGAGCGCCTGGAGAACCGCGCCGCCGCCACCTTCAGCGAGAACGAGCGGCTCAAGAGCGAGCGCTCGGAGTTCGAGCGCAACATCGAGCAGCAGGCCAAGCAGCTCGAGAGCAACGTTGAGCTTCAAAAACAGACCCGCCAGGATCTAGAGAATGCCCTGATCGAGCAGGAGAAGCTGGCCCAGCAGGTCGGGAAGCAGCGCGCCGAGCTACAGCGCCTCGAGGCCAGCCGCCAGCAGATTGCCGGCGAGAAAGACCAACTGCAGGCCAGCCGCGCCCAGCTTCTGTCTAACCAGAGCCAGCTCGCCGAGCGGGCCGACCGCGCCCAGCAGCAGCTCACCGCCCTCGAGGCCGCCAGCCGCAATGCCCTGAGCCGCTTCAGCGACCTCCAGCGGCGCGAGCAAACCCTCCAGACCCGCGTGACCGAACTCGAGACCCGCAGCCGCGCCCTACAAGCCCGCAGCCGCCAGCTCGAGGCGCAGAAGCAGAGCCTGGAAGCCGAAAAGCGCGGCCTGGAAGCCGAAAAGCGCAACCTCGAGGGCGACGTTTCGGTGCTGATCGCGGCCAGCACCCAGGCCAGCATCAACCCCACCGAGCAGCCCGCCGAAAACCCCCTGCGCGTCCAGCTCGAGGCGGCCCGAACCGAAATCCTCCAACTCCGCAGCACCCTCCAGACCGCCCAGCGCGACCTTCAACTCGCCCGCGAACGCAGCCGCCAGATCACCGCCAGCCTGGACAAGGCCCTGGGCGGCGCGGCCCTGGCCGAGACCCCCACCCTCCCCGGCTTCGAGCAGGACAATCTGGCCGAGCTGCTGCGCCGGGCCGAGAGCCGCGCCCGTCTGCTGGGGCTGCGGGGCCTCGAGGTGGTCGAGAACGCCGCTGCCAGCGGCCAGGCCGGCCTGCTGATCGCCCGCGTGAGCGGGGTCAGCCCTGAGGGCAAGGCCCGCGTTCGCCTCGAGTTCCGTCTGCGCGAGCAGGTCTTCAGCACCGGCGAGGTGCTGGCCACCGCCAGCCTGACCGCCCCCATCACCGGCGGCGAGATTCAGCGCCGCCTCGAGGCCCTCAACCAGCTGGCCCACAACCGCCTGGTGCAGGCCAACTGGATCCCCGAGAAGCTCGAGCAAGGCGGTATCCCCCTGCAAGAGTTCATCAACTTGGCCGACCAGCTCGAGGGCAAGCGCGGGGTGATGCGCGTGGCCGTGGTTGCCCTCGGCGACCTCTACCCCACCGAGGCGCCCAGACTGGGGCTGCGGCTGCTGCCCTGAGCGGAGGGCCGCGGGTAGACGAAATGTAGAAGAGGGCGGAGGAAGGGGTCATCCGCCTGGGACCTCTCCCTCCGTCCTCCCTCCTCTCCGGCTATCCGCTAACCGCCAACCTCGCCGCCGCCAGGTCCCACAGCGCATGGCCCACGCTCTTGAACAGCACCCTGCCGCCGGGCCTGGGGGCCTCGAGGGCAGCGTCCAGGCCGGTGACCTGGTCCCAGTCTATTCCCGCTTGGAGGTAGTCGCCCGCCTCGTGGCGGGCCCCGGCCAGGGTGTCGGCGTAGAGCCGGGATTGGTGCACCAGCTCGGGGGCGACCTCGACCATGCTGGGCTTGTAGGCCCCCACGGCGGCGATGAAGGCGTCGGGGCGGGCGCGGTGGAGTAGGGGGGCGGTGCTGGTGGTGGCGGTGACGATCAGGGTGGCCTGCTCGAGGGCAGCCTCGAGGTCTCCCACCGCCTCGGCCTGCATCCCCAGGCGTTGCGCGTACTCGGCCAGTGCCTGGGCGCTCTCAGGGCTGCGCGAGTAGATAAAGGCCTGCCGCGTTCCCAGTCCAGCCCGGAGGGCCTCGAGGTGGCTCCGGCCTTGCGCGCCCGCCCCCACCACCAGCAGGCTGCCCTCCGGCTGGGTGGCCAGCTTTTGGGCGGCCAGCAGCGATACCGCCGCCGTGCGCCGCGCCGTCACCACCGCCCCGTCCAGCAGGGCCAGCCGCTCGCCGCTCTGGGTGTCCATTACCCAGACCTCGGCCCGGATGCTGGGGCGCTGCTGCGGGTGCACCGTCACCAGTTTGGTCACGGTGATGCGGGGGTCGGAGGCGGGCATCAGCAGCAGGCTTCCGCCCCCCGCCAGCCCCACCACCAGCCGTTCAGGCGCGGTCACCTGGTCCTGCTGCTGCAGGACCTCGGCGATGCTCTGGGCCAGCTCGGGGTAGGGGAGAAGGGCGGCGGTCTGACGGGCGTCGAAGAGTTTCACAGAGGTATTTTAGGTCTTGGGCTGGGTTTCGCGCCGGCATCGAGGGGGCACCTAGGGTTGCGGGCTCAGACTGCCGCGCAGCTCGAGCATCCGGGTCATCGTCAGGCGGTCGGCCCGCAGCGCCGCAACCTCGTCCAGGGTGTAGCTACGGAAACCGGGGAGGAGTTCGGCGTTGCCCCAGCTTCGGCTGAGGTGGTTGAGCAGGGCGGCAATCTGGGCGTCCTCGAGGGCGCTGAAGGCGGGCATTCGGCCGTTGTAGTTCTTGCCCTGGGCCCGGATCGGGCCCTGCAGGCCGAAGAGCAGGACTCTGGCCAGATACCCGCGTCCCCCCTCCGCCTTGAGGATCGCGGGGACGTGCCGGGCCAGCGGCGGGAAGACGCCCTCAATGCCCGCCCCCGTGTCTTGGTGACACCCCGCACAACTCTGCCGATACAGCGCAGCCCCGTCAGGGGCAGGCTGGGTCGTGGCGGGGGCGGCGGGGGAAACTGGCCCGGGCTGGTTTTGCACTGGAACGCAGGCGGCGAGCGTGGCGGCGAGCGCGAGAGCTAGGAGCCTCATGGGCTCAGTCTAGGGCTCGTGGCCCCCCTTGGCCTTGAGTTACTGTTGACGTTATGCCCTCGAGCCTCCCGGCGACAGCAACGCCGCCGGCGAATATTTCGCTCGAGCACCGCGGGTCGAGGACACCCTTGCCTTTGAACTCCCACCTCCGCGCCGCAATTCCCTTTCTGCCCTACCCTTCTCCTCGCTCATCCGTGATAATCCGGCTATGTCTGAGAGCACCGACAAGCACAAGGAGATCGCCAAGGCCAGGGGGCCGGTGGCACTGGCCGTCGTGACCGTCTCCGACACCCGCACTCCGCAGACCGACACCAACTACCACTACCTCGAGCCCGAAATCACCGGCATGGGCCACAAGATCGTCGGCTACCGCGTCATTAAGGACGAGCCCGACCAGGTGGGTCTGGCCCTCGACGACATGGTGAACGCCGGGGCGCAGATCATCCTCTTCAACGGCGGCACCGGCATCGCCCCCCGCGACACCACCTACGACGTGCTCTCGCGCAAGATCGAGAAGCCGATGCCGGGATTCGGGGAGCTGTTCCGCATGCTCTCCTACTCGGAGGTGGGGGCGGCGGCGATGCTCTCGAGGGCCACTGCCGGAACCTACCGCCGCAAGGTGGTGGTCTCGACCCCCGGTTCCCCCAACGCAGTGATGGTGGCCTGGACCAAGCTCATCAAGCCGGAGCTCGAGCACCTGGCCTGGGAGGTGGCCCGGTAGGGGTCAGTGGGCGGGGGAATAGGGAACAGTGGTCAGAGAGGGGCTTTTAGCGGTTAACTATTGGCCTTTAGCCAATGGTTAGTCCCTGCGAGTAGGTCTTCACTGACCGCTGATCGCTGATCGCTACCCAAACGTCTATCAACTCAGCTTTACACCTACCGTGTGGGCGTAGAGTTCGCCTTATATGGCCCCTACCGCCCGAAGCGCGGACTCCTTCGTGGTCCGCGCCACCCTGCTCGCGGCCTCGATGCTCACCATCATGTCGGGGGCCACCATCGCACCGGCGCTGCCGGCCATGCAGGAGCGTTTTAAGCACGAGCCGGGCAGCGAGCTCGAGGTACGGCTGGTCCTGACCATCATCGGGTTGGCCATCGCGGTGTTCTCGCCGCTGGTGGGCTGGGCGGCCGACCGCTACGGGCGCAAGCCGCTGCTGCTGTTTTCGCTGGCCCTGTACGCGCTGGCGGGGGTCTCGGGCTTCTTTGCGCAGAGCGTGGGCCAGCTCCTGATCGGCCGGGTGATCCTGGGGCTAGCGGTGGCGGGCACCATGAACGCCAGCTCGGCCCTGATTGCCGACTACTTCCAGGGGGCCGCCCGCAACCGCTTCGTTGGCCTGCAGTCGGCCTTCACCGGCTTCGGGGGGGTGGTGTTCTTGCCGCTGGGCGGGATACTGGCGGGCTTGGACTGGCACTACCCCTTCCTGGTCTACCTGGCCTCGCTGCTGATCCTGCCCACCGCGCTGGCCGCGCTCTACGAGCCGCCCAAGCAGGCTGCGCAGCCCGGTACGGCCGGCAGCCTGCCCGCTTCGGTCTGGCCGCTGTACCTACTGGCCTTCGCAGGGATGGTGTTGTTTTACGTCGGCCCGGCCAACGGCCCCTTCCGGCTCCAGCGCGACTTCGGCGTCAGCGCCAGCCAGACCGGCTTTCTGGTGGCCTTCATGACCCTGGTCACGGCCCTCACGGCCCTGCAGTACTCCAGGGTGCGCTCGAGGCTCGAGTTCCCCCAGATCAGCGGCCTGGGCCTGCTCTTGATGGGCCTGGGCTGGGTGGTGGTGGGCCTGGCCCCCGGCATCCCGGTGGTGCTGCTGGGCTTCGTGCTGGTGGGCCTGGGCGCGGGCCTGCACAGCCCCAACATCAGCATCTGGCTGATGAGCCTGACCCGCCCCGACAACCGGGGCCGGGTGCTGGGCGGCCTCACTGGCGCGATCTTCCTGGGCCAGTTCGTCTCGCCGATCCTCACCCAGCCGCTGGTGCAGTTCGGCCTCGGCACGACCTTCTGGGCGGTGGGGCTGGTGTGTGCGGCGGTGGGGGCGGGGATGCTGGCGAGGGCTGCGGGACTGGGGGTAGGGGTGAAAAAGAGGGGCTAGGCGTTGCGCCAGGGTGGAAGTGTCGAATCGGCGGATGCGCTACATCGAGCCTGGGCGGAGTGGCGTGCGCCATAGCCGCAGAGCGGCTACCCGAGGCGCAATTCCCTGCGGGAATTAGCGGCCCGCGTGTCGTGCTTCCACTATGGAGACACTGGGGAAGGTGAAAAAACAAGGCTATAGGTGTGCAGTGATGCCGCGCTGCTGACCCCCCGGCCCCCGCCCCCCCCCCCCCCCCCCCGGTGGGCAATGCCCCCCCCCCCGTGAAAAAGCCAAGTGGGGCAAGGGGGTTTTGAGCCCAGGGGGGGGCGCCGGTTTAGG
>JANRLD010000080.1:0-7384 GCA_033762915.1 Meiothermus sp. | reverse complement strand
GCATCCCAAGACCTCCATAAGGCATAATCAGCTCACTCGCGTCGCTGCGCTCCGTCCAGACCTCACCCCTGGCTCGGCTTCGCTGAAATCCGACCTCGGCTTACGCCGAAAAACCTGGCTCGATTGGTTTGAAATAGGCAGGCAAGGGCATAAACAGATAGCTGGCGACGGTAGTCGGTGCTGCCGAAGGTATGCACTTTCCAGTCCACGATCAGCGGCGGTGCTTGGCGGAAAAGAGCGATGAGGTCAGGGTTGGCCTGAACGGTGACACTTTCCCGGTCGAAATTCTCCACCTTGAAGTTGATCTGCCGCTGTCCGAGCAGAACATCTGCACGGCGAAGCCCATTGAGCAGGTCTCCCATCGAAAGCAGATGCTCCAGGGCCAGCGCCACCTCCGACCAAGCCGACTCGAGTTCCTCTTCTGTAGGCGGTGTCCCCCGCTCGACTGCCGAGAATGCCGCAAATTCTTCCCCTGCCGAGGAGGGCTTGCAGCCAGGCTCTCGGATGCGATGCCTCAAGGCGAACTCTCGCTGGCGGTCGAACCGCAGCCGGGCACGCTCTTGGAGGTAGGTCAGGCTTGGCTCCCGTCGGGCAACAAGGAGTGGCAACAGGTCGTGGACGATGACCTGATCCACGAGTTTCCCTCGCCACGACCAAAGGCTGTCCATTTTCGAGAGGAGGTAGGCTTCGCGGCGCAGAGGTTCCTTGGCCGAATGGTGTGCCATTTTCTTCTTGAAGTACCACTGGCGTTGGCAGCGGTCAAAGCTCTTGGCCCCACTAAATGACCAGACCATAGCTATTTCCTCTTTGAGCGCAGGAACTCAACATATTCAGCGATTTTGTCGGCCTCGTCGGGGGTAACACGCCCGATGCGTCTTGCGAGGTTTTGCAGGGTTTGGCTGGGCTGGCTCACCACTGGAACTGGGTGGCCCGCCAGCCGCATCACCTCCATGAAATCGGCCTCGAGGAAGTCGGTAAGTCTCTGCAAAACCGCAGGTGAGGGTTGCTTGATCTTTCCACCCTCGAGCTGGCTCAGGTAGGCGTTGGATACCCCCGTTTCCCGCTCGACATCTCGAAGGGTAAGACCTTTGCTCGTTCGTGCAGAGCGAAGATAGAGTCCAAGCTGTTCGGCAGCGATTCCCATACTGCTATGTATATCAAGCACTGCTAAATATGTCAAGCAAAACATCGCAACCTGATCAAGAGTGGGCCATCTGGGTGCTGGTCGAATCAACAAATCGCAGCAAGAAAGTGAATGGGGTTGTTTAAGTAAGTTGCTATCCGTTACATATCCTAAACAAACAACAAATCGACAAATCATGAGGGCATTTGCTTGTTCGGGAGTATCCCCACCTCCTGCTTGCCAGATTAGCGGCGTGAACCTCTCCGGTCTAGCGTGGTCGGAGAACCCCGCTCCGCCCAATCCAGTAGGTCATGGGGCAAGCCCTGCGCTAGACCTCCAAGAACCCCACCGCTAGAGGCATCTGCCAAGGAGGTGGGGAAACATGGTAGTGGAAGCGAACAAAACAGACAACCAAATGGATGCCCTGAGCGGGGCGGTGTCGAAGCAGGTGGAGCGGCTGGCGGAGTCGTTGGTGAACGGGGACACCCAGACCCTGCGGGAGTACCTGGGGGTGATGGCCCGGTTCAACCGCTATAGCCTGCACAACCAGCTCTTGATTGCCCTGCAAAAGCCCGACGCCACGCAGGTGGCGGGGTATCAGGTTTGGAAGGATATGGGGCGGCAGGTCAGGCGGGGTGAGCAGGGCATTCGGATTCTAGCCCCGCTGTTTCGCAAGCCAAAGACCGAGGAAGAAGAGAGCAAGGTGGTGTACGGCTTCAAGGTGGTGAGCGTGTTCGATGTCTCGCAGACCGACGGCGACCCCCTGCCGGAGTACCAGCGGGTCGGGGTGGGTGGCGAGTTGGGGGAGGGACTTTTGGCTAGAGTGGTGGCGGCCTGTCCCTACCCGGTGCAGTTCGAGACGCTGCCCCTCGAGCAGTACGGCCTCACTGATGGGCGGGTGATCGTGGTCAACGGCACTCACCCCGAGGCTGAGCGCTTGGTCAGTCTGCTGCACGAGTGGATGCACAGCGCCTACCACTTCCGGCCCGACTGCGAGCGACCTGGCTTGCAGGTGCGGGAACTCGAGGCCGAGGCCACCGCCTATGTGCTGGCGACCATGCTGGGGGTCGAAGCCCGCCTGGGCTGTGCGGAGTATCTGACCCGCTACGGGATTACGCCCGCGCTGTTGGGTGGAGCCTTGAAACAAATCACCCAGGCGGTGAAGGAGATCGGCGCGAGGCTCGAGGGGGTGCTGCCAGCGCCAGCATAGGCTAAGGGTTTAGGCGCTCGAGGGGCTTCCGCCCCTCGAGCTTTTTGTCATTTGCAGGCACGGCTTGGTGGCTCGAGTGCTGCCGTAGGGACTGGCTCGAGGCAACACGGCAAAGAGGGGAGAGGCGTGGGAGGGGGGGAGTGCAGGATAAGGGGTGCAGGCAGCTCGAGGCCACCGACACCCCCATAGGTCATCCAGTAGGGGTAAAACCCTCGAGTCAATCCCTGCCTACACCCCCGATTTGACAGGGATATAAAAATATGTATAGTTGTATATAAATGAGCAAGATAAAAATATGGGTATATGTAGAACCGACTGTCCACCGCCAGCTCAAGCAAACCGCCATCCAGCGCTCCTCGCCCAGAGTAGCGGTGAGCATGAGCAGCGTGGCCTCGGAGATGCTGACCCGTTCCCTGAGTCAGGAGGCCGAGCAGTCCCTCGACAGCCTCCTGGGAGCACGCCTCGAGGGACTCCTGCGCCAGGAGATCCGCGAGCAGTATTCGGGCATCCGCCGTCTCCTGGCCAGGGCCTGTATCGAGGCCAACGCCACCCGCCGCCTGCTGACCATGCACGTCGAGGACGAGCGCGGGGCGGAGTACGCCAAGGAGCTTTCCAATGCCTCCTACCTGGCGGCGGTGGAGGCCATCCGCAAGACCAGCGCCGAACTCGAGGCCGCCCTCGCCGCCGTTATGGCTGGCTCTGCCCCAAGCACCTCCCCTGAGCGGGGTGAGGGGTGAGGCGCAGCGTGGTCAAGGCCAAGTATGCCGCTGGGGCGGGTCGCGGCGGGCGCACCCAGGCGGCGGTGCGCTACTACTTCAACCGTCCTGAGAGCGAAGCCCGGCGGCTCTTAAGGCAGGAGCTGAAGGAGGCCGACCCCGACCCCGCCGGAGACCCTGAGTTTCGCATCCTACTGACTTCCCGGAGGGGCTTTGGCCGCATCCGCGACGATATAGATCCCCTCGAGGCCAAGTCCCAAGCCAGCCAAAACCAAGCCCGCTTCCACTACCGCCTGACCCTCTCACCCGACCCCACGGCTGGAACCCGGATGACTGAAGGCGAGCTGCGCGACTGGGCGCGGGCGGTGCTGGAGCCGCTGCGCCTGCGCGACCCAAGGGTGGAGTGGACGGCGGTGGTGCATCAGGACTTGAAGCACCCCCACGTCCACGCCCTGGTCTACAGCGACACCCGCCTCAGCCGAGACGACCTGGGGCGGCTCCGCGCGGCGGGCGACGAGGCGGTGCGCCAATGGCAGCGGGAGTGGGAGGCCCTCCATACTGAGCCCATCTCGGGGCGGTTATTGGAGCAGGGGGATGCTCCGCACAGAAGCGGCAAGCCCCAAGGCGGGGGCCAGGGTTTGGACAGCGGTGAGGAGTCCGAGGGCTCGGGGCGCAACCGCAAGCTGAGGCCCCAGCGCGGGCTGGAGCCGGGTCAGTGAATACCCTTCTGGTCTCCCGCACGGTGGCTCTGTTCCCCGCTGGCTACGCTGCCCACCTGACCGTGCAGTATTTCGGCGGCTGGGTGCTGCCCAGCCTGATTCTCAGCGCTTATTCCGCCTATGCGGTTTGGTTGCTTTTCACTGCGGCATTGCGCCTGCTGCTGCGGCCCCTCGAGCCGCCCCGCGAGCTTCCCTACCGCGAACATTGGGCCACCAGGGAAGAGGTGCGAACCCTCTTGCTGCCTAGCGGCCAGGAGGGGCGGGGGGTGGCGCTGGCCCACCACCCGGCGGGGTTGATCGGGGTGCGGCCCGGCACCGGTGGGCAGAGCGAGATGGGGCACTTCCTGGTCAGCGGCCCCTCCCGCGCCGGGACGGGGCTGCACCTGGTCACCAACCTGCTGCGCTGGCAGGGCAGCGCAGTCACGGTGGACATTAAGGGGGAGAACTACCAGAAGACCGCTGGACACCGCCAGCGCTTCAGCCGGGTTCGGGTGCTTGATCCTTCGGGTTACGGCGACCGCTACGACCCCTTCCTCGAGCTGGGCCACACCGACGAGGGGCTGCACGCCGCCGCGCTGCTGATCCTGGAGCCCGAGCAGGACAAGGAGCGGATCTTCGCCGAGCGGGCCGCCAACGCGCTCTTCGCTGGGATGCTGGCCGCACGCAAGCTGGGCCGCCCCACCTTGGCCTATCTGCGCGAGCTGACCGCGCTGGGGTTGATGGGGTATGTGCGGCAGCTCCACGCCCTCCAAGACCCGCAGATCCGCCGGGCGCTGGTGGACTTTCTGGGCAAGACCCCCGAGCAGTTCAGCCCCGAGGACATGGGTAGCGACCGCTTTTTGAACTCCTCCTGGATGAACCTGGTCACCCGGATGCGCCCACTCTTTTCGGAGGGCATCCTGCGGATGACCTCGGGCAGCGACTTCCAGGCTGCCGACTTGATCACCGGCTCCACCAGCCTCTACCTGATCTTCAAGGAGTCCACCCTGCGCTTCACCGCCAAAGCTTTGCAGGTCATCCAGTTGGGGATGATTGACGCGCTGATCCGCTACGGCGACGAGGGGCATGTTGACTCCGCCTCCGGGAGCACCCCGGTGATCTTCTTCTTCGACGAGGCCGGGCGCGTCCCGGTGCCGCGCTTGGAGGATTTGGTCTCCACCATCGCGGGCCGGGGCATGAGCGCGGTGATCTACGTGCAGAGCCTGAGCCAACTCGAGGGCAAGTACGGGCGCGAGGCTGCCGCCACCATCCGCGACAACTGCCACACCCAGATGTTCTACCCGCCCCGCGACAAGGCCACCGCCGAGTACATCAGCGAGATGACCGGGGAGGTGACGCTGGTCGAGGTGGACGAGAGCGAGCGGGTGGAGTCGGATGGTTTTGGCACCGACAAGACCCGCCGTGAGACCTTCCGCCAGCGCCCCCTGATCACCCCCGCCGAGGTGCGCCAGTTGCCCAAGGGGACGGTGGTGGTCTTCGCCCAAGACCGCCCGCCGATCAAGGCGCAGCGGCTGGAATACTACCGCTACCCGTGGGCCAAGCGCATCGCAAACTTGGCTGCGCCCAAGCCCGAGCCGCTGGGGGGGCTTGGGGGGCTGCCGCTACCCACCTTGGCTCCTGAGGTGGAACTCGACAAGGGTCAGATCAAGCAGCGGGCCAAGAACATTGGGGGCGACGAGGTGGAACTCTGATGGAGAGATATTTGCGAAAACTGCTGTTCCTGTTCTTGGGGGTGGCGACGCTCGGCTACGGAATATGGGTGAGTGCGGGGTGGATAGGGGAGGGGTACGCCCAGGTTCACCGCGAGGTCAGCCGTCTGGCTCCACAGTTTGCCCACCAGAGGGACTACCTGCGCTGGTGCGTGGCGCGGCAGGGCTGCACCGATGCAATACTGAGGCGGTTGTGGCGAGACGCTCCGCGCTACCAGGCGCGGCAGGGGATCGGGCTATCGGGGGTTGGGCTGGGTCTGCTTTTGTTTGCAGTGCTCTCGCGCACGACCAGTCAGACCGTCGAGCGCAAGCACCTCGAGCGGAGCGGGTAAAGTGTCAGTCTGCGCCGGGTTACAGCCGCTGGTGTACCCGCTCGGGGTCGTGTTTAAGCGGCTTGATCACTACTCGGTAGCCGAGCACCTCGAGCGCTCCCTCATGAGTGGCATTGAGGATTGGGCGCTTACCTCCGAGCACGTCATTGAGGGTCTGCGGGGTGATGCCCAGCGCCCTGGCAACCCTCCCTTGGGTCTTATACGGGCTGGCTTTTATCGCCGCCCGGAGTTGGCGGCGCAAATCGTCGGAGCGCTTCATGGCCCCGATTGTATAGATTGCCGGGGGAGGTCGGCTTAAGGATGCCCGACGGGTGAGGTCGTGCTCACAGGCTGATCTCAATGTAGCGCTCTGTGACAGCTTTGTGGACGGCGGCATCAATTTCGCTGCTGGGCCGATTATCATTGGCAGAAGCGTAGGCCAAACGTCGCGCCTGGACAGCCGGTCTATTGGTGGTCTCCTCGAGCAGAGTTGCCGTATGCTTCAACCCATAACCCAGGAACAGCACGTCGCGGTAGAGCAGGGTGGGGTCGTCGCACTCGTCCGCCGCCACCACCTCACGCTCGCGCAGAAGGCGGTAGGCCAGAGCCTTGCAGCGGGAGTAGGGGTTGTCGTTTAGGTCGGCCAGCAGGTCGGCGAATTCGTGCAGGGCGGTGATGAGGGCATGGTGCTTGAGTCGCAATTGGGCAATGTCGCTCACGGGTTGCTCCTTCCTATAGTGTAGCGCTCCAGTAGGGCCGCTCTAGGGTCACTGGCGGCATCATGGAGAGGCTCTATTAGGTCACTGGGCTGACATCTCTCGTGCTGAGGTGGTGGCCCTCGAGGAGACCCTGGCGACATCAGCTCGAGCGAGTCCTGACCTGGCCCTTATCCCGTTCTCGGGTGCGGGCGAGGTAGATGTGGCCGACCTGACTCAGCAACTTGATGATAGACACAGGTAGGGGGCGCTCAAGGCCCTCCTCATTTACCGCAATGGATTTTTTTGGTGTAGTGTGAGCTAAAGAATAAGAATCTTACTTCTTACAAAGGGTGTTTTTACATACATTACAACACATTATGTATAATAAAGTGTGCAAAAAGAGCTTTTATACAGAAATCAAACTCCAGAGGAGCTGCTGGAGCAACTCGGTCAGCACTTCCGCACTCTGCGGCTGCGGCAAAACTTGGATCAGCAGACCGTGGCCGAGCGGGCGGGCATCTCGCTTTCGGCGCTGAAAAACCTCGAGACGGGTAGAGGCGCGACCCTGACCACACTGGTCAAAACCCTGCGGGTGCTGGGCCTCTTGGATTGGCTCGAGAGCCTAGCCCCGAGCGTGTCAGTTAGCCCTTTGCAAGTCCTAAAATCCAAATCCGAACGTCGTCGCGCCTCCAAACCTAGACCCAGACGAACAACACCCGCTGCTGGCAGCAACTCGCCTCATAAGGACGAACCGTAGGCATCATAGGTCGGCAGTAACGTCTGAGGCTGCCGGAGGCGCTGAAGTGCAATTGACAACCAACAGTAGACGTACTACTCTGAGATGAAGTAAGGAACAAGCCCTTTGTAAGGAGATTGAGATGAGCCGTGCAACCCTCAC
>JANRLD010000079.1:0-16836 GCA_033762915.1 Meiothermus sp. | reverse complement strand
GCGGCCCCTGCCCCCCGATCTGCGCCGCAAGGCCCTGCTCTACGGCATCATCGGGGCCTACATCCTGCGCGGCCTGGCCTTGCTGTTCGCCACCGTCATCATCAACGTCTGGTGGATACAGCTCCTGGGCGGGCTGTACCTAATCTACCTAGCGGGCAAGTTCTTCCTGGCCAAGAAACCGCACGGCGAGGAAGAGAAAGCCCTCGAGCAGACCGTGCAGGAGGAGGCCGCCAAGGCCTTCTGGCGCATCGTGGTGATGGTCAACGTGGTGGACCTGGCCTTCGCCATCGACTCGGTGCTGGTGGTGGTGGCCTTCAGCGAGAACTTCTGGGTCATCTTCACCGGCGTGGCGATTGGGATTCTGGTGATCCGGCTGGCGGCGGGCGCGATGATCGTGGTGATGGAGCGGTATCCAAAGCTCGAGGCGGTGGCCTACGCGGTAGTGGGCTGGGCGGGCCTGAAGCTGACCCTCGAGGGCTGGAACCACGGGGCCGAGGTCCTGCTCAACAACAAACAGCTGATGCTCTACCTGCCCAAGGAGTTCTTCCTGGCCGTCACCTTCGCCATCCTGATTCTGGGCGGCATCTGGGCGGTGCGGGTGGGCAATGGGACGCGGCAGGCCCAATCGTAGGTTTTTGCACGGAGTACCAGAACGCGCTGTGGTAACCTGCTAAGGTTGGGGAGTAGCCGTTTGTGCAAGCGCTCTGCGCCGCGCAAGTGTGATCAATCGTCAGTACAGAGCAGCCACAGTGCCTCTCGGTTGATCAGGATTCGATTCCAGGCCAGACCATCACGACACGAAGGGTCGTGGTGGTTTTTTATTTCGCCACCGCGCCATTCTGGCTCCGGCAGCGCACGCCGCCACGGCCTCCCACGGGGTGAAAATGGAACAACTCGGACAAGCACTCATCGTCATCGGCATCCTGATCGTCCTTGAGGCCGTGCTATCAGCGGATAACGCGATGGTGCTGGGAGTGATGGTCAAACAGCTCCCCCAGCCCTGGCGCCAGCGTGCCCTCTTCTACGGCATCGCGGGGGCCTACGTGCTGCGCGGTCTGGCTTTGATCTTCGCGGTCTACCTGATCCAGTTCTGGTGGATACAGGCGCTGGGGGCGGTGTACCTGCTCTACATCGCCATCGCCCACTTCACCAAGCCCAAGAAGGCCCACGCCCCCGACCCCAACCTGGACGCGGCGGGGGTGCTCAAGACCGTCACCCCGCGCCAGTTCTGGACCATCGTGGCCCAGATCGAGCTGGCTGACCTGGCCTTCGCGGTGGATTCGGTGCTGGTGGCGGTGGCGCTTTCCGACAACATCTGGATCATCATCACGGGTGTGTTTATCGGCATTCTGGCCTTGCGCTTCGTGGCGGTGCTGTTCGTGGGGCTGCTCGAGAAGTACCCCCGCTTCGAGACCGTGGCCTTTGTGATCGTGGGCTTCGCCGGCGTCAAGCTGGCCATCGGCGGCTGGGACAAGTTTGCCAAGGAGGTCATCAGCCGCCCCGAGCTCGCCACCAACATCGATAAGGTGCAGTTCTCGATGTTCATCTTGCTGGTGCTGATACTGGGTACCATCTGGGCCATGAGCAAGAAGCCCACAGTGACGGTGGGGACGGATTAAAAGTCATAGTCGAAACATGCCGCCCGCCAACTCCCGCAGGGACTTGCGCCTCGGGTAGCCACTCCGCCGGTTCGGCACTTTCACCCTGGCGCAACTCGGGGCGGGCAGCCAAGCTCAAACGGCGAGGAAAGAGGGAGGACGCGGGGTGGTTTCCCCGTCCTCCCTCCTGTTTTCTCTTCCCCCCCCTCCCTGGCCTCCCGCCGTATAAACTAATACCCGCATGGCCTACCTCCTCGCCCTCCTCGCCTACGGCCTGGGATCGCTGCCGCTGGGGTACTGGCTGGCCCGGCGGCTCTCCGGGCGCGACCCGCGCCTGGCCTCGGCGTACAACCTGGGTCTCGAGAACGCCTTCAAGCTGCTGGGGCCGGGGGCGGTGCTGGCAGCCTTCGGTCTGGACTTCCTGAAGGGCTTCGGGGCGGTGCTGGTGGGCGGGCAGTTCAACCTCTCCTGGGCCCTGGTGTTCGGGCTGGCGGTCTACCTGGGGCACCTCTATCCGCCCCGCTTCTTCTACGACGGGGGGCTCTTGCGGGGGCGCGGGGCGGGCATCTTGCTGGGCATCGCCATCGGGCTGAACTTCGCAGGCCAGGCCTACCTCCAGTCGATCGTCGTGCTGGGCATTGCGGCGGCAGTCTTCGCCTTCACCCGCTACGCCTCGCTGGCCGCCCTGAGCCTGCCCTTCTCGCTGGCGGTGCTGCTGACCTTCGAGCCGGTCTCGGGGCTCTCCAAGCTGGCGGTGTGGGGGCTGTTCGCGCTGGCAGTCTGGCGCTACAAGGAAAACATCGGGCGCATCATCGAGGGTACCGAGCCCCGGCTGGGCGAGCCGCTGCCGCTGCCCTCCGACCGGCAGGTGGTCTGCGCCTTCATGATCCACCCGCTGGCCCTCGAGGATATCTTCGAGAGCCGCCGCTTCTTCTGGGCCAAACCGCTGTTGCAGCAGGGGCGGATTACGCGAGCCTTCCTCGAGAACCTCTGCGAGTCGGTGCGCCCGATGAAGGTCGGCGAGCTGCGCGGCATCCAGACCGCCGACGGCCGGGAGATCCGCTGCCACCTGATCTCGGCCCCGCTGCTGCCCCACCAGTTCGCCGAGAAGCCCGAACTGGCGGTGCGGCGGGCCATCCAGGGGGCTAGGCTGGCCCACGAGCTGGGCTGCACGGTCTTCGGGCTGGGGGCCTTCTGGAGCGTGGTGGGCGAGAAGGGCAAGGCGGTACAGGAGGCCGTGCCGGATATCGAGGTGACCAACGGCGGGGCCTACACCTCGGGGACCATCAAGGCCGCGATTCCGGGGATTCTGGCCCATTTTGGGCAGTCGGGGCGGCGGCTGGACGGGGCCACGGCGGCGGTGGTGGGGGCCAACGGAGTGGTGGCCTTCGGGATCGCAAGGCAGGTCGCGCCGCTGGTTCGCAAGCTGATCCTGGTGGGGCGGAACCTCGAGCGCCTCGAGAAGAGCGCCGCTACCTTGAAGCAGAACCTCGAGCGCAAGTCCCAGCCCGTGCCCGAGATGGTAGTGACGCTCGAGATCGCCGCCATCCGCGAGGCCGATCTGGTCTTCAGCGCGACCTCCGACCCCAACCCGGTGATCTTCCCCCAGCACGTCAAGCCAGGAGCCTGGATCTACGACGAAGGCGTGCCCCCCGACGTTCACGAGTCGGTGCGGGCCGTGGACAAGGTAAGGGTGATCCCCGGCGGGGTGGTGCGGCCGCCCGGCGCGATGCGGGGCAACATCAACCTCAAGTTCGGCGACGGCGCGGTGCCGGCCTGCCTGGCCGAGACCATGATCCTCGCGGCGGAAGCCGCCTACGAGCGCAAGAGCCTGGGCGGCGAGACCAAAACCGAGAATATCCAGTTCTTCGTCGAGCGGGCCGAGGCGCTGGGGTTCAAGGTGGTGGACTGACCGCAGCTGGCGGCGGGCGAGGTGGGAGTGCGGAACCGGCGCAATTCCCTGCGGGAGCTGGCGGGCGGCATTTTCAACTATAGAGACCCTGCCGATGTACACAGCGCCTTCTCGAGACCCCCGCCGCTCCCGCGTTCGCAGTTAAGCTATTCTCCATGACCCTCCTCGTCTGGCTGTTCCTGGGAGTGGCCCTGCTCTACTGGCTCACCTACGCGGTGTCGGTGACCCTCAACGCCCGCCTGATGCCTGCGCTGCGCGACCTCCGCCCGCCGGAGCCCCCGGCTTATCCCCGCCTCTCGCTGATCGTCCCGGCCTGCAACGAGGCCGACACCATTGAAAGAGCCCTCACCAGCAAGCTGGCCCAGGACTACCCCGACCTCGAGGTCATCCTCATCAACGACCGCTCCACCGACACCACCGGCGCAGTGATGGAGCGGATGGCGCAGGGCGACCCGCGCATCCGGGTACTGCACATCGACGAACTGCCCCCCGGCTGGCTGGGCAAGGTACACGCCCATCATCAGGGGGTGCAGGCCGCCACCGGCGAGTGGCTGCTGTTCAGCGACGCCGACGTGGAGTTCGCGCCGGGCACTCTGCGCCGGGCGGTGGCCTACGCGCTTGGGCGCGGCCTCGAGCACCTCGCGGTGATCCCGCACCTGCGGCCCCGCGCCTTCTGGCTCGACGTGGCGGTGGCACTGTTCTCCCGCGTCCCGGTGGTCTCGATGCCCTACTGGGCGGTCGAAGACCCCAAGAGCAAGACCTCAGCAGGGATGGGGGCCTTTAACCTGGTCAGCCGCGCAGCCCTCGAGCGGACGCCGGGCTTCGAGTGGCTGCGGCTCGAGGTGGGCGACGACGTGGGGCTGGGGCTGATGCTCAAGCGGAGCGGGGCGCGGCAGTCGCTGGTCCACGGGCGCGGCGCGGTGGGGGTGCTGTGGTACGAAACCTTCGGCCAGATGCTGCGCGGCACCGAGAAGGTCTGGCTGGCCAGCGTGGGCAACTACAGCCCGCCCGCCATCTACGCCTTCGCGGCGGTGTTCGGGCTGCTCGAGCTGGCCCCCTTTGTGGCCCTCGGGCTGAGCTTTTGGGTGGGGGTTGTGCTGCTCCTGCTCAGCTTCTACACCGCCGTAGCGGCTAGCCGATTCAACCAGCAAGCCCTACTCCCCGCGCTGCTGTGGCCGGTGGGCTCGCTGATCCTGGCCTTCTCGGCAGTGCGGGCCGCGGCGGTGGCACAGCGACAGGGCGGGCTGGTCTGGCGGGGGACGCTGTACCGGCTCGAGGAGCTCCGCACCGGCAAGCGCTTCCGGGCCTTCTAAGTTGCGCCAGGGTGAATCCACGCTATCAGCGGGGGCGACAGGTGCGTTCCTGGGGCAATTCTCTGCGGGAGCTGGCGAGCGATATTTCGCATTCCAACTTTGCAGACGATTAGTCGTCGGCTGCCGCCGACGCAGGCACCTTGAGGGTTTTGGGCCAGGGGCGGCGCAGCATCACCAAGCCCGAGGCCATGGTGAGCACCCCCAGCACCGCCGCGCCGTAGTGGCCACCCAGGTGTTGCAGCAGAAAGCCCGCCAAGTAGGCCCCCACCGGCCCCACCCCCAGCAGCACCATCGAGTAGACCGACATGATGCGTCCGCGCAGGTGGTCGGGGGCCAGCAGCTGCACGGTGGTGTTGGAGTTGACCATGGTGGTGATCATTCCCAGGCCCGCCACCCCCAGCACCACCGCCGTCCAGACCAGCGGCAGCGGGAAGATCAGCACCACCAGCGAAAGCCCCAGGATCAAGTTGCCCCAAACGGCCCGAATGGGCCGCGCCTTGGCGGCAATGGCCTGGATCACCGAGGCCACGATCGAGCCCGCCCCCACCGCCGACATCAAGATCCCGAAGCCCTGGGCGTCGAGGTTCAGCTCGAGCCGGGCGTAGGCCGGGACGATGGTCTGGAAGTTCATCCCGAACATGCTGGTCAGACCCACCAGCAGCACCACCTGGCGGATCAGCGGCTGGCCCCGGACGTAGCGGATGCCCTCGAGGGCATCTTGCACCCCGCTGCTGGTCTTGGCCTGCACCTTGGCGGCGGCCGTCCACACCAGCACCAGCAGCATCGGCAGGAAGGAAAGGGCGTTGATCAGGTAGCTCCAGCTCAGCCCCACCGCCGCGATTAACAGACCCGCAATGGCGGGGCCGATCAGCCTCGAGGTGTTGAAGCCAAAGGAGTTGAGCGCGATGGCCCCCGGGTAACGCTCGCGGCCCGCCATCTCGACGGTGAAGGCCTGGCGCACCGGCAGGTCCATGGCGGTAAAGAAGCCGTACAGCATGGCAAAGACCAGCACATGCTCGTAGCGGATCAGGCCGGTGACGATCAGGCCGAACATCGCGAAGGCCGAGAGGGCCAGCCCGGTCTGGGTGATCAGGAGCAGGTTGCGCCGGGGGTAGCGGTCGGAGATCACTCCGGCGGGGATTGAGAAGAACAGCGAGGGCAGGAATTGCAGCGCCACCACCAGCCCCAGCCGCTCCGCGCTGCCAGTCAGCTCGAGCACCAGCCACCCCTGGGTGGCCGCCTGCATCCACGTCCCCAGTTGCGAGACGAACAGGGCCAGCCAGTAGTTCCGGTACTTGGGGTCACGGAGCAGGTTCAGCGCAAGCACATGACGCATCATACGCCCGCGGTCGTCAGGCAACTGTCCGTAGGCTGAGCAGGGCCCGGGGCCGAGCCGCGGTAGGCCGTGTTCTGGGATAATGGGCTCATGCGCAAGGCGATCCTGGGCTTGGCCCTAACCGCCGGGCTGCTGGGTTGCGGCAGTCCCAACCCCAACCTGGCCTTCCAGCAGCGCTGGGAAAATCAGCAGATCAACGACTACCGCTTCACCCTCGAGGCCCGCTGCTTCTGCCCCAAGGAGCGGGTCGACCCAGTGCGCGTCGAGGTGCGCGGCGGGCAGCCGGTCTCGCTGGTGTATGCCGACAGCGGCGCCCCGCCCGGCCGCGCCTACTGGGACAACGAGAACACCATAGACAAGCTCTTCGCCATCATCCAGGCCAACGCCGGCAAGCCGGGGGTCCGGCTCGAGGTCACCTACGACGCCGCGCTCAGCTACCCCGCCCGCGTCCTCCTCGACCCCGTCGCGGGAGCGGTGGACGACGAGGTCACCTACGTGGTCTCGAGTTTCGAACGGCTGCCCTGAGGGGCTATGCTGGGCCAATGGCCCGCCTCCCCTACCAGCCCCACGACTCCACCGAGCCCGCCCCCCTGCTCGAGTCCATCCGCCGGCGCCGCGGCGGAAAGCTTATCAACCTCGACCGGATGCTGCTGTACAGCCCCCCCTACGCCGCCGGGTGGAACGCCTTCATGGGCGCGGTGCGGAGCGAGCTAGCCCTCTCGCCCAAGCTGCGCGAGCTGGCGATGTGCGGGGTGGCGGTGCTGAACGGGGCCGAGTACGAGTACCTGCACCACGCGCCGCTGTTCCTCCAGGCGGGCGGGACCGAGGCCCAGCTCGAGGCCCTGGGCGACCTCGAGCAGGCCGCGCAGAACGCCGAACTCTTCGACACGCAAGAACTTGCAGCGATACGGCTGACCCTCGAGATGACCCGCTCGGTGCGGGTGAGTGACGAGACCTTCGCCGCCGCACAGGCCGCCCTGCCCGACCATCGTCAGGTGGTCGAGCTGGCGGGGGTGATCGCCACCTACAACATGGTCTCGAGGTTTCTGGTGGCGCTGGAGATAGACCCGGAATAATTACAGCCAGCCCTTCTCCCTAGCGATCCGCGCCGCCTCCACGCGGTTCGACGTGCCCAGCTTGCTGATGGCCTCGGACAAATAATTCCGCACCGTGCCTTCCGACAAACCCAGCCCGGCGGCGATCTCGGCGCTGCTGCGCCCGTCGCCCGCGAGCCGGAGCACCCGGCGCTCGCGATCGGTGAGGGGGTCGGGCTAGCCCCAAGCCTCGGCGGCGAGCTTGGGGTCTATGGCCCGCCCCCCAAGTGGACGCGGCGCACCGCGTCGGCCAGTTCGGAGCTGGGCGCGTCCTTGAGCAGGTAACCCGACGCGCCCGCGTCCAGGGCCCGCCGCAAGTACCCGACGCGCCCAAAGGTGGTGACGATGATCACTCGAGGCCTCAGCCTGAGCTTCTGAATCTTCGCCGCCAGCTCGAGCCCGGTCATCTGCGGCATCTCGATATCGGTGAGCACGAGGTCGGGCTGGTGCTGCCGGATCAGCTCGAGGGCCTCTGTGCCGTTCGAGGCTCTTGCGACCACCTGGATGTCGCCCTCGAGTTCCAGCAGGGCCGCCAGCGCCCCCAAAATCAGCACTTGGTCTTCGCAATGAGGACACGGATCATACGATGCTTTTGCCCGCCCCGTTGGGGCCCAGGAGGGCCAGCAGCTCGCCGGGGCGCACCTCGAGGCTCACCCCGTCCAGGGCCTGGGTCTTGCCGAAACGCTT
The DNA here is from genome assembly GCA_033762915.1 of Meiothermus sp. Classification (GTDB taxonomy): domain Bacteria; phylum Deinococcota; class Deinococci; order Deinococcales; family Thermaceae; genus Meiothermus. The sequence goes on along the minus strand of JANRLD010000079.1, from coordinate 8,896 downwards.
GGAGGCGTTCTCGAGCACCGCAACCTGGGTCTGCTGCGACACCCCCGCGTACAGGGCCGGAATGGATTGGGTCACGTCTTCCTCCTTATCGCTTCCCACCCTTACCTCCCTTGCGGCAGGTAATGTACTCCCTCCAGCAAAAACCGCCCGCTTTAGCGCCGTAGGGAGTATGCGGGGGAACCGCTCTTAGCACGATTGTGCCTAAGGGAGGAGGCAGGCGGTACTGCCGCTTGTCAGGCCCACCGGATGACAAACGTCACCCTGGGGGGGAATGGCTTACGCCATAGCCGCAGGGCGGCTACTCGGGGCAGAGTGGCTTGCGGAGTTGGCGGGCGGCGTAGTGCACCTATGCAGACACTTACTCGGCCCAGCCCTTGGCCCGCTCGACGGCCTTGAGCCAGCCCTTCTGGCGGGCGGCTCGAGTGGCCGGGTCCATCTGCGGCTCGAAGCGGCGCTCCAAGGCCCAGCGGCTAGCGATGGCCTCTTTCGAGAGCGCCCCGGCCCCGATGCCCGCGAGGTAGGCCGCCCCCAATGCGGTGGTCTCGGTGACCTTGGGGCGCAGCACCGGCCTGTCCAGCAGGTCGGCCTGGAACTGCATCAGCATGTTGTTGCGGCTGGCCCCGCCGTCCACGCGCAGCTCGGAAAGCTCCAGGCCGGAGTCGGCCTCCATGGCCCCCATCACGCCCTCGACCTGGAAGGCGATGGCCTCGAGAGCGGCCCGGGCGATGTGGGCACGGGTGGTGCCCCGGGTCAGGCCCACCATCGTCCCGCGCGCGTAGGGGTCCCAGTGCGGCGTGCCCAGGCCCACGAAGGCCGGGACCAGGTAGACCCCGTCGCTGCTATCGACCGAGGCCGCCAGCGCCTCGACCTCGCCGGACTCGCGGATGATCCCCAGCCCGTCGCGCAGCCACTGCACCACCGCCCCCGCCACAAAGACCGAGCCCTCGAGGGCGTACTCCGGGGCGTGGCCCTCGAGCTGCCAGGCCACTGTGGTCAGGAGGCCGCTCTTGGACTCGATGAACTGCTGTCCGGTGTTCATCAGCATGAAGCAGCCGGTGCCGTAGGTGTTCTTGGCCATGCCCGACTCGAAGCAGGCCTGCCCGAACAGCGCGGCCTGCTGGTCGCCCGCCACCCCCGCGATGGGGATCTCCGCGCCCAGCAGGTCGGCCACCGTGTGGCCGAAGACCCCCGCCGAGGGCCGCACCTCTGGCAGCACCGCCCTGGGGATGCCCAGCACCCCGGTGAGGTGCTCGTCCCAGGCCATGCTGTGCAGGTTAAACATCAGCGTGCGCGAGGCGTTGGTCACGTCGGTGGCGTGCACCCGGCCGCCGGTCAGGTTGTAGATGAGCCAGGAGTCGACGGTGCCGAAGCACAGCTCGCCCTGGCCCGCTCGAGCCCGCAGGCCGGGGACGTTGTCGAGCAGCCAGGCCAGCTTGGTTCCGGAGAAGTAGGGGTCGAGCACCAGCCCGGTCTTCTGGCGGAAGGCGGGCTCGTAGCCGCGCGCCTTCAGCTCGTCGCACATGCCCGCGGTGCGCCGGTCCTGCCAGACGACCGCCCGGTGCACCGGCTTGCCGGTGGCCCGCTCCCACAGCACCACCGTCTCGCGCTGGTTGGTGATGCCCAGCGCGGCGATCTCGGAGGGCGCTATCTGGGCCCGCTGGATGGCCTCGCGGGCGGTCTGGATCTGCGACTGCCAGATCTCGAGGGGGTCGTGCTCGACCCACCCCGGCTGGGGGAAGTGCTGGGTGAACTCCTGCTGGGCCATTGCCACAGGCCGCCCCTCCAGGTCGAAGACGATGGCGCGGCTGCTGGTGGTGCCTTGGTCGAGCGCGAGAAGGTAGGGCATGGGGGTCTCCTTGGGTTTGCTGAGAGTTTACCAAGGTGGAGGGCAGAGGGCGGTCAGTGGTCGGCCGTGTTGCGTAGTCTCGAGGCTTCAGCGGTCACAGCCCCCTCATCCCAGCCCTTCTCCCAGAGGGAGAAGGGACATGACTTGCAAAAGAAAGAAGCGGAAAAGACCCCCTCTCCCTCTTGGGAAAGGGGCTGGGGGTGAGGGGCAGTGACCCCTGAAGCTCGAGCTGGCGGCTGACGGCCCCTCACCCCCACTGTCGCCCACCTCCCCAACGCCCCCGCCCCGGCGTGCTACGGTGAGCCCATGAGTGTTAAGGACAACTTCTCGGTCGAGGAGTGGGACAAAGTGATCTCGGCCACCGCCTCGGGAGCGGCGGCGGTGGTGGCGGCCTCGCCCTCGGGGCTGAGCGGGCTGGTGGCCGAGAGCTCGGCGGCCTCCAAGGCCCTGCGCGAGCTGGCCCGCAGCAGCACATCCCCGCTGATGGCGGCCATCCTCGAGACCCTCGAGGCCCCCCGCCAAGCCGAGCCCCAGCGCCAGCGCTTCCGCTCCACCGAGGAAGCACGCGCGGCCATGCTCGAGCGCGTCCGCCAGGCGCTGTGGCTGGTGGACACCAAGTCCAGCGCCGAGGAGGCCACCGCCTACCGCCACTATGTGCTGGGGGTGGCCGAGGCCGTGGCCGAAGCCGCCACCGAGGGCGGCTTCCTGGGCATCGGGGGCCAGAAGATTTCCCAGGCCGAGCAGGCCACCCTGGACGAGCTGCGGGCGCTGCTGGGGCTGGTCTAGGCCACCTTGCCCCTGGCCGCAATCGGCCAGACCTCCGCCACCACGCCGCCCCGGTGGAGGAGGTAGAAGTCGTGGAGGTTGAGGGTGGTGTCGATGTGGCTGGGGATCAGCTCGAGCCGGTCGCCCACCGCCAGCTCCGGGGCCTCGGGCGAGGCCCGGTCCAGGATGCCGTGCTCGTCGCCGCCGGGGCGGTAGGCCCAGCCAGACAGCCCGAAGGGCTCCGCAAAGCCGCTGTCGGTGGAGAGCGACTTCAGGCCCGCGTCGGTTACCGCCCGCTCGGGCGCGGGGCGGCTGATCACCGTAGCGCTCACCCGCAGCGCCGACTCGAAGGGCAGGCCAGGGGTGGCGAGGTAGTCGGTGTCCATGAAGGCGAACGAGCCCGGCTGCACCTCGGTCACGGCGGGGTGGCGGGCGCAGAAGGTGTAGGTGCCGCTGCCCCCGGTGCTCACCACCCGCATCTCGTGCCCGGCCCGGCGCAGCGCCTCGGCGGCCCCGCCCAACGCGTCCATCGCGGCCAGGCAGGCGGCCCGGCGCTGTTCGCGGTCGCGCCCGTGCTGGAGGTGTCCCTCGTAGCCCTGGAGCCCCACCAGCCGCAGCCCCGGCAGCCGCGCCACCGCCCCGGCCAGCCCCAGCGTCTCGGACGGCAGCACCCCGCAACGGTTCTGCCCCACGTTCACCTCGAGCAGCACCTCGGCACTCAGCCCCGCCGCCTCCAGGGCCGCGCTAAGGCCCGCCGCCCCCTGGGGGCTATCCACCACCAGCCGCACCCTGGGATGGTCGCGCAGAAGCGCCACCAGACGCCGCAGCTTGGCCTCGCCCACCAGTTCGCTGGTGATCAGGATGTCGTCGATGCCCGCCGCCGCCATCACCTCGGCCTCGCCCAGCTTGGCCACACAAACCCCCACCGCCCCCGCCGCCAGCAGACAGCGGGCCAGGTGCGGGCTCTTGCCAGTTTTGAGGTGCGGGCGCATGGTCACGCCCGTACCCTCGAGCGCCGCGAAGCCCCGGGCAATGTTGCGCTCGAGGGCGTCTAGGTCTACCAGCAGGGCGGGGGTATCGAGGGCGCTGATGGGCTGGCCGATGAGCTGTTGCATGGGGCTAGTGTATTGGGAGGAGGGCTCGAGGGGTAGACGAGCCGGTTTTGCTCCAGTGGAGACGGGCCGGGTTGGTGCTACACTTTGGGATATGTCGCTGGTGCTGCACCTTAGCCCTGAACTCGAGGAACGTTTGCGCCTCGAGGCCGAGCAACGGGGCTTGAAGTTAGAGGAGTTGCTCGAGCAAGACCTCGAGGCCCGCTGGGGCGGATCGAGCGAGGATACGCTGCTGCTCACGGCCACCCAAGGTTTGCCCGAGTCGTTCTGGCAGCGCTACCGTCAGCTTGTCGCCAAACGCGAAGCCGAAGCCCTAAGCGCACTCGAGCGCGAGGAATTAATCAGGCTCTCCGATCAGGCTGAAGCGCTGAGCTTAGAGCGCACCAAAGCCTTGCTGCAACTGTCTAAACTGCGCGGGGTTGAGATAACGGTGCTGCAAGAACAGTTGGGTCTGCTGCCAATGCGGCTTTCGGCATGACCGCCGAGCAACGCGAACGGGTTTTTCGCCGCGCTAAAGGCTGCTGTGAATACTGCCACAGCCAGTAAGCCTTAGCTTGATGGTCGGGATTTCGCCCATCGGCAGGGCTACGGTGGTGCGCCTCGAGCTAAACCGCCCGAATGTGGTCAACCTGCGGCGGGTGCTGGCGGCAGCGGGGTTGCATCCGCTCGAGGATTAGTTCTCGGCTTTTTTGAATAAACGGCTGGGCGATTCTGGCCAATGTGGGGGTGAACCCTAGTTTGACCATTACGGCGTAGTCGGAGCGGGCGGTGGGGTTGATGGAAAGGAGCAAGGTTTAGAAGAGTCCTTGAAATAGAATATTTGGATGCAACCTAGATGCAACCTAATATCGCTCAAAATACTGGTTGCCTCCAGACATCGTTAAACTAGAGGGTCTTTTTTCTTTTCTCAGATTGGATTTTGAGGAGAGCAATTCTTGGTCAATTGTACTTCACATATGTTCTACTAATATGTAATAATTCAATCAGAAACCCTTATGAGTACATTTAGAGACATCCAAATTAAGCGCCTGATCGCTCACGAAGTTTTTGCTCGTACATCAGGAACCGGCAATGAAGACAAATCTCCAACTTTTAGCAACGACATTACCCAACTACACGGAAAAGCCAAAGCCGTTTTAGAGGAGTTACTTTCTAAAGCACTCGCAAAGAACAGATTTTGCTTACAAGTCAGCGTGGTGAAAACAGAGAAAGACAGCACATTCCAATTGGCAGCACAATGCCTTGATGCCCAAAAAAGTGATGACTTCATTCAACTAAGCCGAGATATTACTAGAGCGTTGTGGGAAGCGCAAAACACTGCGAGAATTCCTGGTGGAACAGTAGTGATTGCAACTGGCGAAATTGGAAATCCAAAAAAACGTTTTATATGTATTGTAAAAGCGGAACCTCATGGTGGTTTTACTAAATCCAACAACAACGGAGTTTTTGATCTTGACTATGTTGCAGAGCTACTAATGACGGAAGCACAACACCTCCATAAAGTTGCCATCTTTATTGAGAATCATGTTGGCAGTTATTCAGTCGGGGAGAGAACTCCTAGCGATTTTGATGTATATGCCTACGACGCGAATATGGCATATCAAAATGCGGGTATACATACAACCTACTTTGTAAAAACCTTCTTGGGTAGCAGTATTGCAGATACAGATCAGGTCTTAACAAAAACTTTTTACGATATTGCGTCAGAACAAATTGACAAGCTGAACTTGGGTGACGAACAGAAGGTAGATTTGAGTAATGCACTTCATGCTTATCTGATGACATCAAACTCAAACGCTATTTCGCCTACCGATTACGCGACACAATACCTACCAACCGCCGAAGTACAAGACAAATTTATTACCGCCTTCAAAGATGCGAAATTCCCAGCTAATGGAGTACACAAAGATACATCATTAATTGCTCACCAGCTTAAGAAGCGTAATCTTGAGTTCACTACAAGAATAAAAATAAGTGGACCTTCGGAACAATTTGGCACTCTGGTAAAGATTGAAGAAACAACGGAGGACTACATCTTAGTAAAGGTATATGGAAAATTGAAGGAATCGTAAAATGAACGAACAAGAATTCCGCCAGCAGTATGAAAGAGACAAACCAATCTTTCAGGCGTGGGGCAATTTCATTAAGAAAACTCTTGAAAATAAAATCGAAGAAATGCTTCGTGATGATGAAAGAAGCCTCTATGAATTTGTAAAAGTCCCTGTTTCGCCGCGATTGAAAGATGACACAAAGTTAGTCGAAAAGGCATTTTATAGAAAAGACAAAAAATACCATAATCCATACGCAGAAATCACAGACAAAGTGGGACTAAGGATAGTTGTCTTATTGCTTGATGAAATCCGCATGATATGCCATCTCGTTGAAAGTACCGACTTATGGGTATATCGTAAGGATAAAGACATAGAAGAGGTGCGTTACGTTAATCCAGAGAAATTTGGCTATGAATCTGACCATTACATAATATATAATAGAGAACCCATTCAGTTTGATGGGGTTGAAATTCCAGGAGGTGTACCATGCGAACTACAAATCAGAACTCTCTTGCAGCACGCACACAGCGAGCTTACACACGACCGAATATACAAACCAAAGGTCGAAGCAAGTCATAAGGTTAAGCGTATAGTTGCCCGAAGCGCGGCCCTTATAGAGGCTGCCGATGATTACTTTGGGGTGGTGGATAGATCTATGGCAGAAGCTCTAAAAACCCAAGGTGCTTTCCTAAACGGGATTAAGAAGCTATTTGATGATGCTGCTCCTTCAATGGTACGCTTTTTCAATTCTAGGCTAAATGATTTTGTTTATAGTGAATTGGAGTCACTGATTGAGACCAATCAGATAACACTGGAACAAATTGATGAGTTTATCAAGGAAAATAATCCACTGATAAAACGCTTGGAGAGTCGAGCGAGTTGGAATCTATTGGCTGCACAACCTGTTTCATTGGTTATTTATATGCTTCTGGAGAGAGCCCCAATGCAGACTGGGAATAAATGGCCACTTACCCCAGACAAACTCGAAACGTATAAGGCAGACTTAGGCTGAAAGAACCCTCGAGAGTCAGACCTAATCTTGCCTAACAAAAACCCCTCGAGCCACACACTCGAGTCCAACCCCAACCCCTCGAGTCTACCCCACCTTCAACTCAGCCCGCTCCAACTCCACCTCGAGGGTTTATGGCTTCTTGGGTTTGGGTAGGTTGGCTTCGATGCCAGTGATTAAGAATTGCAGACCAAACTCAAAGCTCTCGGCGAATTGATTGGCCTGCAACTCCTCGCGTAGGCGTTCCATGTTGGCCAACGGTAAGGGCGGTGGGTTTTGGGGTGTTGAGTCATTGGCACTTGCGGCGTTGTGATTTAGTTCCAACAGCACAAATCCGCTGATAAATGCAAACACCGCATCGCCGGTTTTCACAGTGTCGGTGGGCTTTAGGCCAGCCTCGAGCAAGATGCCCAAAACCGCGTCAATGGTTTTGGCGATGGTGGGTGAGGTGTGGCTCGAGGCAATCAGACCGGGGAAGAGGTTGGGCTGTCGGGTGGCCAGATAGCGGAAGCGACGCAGCAGGGCTTTAAGTTGCTCTTGCCAAGACAGATTGCTGGCGCTGCCCTCGAAGAGTTCGGCCAGCGCACTTTCGTAGATGCCCGAGAGCAGGCTGGCTTTGTTGGGGATGTGGTGGTATATCGCCATTGGGTCTACCCGCAGTTCTTTGGCGAGGGTTCGCATCGAGAGGGCCTCGAGTCCGTCGCGCCCAATCAGCTCGAGGGCTTTGCTTTGAATCAACGGGATGCTCAGCGGCACTCGGCCTTTGGTTTTGTGCTTGGCAGGTTTTGCAATTGTGGCTGGTTTGGTTGGCATCTTGACAATATTCTACACCGTAGAGTATCTTTATATAAGTCTACGCTGTAGAGTTGCCGTTTTCCAAGTCACAGACCCAAACCGTGCGTTCAAGCATTTGAACGCCTTGGCTGCTCAGTGCTGCAAACCCCAAGGAGCTGTTTATGATTGACTTCTTCCGCCCCAACTTCAATATTCCAGGGTCTCCCACTACCGTCAGGCTCTACTGGGTTTCACTGGGACTGTTCACCCTCTTATACCTTGCTTCTCTGGGATTAACCTTCAGCGACCTCGAGGCTTCTTATAAAAGTTATACCCATCTGGGGTTCTCGAGCATGTGGATTGTGTTTTTCAACGGCATCGGCAAGGTACTCGGACTGCTGGCCATCTACCAAAACAAGTCCCGAACCCTCAAAGACTTTGCTTTTGCCGGATTTCTATTCAACCTGTTGCTGGCCCTGAGCGCACACATCGCAGCATGGGAGGCTGATGTGGTATTGCCCATTGTTGGTCTGGTTTTGTGGGCATTTGCCTTCACCATGTACCGCCGGGCTTACCCAGTCCAAGATCAGATTCAACACAACTGAGCCCAATGCGATTTCAGGCCCCAAACACGAGAAAACTAACAACCCAGCGAACAGTCCGATGATTCAAACAATGTTGGGGTTCTACTCCACCTCCAGCCCGACATGAACTCCACCTCGAGCCTTGTCCGACAAAAACCCCTCGAGCCGACTCGAGGGGTTGGTAAGTCTTGCGGGTGGCTGCGGGCTATGTGCCTTTAGGCTTCGCCCAGCGCGGCCTTGAGCGGGGGCATCTGCTTGGAGATCAGGTAGCGGATCACCCCGGTGCCGCCGGTGCCGCGCATCAGCAGGGCCAGGGAGTGGCCCTCGGAGACGCGGTTGACGATCAGGGTCTTGCCCAGGTACTCCAGGCTCAGGCCCTGGAGGGGCGAGAGCTGGTGCTTGTCGCCGAAGATGCTCGAGATGCTCATCAGGGTGCGCACATAGGCGGCGAAGGTGTCGGGGTCTTCGATGGGCTGCCCCACCCAGGCCACCGGCTCGCCCTTGGCCGAGATCACCATCGCGCTCTCGATCTCGGGCTTGTCCAGGAAGGGGCGCAGCTCGGCCTGCACGGCGGCGTTCTGGGCCATCGCCATGGGGACATTGGCCGAGGTAGGCGCACCGGGGGTGGGCACCTCCTCAACGGTCTGGAAGACCGAAGGGGCCGGGGCCGCGACGGGCTGGGGGGCCGGCTGGGGTGCGGGCTCGGCAGCCTGCACGGCGGGCTTGGCCGGGGGCTGGGGCTCTTGCCAGACCGG
>JANRLD010000078.1:0-73549 GCA_033762915.1 Meiothermus sp. | reverse complement strand
GGGACAACATCACCTTCACGGTGGAGCTGATCAAGCCCATCGCGATGGAGGAGGGCCTGCGCTTCGCCATCCGCGAGGGCGGCCGTACCGTCGGCGCGGGCGTCGTCGCCAAGATCGTCGAGTAGGAAGGAGCCCCATAATGCCAAAGATTCGTATCAAGCTTCGGGGCTTCGACCACAAGTCGTTGGACGCTTCAGCGGCCAAAATTGTGGAGACCGCCCGCCGCACCGGGGTAGAGGTTGCGGGGCCTGTCCCCCTGCCCACCCGCATCCGCCGCTTCACCGTTTTGCGCGGCCCCTTCAAGCACAAAGACTCCAGAGAGCACTTCGAGCTCCGCACCCACAACCGCCTGGTGGAGATCTCCGACCCCACCCCCAAGACCATCGAGGGGCTGCGGAACTTGGACCTCCCCACCGGCGTGGAGCTCGAGCTTAAGGTCGTAGGAGGCCGCTGATGAAGGGCATCCTCGGAACCAAGGTCGGCATGACCCAGGTTTGGAAGGGCGACAAGGCCGTTCCCGTGACCGTGATCCTGGCCGGCCCCTGCCCTGTGGTGCAGCGCAAGACCGCCGACAAGGACGGCTACACCGCCGTCCAGCTCGGCTTCGAGCCCAAGCGCCAGAAGCTGGTGAACAAGCCCGCCAAGGGCCACTTTGCCAAGGCGGGCGTGGCCCCTACACGCTACCTGCGCGAGCTGCGCGACTTCGCCCCCGACAGCGACACCGTGACGGTGGGCCTTTTCGCTGCGGGCGAGACGGTGGACGTGAGTGGCGTCTCCAAGGGTCACGGCTTCACCGGCGTGATGAAGAAGTGGAACTTTGCGGGCGGCAACGACAGCCACGGCGCCCACAAGGTGCACCGCCACGGCGGCTCCATCGGTAACCGCAAGACCCCCGGACGTGTTTTCAAGGGTAAGAAGATGCCCGGCCGCTGGGGCAACGAAAAGGTCACGGTTCAGGGCCTCGAGGTAGTAGATATCATCGAGGGCGAAAACCTGATCCTGGTCAAGGGCTCGGTGCCTGGCGCGAACGGCGGCCTGTTGGTGGTCCGCCAGACCGCCAAGGTGCCCGCCAAGAAAAAGGGAGGTAAGTGATGGCTAGCCTTCCTGTGCTGGGAAGCAGCAAGACCGTGGAGGCCCAGCTTCCCGAGAAGGTGAACACCCATGTGCTGTTCGAGGTGGTGCGTTGGCAGCTCGCCAGCCGCCGCCGGGGCACCGCCGCGACCAAGACCCGCGGCATGGTGAGCTTCACCACCAAGAAGATGTACGGCCAGAAGCACACCGGGCGCGCCCGCCACGGCGACTACGGAGCCCCCATCTTTGTGGGCGGCGGCACCGCTTTCGGCCCGCAGCCCCGCGACTACTCCTACACCCTGCCCAAGAAGGTTCGCAAGCTGGGCCTGGGCATGGCGCTGGCCGACCGCGCGAGCGAGGGCAAGCTGTTCCTGGCCGAGGAGTTCAAGGGCGTGAGCGGCAAGACCAAGGAGTTCGTGGCCTGGATTAAGGCCAACAAGCTCGAGGGTCAGACCCTCCTCCTGGTCACCGCCAACGAGGCCGTGGCCCGTGCCGCCCGTAACCTTCCCGAAGTGCGTGTGCTGGCCCCCGAGGGCCTCAACGTCTACGACATTGTGCGCCAGCAGGCTCTGGTCATCGAGGCCAGCGCCTGGGCGGGGGTGCAGGAGCGCATCGGAGGTGAAGCATGAAGACCCCCTACGACGTGATCCTCTCCCCGGTGATGTCGGAGAAGGCCTACTCGGGCTTCTCCTCCGAGGAGGCCAAGAAGGGCGAGGCCCCCACCCGCTACACCTTCTGGGTTCACCCCGACGCCAACAAGACCGAGATCGCCAACGCCGTCGAGCAGGCCTTTAAGGTCAAGGTGGTGTCCGTCAACACCCAGAACACCCTGGGCAAGAACAAGCGCCTGGGCCTCTACAGCGGCAAGCGCATCGACCGCAAGAAGGCCATCGTCACCGTGGCCTACGGACAGAAGATCGAAGCCCTGGAAGGTTTGGTGTAGGTGCGGGATTCCGCACCCGCATTGCGGGCTCTTTCTAACAGGGAGGTGGGCAATAGGAGGTAGGAGGTGGAAAGGAAAATGCGGGTTGCTTTTTTCCCACCACCCACTACCCACCGACCACCCCCCCAACCGCCTCGAGACCGAGTGCCGCCCCAAAATCTCACGCTTGGGAACCGGCAGTAGAAGGGGCAAACTCCATCTGGAATCAGCGCGACTCGGTTAGCGCGTATCAGGTGGGAGGAAATATAATGGCCGTAAAGAAGTTTAGACCCTACACCCCGTCGCGCCGCACCATGACCGTGGCCGACTTCTCGGACCTGACCAAGAAGCGTCCCGAGAAGTCGCTCACCGCACCCCTTAAGAAAACCGGGGGGCGCAACAACCAGGGGCGCACCACCAGCCGCTTCATTTCCGGCGGCCACAAGCAGCTCTACCGCATCGTGGACTTTAAGCGGCGCGACAAGGCGGGGATTCCCGCCCGCGTGGCGGCGGTGGAGTACGACCCCAACCGTACCGCCCGCATCGCCCTGCTCTTCTACGCCGACGGCGAGAAGCGCTACATCCTCTGCCCCGACGGCCTGACCGTGGACTCGCGAATCGTTAGCGGCCCCGAGGCCGCCATCGCGGTGGGAAACGCCCTGCCGCTGCGGTTCATCCCCGTGGGCACGGTGATCCACGCGGTCGAGCTCGAGCCGGGCAAGGGGGCCAAGATGGCCCGCAGCGCCGGGACCAGTGTCCAGGTTCAGGGCCGCGAGGGCGACTACGTGATCCTGCGCCTGCCCTCCGGCGAGTTGCGCCGGGTCCACGGCGAGAGCTTCGCGACGATCGGCACCGTGTCCAACTCCGACCACAAGAACATCGTGATCGGCAAGGCCGGGCGCAACCGCCACAAGGGCCGCAAGGGCCACGTGCGCGGCACTGTGATGAACCCGGTGGATCACCCGCACGGCGGCGGTGAGGGCCGCGCCCCCCGTGGCCGTCCCCCGGTTTCGCCCTGGGGCCAGCAGGCCAAGGGCCTCAAGACCCGCCACAAGAAGAAGCCCTCGAGCGCCTTTATCGTTGCGCGGCGTAAAAAGTAAGGAGAGTGAATCATGCCACGTAGCTTGAAAAAAGGCATCTTCATCGACGGCCACTTGATTGACAAGGTGGAGGCGATGAACTCGAGGGGCGAGAAGCGGGTCCTGAAGACCTGGAGCCGCCGCTCCACCATCGTCCCCGAGATGATCGGGCACACCATCGCGGTGTACAACGGCAAGCAGCATGTCCCGGTGTACGTCACCGAGAACATGGTCGGGCACAAGCTGGGCGAGTTCAGCCCCACCCGCACCTACAAGGGGCACTCGAGAGAGGCCAAGACCGCCGCCAAGAAGTAAGGAGGTGAACCGTGGAAGCCACTGATAAAAAGACCCGACTGAAGAAGTCGCTGCGCAACGACATCCGCAAGGATATCCGCGACCGCCACTTCCCTGGTTCGGCGGGCTTGCAGAAGTTCGCCAAGCTCTCGCTGCGCGACCGCGAGGAGGCCCTCAAGGCCGAGGGCGGCAAGCGCGACTACGCGCTTGCCGTCGCCCGCAACGTCCGCATGTCGCCCCAGAAGGTGCGCCTGGTTGTCGACCTGATCCGTGGGAAGAAGCTCGAGGAGGCCAGGGCCATCCTCAAGTACACCCCCCACCGCAGCGCCGAGATCATCGTGAAGGTGCTCGAGAGCGCCATCGCCAACGCCATCAACAACTACGACCTGATCGAAGACGAGCTGACCGTGCGGGCGGGCTGGGTGGACGAAGGCCCCGCCATCAAGCGGATGCTGCCCCGTGCGCGCGGCTCGGCCAACATGATCAAGAAGCGTACCAGTCACATCACCATCGTGGTGGGCGAGGGACAGGCCAAGCGTTAAGGGAGAGTAAGCATGGGAAATAAGATTAACCCCACCGGCCTGCGCCTGGGCATCACCCGCGAATTCGAGTCGCGCTGGTACGCGGGCAAGAAGGCCTACAAGGGCCTGATCGTGCAGGATCGGGACATCCGCCGCATGATCGAGAAGGAACTCAAGCCCGCGGGCATCGCTCGCGTGGACATCGAGCGGGCCGCCGACAACATCTCCGTCACCGTCTACGCCGCCAAGCCCGGCGTGGTGATTGGTCGCGGCGGCGAGACCATCAAGCGCCTGCGCGAGGGTCTGCAGAACAAGTACAAGGGCAAGACCGTGGCCCTCAACGTCCAGGAAGTCGGCAACCCCAACCTTTCGGCGCCGCTGGTGGCCCAGCGCATCGCCGAGCAGATCGAGCGCCGCTTCGCCATCCGCCGCAGCATTAAGCAGGCCGTGCAGCGCGTGCGCGAGTCCGGTGCCCAGGGGGCCAAGATCGTGGTCTCCGGGCGCATCGGCGGCGCCGAGCAGGCCCGCGTCGAGTGGGCCGCCGAGGGCCGTGTGCCCCTGCACACCCTCCGCGCCAACATCGACTACGGCACCGCTCGAGCCCAGACCACCTATGGCTCGCTCGGCGTGAAGGCGTATGTGTTCATGGGCGAGGTCATCGGCGGCAAGCGCCAGGTCCCGGGGGCCCAGCCCGCCGCCCGCCCGGCCCAGCCCAAGCCCGAGAACCGCGATAACAAGCCCCGCCGACGCGGCCCCGCCGTGCGCAAGACGGCGGGCGGCCAGGGAGGTGCTTAAAGCATGTTGATGCCCAAGCGCATGAAGTACCGCAAGGCCCACCGTGGGCGTATGCGCGGCACCGCCAAGGGAGGCGACTATGTGGCCTTCGGCGAGTGGGGCCTGGTCTCGATGGAGCCGACCTGGGTAACCAGCCAGCAGATCGAGGCGGCCCGTGTGGCGATGGTGCGCCACTTCCGCCGTGGCGGCAAGATTTTCATCCGCATATTCCCCGATAAGCCCTTCACCAAGAAGCCCCTGGAAGTCCGAATGGGTAAGGGTAAGGGTAACGTGGAAGGCTACGTGGCCGTGGTCAAGCCTGGCCGCGTGATGTTCGAGGTGAGCGGTGTGAGCGAGGAGCAGGCCAGGGAGGCCTTGCGCCTGGCCGGGCATAAGCTCCCCATGCAGACCAAGGTGGTGAGACGCGATGCCTACGACGAAGCCCAATGAGCTGCGCAAACTCAGCGTGGCCGAACTCCAGAAGCGCGTGACCGACTCCAAGAGGGAGCTGATGGAGCTGCGCTTCCAGGCCAGCATCGGCCAGCTCGAGAAGAACCACGTGGTCGCCCAGACCCGTCAGGAGATCGCCCGGATGCTCACCATCATTGGTGAGAAGGAGCGCGGCGAGACGGTGGTCGCCAAGGAAACCGCTCTGGTTGCCAAGCCCGCCAAGAAGGCCCCCGCCCGGAAGGCAAAGAGCTAGGAAGCTTTGGGCCGAAAGCCGGGAGCGGAAAACAGACCCATCTTTCGCCTCCGGCTTTCAGCCCCAAGCCTTTAGCCCAATAGAAGGAGTAAAAATGCCTAAGAAAGTTCTAACCGGCGTGGTGGTCAGCGACAAGGCGCAGAAGACCGTGACGGTTTTGGTCGAGCGCCAGATGCAGCACCCGCTCTACGGCAAGGTGATTCGGCAGTCCAAGAAGTACAGCGCCCACGACGAGACCGACCAGTACAAGGTTGGCGACATCGTGCAGATTCAGGAGGCCCGCCCTTTGTCCAAGACCAAGAAGTTCGTGGTTACGGGCAGGCTCGAGGAAGGCCGGATGGACTTGGTGGAGCGCTACCAGCTGCGCAAGGAGCGTGGTAAGGCATGATCCAGCAAGAGACCGTACTGGAAGTCGCCGATAACACCGGTGCCCGCAAGATCGGCTGCATCCGCGTGATGGGTGGCCACTACCGCAAGTACGCCGGTGTGGGCGACGTGATCGTGGCCTCGGTTAAAGAGGCCATCCCGCGCGGCATGGTCAAGGAGGGCGACGTGGTGAAGGCGGTGGTGGTCCGCACCGCCAAGGAGATCCGCCGCCAGGACGGCAGCTCCATCCGCTTCGACACCAACGCCGCGGTCATCATCAACCCCAACAACGAGCCCCGTGGCACCCGCGTCTTCGGCCCCGTTGCCCGCGAGCTTCGCGAGCGCGGCTTCATGAAGATCGTCTCGTTGGCCCCCGAAGTGCTCTGAGCGCTACCCCCACCCCGACCCTCCAGCGCTGAGGGGAGGGGACTGGACGGGGAGGAAAGTGAAGTTGCGGTGCCTTTTGCGGTAGCCTCCCCTCTGGGGAGGCAAAAACAGAAGAGCCCCGCAGTTCGCTCGCCTTAACCCTAAAGTCCGCCCCTCTTGCGGGAGAAGGTCGGGTTGGGGCCAACCGGTGAACAGCCACCCAAGGCCCAAAGGCCAACGGGGTGCTTTTTTTCACCAAGTCTGGTAAACTCTTCATTTGGCTGCCGTAAGCAGAACTGCGGCGTTTGAGTTGGAGGAAACAATGCCCAATAAGGTACACGTCAAGAAGGGGGACACCGTGAAGGTGCTGTCGGGGCGCGAGGGTTTGCGCAACGAGACCGGCAAGGTGCTGGCGGTTGACCCCAAGAAGGGTGTGGTGCGGGTCGAGGGCCTGAACATGATCAAGCGCTCGGTCAAGCCCAACCCCCGCAACCCCCAGGGCGGGTTTGTGGAGTCGGAAGGCTGGCTCGCCAGCAGCAAGGTTATGCCCATCTGCCCGAGCTGCGAGAAGCCCACCAGGGTTCGCCACAAGAAGATCACAGGCGATGACGGCAAAGACCGTCACATCCGCGTTTGTGCCAAGTGCGAAGGCGCACTTGACAGCAAGTAACGCTGCCTAAGGAGCTAGCATGGCCGTCGAAGTCGCACTTAAGAAGCGTTACCACGAAGAAATCCGCCCCGAGCTGATGAAGAGGTTCGGCTACACCTCGGTCATGGCCGCCCCCCGGCTGGTCAAGATCGTGGTCAACCAGGGCCTCGGCGAGGCCAAGGAAGACAGCCGCATCCTCGAGAAGGCGGGCAAGGAACTGGCCATCATCACCGGGCAACAGCCCTCCATCACCAAGGCCAAGAAGTCGATCTCCAACTTCAAGCTGCGCGAGGGGATGCCCATCGGGCTGCGCGTGACCCTGCGCGGTGACCGCATGTGGATCTTTGCCGAGAAGCTCCTCAACATCGCCCTTCCCCGCATCCGCGACTTCCGGGGCATCAACCCCAACGCCTTCGACGGGCGCGGCAACTACAACCTGGGTCTCAAGGAGCAAGCCATCTTCCCCGAGATCACCTTCGAGATGATCGACGCGGTGCGCGGCATGGACATCGCCGTGGTCACCACCGCCAAGAATGACGAAGAGGCCAGGGCCTTCCTCGAGCTGCTCGGGTTCCCGTTCCGCAAGTAGCCCTCGGAGGGACGCAGCACTGAACACCAGCTGGCTTCGAAAAACTTAGCCAGCTTTCCCATAACCCCACCATAGAAAGGAGGTGAACCGATGGCAAAGAAATCCCAAGTCGAGAAGATGAAGCGCAAGCAGAAGACCGTGGCCAAGTACGCCAAAAAGCGGGCCGAGCTGAAGGCTGCGGGCGACTTCGCGGCCCTGGCCGAACTGCCCCGCGACGCCAGTCCCACCCGACACAAGAACCGCTGCGCAGTGACCGGGCGTGCCAAGAGCTATATCCGCTATTTCGGCATTTCCCGCTTGCAGTTCCGCGAGATGGCCCACCGGGGGCAGCTCCCCGGCGTTCGCAAGGCTAGCTGGTAAGGTTCGGGCGAACAGGTCGGGGGGATTCTCCCGATACCGCGCCCCAACCCTCGAGACGTACCTGCAGGCGTTCTGAGCCGTACGGCTGGCGAGTTTCGCCAGAACCTAGCTCCGCAAACGTCACCCCGCGCCCAAGACCTCGTTCTGGAACCACCGAGTTCCCTGAGTCAATCGAAGGGAACGCCGAGATGGCAACATCCAGAAGCAGGAGTTGGCTTCGATAACCTCGGTCAACCCTCTGGAGTCAAAGGCGGCAGGCGGGCTCGAAAAGAAGGAGAAACGATGTTAAGCGACCCCATAGCAGACATGCTGAGCCGCATCCGCAACGGGCTGTTGGTTCACAAGGAGAGCGTGGACGTTCCCGCCTCCAAGTTCAAGCAGCAGATCGCCGGTATCCTGGTCAAGGAGGGCTTCCTCCGCAGCGTGGAGCGCCTCGAGAACGACGGCAAGCCCGTCCTGCGCCTTGCCCTTAAGTACGGCCCCCGCCGCGAGAAGGTCATCCAGCACATCCAGCGCGTCAGCCGTCCCGGCCGGCGCGTCTACGTGACCGCCGAGAACGTGCCCAACATCCGCCGTGGCCTGGGCCTGGCGATTGTCTCGACCTCCAAGGGCCTACTTCCCGACCGCGAAGCCCGCAAGCTCGGCGTGGGCGGCGAAGTGATTTGCGAGGTGTGGTAATGAGCCGCATCGGTAAACTGCCCATCACCCTACCCAAGGGCGTAAGCGTCGAGGTCAAGCCCGGCACGGTCAAGGTCAAGGGCGCGAAGGGCGAGCTGAGCGTCGCCTTCAACCCCGAGCTGACCGTCAAGGCCGACGCCACCACCGTGAACGTCGAGCGCCCGTCCGACAGCCGCACCCACCGCGCCCAGCACGGCCTCTACCGCACCCTGATCGCCAACGCCATCCAGGGCGTCTCGGCGGGCTACGCGCGCGAGATGGTCATCAACGGCACCGGCTACCGCGCCCAGCTCCAGGGCAAGAACCTCGAGCTGACCGTAGGCTACAGCCACAAGGTGCTGGTGGCCCCGCCAGCCGGGATCACCTTCGAGGTGCCCGAGCAGACCCGCATCAAGGTCAGCGGCATTGACAAGCAACTCGTCGGCCAGACCGCGGCCAACCTGCGCGCCGTGCGTCCGCCCGACGCCTACCACGCCAAGGGCATCCGCTACGCCGACGAAACCATCAAGACCAAGCCCGGCAAGACCGCGGGCAAGTAGTAGGGGAAACTTATGGCACGCCTATCCACCGAAGACCGCCGCAAGTTCCGCGTCCGCAAGGCCGTCAAGGCCGCCGGACACCTGCGCCTCAGCGTCCACCGCAGCCTCAACCACATCTACGCCCAGATCATCGACGATGCCAAGGGCGAGACCCTGGCCGCCGCCAACTCCAAGGCCCTCAAGCTCGAGGGCAACAAGACCGAAGTGGCCAAGAAGGTGGGCGCCGCCATCGCCGAGGCCGCCAAGGCCAAGGGCATCAGCAAGGTCGTCTTTGACCGCGGCTCCTTCAAGTACCACGGCCGGGTCAAGGCTCTGGCCGACGGGGCGCGCGAGGGCGGGTTGCAGTTTTAGTCGAGGGTCGAGGTCGAGGGTCGAGGGCCAAAACACAGAAGCTCTAAAGTTTTTGCTCTGGACTCTAGAAGCTAGACATTCGACGCTCCGAAGGAGCTTACATAATGGCTGAAGTCAGCGATTTTGAAGAGAAGATGATCCACGTGCGCCGCACCTCCAAGACGTACCAGGGGGGTAGGCGCTTCCGGTTCGGGGCCTTGGTCGCCGTGGGCGACCGCCAGGGCCGCGTCGGGCTGGGCCTGGGCAAGGCCAAGGAAGTGCCCGTTGCGGTGCAGAAGGCCAACAATTACGCCAAGCGCAAGATGATCGAGGTGCCCCTCAAGAACGGCACCATCCCCCACGAGATCACCGTGACGCACGGCTCCTCGACCATCATCCTGCGCCCGGCCGCGCCCGGCACGGGGGTTATCGCCGGTCAGGTGCCGCGCGCGATCCTCGAGCTGGCCGGGATCACCGACATCCTGACCAAGGAGTTGGGCTCGCGCAACTACGTCAACCAGGCCTACGCCACGCTCGAGGCGCTGCGCCAGCTCCAAACCTGGGATGATGTGAAGCGCCTGCGGAAGACCGAAGGTGGTGAGGGCTAATGGCGACCGTGAAGGTGAAGCTGGTCAAGAGCCCCATCGGTTACCCCAAGGATCAGAAGGCCGCGCTGAAGGTGCTGGGCCTGACCAAGATGAACCGCGTGCGCGAGATTGACTCCAACCCCGCCATGCTGGGCCAGATCCGCAAGGTCGCGCACCTCGTCGAGGTGGTGGAATAATGAAACTGACCGACATCCGCCCCAACGAGGGCGCGAACAAGCGCAACAAGCGCGTGGCCCGTGGCCCCGGCTCGGGGAAGGGCAAGACCGCCGGACGCGGCCACAAGGGCCAGAAGTCCCGCTCGGGCGGCCTCAAGAACTCCAACCGCTTCGAGGGGGGTCGCTCCACCCTGATCATGCGCCTGCCCAAGCGCGGCATGAAAAGCCAGTCCCATGGCGAGCTGAAGCGCGTGGAGTACCAGGTCGTCAACGTGGGCGACATCGCCAAGCACTTCCAGAGCGGCGACGTGAACGCCGAAGCCCTGGTCAAGGCCGGGCTGGTTCGCGCCGGCTTCCCGGTTAAGGTGCTATCGCAGGGCGAGGCCAGCGCGGTTAAGGTCCACGCCGCCAAGTTCTCGGCGGCGGCCGCCGAAAAACTCAAGGCCGCAGGCGGCGAGGCTGTGGTGGTCGTGGCCAAGCCTGCCCCCGCCGCTGAGGGAGCATAAGCCATGCTGCAAGCCTTCCGTTCAGCCTTTCTGATTCCCGAGCTGCGCAGGCGGATGCTGTTTACGCTGCTCGTGCTGGCGCTGTATCGGTTGGGCACCTTCATCCCCACCCCCGGGGTGAACATTGACCGGATCCGCGAGTTCCTGGGCACCCAGCAGGGCAGCGCCCTGGGCCTGGTAAACCTCTTCTCCGGCGGTAACTTCGAGCAGTTCTCGATCTTCGCGCTGGGCATCATGCCCTACATCACTGCCGCCATCATCATGCAACTCCTGGTGACGGTGGTGCCGCAGCTCGAGAAGCTCCAGAAAGAGGGCGAGGAGGGCCGCAAGATCATCCAGCAGTACACCCGCATCGCGGGTATCGTGCTGGGAGCGGTGCAGGGTCTCTTCCTCGCCACCACCTTTCTCTCCTCGGGCGCGGGCCAGTTCCTGCTGCCTGGCTGGGAGCCCGGCATCTTCTTCTACTTCATCGTGGTCATCACCCAAGTGGCGGGCGTGGCCTTGCTCTTGTGGATGGCCGAGCGCATCACCGAGTACGGGGTGGGCAACGGTACGTCGATTATCATCTTCGGCGGCATCGTGGCGGCCTGGCTGCCCCAGATCGGGCGCACCTTCGGGCTGGTTCGTACCGGCGAGGTCAACCTGATTGCGCTGATCATCTTCTTCGCCTTCGTAATCGCGGCCTTCGCCGGGATGGCGGCGGTGCAGCAGGCCGAGCGGCGCATCCCGGTGCAGTACGCGAGAAAGCAGGTGGGCCGCAAGATGTTCGGCGGCCAGTCCACCTTCCTGCCCATCAAGCTCAACGCGGCGGGGGTGGTGCCCATCGTGTTCGCGGCGGCGCTGTTGCAACTCCCGCTGTTCATCGCCGGGGCCTTCCCGCTCTCCCCGACGGCCCAGGCCATCTCCAACTTCTTCATCCCCACCCGCTTCCCCGGCCTGCTGATCGAGGTGCTCCTGATTGTCGGCTTCACCTACGTCTACACGGCGGTGCAGTTCGATCCCAAGCGCATCTCGGAGAACCTGCGCGAGTACGGCGGTTTCGTCCCCGGCATCCGGCCCGGCGAGCCCACCGTGAAGTTCCTCGAGCACATCGTCTCCCGCCTGACCCTGTGGGGCGCGGTCTTCCTGGGCATCGTGGCGGCGCTGCCCACCATCATGCAGAACATCACCGGGGTCACCACTCTGGCCTTCCACTTCTCCGGAATCAGCCTGCTGATCGTGGTGGGTGTGGCGCTGGATACCCTGCGGCAGATCGAGTCGCAGCTGCAGATGCGGAATTACGAGGGCTTCTTGTCCAAGGGCCGCATCCGCGGGCGCGGAACCACCCGCTAAGAGGAGGGGGCATGGCGGAAGCAGTCATCTTCCTCGGACCTCCGGGCGCGGGCAAAGGCACCCAGGCCAAGCGGCTGGCCTCCGAGCTGGGATTCGTCCAACTCTCCACCGGTGACATGTTGCGCAGCCACGTTTCCAGGGGCACCGAACTCGGCCAAAAGGTCGCGCCGATCCTCGAGCGCGGCGATTTGGTCTCTGACGAGATCATCCTGGCGCTGATCCAGCACGAGCTGTCCACCTTCGCCAACCCCAAGGTCATCTTCGACGGTTTCCCCCGCACCCTGGCGCAGGCCGAGGCGCTGGACCAACTGCTAACTGACAACAAAATTCGCCTGCTGGGTGTTTTGCTGGTCGAGGCCCCCCGCGAAGAACTGGTCAAGCGACTGCTGGGCCGCGCCCAGCAGGAAGGCCGCACCGACGACAACGCCGAGACCATCGCCAACCGCCTCGCCGTCTATACCCAGAAAACTCAGCCGCTGGTGGATTACTACGCCAAAACCGGCAGCCTGAAGGAAGTCAACGGGCTGGGTAAGGTGGACGAGGTGTACGCGGCGATCCAAGACGCACTGGGGGTTAAGGCTTAGGCCGTCAGGTTCTGGGCAATCACACTATGGCCATCCACATCAAATCGCCCTGGGAGATCGAGAAGATGACCAAGACCGGTCAGCTTCATACCTCGATCTTTGCCGAGGTCGAGCCCCTCATCAGGCCCGGTGTGACCACCCACGACCTCGACCAGACCATCCTCAAGGCCATCCGGCGGGTCGGCGGCAAGGCCCCCCAGATCGGCTACAAGGGCGCGGCCGACGTACCCTACCAGTTCGCTACCTGCATGTCGGTCGACGATGTGGTGGTGCACGGCTTCCCCTCGAGGCGCCCCCTCGAGGAGGGCGAGCTGCTCAAGGTGGACTTTTTGTTTACCTTCGACGGCTACACCACCGACATGGCCCGCACCTACGCCGTGGGCAAGATATCCAACGAGGCTGAGCGGCTCAAGCGGGTTACGGAAGAGGCCTTCTGGATGGGTCTCGAGCTGCTCCAGCCCGGCACCCGCCTGGGCGATGTGGGCTACGCAGTGCAGCAGTTCGTGGAGGGCAAGCACGGCCTTTGGTGCGTGCGGGAGATGGTGGGGCACGGCGTGGGCAAGTACAACCACGAGGACCCCCAGGTGCCCAACTTCGGCGACCCCGGCAAAGGCCCCAAGCTCAGGGCGGGCATGACCCTGGCCTTCGAGCCGATGGTTTCCCTTTTTCCCGCCAAGATGGTAATATTGTCCGATGGCTGGACGGCCACTGTTGGCAAAGGCAACCTGGCCGCCCACTACGAAAACACGGTGCTGATCACCGACTCTGGCCCCCGGCTTCTAACGGGGAGCCAGAAGCTTGCTGCGGCAGGGGCCTAGTCCGCCGCTTAACCCATCAGGAGGATTTTTTTGGCCAAGGAAAAAGACACCATTCGCGCCGAGGGGTACATCTCCGAGGCGCTGCCCAACACCACGTTCAGGGTGCAGCTCGACAACGGCCCGGAAATCCTCTGCTACATCTCGGGCAAGATGCGCATGAACTACATCCGCATCCTCCCCGGCGACCGGGTGGTGGTCGAGATCACGCCCTACGACCCAAGCAGGGGAAGGATTGTTTACCGGCGCTAGTTCTGAAGAAAGGCGAGGAAAGAGGGAAGAGAACAGAGGATAAACCAAAAAGCTCATGACTCATCGCTCAGAGCTTTCCACCGACCCCTGACCTCTGACCACTCTCCGAAGGAGAAAACCATGAAAGTCCGTACCTCGGTCAAAAAGATGTGCGACAAGTGCAAGGTCATCAAGCGGCACGGTCGCGTGTATGTCATCTGTGAAGAGCCCACCCACAAGCAGCGTCAAGGCTAGAAAAAGGAGGTGAATGAATGGCCCGTATATCTGGAGTTGAAATCCCCCGCAACAAGCGCGTGGACATCGCCCTGACCTATATCTACGGCGTCGGCAACCACCGCGCCAAGGAGACCCTGGCCGCCACCGGTATCGATGGGGCGGTCCGTGTCAAGGACTTGAGCGAAGCCGACACCGCCAAGCTGCGCGAGTACGTCGAAAACACCTACAAGCTCGAGGGCGAGCTACGCGCCGAAGTGGCTGGCAATATCAAGCGTCTGATGGACATCGGCTGCTACCGTGGGATGCGCCACCGCCGCAGCCTGCCGGTTCGCGGTCAGCGCACCCGCACCAACGCCCGCAGCCGCAAAGGCCCCCGCAAGACCGTGGCTGGCAAGAAGAAGGCACCGCGCAAGTAAGCAATGGGCTGTTAGCTAAAGGCCAGAAGCTAAACCGCTAAGGGCCGAATACCACAAAGCTGGAACGTAGATGCCCGACCAAGCACAGCAGGTTAGCGCATCGTGTACACGCCAGTTGAGACTCCGCAAAGGCCCCTCGCAGTAGTTTCATAGGGGCCGGGCCTGAAAAGGCCGAAGGATGGAGAGTATGGCTGAGAAGAAAGCTGGGCCGAGGGCCAAGAAGAAGGTCAAGAAGACCGTAAACGCGGGGAGGGTGTTTATCCACGCCTCGTACAACAACACCATCGTCACCATCACCGACACCGACGGCAACACCGTCACCTGGTCGTCGGGCGGGGTGATCGGTTACAAGGGCAGCCGTAAGGGCACCCCCTACGCCGCCCAGCTCGCCGCCATGGACGCCGCCAAGAAGGCCCAGGGCTTCGGGATGAGCAACGTCGAGGTGGTAGTGCGCGGCACCGGCGCGGGCCGCGAGCAGGCCATCCGTGCCTTGCAGGCCTCGGGCCTTCAGGTGCGCTCCATCGTCGACGACACCCCCCTGCCCCACAACGGCTGCCGCCCGCGCAAGAAGTTCCGCAAGCTGGCGGTCTGATCCCGCTTAGCAATTGGCGGTTAGCCCTTAGCTAGAAGCTATAAGCCAGCCGCTAAAGGCCAGTAGAGCGGTAGCGAAACTTTGGTTCCCTGCTTCGCTACCCAGACCTTGGGAACCCGGTTGAGCGTCTTGCGCCGAAAGCCGAACGCCGAAAGTCAAAAAGACCTTCGACCTTCGACCTTCGACCTTTGACGCTCCTCTGCCAGAGGAGAAATAAATGGGTCGTTTACGTGGTTCGATTGTAAAAGTTTCACGCCAGCTCGGCGTGAACGTCGCCGAGACCGAGAAGGTTCAGAAGTACATGGATCGCCGCCAGTACGGCCCCGGCCAGCACGGCCAGCGCCGCAAGGGGCGTCCCTCCGACTACTCGGTGCGTCTGCGCGAGAAGCAGAAGCTGCGCTTCATCTACGACGTGTCGGAAACCCAGTTCCGTAACCTCTTCGAGGAGGCCAGCCGCAAGAGCGGGGTGACTGGTACCGTCTTCCTGCAACTTCTCGAGAGCCGCCTCGACAACATCGTATTTCGCATGGGCATCGCTTCCACCCGCCGCCAGGCCCGGCAGTTCGTTCGCCACGGGCACATCCTGGTGGGCGGCAAGCGGGTCACCATTCCCGGCTACCAGGTGCGTCAGGGCGAAGAGATCAAGGTGTCGGAGAAGGGCAGGAAGATTGACTTCATCGTGCAAAACGTGGAGCGCTTCAAGAATCGCAAGAGCTTTCCCTGGATCGAGTTCGACGGCGGCAGCATGACCGGCAAGTTCCTGCGCGTCCCCGACCGCGAGATGCTCAGCCTGCCCGTCAACGAACAGCTCGTTATCGAGTTCTACTCGCGCTAGGGGCCGGTGGCTCGCGGCCTGTGGCCTGTAGCAGACTGCTCCACACGCCACGACCCACGAGCCACAAGCTCTGTGAAGGAGGAACCTTGGAAACCACCAAGACCAAAGCCCCGGTGTTCAACGCCCGCATTGACGGCAACTACGGCGAGTTCGTGCTCGAGCCGCTCGAGCGGGGCTTCGGCGTGACGTTGGGCAACCCGCTGCGCCGCATTCTGCTGTCGAGCATTCCCGGCACCGCCGTCACCAGCGTCTATATCGAGGACGTGCTGCACGAGTTCTCGACCATCACCGGGGTGAAGGAAGACGCCATCCAGCTCATCCTCAACCTCAAGGAAGTGGTCGTCAAGCTGCACAACCCCGGCTCCGGCCCCAAGACCCTGACCCTGCGCGCCCAAGGGCCGAAGGCCATCTACGCCAGAGATCTCGAGACCGGCCCCGACGCCGAGGTGATGAACCCCGACCTCTACATCGCGACCCTAGAAGACAAGGGCAAGCTGGTGATGGAGGTGCGGGTAGACGAGGGCATCGGCTACGTCCCCGCCGAGAAGCACGGCATCAAGGATCGGATCTCCTCGATTCCCGTGGACGCCCTCTACAGCCCGGTGCGCCGCGTGGCCTACCAGGTGGAGGACACCCGCCTGGGGCAGCGTACCGACCTCGACAAGCTCACGCTGCGGGTGTGGACGGACGGCTCGGTGAGCCCGATGGAGGCCCTCCAGCAGTCGGTCAACATCCTTCGCGACCAGCTCGGCTTCTTCGACCAGAGCCCGGTGCTGCGCCTCGAGCAGAGCCGCCCGGTGGCCGCGCCGGTGGTCGCCACGCCCGTTCCCACGGCAGCCCCCGCGATGCCTGCGGCAGCCGCCCAGCCCCGCGGCGTGGGCCTGACCCTCGAGGATCTCGGCCTCACCACCCGCGTGCTGCACAACCTCAAGGAAGAAGGTATCGAGACCGTTGAGAGCCTGCTGGCCCTCTCCGAGCGCGAGATGAAGAAGGTTCCGGGTATCGGCGACCGCAGCCTGCAAGAGATCAAGGACTGCCTCGCCCAGCACGGGCTGGTAATGAAGGACTAAAGGCGGAGGAAAAGGAAAGAGGAAAGAGAAAACAGAAGGCCTTTAGGTCGCGTCCTCTGGTTTCTCCCTCCTTCCCCCTTCCTCTCGCTCCGAAGGAGCGTTATGCGTCACCAGAAATCTGGAAGAAAGCTGAACCGCAACAGCAGCCACCGCGTGGCGCTGTTCCGAAACATGGCCAAAAACCTGCTGCTCTCCGAGAGCGGCAGGATCACGACCACCATCCCCAAGGCCAAGGAGCTGGTGGGCTACATGGACAAGCTCATCACCACTGCCAAGGCCGGTGACTTGGCCGCACGCCGCCTGGTCTTCCGCGACCTGCAAGACGCCAAACTGGCCAAGAAGCTGCTCGAGGAGATTGCCCCCAAGTACGCCGGGCGCTCCGGCGGTTACACCCGCATGCTCAAGCTGGCCGAGTTCCGCCGGGGCGACGGCACGCAGCTCGCCCTGGTAGAGTTTGTGAGCTGATCGATCGAGAGTCAAAAGGAAGACGCCGGGCGCACTGTCGCGCCTGGCGTCTTTATTGCAGCCGATCAGTTGGTCGTCTTGTTAACCCGCTTGGTCGCTGGATGTTTCCCGGCGGTAGGCACATAGACCTTGGGGGCGCTGTGGTTCTGGGGGCTATAGGTGGGGATGAGCTGGAGAAACAGCTCGCGGATCTTGGGGTAGTTGGCGCTGCGGGCTGCGTCGAAGAGGCTCTCGAGGTACAGATCGAACAGTTCGGCGGTCTGGCCGCTCTTGGCCACGAATATCTGCTGGTGATGGGTGGCCCCGGTGCCTTCCTGGTCGGTTAGCAACTCCTCGTAGAGCTTCTCGCCGGGCCGCATGCCCGAGAACTGAATCTTGATGTCCTCGTCGGGGGTCAGTCCGGATAGGCGGATCACGTCTCGCGCCAGGTCCACGATCTTTACCGGATCTCCCATGTCCAGCACGTAAACCCTACCATTCTCGCCTAGGCCGCCCGCTTGCAGCACTAGCTGGGCCGCTTCGGGGATAGTCATAAAGAAGCGCGTCATCTCGGGGTGGGTGACGGTGATGGGGCCACCGTTCTTAATCTGCTCCTGGAACAGCGGCACCACGCTGCCCCGGCTGCCCAGTACGTTGCCGAAGCGCACCGAGACGAAGGACTGACCCGGCGCGGCCCGTTCCGATGCCCAGTTGACCGCATACTCAGCCACCCGCTTAGAGGCTCCCATCACCGAGGTAGGGTTGACAGCCTTGTCGGTGGAGATGTTCACGAAGCGTTCGATGCCGTAGCGCAGGGCCAGCCTCACCAGGTTAAGTGTGCCGCCGACGTTGTTGAACACCGCCTCGTCGGGGTTGGCCTCCATGAACGGCACGTGCTTGTGGGCGGCAGCGTGGAAAATCACCTGCGGCTTGGTTTCGTCGAAGATCTGCTCGAGCTTGGCCGAGTTGCGTACATCGGCGATGTAAGCCACGTAAGGGATGTGGGAGAAGCGGCGCTTGATCTCCTGTTCGATCTGGTACACGCTACTCTCGCCGCGTCCCACCAACACCAGCCGCCGGGGTGAGAAGCGGCAGACTTGGCGCACGATCTCCGAGCCAATTGAGCCGCCCGCACCGGTGATCAGCACGGTGCGGCCCTCGATGTAGTGGGCGATCTCAGCGGTGTTGAGCTTGACGGGGTCACGGCGTAGAAGATCCTCGAGGTTGACCTGGCGCAGGTGAGATAGGGAGATTTTTCCCGACAAAATCTCATGCAGTCCGGGCATGGTACGCTGGGTTAAGCCCATCTTCTGGGCCTGATCTACCACCTGACGCACCACCTTGCCCGGTGCGGAAGGCATGGCTATCAGAATCTCCTGTGCCCCGGTTTTTTCTGCGACCTTTTCCAACTCTGATAGCGCGCCCAATACCAGCAGGCCGCCGATCTTGGCCCCACGCTTGCCGGGCTCGTCGTCGAGAAAGCCTACCGGAACCAGCCCCGAGGCGGGGTGGCGCAGCATCTCTCTGGCCAGCAGGGTGCCTGCGTCGCCCGCTCCGATGATCAGAATTCGCTTTCCCATGTGGGTGGGCACCTTGAGCAGCTGGCGGCGCTCGTCCCAAAGTCGGGCTACCACCCGCACCAGTGCCATCATCCCCAGAGACACCATCGCGCTCATCATGGGCACGCTGCGCGGCACGTCGAAGTAGTCACCTACCACGAACGCCAGGCTGGTCAGGGTTAGGGCTCCCAGGCCCACCACCTGCATCAGCGTCCAGAGGTCGCGGATGCTGGTCTTGACCCAGACCTGACGGTGCAGCCCCCACAAGTAGATCAGTACTGCCTTGATCGGTATGCCTACGAGGGCCCAAACTGTCATGGCCCCTAGATGTTGGGTAAGGTTGTCACCCTCGAGACGGATGAGATAAGCCAGGGGTACGGCTATCGTCCATAAGAAAAGGTCTATCACGAAACGAGCTTGTTTTGCGCGCATATGTATGCCACCCATAAGCTCCAACCTACAAGGTGGGCACGCATTACCTTGTGACTAACGCACAGATTGCGTTACACCGTTACGCGAGGTTTCACAAAAAGATACGCAGAAAAACCCATTCCTGACGTCAGTGAGCTACGTAACGTAACGAATAGAGGAAGTTCCTGAATTGTGATAATTAGAATACAGAAACATCTGTAATGAAGAAACTAATAGATAACAAAGGGGCTAGAGAGGTACACCTGGATAGATTCCAATTAGGTCAAAAAACCCTAATCGGTATTTCGCCTCAGGCTACCATTGCAGCGTGCGTTTCCTCTTTCTCACCCAATACTTTCCCCCCGAGATCGGTGCGTCGCAGGTGCGTATCGCGGCTACCGTGCGCGAGCTGACAAAACTGGGTCACGAGGTGGAGGTCGTCACTGCCGTGCCCAATCATCTCCAGGGCAAGATCTTCCCCGAGTACAAAGGGGTCTTCTACAAAACCGAAACCTGGGAGGGCTGCAAGGTTCACCGGGTCTGGATGTACCCGGCGATGGGTGCGGGCCTGAAGCGCATGATCGGCTACGGTAGCTTCGTACTGACGTCGCTGATCGGGCTGTTGCGCTCTCAGCGCCCCGACTTCATTTTCGTTGATTCGCCGCCACTGTTCCTGAGCTTCCCCGGATGGTTGGCCTCCAAGTGGTTCGGCGCTCCGATGATCTTCAACGTGGCTGACCTATGGCCCGACTCGGTTCGGGAGCTTGGCCTTATGAAAGAAGGCCCATTACTGCGCTGGGCGGAGTGGCTCGAGCGCTGGAGCTACCGCCACTCCCGCTACGTTAACGCGGTCACCGAGGGTATCCACAAGGTGCTCTTAGAGAAGAAAAACCTGTCGCCAGAAAAAGTGCTCTACCTGCCCAACGGGGTAGATACCCGCGTCTTCCGGCCCAAAGAACCCGACCTCGCCCTGGCCCGTGAGCTGGGCCTCGAGGGCAAGAAGGTGATCCTCTACGCCGGCACCCACGGCTATGCCCACGGCATCGAGTTCGCCCTTCAGGCCGCCCAGCGACTGCGCGACCCTAGTGTGGAGTTGGTCTTTATCGGCGACGGCTCGGAAAAGCCCAAGCTGGTGCAGATGGCCCAGGAAATGAACCTTGCCAACGTGCGTTTCCTGCCGCCCGCCCAGCCCGATTACATCGCCCGCCTGTTCTCTTTCAGCCTGGCGGGCCTCTCCACCCTGCGTGACTCCCCGCTGTTCGAAGGCACCCGCCCCGCCAAGATTTTCGCCACCATGAGCTCGGGCAAGCCGGTACTCTACAGCGGCAAGGGCGAAGGTGCACGGCTGGTGCAGCAGATCGGGGCCGGTCTCGTGGTTCCGCCCGAGGACGTGCAGGGCATCGCCGACATGATTGAGCGGGCCGCCGCCGACCCTCAGGCCGCCGCCCGGATGGGCCAGAGCGGGCGGCACCACATCGAGACCCACTATAGCTGGGGTGCACTGGTGGGCCAGTGGCTGCGCCAGCTCGAGGGCCGCCTCGAGGCCGAAATTTCTCCCGCCCCCGAGATGGTCTCGAGCAAGAAATCAGTCACCAAGCTGCTCTAGCTAACTGCACCTAACAAAACCCAGTTTTTGTTTTATGGGAAGGGCTTAACTCGCTGTCGTGTTGGGGTTCTTTTACCCCCTAGGTGTTGCTGTGGTTTAAGCGCAGACTGCTGCCCCGAAACACCCGTGGGGAATTGCGCCCGCGTTTGTGCGAGGACAAGCCAACGCCGACTTCGCCCGTCTACGTTGCGCCAGGGTGGAAGTGCAGAATCGGCGGATAGGGAAAATATGTGCCTGGGCGGAGCGGCTACCCAGGGCGGAGTGGCGTGCGCCATAGCCGCGGAGCGGCTACCCGAGGCGCAATTCCCTGCGGGAGCTGGCGGGCTACATTTTGCACTCCAACTATGGAGACACTTGGCAGACCTTTGCTGGCTTAATGTAGTCGTTGAGGGCAGACGTGGGAGCTACTCTAGCTCCCACAGTTTCCGGCTTATCGGCAGTGTGGGCGTTAGGGTTGCAACTCTAAAACGCTCTTGCACTGTCTCCAACGATTCCCACCCGTTTCCGCAGGGCCAAGTCTCTGGATTCCAGGTATATGTGGGAACAGCGGTAAAACGATTTAGAATGCCTGCGTGACCCTCGCCCGGCGCCTCACCCTCGGCACCGCCTTCGCCCTGATGATGAGCGGAATCGTGGGGGCTAGCGTGGGGGCTGCGCTGCCGTTCTGGCGGGCGGATTTTGGAATTGAGGGCGAAATATCGTGGTACTTCAACTTGGTGTTTGTGGGTGGTCTGCTGGGCACCCTCGTGGGCAGCCGGATGCGGGTGCGTCAGCCCTGGCTACCGCTGAGTGTCGGGCTGCAAGTGGTCGGGTTCTTGCTTATAGCCCTCGCGCCTCAGTTTACGGTCGTACTGGCGGGCGGTCTGCTGGCGGGGTTTGCGGTGATGGTGGTTAATGTCAACGCCAACGCGGTGGCCCTCGAACTGAACGCGGGCAACCTGACCGTGCTCAGCCGGGTCAACGCGGCCTTTGGGTTGGGGGCGGTGGTGGCCCCGCTCCTGGTGGTGGGGCTGCCCTGGCGCACCGCATACCTGCTGTTCGCGCTGCTGGCCCTGGTGACGGTGGCGTTGTTGTGGGGCTCGCCCAGGGCGCAGACCCAAGAGGCTCCGCCCGCCAGGGGGATGGGGTTCCGTCTGCTCACTTTCCTGCTGCTGGCTGTGCTGGCCTACGTCTCGGTGGAGATCATCGTCTCGAGCTTCACCGGGGTCTACCTGCAGACCCTCGGCTACAGTGTGGGCACGCTGGGCGTACTGCTCTCGCTGTACTGGGTGGGGCTGACGGTGGGCCGCCTGGTGCTGGGGCCATTCATCGCGCCCGACCCGCTGCGTCGCCTGCTGATCCTGCACGTCTCGGCCGTGGCGGTGGGACTGTGTTATTTCTCGAGCGCTACCGTTTGGCTGTTCCCGCTTTTGGGTTTCCTGGTCGCCCCAACTTTCCCCACCCTTTACACCTTCACCCGCAATCAGATCGGCCCCTTTGCCATCCCCTATATCTTCTACATGGGCACCACCGGCTCCAACCTGATCCCGGCTGGCTTCGCCCGCATCCCCGACCCCCTCATCGGCTGGGGCGTGGTCGGGGCGCTGGTGTTTATGGCGGCGGGGCTTGGGCTGCTGATCTGGCGAGCGGAAAAACACGCGGGGAAAGAGGAGAGGGAAGAGAGCAAAGAAAAGGCGTGATGGCTGCGGTTTTTCCTGTCCTCTTCATCGCTTAGGCGGGTTGCTTCAGCGCCAGCTGCCCGCAGGCCGCCCCGACATCGCGGCCCCGGCTCCAGCGGATCGATACTGGGATGTTTTGGCGCTCGAGAATCCCCGCGAACCGCAGGATTTGCTCTTTGCGGGTGCCCTCGAGGGGGGCGCCTTCCCAGGGGTTCCAGGGTATTAGGTTGATGTGGGCGGAGAGGCCCTCCAGGTGCTGGCCCAGCGCCCGCGCCTGCCAGTCGTGGTCGTTCAGCCCCTTGAGCATGGTGTACTCGAGCGTCACCCGCCGGCCGGTCTTGGCGTAGTAGTGCCTCACCGACTCCATAATCTCCGCTAGGCTGTAGCGGTGGGCGGTGGGGATGATCTGCTGGCGGGTCTCGTCGTCGGGCGCGTGGAGCGAGAGGGCCAGGCGTACCTCGAGGTCGGATTCGGCCAGTTTGTAGATGCCCCTGGGAATCCCCACCGTGGAGAGGGTCACCCGCCGGGGGCTCATGGCCAGGCCCTGCGGGTGCAGTATCCGCTCGATCGCGCCGAAGACCTGCTCGACGTTGAGGAGCGGCTCGCCCATCCCCATCAACACCACGTTGCGGATTTCACGCGGCGAGTGCTTCTGGTGCAGCGAGGCGTAGAGGATCTGGTCTAGGATTTCGGCGGCGGTGAGGTTGCGCCCGAAGCCCATCTTTCCGGTGGCGCAAAACGTACACCCGGCGGGGCATCCCACCATGCTCGAGATGCAGATGGTTCTGCGGTTTAGATAGGGCATGTAGACGGCCTCGGTCTGCTTGCCGTCGTGTAGGGTGTAGAGGTACTTCACCGAGCCGTCCTGGCTCTCGAAAGGTTTAACCGAGGCGAACTCGCAGATGCGGTACTCGCTGGCCAGTTGGGTACGCAGGGCCCTGGGGAGGTCGGTCATGGCCTCCCAGTCGGCGGCCCCCTTCTGGTACAGCCAGCCCGCGATCTGCCCCTTGCGGTAGCCCTCGCCGGGGAGGGACTCGGGGCTCAGCGAGAGCAGCGGGGTTTTTGTGGCGGGCTCGAGGGCCATAACGCCCCAGTATACGAGGGGCGGCGTGGGGGAAAAGGGTCGGAAGTTCCACGCGTGGGGGTCGTTTGACTCTGGAAGGGGGGCCTCGGCGGTTGTAGCTTCGGGGTAACCGAAGTGCTTGAGGGGGTTCAAATGAACAAATACGCGGTAGTGACGGCGGCCTTGGTCGGCGCGGCGATGGCTTGGGCAATAGGAGATGCGGCCAGCGTGACCATAGGGGCCAGGCTGTACGGCGAGAACTGCCAGACCTGTCACGGGGTCGGGGCGGTTGGGATCAGCGGTGTCGGCCCGGCCCTCAAGGGCGAGGTGGCGAACTGGAGTCCGGTGCAGTTCAGGCGGGCGGTGTTGCGCGGCGTGGACGATAAGGGCAGGCCACTGAGCACCGTCATGCCCCGTTGGAGCATCCACGGGTGGAAGAGCGCCGTCAGCCGCGTCCCCACCGACGCCCAGTTGGCCGACCTGCAGGCCTACCTCAAGAGCCTGAAGTAACAGCGGTTCCCACGAATACCCCGCACGCAGAGGCTTGACTGAGTGGCGGCTCGCACACCAACCCTGCAGACCCTTAGGCGAACAGTGGGTGAGGCTGCTCGAGTAATTTCCTTAGGGTCTGCAAGAACAGCGCGACCTCCACCCCATCCACGGCGCGGTGGTCGGCACTGACGGTGAGGCGGAGGGTCTTGGCCACGCGGATGGCTCCGTCCTCGGCGGTCACCTCGTCCTGGACTGCCCCCACCGCCAGGATGGCCACGTTGGGGGGCAGGATGATGGCGCTGAACTCTTCTACGCCGAACATGCCGAGGTTGGAGATGCCGAAGGTTGCGCCCCCGATGTCCTCGGCCCTGGCCCGGCCCGCGCCGGCCCTGGCCTTGACCTCGCGCACCCTCGAGCCGATCTGGGCGGGTGAGAGGGTGTCTGCGTCGCGCACTACGCTGGACACCAGACCCTCGGCGGTGGCAGTCATCACGCCGATGTGGACGTTCTCGAGGAGCCGGAGGCCCTCGCCTTCGATCACCGCGTTCAGGCGGGGATGCTGCTTTAGCGCGAGCGCGACCGCTTTCACCAGCAGGTCGTTGACGCTGACCTGTTGGCCCCTGGCCTTTTCGACCTCCAGACCGCGCATGAAGCCCGTCACGTCGGCCCTGGCCCGCACGTAGAAGTGCGGAATTTCCTGCTTGGAAAGTTGGGTGGCCCTGGCAGTGGCAGCCTCGATGCGGGTGAAGGGGTGGAAGGGGAGAGAGGGGTGAGTGGGGAGGGGAGAGGCCGGGGGCTCGAGGGTTTGCCGATGGCTGACGGCCGAGGGTGGACGGCCCCTATCCCCCGCCTTCCGCCGCACGTCGTCTGTCGTAACTCGCCCGTTTGGCCCGGTGCCCACCAGGCCGGAGAGCTCGAGACCCAACTGCCGCGCCAGGCGGCGGGCAGCGGGCGAAGCCCGGAGCTTGTTGGGGGCTGGGGCCGAGACCGGCGATTCGGTTTGCCGGGCCGGTAGGGTCGACGGGCCCGCCGTCCCAATTGCGGGAGTGGCTTGTTTCACGGCTGCGGCTGGAGGCTGTTCCCCGTTGGCCGTTCCTGCGGTGCTGATCCGAGCTATCGGCTGCCCTACCTTTACGGTCTGGCCCTGCTGAACCAGGTACTCCTCGAGCACGAAGTCTTCGAGCGCGGGCATCTCGGCCACAATCTTGTCGGTGCCGATCTCGGCCACTACCTCGCCGCGTTTGACCGCCTCGCCCGGCTTCTTCACCCAGGCGATCAGCTCGCCTTCTTCCATCGTCTCGCCCATGCGGGGCAGCTCGAGCGGCCTCACCGCGCCCTCCGTACGAGTCTTCGGGCGGTCTGGGCGATGCGGGCCGGGCTGGGCACGCTGCCCGCCTCGAGGGGCGGCGAGACCGGAATTGGGATGTCCTCGGCGCATAGACGCAGGACAGGCTCCTCGAGGTAGTCGAAGCACTCCTCCTGAATCAGCGCCGACAGCTCGGCGCTGACCCCCGCCGTCAGGGTGTCCTCGGTGACGATCAGGGCGCGGCCCGTCCGCCTGACCGACTGGGCCAGGGTCTCTAGGTCGAGCGGGTTGAGGGTGCGGAGGTCAATCACCTCAGCTTCGATGCCCTCCTTGGCCAGCTCTTCGGCGGCCTGGAGGCAGTAGAAGAGCTGTCTGGAGTAGGTGACGATGGTGAGGTGCTGGCCCTTGCGCCGCGTCACTGCCACGCCCATCGGGGGGGCGTCGGGCTCGAGGACGCCTTTGCTGACGTAGAGGGCCTTGTGCTCCAGAAAGACCACTGGGTCGGGCGAGTTGATGGCCTCGCGCAGCAGGAAGTAGCAGTCGGTGACGGTGGCGGGGATGGCGATGCGCAGGCCGGGGGTGTGCCAGAAGAGAGCCTCGAGGCTCTGGCTGTGCTGCGCCCCGCCGCTGCGCCCGGTGCCCATGGGGGCCCGCAGCACCATCGGTACCCCGATCTGCCCGCCGAACATGTAGCGGATCTTGGCGGCCTGGTTGGCGATCTGATCCATCGCCAGGTAGGCGAAGTCCACGTACATCAACTCGGCGATGGGTTTTAGCCCGGTCATGGCCGCACCCACGGCGGTGCCGACGATGGCCGCCTCGCTGATGGGGGTGTCGAGCACTCGAGCCTCGCCGAACTCCTCCAAAAGCCCCTTGGAGACTGCATACGCGCCGCCGTACCGCGCCACCTCTTCGCCGATCAGGACCACGCTGGGGTTAGCCCGCATCTCCTGCCGGATGGCCTCGCGCAGGGCGGCGCGGAACTCAATCTCCTGGCCGAATGGGACGGGGCTGGGGGTGGGGAGGGGGGAGGTCATCGGGCACCTTTTAGGGGAGAGGGGGAGTGGGGGAGGGCGGGAGGGGCGAACGTCAAAGGCGAACCCCCCCTCGAGTTGTGGGGGTTGCGATAGTTCTTTATCTTGCTCTGCGCCTTGCGTCTCCCCCTGAGGGTTGTAGTAGTTTGAGTGCTCAGTTCTCGAGCCGCAGCTTGGCCGCTCAAGGGGGGGCACGTCTGGGCGAGGCTCGGCCTTTCTTGACCCCCCTTGGGCAATGGGCGGGTGCAGGGCAGTTGGATAACCAGTCTGCCGCGAACATCAGGGGAGGCGAGCCGCAAACTTGCGCGGTCTGCGCCGTGCCACTCCGCAGACCGTGGGGGGGTTAATCCGTTGACCTTGGCGTACGACGTACGACGTACGACCTTTGACCATCCTCTCACGCCCCACCCCCTAGCACCCTATCCAGCCGCTCGTCCACGCTAACCGGCCTGGGGATGGAGGGGTCAAACACGTCCTCGAACATGGTCTCCAGCCCCGGCAGCTCCGAGGTTTGCGCGAAGGCCACGGCCTCGTCCATCTCGAGGTTGGCGGCCCCGTTCATCTCCTCGAACCCGGCCTCGCTCAGCAGCCCCGCGGCGACCAGCGCATCCTTATGGTTGAGGATGGGGTCGCGCTTGCGGCCTTCGAGCTCCTCCGCCTCGTCCCGATAGGGGGACTTGTCCTTGCGCGCGTGGCCGTAGAAGCGGTAGCAGTTGGCGACGATGAAACCCGCGCCCCGGCCCGCCCTGGCGTGCTCGATCAGTTCTTGCGCTGCCGCCAAGACCTGCTCGGGCTGGGTGGCATCCACCTCGAGGGCAGTGAGCCCGAAGCCCCTGGCCCGGCCCGCGAAGTCCAGGGTGGCGCTGGCCCGGTCGATGCGTGTCCCCATGCCGTACTGGTTGTTGATGACCGCGAAGACCACTGGCAGCTTCCACAAGGCGGCCAGGTTCATGCTCTCGAAGCAGATGCCCTGTTGCATGGCCCCGTCGCCAAAGAAGGCCACGCTAACTGAACCCTGGCTCAGGGTTTTGCTGGATAGCCCCGCCCCCACCACCGCCGGAATCCCCCCGCCCACTATCGCGTTGGCCCCCAGATGTCCCAGGCTCATGTCGGCGATGTGCATCGAGCCGCCCTTGCCCCGGCAGTAGCCGGTGATCTTGCCCGCGATCTCGGCCATCATGCGGTTCACGTCGCCGCCCCGCGCCACGAAGATGCCGTGCCCCCGGTGGTGGGTGGTGAAGGTGTCGCCGGGCTTCATGGCCAGGGCCACGCCCGCCGCCGCGCCCTCCTCGCCAATGGAAAGGTGTAGCATCGAGCCCGCCGTCCCGCCTTTTAGGAACAGCTCGCCCACCTTCTCCTCGAAGGCGCGGATGCGCAGCATGGTGCGGAGCAACTCGAGTCGCCGGGCTTCAGGGATGATTTCACTCACAGGGTCACCTCTGCAATCGTTTGCATCGCCACGAAAAAGGTATAGCTCTGGTGCCACAAGGTCTGGCTTGCCTGTTATCTGCACCCGAAGGTTAGCCTAAAACTACCCGACGTTGCTGAGAAACTCTGTGGGGAATGACCCGTTCTGCTGCGGTCCCACCCATCCGCACGCGTTTGGCCCCAGGTTCGTCTACCCTGCCGTGCGCTGGCGATCCGGGCTCGAGACGCGCCTCCAGACCAGGCTGTTTGTGACCGGCAGGCCGCCTTGCTCCCTGGTGAAGGTCAGCGTCAGGGTGTCCCCGTGGATCTTGTAGTGGCGCTGGAACTCGCCCGAGGCGCGGGCGGCGCTCAGGGAGGCAGTCACGCTGTGGGTGACTATGCTTCGCTCTTCGTCCGTGCGATAGGTGCCGAAGTACGCAGTGAACCCGGCCTGCACCTCCGGCGGGCTGCGGTGTCCATCCGCCTCGTTCCGCCGCTCGTGCATCAGCAGGGCGGTCACGCGGCCGTCGGCCTCATAGATGATGCGCCCGACTGGGCGCCCCCCGAACGGCTCGGTCACACGCCCGTCGGGCCACTGCGCCGTGAAGGACACGATCTCCCAAGTGCCCTAGAGGGATGCGCCCGCTGCGCCGTTGGTCATGTGCCCTCTGTTGGCCGCTTGTTTCAGCGGGACTTCTTCCTGAACCGCAAGTCCTCCCACGGCCCGCCGTCACTGAAGCGCTCGGGCTCGAGCACCTTGGGGCGCGGGTCTTCGGCCTGGTCGAGCTGCAGGACCATCCACTTGGGGTAGGGGGTTCCAGGGTGGCTGGCCCGGTCGAGCAGCCTCAGGTCGGCGTCGGTGAGCCTGAGGTTGATGGCCTCGAGGTTATCGTCGAGCTGCTCGTTCCTGCGGGCGGCCACGATCACGCTGCTGACGCCTGGCTGGCGCACTGTCCAGGCGTAGGCGGCCCTGGCCATGCTCACGCCGTGGCGCTCGGCCACCTTGCGCAGCGCCTTCAGCACTGGCCGGCTCCGCTTCCAGTCGAAGGGCACGAACTGCCCGGCTTCGCCGAAGCGCGTGCCCTTGCCGGCCTTGCCCGGCTCGGCATACTTGCCACTCAAGAAGCCGCCCGCCAGGGCGCTCCAGACCAGAATGCCGATGTTGTGATGCTGCGCGAAGGACACAAAATCGTACTCGAGCTCGCGCCCCACCAGGGAGTAGTACATCTGCGCAGTGACGAAGGGCTCGAGGCCCATCTGCTTCTGCATCATGATGGCGGTTGCGCCCTGCCAGCCGAGGTAGTTGGAGAAGCCGATGTGCCGCACCATGCCCCGGCGCACCAGGTCGTTGAGCGTGGTCAGGGTTTCTTCCAGCGGCGTGTTGGAGTCCCAGCCGTGGACCTGGTAGAGGTCGAGGTAGTCGGTCTGGAGCCGCTTGAGACTCGACTCCACGCCGCGCAGGATGTTGACCCGGGTGGCCCCCGAGCGGTTGAAATTATCGCTCATAGGCAGGCGACACTTGGTCGCCAGCACGATCTCTTCGCGCACGCCCTTGAGCGCATTGCCCAGCAGGGTCTCCGACTCGCCGCCGGAGTAGACGTCGGCGGTGTCGATGAAGTTCACGCCCCGCTCGAGGGCGAACTTGACCATGCTGTTGGTGGCCTTCTGGTCGAGTTGGCCCATGTTCATGGCCTTGCCGAACTGCATGGTGCCCAGCGACAGGGCGCTGACGATGAGTCCCGAGTTGCCGAGTCTGCGGTATTCCATGGGGTCTCCTTCGCGGACGGGTTTAGGGGAGAGGTAAAGGGTACAAGCAGGCCTGTGGGTTTTGACTTTGCCTATTCCTTCACCCCACGCCCTAGGCCTGTCTCGCCAGTTCCGCCTGCTTGTGCAGCGTGTCTTTCAGGCTAGCGTAGGTCGAGCGGTAGGCCTCCAGCAGTGGCTTGTACGCCTCGTGCTTGTGCGGGTCGGGCTCGACGACTCGAGTGAACTCGACCATGTGTTCGCAGGCCTCGGCGATCGAGCTGTAGGCGCCCACCCCCACCGCTGCCAGGATCGCGCTGCCCAGGGCGGCGGCGTCGGGGACTCGGGTCAGACGGAGCGGGACGCCGCTCACGTCGGCGTGGATCTGCATCCAGAGTTCGCTACGGGTCGCGCCGCCGCAGAGGACGAACTCTTGCGGCGCGTACCCGGCCCGGCGCATGGCGGCGAAGATGTCCTCGGTGCCGTAGGCGACGCCCTCGATGACGGCGCGGAAGAGGTGCTCCGGGCCGTGGCCGAGCGTCAGACCGGAGATCACGCCCCGGCTGTCGGGGTCGGTGTGGGGGGTGCGGTTGCCCTGGAAGTGCTCGAGCACCACCAGCCCCTGAGCCCCCGGCGGGAGCTTGGCGGCCCGCTCGTTGAGCGTGGCGTAGTCGGGTTCGCCCATCAGGCGGCGCAGCCAGGCGATCACGCTGCCAGTGCTGGTCTGGCCGCCCTCGACGGTGTAGAGCCCTTTTACCACTGCGTCGGGGTAGGTGCCCCAGATGCCCCTGGCGTGCAGGGGCCTATCGGAGAGACCCAGGTGGAGGTGGCTCGAGCCGGTGATAAAGGCCAGCCGTCCGGGCCGCACCACCGCCAGCCCCACCATCGCCACGAAGGCGTCGGCGCCCCCCTGGATCACCGGCGTGGACTGCGGCAGGCCCAGATGTGCGGCGGCCTCCGGCGTCAGCGGGCCGATCACCTCCCCCATCGCCAGGATTTCCCTGGGGAACTTCTCGAGCACCTCACCCAGCCCGACCTTCTCGAACAGCGACGCCTGGAGGCCGCCCCGGCTGTTGTCGTAGTGCCAGCGGATCGAGGCGTTGTTGAGGCTCCCCACCATCCGCCCGGTGAGCTTGTGGTTCAGGTAGTCCTGGTACTCGCAGACGTAGGTCGCGGCCCCGAAGTTTTCAGGCTCGTGCTCCTTCATCCACAGTGCCTTGGGGGCCATCCATTCCGCGCTCACCGGGCCGTAGCCGTTCACCCGCAGCGCCGGGTCGCCAGAGTTGGCAATCCGCCGGGCTTGCTCGCCGCTGCGCACGTCCATCCAGATCAGCGCCGGCCGCACCGGGTCGCCCTTGGCGTCGAGCGCCACCACGCTGCAGCAGGTCGTGTCCAGGCAGATTGCCGCGATGCTCGACGGCGACACCCCCGCCTCCGCCACGGCCTTTCGCACGCTCTCGCCCAGCGCCCGCCACCAGTCGGCGGGGTTCTGCTCTGCCCTCGCGGGCTGGGGAAACTCGGTCTTGTAGGCCGTCGCTGCGAACGCCAGCGGGTTCCCCCGCTCGTTGAACACGCCCGCCCGCAGGCTCTCGGTGCCGCCGTCTACGCCGATGAAGTGTCGAGACATTAAACCCCCAAAAAGTCAGAGGAAAGAGGAGAGAGGGGAAGAGAAGTCAAAGGCTTTTGATCTTGCCCCCTCTTTGCTCGCTACTCTTTCTTGGCGCTTACATTGTGGATCCGGGCTCGCTGGCCTCGGCGCCCATAACCGCCTCGAGCGCCCCCACGAACAAGACCGTGCCGGGGTCGGGACGGCCCTCGGTGCGTTCTCCGACCCAGTTGGCACGGCCCATCATCGAGCGCAGGGGGATGGCGGCGTCGCGGCCCCGCCTCGCGGCCTCGAGGGCCTTCGCGCCGGCGGCCTCGAGCGAATCGCCTGCCGCTACGGCTGCGCCGAACGCCTCAGCCGCCGGGTGCATCGCGTCGACGATGGTCTTGTCGCCGGGCTTGGCCTTGCCTCGCTCCTGAATGCCCAGGCTGGCGGCCAGGAACATCTTGGCGAGGTCTTCGGCAGCCAGATCAGGCTTGCCCATCACCTCCTTGCCCGCCCGCATGAAGGCGGTCGCCACCAATGCGCCCATGGTGGAGGGTGCGGCCTTGTTGTAGGCCATGCCGGCCTGGGCGAGCCACTTGCCGAGGTCTGCCGATGGAGGGTTGGTGGTCAGGTACTCCAAGAGCCCTGTCGCCCCTTTCTCTGCCGTGAGCCCTGAGTCGCCGTCGCCCATCGCGGCGTCCAGGGTGTTGAGCTGGTCGCGCATGGCGACGAGGCGGTTTGCGGCGCGGTTCAGCGCCCCTACGATTAGGTTGCCGGTGATGTTCATGGTCTTTATGCTTAGAACTCGTCCGCTTTTATTTGTCCGGGAACCCAGTGGCCCCGGTGGGGGACCGCACCCAGCCGTGGACGGGAGACTTTCGGGCCGGGCGCCCACCGAAGTAACCTGGGCGCGGCGGTAGGGCGGGCACATACCGCTCCTGACAACTTCAGACCCTAAAAAACGGCGTGTGCGCGGGGTGATCGAGGAGGCTGGTCAGCTCGTCGTCGAGTTTGAGGATGGTGATGCTCGCGCCGGGCATCTCCATGCTGGTTGCGAACTCGCCGATGAACGGGCGATGCACCGAAACGCCTTTGTCTTTGAGAATCGCGTGGACGCGGCGATAGAGGATGTATAGCTCCTCGAGCGGCGTGGCCCCCAGCCCGTTGACCATCACCGCGACCTTGTCGCCGGGGGACAGCGGCAGGTCGGCGGTAATGGTGCTCAGGATGGCTTCGGCGATGTGGTCGGCGCTCTCGAGCTTGCCGCGCTTCACCCCCGGCTCGCCGTGAATGCCCATGCCCAGCTCCATCTCACCCTCGCCGATCTCGAAGCCCGGCTTGCCCACGGCGGGCAGGATGCACGGCCCCAGCGCAACCCCCATGGTGCGGGTGTTGGCGAGGGTCTTCTTGGCAACGGCCTCCACCTCGTCCAGCGAGCCGCCCTGGTCGGCCTTGGCACCTGCTGTCTTGAAGGCGAAGACCATCCCGGCCACCCCGCGGCGGGTGTCGGCGCGGTCGGCGGTGGCGCTGGCCACGTCGTCCTTGACCAAGACGGTGCGTACCTCGATGTCGTCCATCGAGGCCATCTCGGTCGCCATGTCGAAGTTCATGATGTCGCCGCCGTAATTGCCGTAGATGTAGACCACGCCCTTGCCGCCGTTGATGCGCTTGGTGACCTCGAGCATCTGATCGGCACTGGGGCTCTGGAACACGTCGCCGATGGCGCATCCGTCGAGCATCCCCCGGCCTACGTAGCCCAGGAAGACCGGCAGGTGGCCCGACCCGCCACCGGTCGCCAGCGCCACTTTGCCCTGCACGGGGGAGTCGGCACGCACCAGGCAGTGCAGGTCGCTGCCGACGTGCGTCACCTGATCGGGGTGGGCGGTGTAGAGGCCCTCGAGCATGTCCTTAACGAACTCTTCAGGCTTGTTCAAGATCTTTTTCACGTTGCCTCCTGAACCGTGATCGCAGTGCGTCGGCTGGCGGCTCGAGCCTGGGCCGAAAATGTGGCCCGAGCTAGAAAGATTCCGAGTGTGGAAGCCGTGCGCTTGCAATCCTTTGAACGGCTTGATAATATCCGAAGCGTCCAACTTTTGAATAGACCTTCGAGCTACTGATTTTTGCGCGTGGGTCTGGCTGCAAACGATTGCAGATTTGCTGCTCCTGGAGAGGCTTTCCTTGCTGCGTGACCTGTTCTCCGACCGCCATATCCGCTTCTTGCTGATCGCCAACTTGGTGATTTTGCTGGTGGCGTCGGCGGTGTCGTCGGGGCAGTTTCTCGACCCGTTTAACATCCAGAACATGGCCAAGCAGCTCCCCGAGATCGCCCTGCTGGCTCTGGCGATCATGCTGGCGATGGTCTCGGGCAACGGCGGCATTGACCTGTCGGTGGTGGGCATCGCCAACCTCTCGGCTATCACGGCGGGGCTGGTCGCCAAGGCCACCGTTGCGGACGGCAGCGGCGCGGCCTTCATGCTGGTGTTTGTGGTGGTGGCCCTGATGGTGGGGGTGGCGTGTGGCGTCATCAACGGGCTGCTGATCTCGAGGGCCGGCTTCGCCCCCATCCTCGCAACACTGGGCACCCAGCTCCTGTTTGTTGGCCTGGGGGTGGCACTCTCGGGTGGCCCCACGGTCAGCCTGGGCTACGTCGAGCCCTTTGTACAGATCGGCAACGGTACCCTGTTCGGGGTGCCGATCCCCTTCGTCATCTTCTTGGTAGCGGCCCTGCTGGTGGCCTGGCTGCTGGGCCGCACGCGCTTCGGCTTCCGGCTCTACCTGATGGGTACCAACCCCAAGGCGGCCCACTTCGCGGGCATCAACACCCGCCAGATGCAGCTGTTCACCTACACCCTGTGCGGGGTGCTGGCCTCGATCTCTGGCATCATCTCGGCGTCGGCCAACAGCAGCGCCAAGTGGGACTTCGGGGCCTCCTATCTACTCATCGCCATCCTGATGGCGGTGATGGGAGGCATCAACCCCGACGGTGGCCATGGGCGGGTGCTGGGACTGGTGCTGGCCGGGGTAGCACTGCAACTGCTCTCGAGCGGCCTCAACCTGCTCAACGTCTCCAACTTCCTGCGCGATTTCACCTGGGGCCTGTTGCTGCTCTTGTCCATCGTGTTCACCAGCGCCTGGCAGCAGTTCTTGCCGAGGCGAAGGCGGGAGACGGGGTGAGGTGCAATACGGGGAACGGCTAACTGGGAGCGGTGGAGGTGCTGCGGGGCTGCTAGCGGCCGGCCAGACCAGGGAACGGCTAAGCCTGGGTTGTTAGAGACCCAGCCCGCAAACCCCGACTCCCCAAACACTTAAGGAATTGTCTCGAGCCATCTCGAGTGATTCGAAATCAGGAGGAACCATGAACAGAAAGGCAATATGGATAACGGCTGCGGTGGGCGTGGCGGCAGCGGTGGGGATCGGCGCCTTTAACTATGTCGAGGCCCAGAACCGGCGGCTAAACATGGTCACGGTGGTGAAGATCACCGGCATCAACTGGTTCAACCGCATGGAGGAGGGCGTCAAGCAGTACGCCACCGCCTCGGGCAACAACGCCACCCAGACCGGCCCGGCCCAGGCCGACGCGGCGCAGCAGCTCAGGGTGATTCAGGACGTGATCGCCCGCCGCCCTGACGCGATCGCGATTGTGCCGATGGACCCCACGGTGCTCGAGCCCGTTCTCAAGCAGGCCATGGACCGCGGCATCAAGGTAGTGACCCACGAGGCCACCAACCAGGTCAACACCCTCTACGACATCGAGGCCTTCCAGAACGAGGACTTCGGCGCGCAACTCAACGAGCGCTTGGCTCAGTGCATGGGCCGCACCGGCAAGTGGACGGTCTTCGTAGGCAGCCTGGGCTCCAAGACCCACAACCAGTGGGCCGATGGTGGCATCGCCAACGCTAGAAAGCACAGCGGGATGCAGCTCGTAGACGCCAAGCAGGAGACCGCCGACAGCGCCGACCAGGCCTACCAGAAGGCGCGCGAGATCCTCC
The DNA here is from genome assembly GCA_033762915.1 of Meiothermus sp. Classification (GTDB taxonomy): domain Bacteria; phylum Deinococcota; class Deinococci; order Deinococcales; family Thermaceae; genus Meiothermus. Next base: position 38,624 of record JANRLD010000078.1, on the reverse strand, counting down.
GCAAGCACCCCGACATCCGCGGCTTCCAGGGTAGCGCCTCCACCGACGTGGCGGGCATCGGCCGGGCCATCGAGGAGGCCGGCCTGAGCAACCGCGTGTGCGTGTTCGGCACCAGCCTGCCCAGCATCGCGGGCCGCTTTATCGAGAGCGGTGCGGTGGATGGTATCGGCTTCTGGGATCCCCGCGACGCGGGCATCGTGATGAACCGGGTGGCCCAGATGGCTGTAGAGGGCAGGGCTGTCACCGACGGCATGAACCTGGGCGTCAAGGGCTACGAGCGCGTGCGTGTGGTCAAGGGCGCGGGTGCCGGCTCGATCATCTACGGTAATGCAGCCGTATTCGTCGACAAGGCCAACCTGAAGGATTACCCCTTCTAAGCCAGGCGGCAGGGAACGCGGAGCAAGAAACAGCTACGCCGCCTTCCCGCCCATATGAGGGGTGCGCTCGAGCGCCACAGACGCAGGGCGCATCCCTCACCAAAGCCGACGAAAAAAGCCCGATCCCCGTTACTGTAGGGGTTGCCACCTCGAGCCAGCCCAGCGTGGTCGCAGTTTTGGCGACGTGTGCCGAGGGGAATCCTTTGCAAGCAGGCGGGAAATCCGCCGCACCGCGCTTCCCGCACGCTGGGACTCCTCGCTCCGCCCGGAATAACTCCTCCAGTACATAACAGACAACCTTTTCCAGATACAAAACAACGGAATCCCTTTTACCTTCCGCCCCGCCCCTGCATCGCCGACCGCTGACTTCTGCCTATGACCGCCGAACCCCCGACCTCACCCGAGTTCCTCCGCCTCGAGGACATCACCAAGGCTTTCGGCGGGGTGCGCGCCCTGCGCGGGGTCAGCATGACCATCCGGGGTGGAGAGATTTATCACCTGCTGGGCGAGAACGGGTCGGGCAAGTCCACGCTGATCAAGATCATCTCCGGGGCGCAGCCGCCGGACTCGGGGACGCTCACGGTGCGGGGGCAAAGCTACAGCAGGCTGGGGGCTCTCGAGTCGCTTAAGGTGGGCATCGAGACGGTCTATCAGGACCTCTCGCTCTTCCCCAACCTGAGCGTGGCCGAGAACGTGGCCTTCAATACCCAGCTCATCGCCAACAACGGGCAGCTGGCCAGAGGCTTCGACTGGGCCAAGCTGAACCAGGTCGCCGGCGCAGCCCTCCAGCGGGTCGGGCTGAGCCCCACGGCGGACTTTCTCGAGACCAAAGTCGAAGACCTGCCCATCGCGGTGCGGCAGCTGGTGGCGATTGCTCGAGGCATTGCGACCAAGGCCACGCTGGTCATCATGGACGAGCCGACGGCGGCGCTCACCCAGAAGGAGGTCGAGAACCTCATTGGGATCGTCGGCAAGCTGCGCGCCGACGGGGTGAGCGTCTTGTTCGTGAGCCACAAGCTCGACGAGGTGTTCCGCATCGGCGGGAACGTGATCGTGCTGCGCGACGGACAGAAGGTAGCCGAGGGCAGCCTGAAGGACTACACCAAGGAACAGATCGCTTTCCTGATGACCGGAAAGCAACTCGACAAGCACTCCTACCGCGCAGGCAAGCCGCAGGCCGAGGTGCTTCTGGAGTTGAGCAACTTCAGCAGTAAAAGGTTCTATCAAGACATCTCGCTCCGGCTGCACCGGGGGGAGGTGCTGGGCATCACCGGCCTGCTGGACTCCGGGCGCAACGAGCTATCGCTGGGCATCTCCGGGGTGCATCCGGCGGACTCGGGGGAGGTGCGGCTCGAGGGGCAGCCCGTCCGCATCAAGAACCCCAGGGACGCCATCAAGCTGGGCATCGGCTACGTCCCCGAAGACCGCCTGACCGAGGGGCTGTTCATCCAGAAGCCGATCCGAGAGAACATCGTGGTCTCGATTCTCGACCGGCTGCTGCGCGGCAACCAGGTGGACATGCCCAAGAGCCAGGCCAAGGCCGAGCAGGCCGTAAAGGACTTGCAGATCGCCACCCCCAACGTCATGCTGCCGGTGCAGTCGCTCTCCGGCGGCAACCAGCAGCGGGTGATGGTGGCCCGCTGGCTGGGCATCGAGCCCAAGGTGCTGCTGTTGCACGGCCCGACGATGGGGGTGGACGTGGGTTCCAAGGATGCCCTCTACAAGATCGTCCAGAACCTCGCGGAGGGCGGCATCGGGGTCATCATCGTCTCCGACGACCTGCCCGAACTGCTGCAAAACTGCGACCGAATCCTGGTTATGAAGAAGGGTCGGATCGCCAGGGAATTCCCGGTGGAGGGTCTGAGCGAGGACGTGCTGTCTCGAGAGCTGTTGAGCGAGTAGGGGAGAGGGTGAATGACTCGGTTTTTGTTGGCTTGTGAAGAAACCCCCCCTCGAGTTGCGGGGTCGGTGAACGCGCATTGTCCGACCTCGCGGCTTGCGTCTCGAGCCTTCCCGACCCCTATGACTCACCGGGGGGTTGTTTCTGGCTTTTAACTTTGCTACCCGCCACCTGTTAGTAACTACTACCCTCCGCTCCGCTACGCCCGCCACCCGCTGATATGTCTCCCGCCACCGATCCCCCCAAAGCCGCCGCCCCCTCGAGGTGGGCTGGGCTGCTGCGCCGCCCTGAGTTCTTCACGTTGATGCTGATTGTCGCGCTGAGCGTGCTGATCACCGTCATCAACCCGGCCTTTATCCAGCCCGCCAGCCTGTTTGACCTGCTGCGCTCGATGATCGTGACCGGGATCTTCGCGCTGGGGGTACTGCTGGTGCTGGCGGCGGGCGGGATTGACGTCTCCTTCACTGCCATCGGGGCCTTCGCGCTCTACGCCAGTACGGTCATCGTGCTCAACGTCGCGCCCAACGCGCCGTTCGCGCTGCCGCTCCTGATCTCCATCGGCTTCGGTCTGCTGCTGGGCCTGCTGAACGGCGTCATTGTCCACCGCTTCCGAGCGCCGTCGCTCATCGTGACCATCGGGACACAGTACCTGATCCGGGGCTTCCTGCTGGGCTTCATTGGGAGCCGCCACATCATGGACATCCCGCCCAGCATGGATCAGTTCGGCAAGATCAACCTCATCGCCTACACCTCGAGCGAGGGCACCCGGGTCGGCCTCCCCATCGCCTTCCTGGTGTTGATCGCGGTCGCGCTGGTGACGTGGTGGATTCTTAACCGTACCCTGCTGGGCCGGGCCATTTACGCGGTGGGGGGCAGCGTGCCGATTGCCGAGCGGCTGGGCATCAGCGTGCGGACGGTCTACCTGTTCGTTTTCGGCTACGTGGGCGTGCTGGCAGGACTGGCGGGAATGCTCCACGCCTCGATGAACCGCCAGGCCAACCCCTTCGACCTGGTGGGCTCCGAGCTGACGGTGATCGCGGCGGTGGTGCTGGGCGGGGCCAGGGTGACGGGCGGCACCGGCACCGTCACCGGCACGCTGCTGGGCGTGGTGCTCATCACCCTGATCAACACCAGCCTGATCCTCATCGGTGTGCCCAGCACCTGGCAGCTGGTGGTGATCGGGCTGATCATCCTGGTCTCGAGCGTGGTCTTCGCCCGGAGGAAGCTGGCGTGAAGAACAGGGTTTCCTCGGCGCAACCCTCACTCCGCGTGGCGAAGGCGCTTCCGGTAGGTTGTTCGTGGTTCGGGCCCCCTCGGCGCTACTCCTATGTCCTACCGCATCCTTAACCCCCTCTCCGCCACCGAGTACGTGCGGCAACACCCGCTTGCCAAGGGCTTGATCGACAGGCGTGCGGCCCTTGAGTGTGCCGAGATTGGCGACGGGAACCTGAACCTGGTGTTCCGGGTGTTCGAGAAGCGCAACCCCGCAAAGAGCCTGCTGCTCAAGCAGGGCATACCCTACCTGCGGGTGGCGGGGGAGGCCTGGCCGCTCTCGCCGGAGCGGGCGGGGATCGAGGCCAGGGCGCTCGAGCAGCAGTACAAACTCGCGCCCGCGCTGGTGCCCAAGCCCTACTGGTTCGACGACGGGCTAAACCTCAACGTGATGGAGGACTTGCGGGCCCACCAGGTATTGCGCCGCCCGATGGTGGCACGAACGCGCTACGAGAACCTGGGACAGACCATCGGAGAGTTCCTGGCCGCCACGCTGTTCGGGACCTCGGACTTTGGGCTGGAGGCCAAGGCCAAAAAGGAACTCGCGGCGCGGTTCGTTAACGGCGAGCTGTGCGAGATCACCGAGGACCTGATCCTGACCGAGCCCTTTGAGCCCCAATTGCTCGGCGGCAAGCCGAACCGCAACAGCTTCAACCCGCACATCGCCAAGGACCTGGCGGCCCTGCAGGCCGACGGGGAGGTGCGGTACCGGGTGGCCCGCCTGAAGTACCGCTTCATGACCTGTGGTCAGGCCATGCTGCACGGCGACCTGCACACCGGATCGATCATGGCCACCGCGCCGGACGCCCGGGGTAACGCCGATATCCGGGTGATTGACCCCGAGTTCGCCTTCTACGGCCCGATGGGCTTCGACGTAGGGCTGTTTGTGGCTAACCTGTTCCTTAACGCGGCGGCGCAGCAGGGGCATGCGGCGGACGGCGGGCAGCGACGGGCGTACCGAGCCTACTTATACGCCCAGGCCGAGCAGTGCTGGGCGACGTTCGAGCGCGGCTTCCGCCAGCGGCTGCGAAGCGTCCGGGACGTCTCCTGGTCGTCGCCGGCGTTTCAGGAGGGGTTCGTGCTCGAGCTGCTGCGCGACGCCTGCGGCTACGCGGGCTGCGAGATGATCCGCCGCACGGTGGGGTTCGCGCACGTCTACGACCTCGAGTCCATCCCCGACCCCAGGGTGCGAGCCGGCGCCGAGCGGCTGGCACTGAGGCTGGGCCGGACGCTGATCAAGAGGTCGCACAACATCTCGAGCTTCGCCGATCTGATGGCGCTGGTGCGCCGGGCGATTCCCGAGGGTTAGGTTTTTGGCCGGGCACCGGCCGCTGCTGGGAGATCAAAGAAACGTGCATAGGCTCATCTGAGGGAGGCCATATGGAATTGCCCGAGCTAAAACCCCACCCCGCCGACGCCAAGTGGACCATGGAGAACGGCGTCTTAAGCCTCGAGGCCGGCCCCCGCACCGACCTTTTTAACGACCCCTTCGGCAGGAACAGCGCGGCCAACACGCCCATGCTGGTCTTTAAGGTGGCCGACGACTTTACGCTCAGCGCGGCGGTGGAGGTGGATTTTCGGTCCACCTACGACGCGGGCGTGCTGGTGATCTACCAGCACCCCAGAAGCTGGGCCAAGCTGTGCTTCGAGCTTTCGCCGCAGGGCGTGCCCTCGGTGGTCTCGGTGGTGACCAAGGGGAGCTCCGACGACTGCAATTCCTACGCCATCCCCGGCAGCCGGGTGCACTACCGGGTGGCCAAGATGGGCAAGGTGTTTGCTTTTCACTACCTGGAGCGTCCCCGCCACTGGAGCATGGTGCGGCTGTTTGAACTCGAGGACGCCCCTACCCAGGCAGGCTTCCTGGCCCAGTCGCCGACCGGCGAAGGATGTGCGCCGAGTTTTTCACAGATTGAGTACCGGGCCCGGACTTTGGGCGATGTGCGCTCGGGAGAGTAAGTGTCTGCATAGTTGCAATGCGAAATGTTGCCCGCCAGCTCCCCCAGGGAATTGCGCCTCGGGTAGCCGCTCCGCGCCTATGGCGTACGCCACTCCGCCCCGGCACGTAGCTACCGTATCCGCCGATTCCGTATTTCTACCCTGGCGCAACTTAAGGGCCGGTAATCGTCCGGTAACGCCATGCCGCTACGCTGGAGCGGCGAGGTGAGCCATGAAAACGTCCTTCTACCCCTCTGAGGATTGGCTGCTGCGGATGCGAAGCGCCCCTCAGCACTTTTGGCCAGAGCGTGAGCGGCTGCTCGAGGCCTTGGAACTTAATGGCCTGCCCGAGCCGGAGGCGGACTCGGCCTTGCGCTGGCTCGAGGAGAGCCGGCACCTGCAGCGCCTGGGCGAGGGCTGGGTGTTGAGCCGCCACCCGGTCGACCTGGACCAGCTCCTGCACGATCTTGACGAGGAATACCCGGAGCTGGCGGGTCAGCACGGTGTTGAATCCCGCGACGAGGCCGCCCGCTTTATCGCCGACAAGCTCCGCCTCGACCGGGAGGTGGCGCGGGAGGTGCTGGCAGACCTCGAGGCGGCTGGCCTGGCCGGGCTGGGCTACGACCCCGCGCTGGATCGGGAGCGCTTCTGGTTCCGCAGGCTCTGAGGCGTCACAGCGGTTCCCACCATTACGCCTCACGCGGTGATGCGCTGAAGCGGGCGTAATGTACCCCACACATCCGAGTCTCTGCGTGCGTGGCATTCGTGGGAACTGCTGTCACAGGGGAGAGAAAAGCGAGGAGGGTTATGTTCCAGAAAATCCTGATCGCGGTAGACGGGTCGGCCTGTAGCGAGCACGCCGGGCGCATCGGGATCGCGCTGGCGGGGTGGCTGGGCTCAAAGGTGCTGTTCGTCTGCGTGCTGGACGGCTGGCCGGTGGTGGCGGCCCGCGACAGCTACAAGGCGGCCCTGGAGAGCGTGCAGGCCGACGCCCAAGCCCTCTTAAAGCGCTGGCAGGAAGCCGCCGCCGCCGAGGGCCTCTCTAACCAGACTCAGACCCTGTTGGCCCAGTGGCAGCCCTCCGCCGAGGGCATCGTTAAGACCGCACAGGCCGAGGGCTGTGACCTGATCGTGATGGGGACACACTCGAGGGAGGGCTTTGCCCACCTGATGCTGGGAAGCGTGGCCGAGCGGGTGGTGCGCCGGGCCACGGTGCCGGTGCTGCTGGCCCGGCGTGGCGAGGCGGTGCCGCTGTTCGAGCGGGTGATGGTGAGCGTGGACGGCAGCGCCCTCAGCCGTCTGGCCCTGAATCAGGCCAAGCGGCTGGTGGGCTACCTCAACAGCCGTCTGGTGGTGCTGCACGTGGTGCCGCAGCTCCCCACCCGGCTCTACGAGCCCTACTACCCCCAGGGCGTGGAGCCGGAGGACTTGCGCCTGGAGGGGCAGCGGCTGCTCGAGGAGGCCACCGCCGACTTCCCCGACGCCGAGGGGCTGTTGCTGGACGCGGAGGGCGAGCGCATCGGAGACCGGATTGCGCGGGCCGCATCCGAGCAGCAGGCCGACCTGATAGTGATGGGCACCCACGGGCGAACGGGACTCGACCACTGGCTGCTGGGGAGCGTGGCCGAGCGGGTGGTACACCGCGCCGGGTGCGCTGTGCTGCTGGTACGCGAACACCGTGAGGAGTAAGGGTCTTCGTGGTTGAACTGCGATCTGCTGCCCGCCAACTCCCGCAGGGAATTGCGCCGACCGAGCCAGCCTGAGACAGCGGTCAGACCGGGCATAGATCGGGGCGACCTCGAGCGCCCCTGGGGGGGTGGCGCATCCGACCGAACTCGATCGCCTCGAGCCTTGGTAATGCTTCAGTAATCCTCCCGGTTCATCCTACAAAAGTCGCAGGGGGCGGCGGCTTGAGCGGCAAGCCCCGCACCCCTGGTTCATCTTCGGAGGGACATCATGACCCAGCAACCCATCCTGATCGCCTACGCCACCCGTGGCGGAACCACCCAGAAGGTCGCCGAGGCCATCAGCCAAGCCGTGCGCAAGCAGGGGGGCCTGGTGGAGGTGCGGCCCATCGAGCAGGTCAAGAGCCTGAGCGCCTACCGCGCAGTAATCCTGGGCAGCGGCACCCGCGAGCAGCGTTGGCTGCCCGAGGCTGAGCACTTCGTCCAGCACCACCGCGAGGCCCTGGGCAAGCTGCCCACCCTCTACTTCATGGTTTACACCGCCCTACTGGGCGAATTCCCCGACCGGGTGGAGGAGGTGCTGATCCAGCTGCGCGAGGTGCGCCGCAGCGTCGAGCCCCTCGAGGTGGCCATCGTCTCCCGTGACGCCCAGGCCATGCCCCCCCACCTGCTGGTCAACGCCAAGGAACTGCCGAAGGGCGAATGGAGCGGCTGGGTGCCGATCGAGACCTGGGCGGCCCAGGTGTTCAGGCAGCTCGAACTCGAGGCCAAGGCCTGATTTCAGCGCCTGTGCTGTTGGCTCCATCAGCGCCGGGACCCTAGACGCGGTGGGGTGTAGAAAACCGCCTATGGCGGTTCCCACCCTTACGGCGAAGCGCGGGGCGCCGTAATGTACCCGGCATATCAAACACCGCCGCACCGAGCATTCGTGGGAACCGCTCCAGGTTGCGCCCGGGCGAGTCTGCGAGTTCAGAGGGGGCAACCGCGACGTTCAGAGCACAGTGCTCGTTGACTTACAAAACCCCCTCCAGCGCCTCTGCCGTGGCCTTCAGCGCCCCGTCGAGCGCGTCCAAGCACTGGTCTATGTGCGCTTTCTCCACGATCAGGGGCGGCTCGAGCCGCACCACCTTGGGGTTGTTCAGCCCGAAGGCGGTCAGGATGCCTCGGGTGGCTAACTCAGAGACCACCAGCCCGCCGATGTCGGCGTCGGTGAACTCGAGGCCCACCAGCAGCCCGCGCCCGCGCACCTCCTGGATGAAATCGGGGAAGGCGGCCCGGAGCTGGGCGAGCCCACCCATCAGGTAGTCGCCCATCTCCACCGCCCTGGCGGGCAAGCCTTCCTCAACCGTCACCTCCAAAGCCGCCAGCGCCGCGGCCGTGGCCAGCGGGTTTCCGCCGAAGGTGGTGGAGTGAATCAGGGGCTGCTCCTTATAAATTGCGGCAATCTCGGGGCGCATCACCGTGGCAGAGATGGGCATCACCCCGCCGCCGAGGGCCTTGGAGGAGACCAGGATGTCGGGCTCCACCCCCTCCCAGTCGACCGCCCATAGCCTGCCGGTGCGGCCCATGCCCGTCTGCACCTCGTCGGCGATCAGCAGCACGCCCCTCTCGCGGGTGATTCGGCGCACCTCGAGCAGGTAACCGTCCGGCGGCACCCGAATCCCGCCCTCGCCCTGGATGGGTTCCACGATCACCGCTGCGGTGTCCGGCCCGATGGCATTCTCGATCGCCGCGGCGTCGCCGAACGGAACCACCGTCACCCCCGGCACCAGCGGGGCGGCGGGGAGCTGATAGTGCTCCTTGGGGGTGACCGAGAGTGCCCCCATGGTCTTGCCGTGGTAGCCGTTCTGGGTGGTGATAAAGCCCGGCTTGCGGGTGAAGAAGCGGGCGAACTTGAGCGCGGCCTCCACGCCCTCGGCGCCGGAGTTGCCGAAGTAGACCATGCTCAGGTCGCCGGGCGTGACCTCGGCCAGCTTGGCGGCGAGCCGGGCCGTGGGTTCCGAGACCATCACCCGCACCGACATGGGCATCCTGTCCAGTTGGGCCTTGACGGCCGCGACGACCTTGGGGTGTCGGTGGCCCAGGCAGAGCGTGCCGTAGAGGCCGAGGAAGTCGAGGTACTGCTTGCCCTCGGTGTCCCAGACATACACGCCCTGGGCGTGGGACTCGATCTTGTCCAGCCCGGTGAAGCGCAGCAGACCAGCCAGACCGGGGTTGACGTGCCTCTCGTACAGCCCGAAGGTGTCCATGAGAGACGAGTCTACCACTCGAGCCGCTCTCCCTTCGCGCCTCGGGGAGGATTTGTGGCGGGTCCGCTTGACGCTATTGATAATTGATTATCAAATATGGATGTGAAGCGTTGTCTGGGGGTCATTGCTCTGTGCGGGCTGGCTCAGGCGCAGTTGAACGTTGCCGCCACCACCACCGTCTTCGCCGACCTCGTACGGGAAGTCGGGGGGAGCAGGTTACGGAGTATTTCGGACATCCCGTCAACGATCTGGTGCTGCGCCTCGAGCGGCAGGCGCCGCGCGGCGGAGTTAGGCTTGACGCTTGACTTGGCGGAGGTTTTTCGCGTTTCGCGCCACTGCGGCAGAGTACCCCGTCCACCTGCGGGAGCCGTTCCCTTGAGGGATAGGATCCGCCCAAGCGCTTGGGGTCTCCTGGCCGGGAAAAACTCGAGGGCCGCCCTGAGGGTACATCGCTGGCCGATTTGACAAACCAACTATTGATAATGCAATATCAATAACTATGGCTAAGCAAGGCCCGCGCATATTGGTCAAGATGGTCTCCGTCGCCGGAACGGGGACCTTCTTCGTCACCAGCAAGAACCGGCAGAACACCCCGGAGAAACTCACCCTGCGCAAGTACGACCCCCGGGCAGGTCGCCACGTGGAGTTCAAGGAGCAAAAGCTGTGAACGCCGCCCCGCCCGCCCGACCCGTCCCTGCCAGCGTACTGGTGGGCTTCCTCGGCGCGGGGAAGACCACCCTGATTAATCACCTGCTCTCCGCCCAGCACGGCAAGAAAATCGCCATCGTGGTCAACGAGTTTGGCGAGGTGAACGTGGACTCGAGGCTGGTGCGTCACACCACCGAGAAGATGGTGGAGATGTCCAACGGCTGCATCTGCTGCACCCTGCGCGAAGACCTGCTCAACGAGTTGCGCGAGCTTTCCGCGATGGACCTGGACTACATCCTCATCGAGTCCACCGGTATCGGGGAGCCGCTCCCCATCGCCCAGACCTTCCACATCGAAGACTTGCCCCAGCGCGTCCGGCTCGACAGCATCATCACTGTGGTGGACGCCGAGGCCTTCTGGGACGACTGGAACCGCAAGGATATGGTCGAGGACGAGGAGGGCAATCCGGTGGAGCAGCCCCTGGCTTCACTGCTGTCCGATCAGCTCGAGTTCACCTCGGTGGTGCTGGTGAACAAGGCCGACCGGGTGGACGAGGCGGCCCTGGCGAGGCTGGAGAGCTTCGTCCACGAGATGAACCCCTACGCCCAGATCCACCGCACCGTAAAAGGCCAAATCGGGCCAGACAAGCTGATGAACACCGGCCTCTACAACTACGAGCAGGGTATGGCCCACCCCGACTGGGAAGCCGAGTGGGACAAGCCCAACTCGGAGGTCGAGGAGTATGGCTTCGAGAGCTTTGTCTACCGCAGCGAGGTCGGCTTTGATGCCGATGCCTTCGAGCAGTTCTTGCATAGCTGGCCCAAGAACGTGGTGCGGGCCAAGGGCTGGGTCAAGTTTGCCAACCATGTCCCGGTGACGCTCTCGCAGGCGGGCAAGCAGATTGTCCTCGAGCCGCGCATGGAGCCCTTGCACCAGCACCAGCTCGAGGCCCTGCCCCCCGAAGATCAGAAGCGCTACAGGCAACTGCTCGAGGCCCTCAACCAGGAGCCCACCGAGATCGTCTTTATCGGCCAGGGGATCCTGAAGCAGCGGCGCGTGCTCGAGAAGCGCCTGAAAGACTGCCTATCGCCCGTGAAGGCGTGAGGCCCGCGCAACCCTACCGCTCCCCACAGCGCGGGTTCGGGGCGAGGGCATATACTCTACCGACTTTTGCCGAAAGCTGAAGACCTATGGGGGCGACTGTGGAGCGACTGGACGTGCTGGTGGTGGGGGCGGGGGCGGCGGGTGTGGGGATCGGGGTCGCACTGAGCAAGCTCGAGCTTAACTTCGGCATCCTCGAGCGCCACGCGGTCGGCCACTCCTTCGCGCAGTGGCCCCTCGAGACGCGCTTCATCACCCCCTCCTTCACCTCCAACGCCTTTAACCTGCCCGATCTCAATGCCGTCACCCCCGACACCTCGCCCGCCTTTAGCCTGGGCAAAGAGCATCCCAGCGGCCCGGAGTACGCCAAGTACCTCAAGGGCCTGGCCCGCCACTACGGTCTGCCGATCTCTGAGGGCGTGAGCGTCGAGCGGGTGGAGCAGCTTTTGGACCAAGAGGGCTTCATCGTCCACACCGACGACGGCAGGTTCCACACCCGCTTCCTGATCTGGGCCACGGGCGAGTTCCAGTTCCCCCTATACCCCATCGAGGGCTCGGAGCACGGAATTCACTACGGCAAGGTGAAAAGCTGGGGCCAAGTCAGGGGGGACAAGCACGTGGTGCTGGGCGGCTATGAGTCCGGCATGGACGCAGCCTACAACCTGGCCTTGCTGGGTAAGGAGGTCATCGTGCTCGACCCCAACGCCCCCTGGGAGTCGCAGGAGGGTGAACCCTCGGTGGACCTGGCCCCCTTCACCAGGGAGCGCCTGCAAGGCCTGATTAACAGCGGGCGCATCACGCTGGCGCAGCTGGGTGTGGACAAGGTCGAGAAGAAGCGCGACCACTACCTGATCCACCACCAAGAGGGGGCGATCAAGGCCTCCAACCCGCCCATCGTGGCGACCGGCTTCGGGGGTGGCCTCGAGCCCCTGGACGACCTCTTCGAGGTCGTGGACGGCAAGCCCCTGCTCAGCGAGAAGGACGAGTCCACCGCCGCCAAGGGCCTCTTCCTGGTTGGCCCCAAGGTCAACCACCTCGACACTGCCTTCTGCTTCATCTACAAGTACCGCGCCCGCTTCCCGGTGGTGGCCGAGGAGATAGGGAAGAGGCTTGGGGCCGACACCAGTGCCCTCGAGCTGTACCGCAAGCGCGGCATGTGGGCCGACGATTTGCAGGCGTGCTGCACCAGCCGGTGTGCGTGTTAGCGGCAAACTGCCTCACCAAAACCGTTGTCATCCCGGGCGGGTACAGTTTGCCGCGTGAAGGGCCGTAACTCGACCCGCTGTACGCGAAGGATCTCCGAAGGGCGAACCCACGCCGAGGCAATCTTGCAGCAGACCCTCACCACCGGCATCAAGTTGACGAGATCATGCCACGACAGATGCTTCGCCGCACAACAGGCGCATGGTGTGACCCCGGTTCTTTGAAGTGAATTGTTGGCCATACTTCCCCAGGCCCCTAACCCCTATGAACAAACTCCCCTCTACCCTCCACTGGTTCAGCGCCCTTCTGCTCATCTCCGGCGGGTTCTTGCCGGTGTTGTTCTCGGCGGGGTGGGCGCTCTCGGAGATCGGGGCTTGGTCGCTGGTGCTGTGGGGGGTGGTGGCGCTGGTGGGGGCAGTGCAGGCCTGGGTGCTGCTCGAGCTGGCCCTACGCTTCCCGCACAAGGCGGGGGGGACCGCGACCTACGCGCTCGAGGTGTTCCAGGGCAGGCTGCGCCCGCTGGCCTTTCTGTCAGGCTGGGGCTACTGGCTGGCCTGGACACCCGCCACAGCGCTCAACGGGTACCTGTGCGCCAACCTCATCAACGGGATTCTGGGCACCAGCTTCAACCCGATTGTGCTGACCTTGCTGATCGTGGCGTTGCTCTACGGGTTGAACTATTTTGGGCTGTCCAAGGTGATCTTTTCGGGGTACCTGTTGGCGGCGGTGGTGGCACTACCGCTGATGCTGCTGGTCTACATCGCTTTTCAGACCGTGACCCCCGCGCGCCTCGAGGCGGCCTTTACGCCGGGCGAGTTCCCTGGCTGGGTAGTGCTGCTCAAGTGGTTCTTCGTAATGGCCTGGACGGCGTACGGCCTCGAGATGATCTCCTCGGTGGTAGCCGAGACGGGGGGGCGCCAGACCCGCCGGATGTTCGGCCTGGCAGCGCTGTGGAGCCTGCCCGCCTTCGCCGGGATTCCCCTGCTGCTGGCCCTGCTGATCGACTGGACGGCGCTGAACCAGGACATCTTTGCAAGCCTCGAGCCGCTGTTCACCCGGCACCTCGGCCCCACCGGTGGTCTGTTACTCTCGCTGATGCTGGTGGGCGCACTGCTCTATAGCGCCCTGGCCATCCTGATCCCCTCCACCCGCACCCTCTACCAGATGGCCGACGATGGCCTGCTGCCGCCCTACTTTCGGGCCGTCAACCGTCACGGCACGCCGCAGGGCTCGCTGGTGCTCGACCTGATCCTTAACGTTGGCCTGCTGGTGATCTTCCAAGGCCAACTGGTGGCGATCCTGGCTACCGCCAACGTGGGCTACATGGTGGTCTTCGTGCTGTTGCCGGTGGCCTACTGGCTGTATCTGCGGCGGTTCAGGGGCGGCGTATCGGCGCTGCAGTATGGGCTGATCGGCTTCCTGCTAATTCTCAACGCCCTGGTTCTGTTCGTGGGCGGCTTCGCTTGGGGCTGGTTCGTGTTCGGGGTGGGGTGGCTACTGGTCTTGGTGGGAATTCCGCTCTACTACGCGGCAAACCGCCTCGATCCTGTCGGGCTAAGGGCAGGGGCGGGCTCGAGAGAATAGGGGCAGCTTCTGGCTTTTTTTGACTGATCGCGTTTCCCACCCATACTCTGCACCGTGGGCGGAGTATTGCGATCGGTACGGCAAAAACCGCCGTACCGAGTGTTCGTGGAAACCGCTCTGAGCCCGGGCGGGCTGCCCGGCTTTTTCCGCGCCGCTCGAACTCCGAACGCCTCACCGCACCAGCGTGTCGAGCAGGATAATCAGCAGCATTCCCAGGCTCACCACCACGTTGGCCTGGAAAAAGGCCTGGTCTACCTTGGTCAGGTCATCAGGCTTGACCAGCCAGTGCTCATAGACCAACACCGCCCCCACCGCCAGCACGCCCAGGAAGTAGATGGGGCCTGCGCCGCTCAGGGCGCCGGTGAGGAGGAAAAAGCCGAATGTCAGGGCGTGGCAGACCTGGGCGATCTTGAGGGCGGTCGGGATGCCGAAGCGGGCCGGGACGCTGTAGATGCCATTTTCACGGTCAAACTTGAAGTCCTGGGTGGCGTAGAGGATGTCGAAGCCGGCTAGCCAGAAGGCGGTGCCCGCCCACAGCGCGAACAGCGCGGGCTCGAAGGCCCCGGTCACCGCGATCCAGCCACCTGCAGTAGCCGCTCCGATGGTCAGGCCCATCCAAAAGTGGCATAGCCAGGTGAAACGCTTGGTATAGCTGTAGCCGACCAGGAAGAAGACCGCCACCGGCAGCAGCATCGCCGTCAGGGGGTTGAGGTTGAAGGCCGCCAGCGTCAGGCACAGCAGCCCTACCACCGCCAGCACCAGCACCTCCGCCGGGCTGACCACTCCCCGGGGCAGGTGACGTCCGGCGGTGCGCGGGTTGGCGGCGTCGATGGAGCGGTCGATCAGCCGATTGAGCGCCATCGCGCCCGTCCGCGCACCCACCATGGCCACGGTGATCCAGGCGAAGATGCCCCAGCCGGGCCAGCCCTGCGCGGCCATCAGCATCCCGCCGTAGGCGAAGGGCAGGGCGAACAGGGTGTGCTCGAAGCGGATCAGCTCGAGATAGGTCTTTAGACGACCGGATAGGACGACCATTTAGGGTAGTTTACATTTTATAGGGCAGGGGGATGTGGGATTTTCGGTACAAATGGGAGAGCAGAGGGGAGTTTGTCCATGGGTCTGGAGATTGAAGATGGGGGATTGGGGGTGAGGAAGAAGGCAGCCAAAATCTCACCTAAAGCGTTATCACTCTGAGTGAAGCGCCCTTTGCGGAGCGAAGAATTTTGCGTCTGTCGCCAGTTTGATGTCGCCGTTGACAGCCTTTCGCAATCTTGCATCGGCGTGGGTTGCCCTGTGTAGTAGTTTGCCGCTGTTGCTGAGGACGACTGACGGTCGATACCGACTCACTCCTACTTTCTACACCTCGACGCCCTCGAGCTCCGGTGCGATGCGCTGGGCCAGGGTGCGGGCCTTGTGGGTGGCCTCGAGCAAGTCCACACTTAGGGCGGCGGCCACGATCAGTACGCCCTTGGGGCCGGCGGAAAAGATCAGTAGGTAGCCCTTCTCGCCCCGGACGGTGGTCTCGGAGAGGTCGCCCATCTGGGTGGCCACCGTGACCCGCTTGGCCAGGCCTAGCGCGGCTGCCGCCATCGCTCCGATGCGCCCGGCGGCGGACTCGGGGAAGTTGTGGGCCAGCGGGATGCCGTCGGAGGCCGCCAGCATCACCCCCCGGACCCCAGAAATGTCGTGCTGCAATTGGTTGAGCATGCCGAGTAATTGCTGGTTATGGGCCATAGGTTCCTTCGCAGCAGCATTCTAAGCAAAAGGGCAGGAAAGTGAAGCGCAGGGTTTTGCCGACGTCCGCCCTAAACGCCCTTCCAAGTCTCGCCCTGGACGAACTCGAGCAGCTTAATCAGGGCCAGAACCGAGCTGGTGGGGCTGAGGGCGTTCATGCCCATGACCTGCCGCTCGTCGAGCTCGAAGTAGTCGGCCACGTCCTGGGCGGTCCAGACCTTGGGGAGGTCTTGTCGGGTCACGCCGACCATGTAGGGGATGGGGTGTCGGCTGGTGACGTACTCGAGGATCATCCGGGCCTTGGGAAAGTCGCGGGGGTTGTCGCCGGGCACCAGCAGCACCAGGCCCAGCGCCCCCTCGGCCAGCAGATCCCACATGAAGCTGAAGCGCTCTTGCCCCGGGGTGCCCCAGAGGTGGATGGGGATGCCGTCCAGGGTTAGGGTGCCGTAGTCGAGGGCCACGGTGGTGCGCTCCTTGCCGATCTCCTCCGAGGCCAACTCGTCGGTCTCGACCACCTCGGTCTCGGAGAGGGCCTGGATGAAGGCGGTCTTGCCTGCCCCCACCGGACCGACCACCAGCAGCTTAAGCGGGCGCACTAGGCGACCTCCGCGGGGCCTCGAGCGCCGAGGCAGCCGGGCACCGGCGGACGTTTGGCCCGCCGGTTCGCCGAGGCCGCTCGGCAGCGATCTTGACCGGGCGCAACACTAGCGCCGCCTCCCGAAGAGGGCGTCCAGCAGCCTCGAGACCAGGCTGCGGCGCTCCTTGGTGGCGGCCTCGACCCTGAAGGCCCTGACCGGGCTCACCCGGCCCGCCAGGCGCAGGCGGTGCAGCGACTTCTGGACTTGCTCGAGGGGCAGTCCAAGATGCCTGGCGACCTCCTGCGAAGAGGCTCCGCGGGCCAGCAGGGGCCGCGCTTTCTGCCAGAAGCCGAACAGCGGCTCGTCCAGCCAGACCTCCAGCGAGACCGCCTGAAACTTGGTCTCGGGGTCGGGGAGTTGGGTCTGGGCCGGGGTTTCGCCGGTCGGGAAAGTGACCATCAGCAACTTTTCCACCGACCAGTTGAGCGGAAACTGACAGACCATCTTGGGTGAGCCCAACATGAACTCAAAACTACCATGTTTGCTGTTCATAAGCTCAAGAACCATGAGACGGGCCTGGTTTGGTTCCAAACTTTTCCCCGTATGCCAGACCCCCTTGACCTGCCCAGTCTCGAGCCAGAGGCTGACGTTGTGCCCGCCCTCGAGGTTCCACAGCTCGAGCACCCCACTCCGCCGCCCCAGCATGGGCAGCAGGTCCGGCAACGGCATGTCCGCCAAGTTCCCAAATATCGCCACGGATAAACCCGAAAACCCTTTCTCAAGGGCTCAGGATAGCAATTGGGGGAGCGGCGGCGGGTGCATACGTCACAGCTTAGGGGCGGGTTAAGTCACGGGGAGGGGCCGGGGAGCGCCAGAGCAGGGGAGATGGGGATGAAGATAGAGGGGCTCAGGCCATAGGCAACCCGCCTCGAGTTCTAGCGCCGGTTCATCTATTGGCGACAGTCCTGACGGCGCTTTTCACCCCTACGCCTCGCGCAGTGATGCGCTAAAGCGTGCGCTAAAGCGGGCCTACTTGGCCTCCCGCACCCGTCAGGGACCCAAGCCCGCAGTTCGCTCGAGCCGCCGGTCCGTTCCCGGCAACGTCGGGGGTTGCTTTTCCCTGGCAGCTCGAGGCGGCCCCGGTTGCTTCCCTCAGTAGCTCTTGGCGAACAGGATCCGCTTGCCGTAGGCGCTCGGCTGGCCGCACTTGACGCAAGTTCCCTGGGCCTCGGGCTCCTTGAAGGGGATGCAGCGGGTGGTGGCCGAGGTCTCGGCTTTGATTTCCTTCTCGCAGGCTTTGTCGCCGCAGTGGAAGGCCTTGACGAAACCGCCCTCGACCTTGGCCTTGAACTCGTCCCAGCTGTCTACGGGGTGGGTGTTGGCGTCGCGGAACTCGAGCGCCCGCTTGTACAAGTCGGAGTGGAACTGCTCGAGCCGCCCCGGTATCTGGCCCACGATTTCCGCGAGATGGACCGGCTCCTTGCCGCCTAGGCGGCTGGCCAGCACGGCGGTACCGGCATCGATGTCCTTGGGGCCAAGCTCGAGGCGAAGCGGCACCCCCTTCAGCTCCCACTCGTTGAACTTGAAGCCGGGGCTGAGGTTGTCGCGGTCGTCGTGAAAGACCCGCAGGCCCGCGGCCTTAAGTTCGTCGGCCAGCTTCTGGGTGACGGGCAGCACCTGATCCTTGGTGTCGGCCTTGAAGATGGGCACCACCACCACCTGAACCGGGGCCAGCTTGGGCGGCAGGATTAGCCCTTTGTCGTCGCCGTGGGTCATCACAATGGCCCCTACGACCCTGGTTGTGAAACCCCAGGAGGTAGTGTGGACGTGTTTGTTCTGCTGGTCGCGATCCTGGAACTGGATGTTGAAGGCCTTGGCGAAGTTCTGACCCAAGTAGTGTGAGGTGCACGACTGTAGCGCCTTGGCGTCGCGCATCATGGCCTCGTAAGTGATGGAGTAGACGGCCCCAGCGAACTTTTCCGATTCGGTCTTCTTGCCCTCCCAACCCGGAATGGCGCAGTAGTCACGCAGCACCTCTGCGTAGACGCCCGACATCTGGTGGGTCTCCGACTCGGCCTCCTCCTGCGTGGCGTGGGCGGTGTGGCCTTCCTGCCACAAAAACTCGGTGGTGCGGATGAACAGCTTGGTTCGCAGCTCCCAACGCACCACGCTGTTCCACTGGTTGAGCAACTGCGGCAGGTCGCGGTATGTGCGAATCCATCTTGACCATGCGTCGCCGATAATGGTTTCGGAGGTGGGCCGGACGACTATCGGCTCCTCGAGCTTTTCCCCGCCTGCCTGGGTCACCACCGCCAGTTCTGGGGCGAACCCCTCCACGTGGTCAGCCTCTTTTTGGAGAAAGCTAAGCGGGATGAATAGCGGGAAATAGGTGTTGGAGTGGCCGGTCGCCTTGAAACGGTCGTCCAGCTGTTTCTGGATGCCCTCCCAGATCGCGTAGCCGTAGGGCTTAACCACCATCGTCCCCCGGACGGGACCGTAGTCCACCAGGTCGGCCCTAAGTACAACCTCGTTATACCACTCGTTGAAATCCTCGGATTGCGGGGTGAGTCCTTTGTCCTTCGCCATACCGAGACATCATACGGGCGGGAAGCGGGAAGCGGGAGGCCCAGTGGCCAGACGCACAGGGCGGCGAGGTTGGGGAAAGGGGTTCGTGCCACTGGTTTTGCTCCTCTAATTCTCTATTCCCCCGTTCCGCCGCTTCTATGCGGCCCCATGCCGCTCATTTGCACTCCACTATCCGTAACGCCATGCAACAATAAGGACGACTTTTTTATGCGCCTTGGGATCATCGCCGAGATACACGCCAACCTCCCTGCCCTCGAGACAGCCCTGGAGGCACTGCGCAAGGAGGGTATCGCGCAAATTTTGGCGGTGGGCGACCTGGTGGGCTACGGCCCGCACCCCCGGCAGGTGATCCGCAAGCTCGACCGCGAGGGCATCCCCTGCGTGCCGGGGGCCGCCGACCTGCGGGTGGCCTACGCCCTGCCGTCCAAGGCCCGCGAGGGCATTGCCGAGGCCACGATTCTGTGGACTCGAGACCAGTTGGGGTCTCGGGAGCTCAATTTTCTGCGCAACCTGCGCTCGAGGCACCGCATTGACACCCTGGGCGGGCGCTTGATGGCCTTTCACGGCTCGCCCGAAGACCCCGAGACCAAGCTCGACCTCAACGAGGGCCACCCCGCCGAGATCCTCAAGATGCTCGAGGGCATCCGCTCGCGCTACGCGGTGGTGGCCGGTCGGCACATCCCTTTTAAGCGGGCCATCCACAAGGGCATCGTCTACGACCCCGGCTCGGTCGGCCTGAGCCTGGGCGGCGAGCCCGGGGCTGATGTGCTGATCCTCGAGGACGACATGCACGGCGAGATCCACCACCGCTTCCTCAAGCTGCCCTACGACTACGGCCAGGTGGCCTTCGACCTGGCCGCCTGGGAACTGCCCGAGGTGCTGGCCGAGGTGGTGCGGCAGGGGCGGTTTCCGCAGTAAAGCCCTTCGTGCTGCCAAACGTCGAAAGCCAAGTCTCTGCATAGTTCAACTGCGACATGCCGCCCGCCAACTCCCACAGGGAATTGCGCCTCGGAGGGAGTATGCATGGGAACCGCTCTCAAAGGTCGAGGGTCAGTAACCGTTGGGCTTCCCTCGAGACCCCCTCGTCTGGGTCGTTGCCAAGCTGGACAACGCCATCCAAATCCCCATATCTGTGCAAAGCTCCGGCGGCAGAAGCGCGGACAACGGGGTTAATGTCCTGGGCGGCCTGGCGGATCAGGGGTAGGTGGGCAGGGTCGCCCGTGTTCGCCAGGACGATCAAGGCGTTGCGGGCCAGACGGGTGCGGCCTGGGCGGAGGAAGACGGTTTGGGCGTATTTGCGCTCGAAGGCTTTGGAAGACAGGGTGAAGAAATCCAGCAGGTTGGGATAGGCCAGATCGGCCTCGGGCTGGAAGCCTTGCCAAAATTCCTGGGCCTTGCGATTCCAGGGACACACTTCTTGACAGATGTCGCAGCCAAACAGCCACTCGTCGAAAAAAGGCCAGAGGTCGGTTGGGATCAACCCCCGGTGCTCTATCGTCCAATAGGCGATGCAGCGCCTCGAGTCGAGCGAGCCGTCGCCCAGCAGAGCGCCCGTGGGGCAGGCGGCGACGCAGCGGGTGCAGGAGCCGCAGCGGTTGGGATAGAGGCCCTGTCCGTCTGGGTGGGGGGCTGGGGAGAGGGTGGTCAGCAGCATGGCCAGTGTCAGATACGTGCCTTCACCCATCCGCATCAGCATGGCGTTGCGGCCTACCCAGCCCAGAGACCCCAACGCGCCGTAGGCCCGCTCGGAGAGGGGTCCGGTGTCCACGTAGCCCTTGGCCCCCAAGCCCAACTCCTTTGCCAGTTCCTCCAAGGCCCGCAAGTGCGGCTGAATCAGCAGGTGATAATCCCTCACCCAGGCGTAGCGGGCGACCTTGCCGACGCGGAGGCCATCACCGGGTTTTTCGGGCCTGGGGTAGCTGTGCGGGGCGGCCAACACCAGCACACTTCTGGCCCAGCCGAAGCGGGATTTGGGGTTCAGGCGGGTCTCGAGATTCTGGTTCAAGTAGCCCATCTCGGCTTGGTGGCCTTGCTCGATCCAGTCTCGATTACGCTTCCTGGCCTCCTCCGGTAAATCCAGCCCGGCCCAGGCCGTCACGAACCCCCGCTCCTGCGCGGCTTGGGTGAGGGTCTGTTGGGCGGCCACGAAGAATAGCTTAGAGCAATGTGCAGTGAGCCGTGAGCGACAGCCGACGGCCAAGCCGGCAAAAGCGCCGTGCCCCTGATCTCGCTCCCCACCACTGCGGCGCTCCGCAGCGTCTCGGTAGAAGCCTCAAGGCGTTTCCGCCGGGTCATGACTGGAATCCAGTCGGTTTACGGCGGGTGGCCTTCAGCTTTGTGCGCATTGCCCGTCGCTCACCGCTCAAGGTAGGCTATCGTTCATGGAAACCATTCGCATCGGCATGATGGGCGCGGGCACGGTGGGGGGCGGGCTGGCCGAGCTGCTGCCCAAGCACCAGGAGCGCTTCAGGGCGCTGGACGTGAAGGTGGAACTGGCAAAAGTGCTGGTGCGCGACGAGAAGAAGGCCAGGCCGGGTATTGCCTCGAGGCTCCTCACCGCCAAGGCCGAGGGCTTCCTGGACGACGTGGACGTGCTGGTGGAGGTGGCGGGCGGTACCGACCAGGCCGGAGAGATGGTGCTCGAGGCGCTCCAGCGCGGCCTCCCGGTGGTCACGGCCAACAAGGCGCTGCTGGCCGAGCGCTGGGACGAGCTGCGCCCCTACGCCGAGGAGGGCGACTTGCACTACGAGGCCAGCGTGATGGCGGGCACGCCCATCATCGGGGCCTTGCAGAGCCTGTGGGGCAACCAGACCACGGAGATGCACGGCATCGTCAACGGGACCTGCAGCTACATCATCCGGCGGCTCGAGGAGGGGGCGACCTACGCCGAGGCCTTCAAGGAGGCGGGCGACCTGGGCTACCTCGAGGCCGACCCCAACCTCGACGTGGGCGGAATCGACTCGGCGCACAAGATCACCGTGCTGGGCCGCCTGACCGTAGACCCCAACCTCAACTGGGACCGGGTGCTGAGGCACACCCGGGGTATCCAACACCTCACTCCCGAGATGCTGAAGGAGGCCCGCGCTAAGGGCCAGGCCATCAAACTGGTGGCCAGCCTGTACCCCGAGAAGGGGCAATGGGTGGGGGCGGTTCGGCCCGTCCGCCTGCCCGCCGAGCACCCCCTGGTCACGATGGGGAGCGGGCGAAACGCGATGGTCTACAAAGGTGACCCCATCGGCCAATTGGTCTTTGCGGGGGCGGGCGCCGGCGCCGGCGTGACCGCCAGCGCAGTCCTGAGCGACCTCTACCGCGTGTTGCTGGGGGCACCCGGGCACTTACCCATTCCGGCGGCCGTTGCCGTGCCCCAGGCGGAGGTGGAGAAGCTCGAGGAGGTCTGAGCCAGGGCGACCTCTTTCAGCCCCCCGTCATCTGGGGGTGTATCATCAAACCCAGGATGACGTGGCGCAGGCTACAAACCCAGGGGCTATGGCCGAAGCTGTTGCCCCTCCTGGTGTTGTTGACCTTCTCGAGCTCCGAGGCCCGCTTCGCCCTCAGCCACACCCTCGAGCAGCTTTTCCCCCCGCAGGCCTGTCTGGATCACTGCCCGCCCCAGACCACGGCCCCTAAGACTTCGTCGCCGCAGCAGATGTTGGCGATTCAGGGGGGCTCGAGTGCTGCCCTTCCGCAAAAGGCTGGGATGACGCTTCGGGCTCATGCGCTCCGGGTTGGGCTCGAGCTTCCCGCGCCGGGCCTTCCCCCTCGGATCGAGGCTTCTGCGCTCCCGCGTGCGCCGCCTCGAGCGAATCTGCACACCTAAGCCCAAGCCCGGCACTCATTCCCGAATACTCGGCGCTTTTGGCTCTCGGCCACAAGCCACATGCCACCCGCATCCCTCGAGGTACCCCGTGCAACCCGTCGAAACCCAAACGGGCACGCCGCCCGCTCAGAGCCCCGGCTTTGTCCGGTATCTGTTCCTGGAATGGCTCCGCCCCGTCGGCGAGGCCATCCTGTTGGCCTTCTTACTCACCACCTTCCTCTTCACTACCGTCGGGGTGGTGGGGACGTCCGACCTGCCCAACCTCCAAAACGGCCAGCGCCTGTTCGTGCCCAAGTACCAGACCTGGCTGCACCGCTTTGGTCTGGGCAGCTTTAAGCGGGGTGACCTAGTGGTGGTGCGCCCCAACGCGGCCTCGCCCTACGCGGTGCAGCCGATGCCCTTCTTCGGGCAGTGGGGCGCGACCTTCCGCCCCTACTTCATCAAGCGGATTGTGGGCTTGCCCGGCGACAGGCTCCGCATGGAGGGGGGCCAGCTCTACCTCAACGGTCGGCCGGTGGAAGAGGCCCACACCGTCCCCTTCTGGCGTCACCTCAACCAGCTCGACACCGAGTCCGACCGCGCCAACTCCGACCGCTGGCCCTTCCGCGAGGGTCAGACCGGCGAGTACACCGTCCCCCCGGGCAATTACTTCGTGATGGGCGACAACCGTTCTTTCGGCGGCTCGGAGGACTCGAGGGGCTTCGGCCCCATCCCCCTCGGCCAGATCGGCGGCAAGGCCACCTTCGTGCTCTGGCCCCCCGTACAAGACGGCAAGCTGGCCTGGAGGAGCCTGGAGACGCCGGAGGCTTTTCGATAGGGGACGCAGAACCGCCAACGCCCCAACAATCCGTTCGCGCTTCGCCGTCTCCCTGGCACACAATCCCCTTTCCCTACTGCTATACTTCTAAGGACAACACTATGGCTGAATACGGCGGCAAACCCGAAAAAACCCGCAAAGAGCCCTTCCCCGGCGCGTATGTGGTGGGGCTGGTGATTACCCTCGCCCTACTGGTCGGCATCGTGGTGGTGGGGGCCGGGCTCCCGCCCGCTGTGTCGGGCTTCCTGGTCGCGCTGATCCTGGGCGTGACCGTCAACCCCAAGTATGCGCTCGGTTTTCTCAGCGCGGGCGTGCTGGCCGCGCTGCTGGGCTTCGCGGGCAGCGAGCCGCAGGTGGCCTGGGGCGGCCTGGGGCTGATCGTCTCGAGTCTGATCGTCTGGCGGTTCATTAAGCACTAACTCCCGGCCGTTGGCCTCTTGGCAGGTCTCGAGTCCGATCGCGAACAGCAAAACGCCGAAGACCATACGGTCTTCGGCGTTTCTACTGCCCGAGAGTCGCTTTGGTGGCTAAAGCCGTATCCCCCTATCGCCGATGGCCTACGGCTGATGATCTCTCACCCCCTACTCCCCACCCCCCACTTCCTGTACCCTAGTCCCATGCGTTTGCAGATGCTTCCCCCGGCCAAGGTGGCCCAGGTGCTGATCGTCGTGAGCATCGTGGGGCTGATCTACTTCTTCTTCATCGCCCGCGACACCTTTGGCTCGACCCTCACGGTCTGTACGCTGCTGGGGGCGGCGGCGGTACAGTACCCGGACAAGAAGCCCTTCGTGGTGCCGCTGTTCGCCGGGATGATCGCCGTCGTGATCCTGATGCAAAGCGTGCAGGGCGAGATCGGGGCGGCGCTGCTGGGGACGGGGGTGGGGCTGGTACTGCCCTTCATCGCCCACCGCATCCAGCTCGTGCGCCAAAGGAGCGAGTCGTGAAGGATGCCGCCCAACACCTGCCGCCGCAGTTGAAAATCTCTTCGATTCACATCGCCACCCGCGGGACCGCCCATGATACCCTCGAGGCCGCCCTCGAGCTGGTCTCCCAGGCCCAGTCCGAAGGGGCCGACCTGATTGTGCTGCCCGAGCTGTTCGCGGTCAGCTACCGGCTCGAGGAGGCCGCGCTGGCGGGCGAACTCAAGGGCGCGTTGCAGGCCGCCACGGCAGGCAACCGGACGGTGATTGTGGCGGGGATGCTCGAGCACGCCGACTCGCCCAGCGCCCACGCCCACTCGCCCAAGCCCGTGCCGGGCCGCCCCCGGGCCCAGCAGTACCTCAACCAGGCCAGCGTCTTCGCGGGCGGCGCGGAGGTGGCCTGCTACACCAAGAACCACCTGATCCCTGCCTTCAACGAGCCCACCAACATGCTCCCGGGCAACCGCCTGGTAATGGTGGAGGTGGGCGGCCTCAAGGTCGCGGTCTCGATCTGCTTCGACCTGCGCTTCCCCGAGCTGTTCCGCAGCTACGCCTTGCAAGGGGCGGAGGTCTTCGTGGTGCCTTCGGCCTGGCCTGCCAGCCGGGGCTACGCCTGGGAGCTGTTTTGCAAGTCGCGGGCGGCTGAAAACCAGGCCTACCTGATCTCCGCCAACCACGCCGAGGAGCCCTTCGGGGTGGCCAGCTTTGCCGTGGACTTTATGGGCATGGAGATGGCCCGCCTCGAGCGTGAGGGCGTGATGACTGTCGAACTCGACCCCGCACCTTTGCGTAAACTGCGCCAAGATTTCCCAGTCTTTCAGCAGCGCCGACCGGACTTGTACGGAGAGTTGGTGAAGGAGAAGGTCGGGGGTTGAGGCGCGCGAACTGCCACCGTCCCGCAGGCCGGCTGCGGGCGCAGTCCCCCGGGCTGTCGCGGGCCGGGTTTCGCAAAACCTATCACGGGGATACTCCGGGGTTCTCGAGTTGATTCTGGTAGTGCAGGCCCCGCAAGGGCTCAAGCACTACTCCGGCTCTACCGTGGCCTGAAAGGGATGCCCCTCTTCCTGAGCTGCGCGGATGACCTGGTTGGCCTTGGTCTCGGCGATCTCGAAGGTGTAGATGCCCGCCACGTAGATGCCTTTTTGGTGGACTTCCAGCGTCCCCTGGTGGGCCTCGGCTTCGCTCTTGCCGAAGAAGCGCATCAGCACGAAGACCACGAAATCCCAGGTGGTGTAGTCGTCGTTCAGCAGCAGCACCTTGTACATGGGGGCCTTCTGAATGCGGGTATTGGTGCGGCTGAGCGTGTCGGTACTCCCCTGACCCATAGCGTTAAGTATAGAGCCGGAGCCGCGCGTTTCAAGGCGCAGCAGGGCAAAAACGTGATGGGGTAAACTTACTCCAAGCGATGTCTACCGAGTACGACTACATCATCATTGGGGCGGGGTCGGCGGGGTGCGTGCTGGCCAACCGGCTGAGCGCTAAGCCGGCGGTAAGGGTGTTGCTGCTCGAGGCCGGTGGGCCGCCCAAAGACCTCAACCACCGGGTGCCCGCCGCCTTCCCCAGGCTCTACAAGACCAAGGCCGACTGGGCTTTTTTCACCGAGCCCCAGGGCGAGCTGGACGGGCGCAGGCTGTACTGGCCCAGGGGCAAGACGCTGGGCGGCAGCAGCGCCATCAACGCCATGATCTACATGCGGGGCAACCGCTTTGACTACGATGATTGGAAGGTCAGAGGGTGGAGCTTTCGGGAACTGCTGCCCTA
Source organism: Meiothermus sp. (assembly GCA_033762915.1). Taxonomy (GTDB): domain Bacteria; phylum Deinococcota; class Deinococci; order Deinococcales; family Thermaceae; genus Meiothermus. The sequence continues at coordinate 12,457 of JANRLD010000078.1, read as the reverse complement.
CTTCAAGCGGCTCGAGCACCACTTTTTGGGCAAGTCGGATTACCACGCTACCGGTGGCCCGCTTAACGTCGAGCGGCGGCGCTACACCAACCCGCTTACCCACGTGTTCGTGGAAGCCTGTAAGCAGGCCGGGCTGACTGAGAACTCCGACTTCAACGGGGCCGAGCAAGAAGGTGCGGGGCTGTTCGACGTCACCTGTAAGAACGGCGCACGCCACAGCGCCGCCGACGCCTACCTGACCCCAGCCCTAAGCCGCCCCAACCTGACCGTCCATGCTGAGGCCAGGGCGCACAAGGTGCTGTTTGACCGCAACCTTGCCGTGGGGGTGCAGTACCGCCACCGGGGCGAGGTTAAAACCGCCCACGCCGGGCGGGTGGTGCTCTCGAGCGGGGCTGTGCAGTCGCCGCAACTCCTGCTGCTCTCCGGCGTCGGGCCTGCCGACCACCTGCGCCGGCACGGCATCCCTGTCCAGCAGGCCCTGCCGGTGGGCCACAACCTTTGGGACCACCTGGCCCTGCCGGTGATCTACCGCTGCAAGCAGCCCATCAGCCTCGACCGAGCCGAAAACCTGCTCAACCTGGCGCACTACCTCTTGAGCCGTTCCGGCCCCTTCACCTCCAACGTGGCCGAGGGCGGGGCTTTCGTGCGCTTGATGCCCGACGCGCCCGCGCCCGACCTGCAGTACCACTTTGGCCCGGCCTTCTTCCACGACCATGGCTTCGACCGGCCCCGGCGGGGCCACTTCTTCACCGTCGGCCCGGTGGGGGTGGCGCCCCGGAGCCGGGGCTTCGTCGGCCTCCACTCGCCTGACCCCGAGGCCGCGCCGCTGATCCAGCCGAACTACCTGGGCGATAGGGGAGACCTCGAGTTCTTTGTTCGTGCCTTTGAGCACGCCTGCCTGCTCGCGGGGCAAGCCGCCTTCGAGGCCTACCGGGGCGAGCCCGCCTTGCACGACGGTTTGCAGTCTCGAGCCGAAATCGAGGGCTATGTCCGGGCCAACCTCCAGACCCTCTACCACCCCGCCGGGACGTGCAGCCTGGGCAAGGTGGTGGACGAGGGCCTGAAGGTCTACGGGACGGAGAACCTTTACGTGGCCGACGCCTCGGTGATGCCCGGCGTGGTGCGCGGCAACACCAACGTCCCCACCATAATGGTCGCGGAGAAGGCCGCCGAGCTGCTGGTCGGCTGAGCCTCAGGACTTCTCGAAGGCGGCGTCGAAGGCCCGGCTCGAGGGCTTGAAATCCAGCTTCTTACAGAAAGCCGCGCTCTCGGTCGCGCCGTGGACCCTGTCCATGCGGCTGTCCTCCCACTCCACGCTCAGGGGGCCGTCGTAGCCGATGTCGTTGAGGGCCACGATGATCTCCTCGAAGTTGATGTCGCCCCGCCCCACGCTCCTGAAGTCCCAGAACCGCCGGCTGTCGCCGAAGCTGACGTGGCCGCCGAAGACCCCCACGGTGCCGTCGCCGTGGCCCCACCAGACGTCCTTCATGTGCGCGTGGTAGATGCGGTCGGCGAAGACGCGGATGAACTTCACATAGTCGACGCCCTGGTAGCCGAGGTGCGATGGGTCGTAGTTGAAGCCGAAGCGTCTGTGGCCGTTCAGGGCCTGGACGGCGCGTTGGGCCGAGGCGATGTCGAAGGCGATTTCGGTGGGGTGAACCTCGAGGGCGAAGTTCACATCCACCGAGTCGAATACCTTCAGAATCGGCAGCCAGCGCTTGGCGAAGTCGGCGAAGCCCTTATCCCAGTACTCCTGACTGGTGGGCGGGAAGGCGTAGATCGAGTGCCAGATGGATGAGCCCGTAAACCCGTTCACCACCTTGACCCCGAACTTGGCGGCGGCCTTGGCGGTGTCGGCGATCTCCTTGGCGGCGCGGCGGCGCACACCCTCGGGGTCGCCGTCGCCCCAGACCTGTGGGGGCAGGATTGAGCGGTGGCGCTCGTCGATCAGGTCACAGACCGCCTGCCCCACGAGGTGGGCGGAGATCGCAAAGCACTTGAGGTTGTTTTTCTCGAGCAAGGCCCGCTTCTCTTTGACATAGCCCTTGGAACGAAGCGCCTCTTGTACGTCGAAGTGATCGCCCCAGCAGGCCAGCTCGAGGCCGTCGTAGCCCATCTCCCTGGCTAGTGGGGCCAGTTCGCTCAGGGGCAGGTCGGCCCACTGGCCGGTGAACAACGTCACGGGTCGCGCCATGGTTTTCTCCCTCGCCGCCGCATCGTACCAGTTTCGGGGTGGATTATGATGGCCGCACCATGCCCCTCTTCGACTTCCCCCTCGAGAAGCTCCAGACCTACCGCCCCGAGCTGCCTGAGCCGGCCGACTTCGATGCCTTCTGGGAGCAGACCCTCAGCGACGCGCGCAGCCACCCGCTCAACGCCACCTTCGAACCTACGGATGGTCTGTTGCGGACGCTCGAGGTCTTCGACCTGACCTTTTCCGGCTTCGGCGGCCAGCCGATCAAGGCCTGGTTCACCCTGCCCAAGAGTCGCGAGGGCAGGCTGCCCGTGGTGGTGGAATACGTCGGCTACGGCGGCGGGCGCGGCCTGCCGGTGGACCGCTGCCTGGCCTACGCCAGCGCGGGCTACGCCCACCTGCTGATGGACACGCGGGGCCAGGGCAGTCGCTGGGGCACCGGTGGCGACACCCCCGACCTCGCCCTCGAGGGCGACAACCCCCAGCACCCCGGCTTCATGACCAGGGGCGTCCTCTCACCCAAGACCTACTACTACCGCCGACTGATGACCGACGCGGTGCGGGCCGTAGAGGCCGCCCAGGCCCACCCGGAGGTTGACCCCGGGCGCGTGGCGGTGACGGGCATCTCGCAGGGCGGTGGGCTGACGCTGGCGGTGGCGGGCCTGGTGCCCGAGGTCAGGTTGGCCATGCCTGACGTGCCCTTCCTCTGCCACTACCGCCGCGCCACCGAGATCATAGACACCGCCCCGTACAACGAGATTTCTGGGTTTTGCAAGGTCCACCGCGACAAGGTGGAGACGGTCTTCGAGACGCTCTCCTACTTCGACGGGGTCAGTTTCTCGGCCAGGGCCAGGGCCAAGGCCCTCTTCTCGGTGGCGCTCATGGACGAGATTTGCCCGCCGAGCACCGTCTACGCCGCCTATAACCACTACGCGGGCCAGAAGGAGATACGGGTCTATCCCTACAACGGCCACGAGGGCGGCGAGGGTGTCCAGCACATGGAGAGACTGAAGTTCTTGCGACAACTCTAGGTGTCGTTGGCTACCCGTGACCCCCACCTCTGGACCTTCTGGCTCGGGCTGTCTGGTGTGGCCCGGAACTCCCAGCGTTCTTGGGGGTAGCCTCGAGGAGGTGCACCGGCCCTGAGAGCGGTTCCCACACATAAGTATCTCCATAGTTGAAATGCAGGAACCCGCCCCGAAACACCCGTTGGGAATTGCGCCAGACACATGTTTTCGGCGTTCGCCGGTCTTGCAAATCTGCCCTGGAGCAACTTACTCCCTTCGGCGCTAAAGCGGGCGGTTTTTGCTGTTAGGGAGTACATTACCTGCCGCCGTGAGGGAGGTAATGGTGGGAAACGTGATGAGTGCGTCCTGTTCGAGTTGTATGAGTATTGTTCATTTCGTTCAGTATTGACTGAACGAAATGAACATAGTAAACTTAAGGCGTGTTGGCCCCGCGAGACAAGCTGATCGAGGACTTCGGGCTGTTCTTCGAGCAGTACGGCATGCCGCGCATTTTCGGGCGGATGTACGGGCTGCTGCTGGTCACCGACGCGCCCCACTTGAGCCTCGAGCAGATCGCCAACGAGCTCAACATCTCCAAGGCCAGCGCCTCGACGATGGCCCGGCAGCTCCAGGCTATGTATATTGTCGAGAAAAGCACCGTTCCCGGCGACCGCCGTGACTACTACCGAGCTGCCGATGGCCACCACATCAAGACCGTACAGATGAAGCTCAACGCCTCGCTGGCCCTCTCCGCCCTGATCCAGCGGGGGGCGCGGCTGGAGGGCCTTTCCCCGCCCACCCGCAAGCGCCTCAAGAGCATGGAGCACTTCTACAACCGGGTCGCGGTGCTGATAGACAACTTCTTCGAGAACTACCGCGAGCCCGAGGAGGTGGAGCATGAGGCCCCGCCCGCCCGCAGGACAAAGCCCTCCCGGTCGCGCTAGCGACCTAAGTGTCGGCATCGCTGAAGGAGATGCCGCCCCTAAACGCCCCTAGGGAGTTGCGCCAGCAACGTCACAGTTGCCCCCTCTGACCCGCGTAGACCTGAGGTAACTTGGGCGCAATTCTGGACCGGCCTGCGGCCGGGCACCACACACGCGGGAGGTACGTAGAAAGGTTTGGATGCGGACGCTCGGGCACAATGCTCGAGGCCGCCCGGCCTTCCCCGGGAGGTAACCATGGCACAACCCAGCTCGCTCACGCTGCCCCGGCAGCCCGCCAACTTCGGCGCACTGCCCCGGCTGGCCTGGCGCAACCTCTGGCGGCACCGGCGGCGTACTTGGCTGCTGATGCTGGTGGTGATCTATGCGACGGTCTCGATCATCCTGTTCTGGGGCCTGCAGGACGGCTTCTTCGACTCGATGATGACGGGCAACGCCCGCTTCCTGAGCGCCCCTGCCATCGTTAGTAGCGAGGCGTACTTCCATGACCCCGACCCCGCCAACGGCCTGTCCAGCCTGGCCTTCGTGGACGCGCTGAAGGGCCAGCCTGGGGTGCGGAACGTCGCGCCACGGCTGGAGTTTCCCGGACTGCTGCGCTCGGCGTACACCTCGCAGGGGGTGCAGGCTCGAGGGGTCGACCCCGGCCTCGAGGCCGGGGTGAGCGGCATCCCCGGCAGTATCCGGCAGGGTCGGATGCTGCAGAAGCCGGGCGAGGTGGTGCTGGGCAAGAACCTCGCGGCGCGGCTCGACGTACGGCTCGGGGAGCGCGTGGTGCTCGAGGTGAGCGCCTCGGCGGGCCAGCAGGCGGCGGGGCTGACCTTGGTCGGGGTCGCCGACTCTGGGGTCGCGGCGGTGGACGACGGTGCGGTGCTGCTGGACATCGGTCAGGCTCGAGGGCTCACCGGCCTAAAGACCGCGACCGGTGTCGCGCTGGATGTGCCCAGGGGCCAGGAGGCGGCTGTGGCTCGAGCCGTGCAGCCCGTCCTCCCGGGCGGCACCAGGGCCTACGACCTCTCGCAACTGCTGGGCGGTCTGTCACAGGCGGTGGGCACCAAACAGGCCTCGATCACCGTGATTGCCCTGCTGTTCTCGATCTTCGCGGCGCTGGCGGTCACCAGCACGGTGCTGGTGAGCGTGCTCGAGCGCACCCGGGAGTTCGGAGTGACCACCGCGGTTGGGATGAACCCCCGGCGGATGGCCCAGATGGTGACGCTCGAGGCGGTTTTCGCCACCTCGCTGGGCTGGCTGATCGGGCTGGCGGTGGGCTACGGCGTCAACGCCTGGCTGGCCAACTTCAATGTGCTGGGGCCGCTCTTCGCCGGCTACGGCGGGGCCTTCCAGAGCTTGGGCACCGGCCAGGAAATCTACACCGCCCAGAAGCCGGTCTACGCCCTCTACGCCGCTGGAACCATCGCGCTCGCGGCGATCTTCTCGGTCTGGATCCCGGCCCGGCGGGTGTTGCGGCTGAACGCGGCTGAGGCCCTGAAGACAGACTGAGAGCGGGAGTTGAAGGTATGAACTACTTGATAGCGGGAGGCAAGATCCTGGGGCTTATCGCGTGTTGCGCGCTCCTCGCCGGGTATGCACACGCACAGCGCGACCCCCGGGCCGTCCTTAAGTCCGTCGTGGACAACCAGCGCGGCGGAACCCTGCGGGCGACGCTGACGCTGAACGTGGTCCGGCCCGACCGACAGACCCAGTACGTGCTGGACATCGTGAGCGACGGCAACCAGCGGGCCTTGAGCCGGGTCAAGGCCCCGGCCCGGGAGGCGGGCCAGGCCTTCTTGCGCGACGGCGAGAACATCCTGATCTACAACCCCGCCCTCAAGCGGGTTCTGCGGCTGCCGCCCAGCGGGCGCTCGGATAGTTTCCTTGGCTCTGACTTGTCCTACAGCGACCTCGCCGGGCGCGACCTCGAGCACGACTACACCCCCAAGGTCGCCTCCGAGGACGCCGAGACGCTGACCCTCGAGCTCACCCCTAGGCCCGACGCCCCCACCCCCTACGGCAAGGTCACGCTCAAAGCCCGGCTGAAGGGGTTCGTGCCGCTCGAGGTGACCTACTTCGACCAGCGCAACCAGGCCGTGCGCCGGATCAGCTTCTCTCAGTTCGCCGAGGCCGGCGGCCGTACCTTCCCGGTGCAGATGGCCATCGAAGACCTGCTGCGCCCCGGCAACCGTACCACCCTGGTCTACAGCGGCTACCAGTTCGGCGTCAGCCTGCCGCAGGGCTGTTTCACGCAGCGGGCGCTGGAAACGGGGTGTTGAGGGATCGCCAGGGTCTGTGGCCGAGAGCCAAGAGCCAAGAGGTCCTTACAGACCTTCGACCTCCAGGCCTTTAGCCTTGAAAAGCCCGAATAGGAGAAAGCATGTTCGACCTCTTCCCACTTGCGTGGCGCAACGTCTGGCGGCAGCGCGGGCGCAGCCTGATCACGCTGGGCGTGGTGGCGCTGGCGGTGTTTTACACGCTCTTGTTTCGGGGGTTCCTGGGGGCTTTCGAGAACAGCCTGTACGTCTCGCTGACCGACGCGGCGGGGCACTTCCAGGTGCGGGTGGCCGGCTACCGCGACAAGCGCGAGCTGCGCGACCAGATCATTCCCAACGTCGAGGGCGTGCGGGGCCGGCTCGAGCAAGCCCAACCGACCGCCGGAACCCAGATGGTGGTGTCGCTGGAGGTGCCCGCACTGCTATCGGGCGAGGGGCGCTCTCGAGGGGTGGTGCTCATCGGCAGGGAGCAGCCCGAGCGTCTGCGCGAGCAGTTCAGCCGGGAGTACCTGCGGGAGGGCCGGCTGCCGACCGAGCCCGGCGGTATCGCGCTGGGCGTGGGGCTCGCCAGCGCCCTCAAGGTGAAGATGGGCGACCCGGTATACGTCTATGCGCCCGGCACCGAGGGCGCGGGGGCGGCGATCTACCGGGTGGTGGGGCTGGTCAGGGTCGCCGACAGCGCCGCCGAGGCCCGCACCGCCTTCGTTTCGCTGACCGCCGCCCAGGACCTGGCTGCACCAGGCGGTGCAACCCGGCTCGAGCTGCACCTGTCCTTCACCCGCCTCAACCAGGATTTCGCGCTCGCCGGCTTGCAGCCCGCCATGGCTTCGGCCCTCGGCCCTGGGCTCGCCCTCGAGACCTGGCGCGAGGCCAACCCTGCGCTGGCTCAGATTCTACAGATCATCGGGCCGCTGGGGCTCTCGTTCACCCTGATCTTCTTCGGGCTGGCCGGGCTGTTGGTGGTCAACACCATTTACCTGAGCCTGCTCGAGCGCACCAGAGAGTTCGGGGTGATTGTGGCGCTGGGCGCGGGCCCGGGCAAGATGACCCGGATGGTGCTGCTCGAGAGTTTGCTGCTGTGCGTGGTGGGAGCCGCGGTGGGAGCCGTGCTCGGCATGCTGCTGGTGCTGGGGCTCTCGCGAGGGCTGCCCACCGAAGCCCTGTGGGGACAGGCCGCCGGCGACTTCGGTATGCCCGAGGTGCTTTACGTGAGTCTCGGCCCCTACGACCTGCTGGTGACGGTCGCCCTGGCCCTGCTCACCGGCCTGATCGCGGCCTGGTGGCCCGCGCGGGTGGCGGCGCGGCTGGAGCCGGTCGAGGCGATGCGCTTCGCGGCTTGAAGTGCAGCGGAAGCAGAGAAGGATAAGCATGAACAGCCGCACCTCCTCGTCGCGCTCTCGTCCTCACCTCTTTCCTCGCCTTCGGGCATCCTCGGAGGGATAGTGAACCCAATCCTGCTGGTCAAAGACCTGACCAAAACCTACAAGCTCGACAGTGTGGAGACGCAAGCCCTGCGCGGGGTGAGCCTGGGGGTCGGCCCTGGTGAGTTCACCGCGCTAGCGGGTCCGTCAGGCTCGGGTAAGAGTACGCTCTTGCACCTGATGGGCGGCCTGGACAAGCCCAGCTCGGGCGAGGTCTGGTTGGCTGGCGAGCGCATAGACCCGCTCGAAAAGGGCAGGCTGGCCGACCTGCGGCTGTGGAATGTGGGGTTCGTGTTCCAGGCCTACAACTTGATCCCCGTCTTGACGGCGCTGGAGAACGCCGCCTTCGTCCTCGAGTTGCGCGGCGAGTCCAGGGCCGAGCGGGAGAAGAAGGCGATGGCGGCCCTCGAGACGCTGGGCATGGCGGCGTACGCCGATCGCCGCCCCAACCAGCTCTCGGGCGGGCAGCAGCAGCGCGTCGCGGTAGCCAGGGCACTGGCCGCTGGCCCCAAGATCATCCTGGCCGACGAGCCTACCGCCAACCTCGACTCCAAGACCGGCCTGGCCTTGATCGAGCACCTGCACAAGCTGAACCGCGAAGAGGGCGTGACCTTCGTCTTCAGCACCCACGACCCCAGGCTGCTCGAGCGGGTCAATCGGGTGGTGCGGCTAGAGGACGGGCGGATTGCCGCCTGAAAGCCAAGGGAAAGTGGGAAGGAGGGAAGGTGAACACCTTTTGGGTGCGCAAGCGCACCAAGCTGCCGACCTCAAGATGGGCTGAAGGAGCTTGCCCCACGGCGTTTTCGCTTTGGCTCATCGCTAAACGCCAGTGGCTCGTGGTTTTTTGCCTCTTGTTTCTCGCCTCTTGCTTCCCGCCGGCCCTGGCGCAAGCCCTCGAGACCAGGCTCGAGTTCCGCCTGACCGGCGCATTCGCCCTCGACGCCCTGCGGCCGCCGTCGGCGTCCTGGGGAATTGGAGCGCACTTTGAGGCACGGTATGGTCTCGAGCCCGTCACCCTCAACCTCGTGCTCGACCCCGCGGTGAGCTTCGCGCAGCGAGCAACCTCGGACGCCGGCCTGACCGAGCTGTACGCGCTGTACCGGCAGGGCGAGTTTGACCTGAGCGCGGGCCTCGAGCGCCTGCCTCTCGAGACCGCCCGGCTGAGCTTGCCCTTTGGCCTCGAGCCGCTGGGTTCGCTGGGAAACCGGCAGGGCCGATGGGGCATTCGGGCGAGCTGGAACCCTGCGGGGGCTCGAGTGCGTCTGGCGCTGCTGGAAGATTCCGGAGCGGTTGCGCCCGTCCTCAGCTTGCGGCGGGAGTTCGGGGATTTCGAGCTCGAGGGCCACCTGCTCTATCGGGGCGACCAGGTTTTTGCTGGGTTCGGTGGCAGCGGAACGTTTGCCGAGAGGGTCTTGTACGCTGAAGTCTGGGCGTTGGGCTACCCGGCCGACTGGCGCTACCTGCTCGGGGTGAGCGGGGCGCTGGGAGACGGGATGTGGATGCTCGAGGGCGGACGGGCTGCGCCGAGCGTGCTCGAGCCCGTCCGCCCGCTGATCGCCGGGCAGGTCACCCTACCGCAGGGAGAAGAGGATTTGTGGAGTGGTGTGATCAAGGTGTTCTTCGACCCCGATGCGCTGAGGGCACAGCTCGGTCTGGGGTACACCTGGGCGCGGGAGGACGTTCAGATCGAGAGCATCCTCTTCGCACGACTCGGCCCCGAGCCGTTCTCCCTCCGGCTGGCCCTCAGCGTCCGCGTCTTCCCGGACCTTCCGACGCCCTAGAGCGGTTCCCGGCCCCTGTTCCCCAACAGCCTATCCCACGAATCCCCCGCACGGAGGCCCGGATGTGCGAGGTGGCGCGAACTGTCGTCATTCCTCCCAATAGGTGTAGCTGTTCTTGGGCTCGTCGCCGAGCGCCTCCACCTCGATCTGCGGGGCGTCCATCATGCGAGCGAAGGTCTCTACCAGGCGGGGCTCGAGTTGGCCGGATTTGGCGGCCCCCCAGAGTTCTTTGAGGGCCTCACCCTCGGTCATGGCGGGCTTGTAGACCCGCTCGCCCAGTAGGGCGTCGTAGACCTCCACCACCGCAAAGATGCGGGCCAGTAGGGGGATCTTGGCTCCCTTGAGGCGCTGCGGGTAGCCCTGACCATCCCAGCGCTCGTGGTGACATAGGATCACTTGTCTCGAGCCCCTCGGCACAAAGCCCAGCCGATCCACGATGCGAACCCCGTGCTCGACGTGAACCTCCATAAGGTGCCGCTCGTGCGGGGTCAGGCGGCCCGGCTTGAGCAGGATTTGGTCGGGGAGCATAATCTTGCCGCAGTCGTGCAGCAGGGCACCCCAGCGCAGTTCGCGCAGTTGCTCCGGGCCGAGCCGCAGCTTGCGCCCGAGCTGCACCGCCCACTCGGTCACCCGGTCGGTGTGGCCGGGGGCCTCGTAGCCCCTGGCCTCGAGGGCCAGCCCGATCACCCGCAGTGCGGCGTCGTACCGGTCGGGCTCGACGTGGACGCTAATTAGCAGGGGGTTCGCGGCAGACATCCCATCAAGTCTAGCCAGCTCCGGCGGCAAATATCGGCCAAGCTAGGCGTTAAGGGCGGGCCAGGCGTTAAGCCTTAACCGCCGCGCTGCCTGACTGTTCGCGCCCGCCCGCCTCCCGCACCCCCAGCGAAAGCAGCAGCGCCGGGATCAGCAGCAGCCCAATTAGGGTAAGGCTGGGGATCACCCCGAAGCCCTCCACCAGCGGCCCCACCAGCCCGTACAAGAGCCCCGCAAAGCCCCAGGTGAAGCCCATCAGCAGCCCCGAGACGGTGGCCATCTGCTTGGGCTCGTGCTCCTGGGCCATCACCACCGCCACCGGAACCACCGCGTTCATCAGTGCCCCGGTGAGGGCCAGGATCGGTAAATACCAGAAGCTCTCCGGGGGCAAGATCAGCAGCACCACATACAGCGGGATTGCCACCCACATGGTCCCCACCACCACCGTGCGCCGTCCCAACACGTCGGAGAGGGTGCCGCCCAGGAAGGCCCCGGCGGTGGCGGCCAGGGCGTAGACGGTCAGTACCACCTTCACCCAGTCGTCGGAAAGTCCGCGCTGGTGAAACCAGAAGGGGATGGTGGTGGAGAAGCTCATGAAGACGATGGAGCGCAGGGTGGTCACCGCCCATAGCCGGGCCACCTGCCCCCGGAAGACTCGAGCCAGGTCGGAAAAGCTCGAGGGCTTGCCCCGCAGCACCGTGCGCTTGGCCAGAACGATCAGCAGCACGCCCGGCAGGATTGCCAGCGGGATCAGCCACGCCAGGCGGGGCAGGTCCTCACCCTGATTAACGATGGAGAGCGCGACCAGCGGGGCCAGTGCCGCCCCGGTGTAGCCCCCGGTGGAGAATAAACTGACCCAGAATCCCCGCCGCCCGGCGGGCGCGTACTGCCCCACCATCGCCGCCGCCGCCGAATGGAACAGTGCCGAGCCCAGCCCTGAGACCGCCAGCGCCACCCCGGCCACCCACAGGTGTGGGAAGAAGCCCAGCAGCCCCCCGCCCAGCGCCATCAGGATCGGCCCCAGCGCTGCCAAAAGCCGCCGGTCGTAGCGGTCGGCGATCAGGCCCGCCACCGGCTGCAGCAGGCTCCCCGTCAGCGACTGCAGCGCCACCAGCACCGAGACCGCCCCGTAGCTGACCACGAAGGCCTGTTGCAGCTTGGGCAACAGCGGGGCCAGGAAGGCCCCGAAGAGGTCGTTCGCGCCGTGGAGGAGGGTCAGCAGTACGGGGATCAGCATACGGCGCCAGTATACCGAAAGTTGTTCGGTGAAGGGAGAGTATGGGTTGAGGGTTGAGGGTTGAGAGGAGTAGGAGGTGAAGGGAATTCGAGTTTTTGCTGGTACTCACCCCTCGGTCATTGTTCTCCCCCGAGGCCCCTTCTGGAGCCGGGGGCCGGAGTTGGGAGGTGGGAGCCAGAGCCAGCGGGAGGTTTACAGCTGTTCTCGTTTTGGTTCCGGCGCCAACCCCCCGGCTCTCTTGCCCATTCCTCAGACTGTCTCTCAATGATGGTGCTGTGAAGCGGACCGTATTGGCCCTGACCGTGCTCACCCTGGCTGCCTGTGCCCCAGGGCTCGCCCCGCCCCAGGCGGCCGGGCCCCGCTACGATCTGCTGATCCAGAACCGCTGCACTGGGGCCAACCAGAGCGTCTACCTCTACATCAACAACCGGTACTTCGGGCTGGTGCGCGGCTCGAGAACCTTCACCGAGCTGCGCCCCGGCTTCTACGACCTCCGCGCCGTGGGCACAGGCAACGACCCCGAGACCTTCACGCGCCAGCTCAACCTGACTCGAGATTCGGTCTGGACGCTATGTCTGTAGGCGCGAAAGGCGCCGCTGAGGAGAGCAGCCAAGAGAAGGTTGGACGCGCGTGGTTTCTCCTTGCGCCTTGCACTTTGAGCCTTCCTCTTTCCTCTCTCCTCACCCCCTGCTAAACTCTCCCGGTGCAAGTTCTGCTGCCCATCGGCCTTGGCGCACTGTTGGCGCTTTGCCTGCCGCCGTTCTGGTTCGGGGTGTTGGCCCCGTTCGTGCTGGTCCCGTTGCTGACCAAGGGCGGGTTTCGCTACGGGTTTTGGGCGGGGATTGGGTTCTGGCTGACG
>JANRLD010000077.1:0-38102 GCA_033762915.1 Meiothermus sp. | reverse complement strand
CGCCCATTCAGTCAGCGAATACATGGGTCAGCGCGGAACAAACCCCGCCCTACCCACCCCTACGCTGTAGGGGTGGACTTCATGGTTATGCCTGCTGGCTTTCGGAGTTGCTCCCAAAAACCCGACTTTGCGGTTGCCCTGGGTGAGGGAGTGAGCCGTAGGCGAATGCCCTTGAATCGTCGTATTACTGAAAGAACTGGGCTAAACAGGGTTCATGAAGTGGTTCATAAACACGCTCTTAGGGCAGGTAGTTCCCCGGCGTCCCCAGGGTCTCGGGCTTCTCGGTCCACTCGCCCGCAATGCCGAGCTTGAAGTTGGTGGTGTTGGTGCCAAAGATGCCGGTGTAGAGGCCCACCCGCAGGCCGCGCTGGATTTCGTAATAGGCAGAGCTGGTCAGGTCGAAGGCCAGGGTGTTGAGGCCGCCGAAGGTGTAGCGCAGGCCGCCCTCGAGGTAGGCCTCCAGCGCGGGGGTCAGCTCGAGCTTGAGGCCGGTGAAGCCGTTGAGCGAGGGGGTCAGGGCCAGGTTCGGCGCGACCAGCAGGGTGGCCTCGAGGCCCGCACCGCCGTAGAGCACCACCGCGCCGGCGAGGCGCTGGGTGGCAAAGATTTCCGCCCCGGCGTCGAAGTCGAAGGCGAAGGGGCCAGGCACAATGACCTGGTTGGAGCCCAGCCGGAAGGCCGCCTCGATGTAGCCGCTGGGGTTGCGGTCGAGGTTAATCACCGCCACCCCGCCCACCCGGCTGGCCAGGGCAAACAGCCCGCCGAAGTAGCCGGGCCGCAGGCTGGCCCCCACCAGCACGTTGTCGGTGAGGTTGGCGGTGTAGTTAAGCGCGGTACCCCGATAGCTGCGGTAGGGGGTGCTGAACTGCCCCCCGATCAGTCCAAACTGGGGCAGAAACTGGAGATTGCCGGTGATCGAAAAGCCGTCGGCCAGGGCCATGCCGCCCAGCGCCAAGGGAGCCAGGAGTCCTATTAGGGTCTTCTTCATTCTCATCCTCCTCCAACCTGCCCAATGGTAGGGGGTGAAGGGGGGCCGAGTCTGTGAAGTGCCCAAAGATCACTTAATCTTGAACCCCGCAGCGGTGGCGTGGCCGGGCGGGCGGCAGCCCGCGAATGCCCTCCCGAAGCAGCGCCCAGACGGAATTGCTCGAGGGCTTCGCTGCCGCGCACCCGGCCTTTCATCCGGTTCTAATCCGGAGGTCGGCCGGGGCCGGGCCTGCGGGAGCCTCGAGCGCCGCGGGGCCGTAGGCCACCCCGGGCAACCCCTGGCCAAACGTGGCGTCCGGCCCCCGCATTCGGCGGTTAGGCGGTATCCTGATACACAGTGAGCGCCTATGCTAGAACAACTCGAGACCCTAGAAGCCGAGTACAAGTCGGTAGAGAACCAGCTCGCCGACCCCTCCGTACTCGCCAACCAGACCGAATACCAGCGGCTGTCCAAGCGCTACTCCGAGATGGGGCACCTGGTCGCGCTGATCCGGGAGTATAAGCAGGCCCTCTCCGACCACGCGGGCGCTAAGGAACTGCTCTTCGACCCCGACTTCGCCGAGATGGCCCGGGAGGACATGGCCCGCGTCGAGGCGCGGATACCCCAGCTCGAGGCCGAGCTCGAGACCCTGCTGCTGCCCAAAGACCCCCTCGACGACAAGGACGTGATTGTGGAGATTCGGGCCGGGACCGGCGGCGGCGAGGCCGCACTGTTCGCCGCCGAGTTGCGCGACATGATCCTCAAGTTCGCCCAGCTCGAGGGCTTCAAGACCGAGATCCTGGACTCCAGCGAGACCGACCTGGGCGGGGTCTCCAAGGTCAGCTTCGAGGTCACCGGCGACGGGGCCTACGGCCTGCTGAAGTATGAGGCCGGGGTGCACCGCGTCCAGCGGGTACCCGCCACCGAGACCCAGGGCCGCATCCACACCTCCACCGTCACCGTTGCGGTGATGCCCGAGGCCGAGGAGGTGGACGTGCAGCTCGACCCCGCCGACCTCGAGATCACCGTCTCGCGGGCCAGCGGGCCGGGCGGGCAGGGCGTCAACACCACCGACTCGGCGGTGCAGGTGCTGCACAAGCCCACCGGGATGATCGTGGCCTGCATGGAGTCGCGCAGCCAGATCAAGAACAAGGAGAAGGCCCTCTCGATCCTGCGGTCGCGGCTGCTCGAGATCAAGCGCGCCGAGGAGGCCGCCAAGCGCCGCGAGGACCGGCTGGCCCAGATCGGGGCGGGCGAGCGCTCGGAAAAAATCCGGACCTACAACTTCCCCCAGAGCCGCGTCACCGACCACCGCATCGGCTTCACCACCCACAACCTCGAGGGCGTCCTCGCGGGCGACCTCTCCGAACTCCAGACTGCCCTCAAGCGCGCCGACCAGGAGCGCCAATTACAGAGCCTATCCCAGCAGCCCGCCTAGCGCGAGAGGCGGTGCATCGTGCAGGGATTGAGACGTGACCTATTGGTGGTGGCCGCCATCCTGATGGACAAACAGGGGCGGGTCTTGCTGGTCGCCAACGACTGGAGCCGCCGGGGCAAGTGGCGCTACACCCTGCCCGGCGGGATGGTGGAGAACGGCGAGGTGATGCTCGACGCGGTGGTGCGCGAGGTGCGCGAGGAGACCGGCCTGCGCGTGAAGGCCATCCAGCACCTGGCCTATGTGGTGCAGATCGAGGACGCCAAGCGCAACGAGCGCACCATAGCGATGGCCTTCCGCGCCGAGTACGACGGCCTGCTCAACCCCCGCGACCCCGACGGCCACATCGTCGAGGCGCGTTTCTTCACCCCCGAGGAGGTGCTGCAAAAGCTCGATGAGCACCAGCCGCTCTTGGAGCCCCTCTCCGACTACCTCAAGGGCGAGCGCGGCCACTTCTACTGCTACGCGGGCTGGGGCGGGGAAGGGCGGAAAATCTGACGGCGTTTCTGAACCCGCTGGGCGCGGCCATTGTGGTCGTGCTGGGGGTGGCGGCGTTGCTCTCCCCTGCCGCCGTCGGGGCTTTGCTGCTGGTCTGACGCTTCGGCTGAAGAAAAACGCCCCGCACAGCTTCGTGCGGGGCGCCCTCGAGCCTGAGCATTATCGCGTTTTCCACCACTACTCCGCCCACGGTGCGGAGTCGTGCACTCGGTCTGGCAACAACCGCCGTACCGAGTGTTCGTGGCAACCGCTCTACAGCAAAAACCGCCCGCTTTAGCGCCGTAGGGAGTAGGCGTGGGAACCGCTCTAGAAGTTCAGCTTCAGACCGGCCTTAGCCCCGATGCCGAAGCCGTTGCCCAGGAACTGCGGGGTGACCTCGGCGAAGAGGCCCAGCGGCCCCAGGTTGAGGAGGTCCACGCCCAGCAGGGCAGTGCCGTAGATGTTGGTGTCACCGCTGAGGCCGACGGTCGCGCCGAGGCCCAGGTAGGGGTTGAAGCCGCCGGGGTTGGAGTCGCGGGTGAGGAAGAACTGTCCGGCCAAGGCGCCGCTGTTGAAGTTGTAGTTGGCACCCGCCCGCAGGCCGAAGCCCAGCAGCAGCGAGCGCAGGCCCACGAAGCCGCCACCGTTTAGTTGGAGACCCAGGTCGCCGGAGGCCAGCGCGTTGGTCAGGCCCACGCCCGCGCCAAGGTAGAAGTTGGGCACGCGCCGGGCCGGGGCAGCGGGGGCGGGGCGCAGCTCGGGCTCGGCAGACGGGGCGGGGGGCGTCGGGGCGGCGGCGGGCGGGGTGGCGGCAGGCGGGGCCTGGGCCGCCCGCAGCTCGCCTACCTGGGTGTTGAGGACGCGCACCTGCTCCTCCAGCGCCGAGACGCGGGCGGGCTCGACGGCGGCGGGCTGGTTGCGGGCCTGCTGCTCGAGGGTGTTGATGCGGCCCTCCAGCGCCGAGGTGTTGGGCGCGGCGGGGGCCGGTCTGGCTTCGAGGGCGGCGATGCGGCTCTCGAGCGCTGCGGTGTTGGGGGCGGGCTGGGCGGGTGCAGCAGCCTGCTGGCGGGCCTGCGTCTCCAGTGCCCCGATGCGGGCCTCGAGGGCTGCGGTGTCGGCCGCGGCTGCGGCCGGTTGGGCCGGCACAGCCGGTTGGGCCGGCGCAGCGGCCTGGGTGCGCACCTGCGTCTCCAGCGTGGCAATGCGGGCCTCGAGGGCGGCCACCTCGGGGCCGGGCTGGGCAGGCTGGGCGGGCTGGGCCTGGGGCGCGGAGGCGCTGCTCAGGGTGCGCACCTGCTGCTCGAGGGCGGCGATGCGGGCCTGAAGCTCGGCGGCGGTGGGGCCCTCCTGGGCCGGGGGGGTCTGGGCCTGCGGCTGGGCGGGCTGGGCGCCCAGCTGCTGAACGCGGCCCTCGAGGGTATCGAGGCGGGTCGATAGGGCCTGCACCTGCTGGGCGGCCTGGGCCGCCGCGCGCACCTCGGTCTCGAGCGCGGCCAGGCGGGTCTCGCGGTCGCGGCTGGCGGTCTCGAGCTGCTCGAAGCGCTGGGTGAGGGCCTGCAACTCGGGGCCCACGCTCTGCGCGGCCTGCTGCGCGCCCAGGCGGCACTCCTGGCTGAGGCTCGCCGAGCGCTGCTGCTCGAACATGCGGAAGAAGATCAGGGCCACCTGGTAGCGGGTCAGGCCGGAATTGCCCCTAAACGTGCCGTCGGGGAAGCCCTCCACCAGCCCGCACTGCACCGCAAACTCCACCGCCTGACGCGCCCAGTGGCCGGCGGGCACGTCGGAAAACTGGCGCGGCTGGGTCTGCTGGGCGCCGGCGAAAACCCCAAAAAACACCGCCAGCGCGAAAGGTACGACGAACAGACGTTTACTTCGCATCAAGACCTCCTAAGTTTTTTTGTGGGGCGCGTAATCGGCTCCGCATTTCACCCTAAGGAGGGCGGGTGAACCCGAAGTTTAGCCAGCGTTGAAGCCGTTTTATAGGGAAAGCCACACATCTAATCTCGGTTCTGGATGGGCCGCCAGCCCGTCGGCAAGAAGGTCGTGGCCGAGGGCTTTCTCGAGCACGGTCCGGCCATGAAGCGTGCGTTAAGGGGCTGGGCGTAACGGCTTTGATGAAGGCAAAGATGAGGGATTTGACCGTACAGCCCTCTCTCAAGCCCTGCCGCTGCGAAAGCCTTGGGACTACACTCCGTCCCCGCCGTGGCAGGGGTGCAGGGATAGGGCAAACCGCCTTAACGATTCGGATTTCTTGCCCACGTCCCATAACTTGGGCGTTACGTCTCTAATACACGGGCCGGGCCCGATCTGGTAACATTCCTCACTCCCCTATGGCTCAGGTAAAGATCGCCCCATCGATTCTGGCCGCCGACTTCGCCCGCCTGGGCGAGGAGGTGCGGGCCGCCGAGGAGGCCGGGGCCGACTGGGTGCACTTCGACGTGATGGACGGGCGCTTCGTGCCCAACATCAGCTTCGGGCTGGTGGTGCTCGAGGCGGTGCGGCGGGTGACCCGGCTGCCCCTGGACGTTCACCTGATGATCGTCGAACCCGAGAAGTTCCTGCCCGCTTTCGCCAGGGCCGGGGCCGACGGCCTGACCGTCCACGCCGAGGCCACCCCCAACCTCCACCGGGCCGTGCAGCAGATCCGCGAGCTGGGCTTGAAGGCGGGCGTGGCGATCAACCCCGGCACCCCGGTGAGCGCCCTCGAGCCGGTTCTGCCCGACCTCGACCTGGTTCTGCTGATGACCGTCAACCCCGGCTTCGGCGGGCAGCAGTTCATTCCTCGAAGCCTCGAGCGCCTTCGGGCGCTCAAAAACCTGCGCGACCAGCTCAACCCGCACTGCCTCATCGAGGTCGACGGCGGCATCAACCTGCAAACTGCCCCCCAGGCAGTGTCGGCCGGTGCCGAGGTCTTGGTGGCGGGCTCCGTACTCTTCTCGGGCGACCTGGCGCACAACCTGCGGGCTTTGAGGAGTGCCTATGCGGTTGCGGGTTGACCTGGTGCCCCAGGAGGGCCTGGCCTACGCCGACGTGGTGCTGGTGGTGGACGTGATCCGCGCCACCACCACGGCAGCGGCCTTCCTCGAGGCCGGGGCCAGCGCCTTGTACCTAACCAGCACCCTCGAGGCCGCCAGGGCCTTCAGGTCCAGCGACGTGGTGCTCGCGGGCGAGGAGGGCGGGCTGAAGCCGCTTGGCTTCAACTACGGCAACTCGCCCCGCGAGGCCAAGGAGGCCCCGGTCGGCGGCAAGACCGTGGTGATGTGCACCACCAACGGCACCAAGGCCGCCCACCTCGCCGCCAAGAGCGCCAAGCACGTCCTGCTGGCCTCGCTCTACAACGCCCACGCCGCCGCCAGGCTGGCCAACCAGCTCGCCAGCGAGGAGGTGGCGATCCTCTGCGCGGGCCGAGGCGGGCGCTACTCCGGCCTCGACGACACCTACACCGCAGGCGTGCTCTCGGAGTTCCTGCAAATCATGGGCGGCTCCGCCCCGGGGGGTGGCTACGAACTCGAGGACGGGGCCATCACCGCCCTCGCCACCCGCCGCACCTACCCCGACCCCGAGGAGCCCCTCAACCTCTCCGGGGCCGCCGCCGCGCTGCGCCAGGTGGGCCTCGAGTCCGACGTGCCCTTCTGCGCCCAGATCGCCGCCTCTCCCGCCGTCCCGATCCTCGAGGGCCGGGTCGGCGAGGCGCTGATCTTCAAGCGCGGCCAGCGGCAGAACGGCGCGAGCCAGACGCAGGTTCCAGCCATCTAGAGTGGTTTTCACGAACGCTCGGTACGGCAAAAACCGCTGTACCAAGCGCAATACTCCGCTTTAGCGCAGGCTTTAGCGCAGCACCGTGGGCGGAGTATGGGTGGGAAACGCGATAGGTTGCGCCAGGGTGTGCCAGATCAGAGGGGCAGCCGTTGGGTTGATGGCGCTTCTCTAAGTGTCTGCATAGTTGCCATGCGAACTATCGCCCGCCAGCTCCCACGGGAATTGCGCCCCGGGTAGCCGCTCCACGGCTATGGCGCACGCCCCTCCGCCCAAGTACGTATTTACCCTATCCGCCGATTCCGCATTTTCACCCTGGCGCAACTTAGGGGCGCTTTAGGGCGGCACCTCGCGGCTGAACCATACAGACACCTAGACCGGGGTGTCCTCTAGCCCGTAGAGCGCGAGGGCACTTCGCGTCTGGGGCCGGCTCGAGCGGGGTGAGCGTCCGCAAACCCGCGACGACCCACGCCGCACGTGCCCACAATTTCGGCCGAAACAAGGACCCCCAGGACAGGGCAACCGCGAGACTGGGCGGGGAGTGTACGAGTCCCTGAATTTTTCTGTCATAAACATATTGACTATACTTTCTTTCAGTTATATCATAATCTCGAGCACCTTTACGCCCTCGGCAGACCCGCCACCCCGCCCGAACCCACAGGAAAGAGCGTATGAACGGAGAACAACAGCCGTTGTGGCAACTGTTGCTGCTGACCTGCGGTTTTGCCGGGGTCGGGGCCTTGCTCAAGGTACTGGTGGAGAGCGTGAGGCACCGGCTGCTGCGGCGCGGGGTGCGGATTCTCTCGAGCGCCTTCTGGGGCGGAATGGTGGTGATCCTGCTTTCGGAATGGAGCGACTTCAGCCCCAAAACCCTGCTGGTGCTGGCGACCTTGCTGGGCTGGCTGGGCTTCGAAGCCACCTTGAGCGCGGCGACCAGGCTGCTCGAGAAACTCCTGGGGGTCGGCGCCGAGCGGGCCAGGCCCAAGGACGGGTAGGGCCTTGGGGGTGTTTTTGCACTTGGCCACTACGGGAGATGTTGCGGGCCGCTCGAGCCGGGCCGGCGCGTAAGCGGGTGGTACAGCCGGAATGGGCTCCAGCACTGCCTTAATCCGTCAGGGCATCGGGAGACATGACGGGTGGGAAACTTTGTTCATTTTTCACAAATTATACTTAGTATAATCTAATATCATCTTGATGTCAGGAGGTCTATGAATCCTTGGATGATTGCACTTGCGGGTGTATGGATGACAGGGCTGGCGGCAGCGACCGGCCAGGAGGTGGCGCTCGAGACCCCTACCGCAACGCTCTACGGCACGCTCGAGTTGCCCGCCGGCAGTGGCCCCTTTGTGGTGGCCCTGATCCACCCCGGCTCCGGCCCCACCGACCGCGACGGCAACACCCGCGGCCTGCCGGGCAAGAACGACAGCCTCAAGCTGCTGGCCGAGGGGCTGGCAGCCCAGGGCGTGGCCTCGCTGCGCGTCGACAAGCGGGCCGTCGGTAAGAGCGTGCAGCCGGGCCTCAAGGAGGAGGAGGTCACGCTGGACACCTTCGCCGCCGACGCGCTGGCCTGGATCGCCTTTCTACGAAAAGACCGCCGCTTCAGCCGCGTGGCCTTCATCGGGCACAGCGAGGGCGCCTTGATCGGGCTGCTGGCCTCGAGCCAGGCAGACGGCTACGTCTCGCTGGCGGGGGCGGGTCGCCCGCTGGACGTGGTGCTGACGGAGCAGCTCGAGGCCAACCCCGCCAACCCGCCGGCCCTGATCGAGGAGAGCAAGAAAATCATGGCCGAGCTTAAGGCGGGCCGCACGGTGGCCCAGGTTAGCCCGGTGCTGGCCCCGCTGTTCCGGCCCAGCGTGCAGCCCTTCCTGATTTCGAGCTTTCGCCGCGACCCCGCGAGGCTGATGGCCGGACTCCAGACCCCCGCCCTGATCGTGCAGGGAACCACCGATATTCAGGTCGCAGTCAAGGACGCCCAGGCGCTGGCCGCCGCCAACCCCAGGGCCAGGCTGGTGCTGCTCGAGGGCATGAACCACGTGCTCAAGGCCGCGCCCGCCGAGCGCAACGCCAACCTCGCCACCTACTTCAACCCCAGCCTGCCGCTGGCAAACAGCCTGGTCGAGAACATCGCCCAGTTTCTGAAGGGCCTTTAAGGAGCGCTATGCAGATCACCAGAGAGAAGTCGGCCTTCGTGCTACCGGGGATCATCGGCCTGATCGTGATAGTGGGGCTGTGGGGCCTGGGGGGTTGGAACCTGTGGGGCTTTATCCAGGAGGCCGTCCGGGCCGACCGGCTCAACCTCGAGCCCTCGATGGGGGGGCTGTTTTGGGCGGTGGTGTTTATCGTGCTGGGTGGCATCCTGTCCGGCGGCTTCCTGGTGGTGCAGCCCAACGAGGCCAGGGTCCTCACCTTCCTGGGCAAGTACACCGGCAGCGTGACCCGTGACGGCTGGTACTGGGTCAACCCCTTCGCCCGCAAACAGAAGCTCAGCCTCAAGGTCAATAACTTCAACTCCGAGCGCCTGAAGGTCAACGACGCGGTGGGCAACCCCATCGAGATCGCGGCGGTGATCGTCTGGCGGGTCACCGACTCGGCCAAGGCCCTCTTCGACGTAGAGAACTACATGCAGTTCGTGGCCATCCAGGCCGAAACGGCGATCCGGGCACTGGCCTCCAAGTACCCCTACGACGAGCACGACGGGGCCGAGTCGCTGCGCCGCAACCCCGACGAGGTGGGCGAGCAGCTCAAGCTCGAGCTGCACAAGCGCCTCGAGATCGCCGGCCTCGACGTGCTCGAGGCCCGCCTCTCGCACCTGGCCTACGCCCAGGAGATCGCCCAAGCCATGCTGCGCCGCCAGCAGGCCCAGGCCATCATCGCCGCCCGGCAGAAGATCGTGGAGGGCGCGGTGGGGATGGTTAAGCAGGCCCTCGAGCAGCTCAAGAGCGAGGGCGTGGTCGAACTCGACGAGGAGCGCAAAGCCGCGATGGTCAACAACCTTCTGGTGGCATTGGTCTCGGAGTCCGAGGCCGCCCCGGTGATCAACGCGGGTACGTTGTACTAGGGGCTTGTGGCCGGTGGCTGGTAGCTTGCGGTAAACCACCCGCCCCCGGCGGTTTCTTATGGCCGAGAAGAAGAAATTCCTACTGCGTATAGACGAAGAGCTCTTCGACGCGCTCGAGGGCTGGGCCGCCGACGAGTTTCGGAGCATAAATGCCCAGATCGAGTACGTGCTGCGCGAGGCGGTGCGGAAGAACGGGCGCATCAAAGCCGGCCCCAAAGAGCCGCCCAAGGAGGAGTGACCGCGGTTGCCCCGAATACCGCCGTAGAGGCCAGGATGTGCGGGATACAGGGCCCCGCCGCCTGAGGCGTGATGGAGCGGCCCGTAGCCCCGGCCCGCGGGGCAGTGTTGGCCCCCCGATTTTTCACGGGGGGCCGTTCTTGTATGCTCTGGGCGTCGTGAAGCTCAAGACCCTCCCCCTCCGCAGCGACAACCCCCGCCCCTGGCTGTGGCCACTGGTGCTGATGGCGGTCGTCACCCTGCCGCTCCTCTGGCTAACCCCCATCCTGTGGGGCCGCAGCGTCAGCCTGGCCATGCTGACCGCCCTGATCGCCCTGCCAGGGCTGGCGCTGGCGGGTTTGTTGGCCTCCTGGATGCTGCGCTTCCCCCAGATGCTGGCCTACGAACTGACCCACAAGGGCCTGACTGTCCAGACCCACTACGGCCCCGAGCAGATCGGGCGCAGCCAGGTGGTCTCCGCCCGTCCCCTGGAGTACGCCCTGCGCTTCAGCAGCCGCAGCAAGGGCCACTTCCCCGGCTACTACGTGGGCACCTACACCCTCGAGGACCTCGGCCCGGTCAGCGCCTACGTGGCGGCCCGCCGGGGGCCGGGGGTGCTGCTCGAGCTGCAGGGCGGCGGGAAGGTGTTGCTGTCGCCGGAGAGCCCGGACGACCTGCTGCGGGCGTTCAGGTAGGGGGGGTCGGTGAACAGGGGACCGACGAGGCGGTTAGCCAAAAGCTACCTCGCCCATCAAACCACCTCGAGCAACTCCCGCAAATCCGCCACCACGTGATCCGGCCGGGGCAGTTCCCCCGGCATCTCGCGGCCCACGAAGCCGTGTTCCTCGAGTTCGCGCTCGACCAGGGCCGCGATGACCTCCCGGGCGTCGCCTCGAGCCAGCCGCTGCTCGACGGGGGTTTCGCGCCAGGCGGGGGGCATCTCGCGCCAGATCCAGACCGCCCCCAGGCCGGCCGCGTTCGCGCCCCAGATGTCGTGGGTGAGCAGGTCGCCCACGTGTACGACCCGGGTGCGGGGCCGGGGCAGCGGGTCCCAGAACTCAACCTCGGGCTTGGTGGCCCCGCTCACGTCGGGGGCCAGCATGAAGTCGTAGGGGATCTCGAGCCGGTCCACCAGCGGCTGCTGGTACTTGGCCAGGCCGTTGGTGGCGACCGCCACGCTCCAGCCCTGGGCCTTGAAGGCCCGCAGCCCCTCGAGCACGTCGCCGTAGACCATCCCCGGCTCGAAGGTGGCGGCCTCGAGCAGCTTGGGGATGTCGGGGAAGCTGAGGCTCAGGCCCAGCTTTTGTTTCACGCTGTGGTGGATGTCGCCCCAGTCGTAGATGCGGGCCGGCTCGCCCGTGCCCAGTCGGCTCTGGTACTCCTCCCGCAGGGCCTCGCGGAGCCCGGGGTTGTTCTCCACCAGGGGCCGCATGTGGGGCTGAACGATGTAGCGAAACGGCCAGTCGGCCAGGGTGCCGTCGAGATCGAAGGTGAGCCAGCGCATCGCGAAAAGCATACGGCGGGAGGGCGGGAAGCGGGAAGCGGGAGGGGAAGAGAGGCCCCCACCGGCGGCGAGGATATGGTTGCCCCCGCGTCTTTCGGCCCCACTGCACGCAGGAGCGATGCAAGGGTCGAAACGAAACTTGCGGGCGCTCGGCAGCGTCGGGGGTCGCCTGCCCCCCTGCCCGCCCACCCCGCTCTTGCCATTTTTCCCGGAATGCGGCAAACTAGCCCCAAGATGTTCGCGATTGCCCGCAACTGGTGGTGGCCTAGGGTTCCCTAGGCTTGGTAGCGGTTTGTACCCCCTAGGGAAGAATCTCTAGGGGGTTTTTGTTGCGCACGAGGAGCGTCGTATGGTTGCAGCCGTCCAGTCCAAGCCGATCATCCCGGTCAAGAAGACCCTCCTGGCCGACCTCGAGACCCCCGTCTCGGCCTACCTCAAGCTCTCGGAGAAGTCGAGCCCCAGCTTCCTGCTCGAGTCGGTGGAGGGCGGCAAGGCCTGGGCGCGGTGGAGCTTTGTGGGGGTGGGGGCGCGCAACACCTGGCGGCTGAAGGACGGGGCGTTCACAGTTAACGGGCAAAGGGTGGAGACCAGAGACCCGCTCCGCACGCTGTACGAGTCCAT
Source organism: Meiothermus sp. (assembly GCA_033762915.1). GTDB lineage: Bacteria > Deinococcota > Deinococci > Deinococcales > Thermaceae > Meiothermus. The sequence continues at coordinate 26,068 of JANRLD010000077.1, read as the reverse complement.
CTACCGCCCGGTCGAGTCCGACCCCGACCTGCCGCCGTTCTGGGGCGGCGCGGTGGGGTACGCCGCCTACGACCTGATCCGCGCGTACGAGAAGCTGCCCGCCCTCAAGCCCGACCTACTTGCCATCCCCGACTTGTTGTTTGTGGAGCCCGAGGTGGTGGTGGTCTTCGACCAGTTCAAGCAGCAGCTCCACATCGTGGCCCCGGCCGAGGAGGGCGGCAAGGCCGAGGCCCTGGAACGAATCGCCTGGGCCGAGCGCAAGCTCAACGGGCCGCTGCCGGGGGTGCCAGGCGAGCGGGCCGGGCGGCGGATGGAGTTCAGCCAGAGCGTGACCCAGGCCGAGTACGAAGCGATGGTGGAGAAGGCCCTCGAGTACATCCGCGCCGGCGACATTTTTCAAGTCGTCCCCAGCCTGCGGATGTCCGCGCCGCAGGGCGTCCACCCGTTTGCGGTCTACCGCGCCCTGCGGTCGGTCAACCCCAGCCCCTACATGGGCTTCCTGGACTTGGGCGAGGCCACGCTGGTCTCGTGCAGCCCCGAGAGCCTGCTGCGCTCTGACGGCGAGCGCGTCGTCACCCGCCCCATCGCCGGAACCCGCAAGCGCGGCCGGGACGCCGCCGAGGACAAGGCCCTGGCCGAAGACCTGCTCTCTGACGAGAAGGAACGCGCCGAGCACGTGATGCTGGTGGACCTGAGCCGCAACGACCTCGGGCGGGTCTCCAGGTACGGCAGCGTGAAGCCGACCCAGCTGCTCAGCGTGGAGCACTACTCGCACGTCATGCACATCGTCTCCACCGTAGAGGGCGAGCTGCGCGAGGACAAGTCGCCCCTCGACGCACTGGCCTCGGTGCTGCCGATGGGCACCGTCTCCGGCGCCCCCAAGATTCGGGCCATGGAGATCATCGAAGAGCTCGAGCCCTCCCGCCGGGGCGCCTACGGCGGCTCCTTCGGCTACGTGGCCTACGACGGACACATGGATGTGGCCCTGACCCTGCGCACCATCGTGGTGGCCAACGGGCAGTTGCACATCCAGGCCGGCGCGGGGGTTGTTTACGACTCGGTTCCCAGCAGTGAATATCAGGAGTGTTTGAACAAGGCCCAGGCGATGGTGAAGGCCGTGCGGCTGGCAGAAGAAGGTCTATGATGTACAACCACGCGCCCGAAAACTACGACTGCCCGTTCTGCCGGGTCGCAAAGAACGAATACACCGAGACTTACCCCATCACCCGCCCAGGGGATGTGTTTCTAAAGACGGAGTGGGCGACGGCCTTCATCGCCGCAGGCACCTGGCCCAACAACCCAGGCAACGTGCTGGTCATCCCGAATCGACACTTCGAGAACATCTACGAGCTGCCCCTCGAGTACGCCACCGAGGTGCACCGGCTGACTCGAGCAACCGCCCTAGCCATGAAAGCCGTGTACCGCTGCGACGGAATCTCCACCCGACAGCACAACGAGCCTCACGGCAGCCAAGACGTATGGCATTACCACGTCCACGTTTTTCCGCGCTACGCCGGTGACGACCTATATGTGTTGTCGCCCCAGCGCCGCACCACAACCCCTGAAGAACGCCTCCCCTACGCGCAACAACTACGCGATGCCGGGCGGCCCGAGGTCTGCATGGTTTTCGAGTATCACGGCTTGTTTAATCAAGCCCACCTCGAGCCAATCCGCCGGCGCCGGGCGGAACTCGAGGGCAAACAAGAAGCAGTTCTTGAACTGCTGCTGGAAGGTACGCATAAGGCTCGAGAGGTGGCGCGGGAGACGCTGGCTCGAGTCAAGCGAAACATGCACCTGAACTACCTGGAGGAAGTGGCATGAGGCGCATTCTGATGGTCGACAACTACGACTCCTTCACCTACAACCTCGTGCAGTACCTGGGCGAGCTGGGGGCCGACCTCACGGTGTGGCGCAACGACCAGTTCGGCCTGGGGGACATCGAGGCTTTCGACCCCGACGGCATCGTGGTCTCGCCTGGGCCATGCACCCCCAAGGAGGCGGGCCTCTCGGTCCCGCTGATTCAGCAGTACGCGCCCAGGTACCCGATTCTGGGGGTATGCCTGGGCCACCAGAGCATCGGGGAGGCGTTTGGGGCCACGGTGCTGCGGCATAAGGTAATTGTGCATGGCAAAACCAGCGCGATCTCACATGATAATTCGGGGGTTTTTGCTGGGATTCCGATGCCCTTCACCGCCACGCGCTACCACTCGCTGGTGGTGGAGGACCTGCCGGACACCCTCGAGGCCAACGCCTGGTTCGACGAGGCCGGCCAGCGCACCGTGATGGGGCTGCGCCACCGCGACTACCCGACGCACGGCGTGCAATTCCACCCCGAGTCGGTATTGACCGAGGGCGGCAAGCAGATGCTGGCCAACTTTTTGGCGATGTGCGGGTGAGGACGCGTGGCTGGTAGCATGTGGATCGTGGCAAAAGACGCTCCCCCACACGCCACGGGCTGAGTTTCTATGATTTCGATCATCGTCCCCACCCACAACCGCCTCGAGCTGCTGCGCAAGAAGCTTGAGCGGCTCGAGAGTCAGTCGGGCGAGTTCGAGGTGATCGTGGTAGCAGACGGCTGCACCGACGGCACCCTGGCCTGGCTCGAGGACTACAGACCTCCGTACCCGCTACATATCCTGTCTACCAGCGGACTGGGATCGGCAGGGGCCCGGAACCAGGGCGCAGAGGTGGCGGAGGGCGAGGTCATCCTACTTTCAGATGACGACGTGATACTGCAAGCGGGCTGCGTCGAGGCCCACGCGCAGGCGCACTCGAGCGCCCAGACCCCGACCGTATTTGTAGGCAAACTCAGTCTGCCCACCGAGCTGAAGAACAGCGGCGCGACCTCGATGTACGGACCCAGAGCTTTCTGGTGGAACTTCACCGGCAACAACAGCAGCATCAGCAGAGCCTTGTGGCGGCAGCACGGTGGCTTCGACGAGGGCTATCAGCTCTACGCCCAGGTGCAGACTGGCGAGGACCTAGACTTCGGCTACCGGCTGTTTAGGGCAGGTGTAAGGTTTCAGTTTCTGCCCCAGGCGCAGGCGGTCCACGAAGCCTGGGGCTACAAGGACGGGCGGGCCCTGGAACGGGCCAGAACCCACGGCTTCTCGCACGTCCAGTTGGCACGCAAGCATGGCGATATGCGGATCGCCTGGGCGCTGGGGGTACACCCCGCGCTGTTGGCGGTTAAGATGGCGCTGCTGCCCTCACTAAAGACGTTCATGGGTCTCGAGGGCGATCTATCGCTGGCGCACGCTTGGGGGGCCTCGCAGGCATGGAACCAGTCTTCAGCATCGTGATCCCCACCCACAACCGCGCCGAGTTGGTGCGCCGGACGGTGCAGGCCTTCCTGGCGCAGGAGGGCCCGGCGTTCGAGGTGATTGTGGTGGACGACGGCTCTACGGACGCCACCCCCCAGGTTCTGCAGGCGATCGGGGACACTCGAGTGCAGGTCGTCCGCCAGCCCAACCAGGGCTTGGCCGCCGCCCGCAACGCCGGTTTCGCGCTGGCCCAGGGCCGCTACGTGCTCTTCAACGACGACGACGTGATCCCCGAGCCGCACTTCTTGCTGGCCCACCGCCGGATGCACCAGCAGTTCGACCGCTGCGCCGCCGTGAGCCGCACCCATATCCCCGACGCGCTGGGCCAGCGGCCCTTCGTGCGCTTCTGGCGGGAGCGGGCCGAGGGCGGGGTACGCGGCAAGCCCAACGCCGCGCCGCTGGGCCGGGGCGGCTTCTGGTTCGCCAGCCTCTCGCTGCCGAGGGCCGAGCTGCCGCCGCAGCCGTTCGCGGCCTTCAAGGGCTACGGCTGGGAGGAGCACGAGCTGGGCCTGCGGCTGTGGAGACGCGGCATTAGGCCCCGCCTGGCGGCCGAGGCCCGGGCCGCCCACGAGGACCGGGTGAGCCTCGAGGCCACCGCCGCCAAGGTGCGCAGCATGGGCCGGATGGCCTGGGAGTTCCTGCGCCAGCACCCCGGCTGGGACGTGGCGCTGTGGACGGGGGCCAACCCGCTGGCCATGGCCTACCAGCGCTTGGCCTACCCCTGGCCCAGGGCCGAGCGCCTGCTGCGCGACCTGAGCTGGGAGTCCGGGCCGGGGGCGTTCAGGAACTACCGCTTCGTGCTCTCGGCAGCCTACGTGCGGGGGTTGCTCGAGGGCCGCGCCGCCCTAAGCGATACAATCACAACCACCGGAGGATGAACGCCCAAATGGACCAACTCAAGAAAGCCCTATCCGGCCAGACCCTATCGCAGGCCGAGGCCCACGCGCTCATGGGGCGCATCATGTCGGGCGAGCTGACCCCCATCCAGACCGCCGGGGTCTTGATGGCCCTGCGCACCCGGGGCGAGACCACCGAGGAGATCGCGGGCTTCGCCCGTGGGATGCGCGAGGCCGCCGTGCGGGTCAACACCCAGCGCGGCCCGCTGATGGACATCGTGGGCACCGGCGGGGTCGCGCCCGACGCCTTTAACATCTCCACCACCACCTGCTTCGTGGTGGCGGCGGGCGGCGTCCCGATAGCCAAGCACGGCAACCGGGCCGCGTCGTCGAAGTCGGGCTCTTTCGACCTGATCGAGGCCTTGGGCATCAAGATCGACCTCCCGACGGCCAAGGTCGCTGAGGCCATCGAATCGGTGGGGTTGGGCTTCCTCTTCGCCCGGAGCCACCACCCCGCCATGCGCTTCGTGGCCCCGGTGCGGGCCGAGCTGGGCGTGCGGACGGTTTTCAACCTGCTGGGGCCGCTGACCAACCCGGCCTTCGCCACCCTCAACCTAATTGGGGTCAGCAGCCCGGCCCTGGTCGAGCCCTTCGCCGAGGTGCTGCGCGACCTGGGCAGCCGCCGCGCCCTGGTGGTGCACGGGCTGATGGCGCGCGGGGGTCGACAGGAGGCCATAGACGAGCTGGCCCTGGGCCGCAACCAGATCGCCGAACTCGAAGACGGGCAGATCAAGACCTACACCCTCGAGCCCGAGGAAGTGGGGCTGAACTCCACCGACTACGAGGCCATCGCGGGCGGCACGGCGCAGGAGAACGCCGAGGTCGCCAGGGCCATCCTGAGCGGAAAAGAGCAGGGGCCGAAGCGCGACGCGGTGCTGCTAAACGCCGGGGCGGGGTTCTACCTGGCCGGTAAGGCCTCGAGCATCGCCGAGGGCGTGGCGATGGGGCGGGAATTGCTGGACGCGGGGGCGGGAATGGAAGTGCTCGAGCGCCTGGCCAAGTTCACTCAGGCATGAAGATTGTCATCGTCTCCAACGGCCACGGCGAGGACATGATCGCAACGGTCTTGGCTAAGGAGTTGGGGCGTTTGGGATACGGCGTTCAGGCCGTGCCGCTGGTGGGGAAGGGCATGGCTTACCTTGGGACCGGTGTGGAGGTGCTGGGGCCGCGTAAAGAGATGCCTTCGGGCGGATTCGCCATCCAGAGTGCCGCGGCCGTCTGGGCCGACGTGCGGGCAGGCTGGTTCTCGATGAGCGCGGGGCACTACCGCGCGGTGCGGGCGGCGGCCCGTGGCGCGGTGGCAACCCTGGTGGTGGGCGACATCTACGGGATTCTGGTGGGCAGTGTGTTCGGCAGGATGCCGCTATTTCAGATGCAGTGTCTGGTCTCGGTACGGGCCTGGGAAAGGGATCGGGGTGGAAACCCTTACGGCCCCCTCGAGCGCATCCTGATGCGCAGAGCAGTTAGGGTTTACCCGCGTGAACTCGAGGCTCAGCAGTGGCTGCGGGCCAACGGGGTGGGCAACGCGGAATACCTCGGCAACCCGATGCTCGACGCCCTCGAGGGCGTACCGCTCGAGCTTCCCCCGCCCTACTTGCTGCTGCTCCCCGGCTCCCGCACAGATGCTTACGAAAGCCTGCCCATGATGCTCGAGGCCTACCGCCTGCTGGGGGACACGGGGCTGACGCCAGTGGTGGCTTGGGCGGGGTTGCCGGTGGATGAGCGGGTAGCAGGCAGCGGGTGGCGGGTGGCGGAGACGGGACAGGCCGAGGGCGTAACCCATCGACTCGAGCACCCCGATGGGACGCTGGCCTACTTAACCCAGGGTGCCTTCAGAAGCTGCGTCTTGGGGGCGCGGGTGGCCCTCTCGACCAGCGGCACGGCGGCGGAGCAGGCGGCGGGGTACGGGGTGCCGGTGGTGGGTTTTCCTACGGCGGGGCCACAATATACGCGGCCCTTCGCACAGAACCAGAAGCGGCTGCTGGGCGACGCGCTGGCGCTGGTGGAGTCGCGGCCCGAAGCGGTTGCGGGGGCCGTCCGGGCGTTCTTGGCCTCCGAGGAGCTACGGGGGAAGGCTCGAGCCGCCGGGAAGGCCGCGATGGGCGAGCCCGGCGCGGCACGGCGAATCGCCGAGGACATTCACCGTCAGTTGCTGCGGGGGGCCAGGCCGGTCTGAATGAACCGCACCCACAACAGCAGCCCCACCAGCCCAGCCCAGAACATATACGGCCCGATTCGCTCGGGCACCTTCTGCAGGCCCTTGCGCAGCCAACCGTTCTCCTTGAGACCGTCCACGGCGTAGAAGACCGCGGTGGTGATCAGCCCGTAGGAGGCATGCAGCCAGGAGACGCCGCCCATGAAGGCGGTGCGCACGGTGATCTCCATGAACATAGTGACCACCAGCAAGACCGCAGTAAAGCCGAACAGCCGCTGCTGCCAGGCCACCGGCTCGCGCACCAGCAGCGGCAGCCCCACCAGCAGACAGACCCCGATGGCGACCAGGCTGAGCAGCACCAGCGCCCCGCGCAGCACGATGAGGGTGACGGCGACCGCCTCCATCCCTCACCTCAGCGCGGGCGGCTTGCGGGCCTTCAGGCGTGCCGAGACCTCGGCGGCGAGGCCGATGAGCCGGGCGTCCTCGAGGGCCCCCGCCACGATCGAGGCCCCGATGGGCTCACCCGAGGCGCGGTAACCGGCTGGGAAGTTGACCACCGGGAAGCCGGAGGTCGAGGTGGGGGTGCTGAGGGCGTTGCTAACGGTCAGCAGCACCGTCACCCGGTGGTCGCCCATCAGCTTGAGCAGGGCCTCGGCCCCGACGCGGCGGTTCTTCTCGATCAGCGCGTCGAGTTCGTGGTCGCTCAGCGGGTGGGCCAGCGAGGTCTCGAGCAGATCCTGCCCGTAGGCCATCGCGGCAGGGTGGGCCTTGTTGAACTCGATCACCTCGGACAGACCGCTGATGCCAGCCTCGGCAGTGCTGAGGTAGGCCGCGAGGTCCCGGCGCATCCCGGCGTGGAGCACCGGGAGCATCTCGATCTCGGGCTGGGGCAGCTCGAGCTCGACCACCTCGTGGCCCAGGCCCTGCAGCGCCTCGGCGACCCCGCGCAGCGCGGCCTCGTCGCCCTCGCGGATGCCGTGCTGAATCCAGCCGACTCTGAGGGGGTGAGGGGTGGGGGGTGGGGAGTGGGGAAAGTCGAAGCCCTGGGCGATCTGGGTGTCGCGGTCGGCGGGGTCGTGGCCGGTGACGACCGACATCAGCACCGCCATGTCGGCGGCGTGCTTGGTCATGGGGCCGGCGGTATCCTGGGCGGCGGTGATGGGGATCACCCGGCTGCGGCTGACCAGCCCCAAAGTGGGCTTGAGGGTGAATAGGGAGTTCTGCGCGGCGGGGTAGACCAGCGAGCCCGAGGTTTCGGAGCCGATGCCCGCAACCGCAAGGTTGGCCGCCACCGCTGCCGCCGTGCCGCTGCTGCTCCCGCCTACGTCGAAGGGGCCGTAGGGGTTGCGGGTGTGACCGCCCAGGGTGGAGTAGCCGTTGACCGAGGCGCTGGTCATGAAGTTGGCCCACTCCGAGAGGTTGTTCTTGCCCAGGATCACCGCGCCCGCCGCTCTTAGCCGGGCAGCGATGGGGGAGTCCTGGCGGGGCCGGTGGTCGCGCAGCACCTCCGCCCCGGCGGTGTTGTGCATCCCCAGGGCGGCGATGTTGTCCTTGAGGGAGATGGGGATACCGTGCAGGGGGCCTCGAGTCCGGCCCTGGGAGCGTTCCTGGTCGAGGGCGCGGGCCTGCTCGAGGGCGCCGGGGTTCAGCTCGAGGTAGGCCCGGAAGGCGTCGTTGTAGCGCCGGATGCGCCAGAGGTAAAACAGCGTCAGCCGCTCGGAGGTCAGCCGCCCCGCCGCCATTTCGGCCCCGAGCTCGGCAATGGTAGAAGACTGGGTGAGGCCCTCGAGGCGTTCAAGCTCGGCGGGCTCGAGGGTGGCCAGCGCCGCCTCGAACGGCCCGAAGTCGAGCGTGCGGCGCAGGGGGTAGTCGTGCGCCTTGGTCTGCTCTTCCACTTGACGGGCGATGTAGGCTTCCCAGTCGCGGTTAAACCAGTTGGGCTTGCGCGGTTCGCTGCTTTGGCTCATCAGCCATAAGCCTACACCGACGAGCAGGCCCATCAGTAGGAGGCGGAGCACAACGAAAAGCGGTGGGAATGGAGAAAGAGGCCACAAGCGATGGGCCGGTCCTCTCTGCGTTCTCCGGCGCGAAGCGCCTAGTGGTTGTGCCCGTGCGCCCCGTGGGCGTGGCCGTGGCTGATCTCCTCGCGGCTGGCCTGGCGGACGCCGGTCACGGTGACGCTAAAGTTAAGCACCTCGCCCGCCAAGGCGTGGTTAAAGTCGATGGTGATGTCGTCGCCCTCGATTCCCAGGATGGTGAAGGGCATCGGCTGACCGGACGCGTCCTCGGCGTAAAACATCGCGCCCTGCTCGAGTTCTGCGCCTGGCGGGAAGTCGGCCTTGGAGACGATCTGGAGCGCCTGAGGGTCGTAGACACCGTAGCCCTTCTCGGGCGGAACCGCCACCTCCACCTGGTCACCCTGCCCCTTGCCTTCGAGGGCCTCCTCGAGGCCGACCACGATGTTGCTGTGGCCGTGCAGGTAGTCCAACTCGCCCTGGTCCACCAGCTCCTCGGCGACGTGGAGGGTGTACTGGATCGTCACTACGGTGTCCTTACTGGCTTTCATGCGTGCTCCTTGAGGATTGCTGCCCACTAAACCCACCCAGTATAGCCCCAAGATGAGGAACCGGGGTAAGGCAATGTACGTTGAATCACCCCCACCCTCCCCCGGAAGCGGCCGGGGAGCCGGGGCGCATTTTCTCACCCTCGAGGGACCGGGCGGGGCTTTGTGTCCTGCCCCGAGGCACTGTCTCGAGGCGTTCGGTACCCTGAGCGCCGTGCGGCGTCTTCTTGCCCTGGTTCTGCCCCTGGCGCTGGCCTGGGCGCAGCAAAGCTGGGCGCAGCAGAGCGGCCGGCCGGAGGTGGTGGCCTTCCTGCCCGAAGACGGCCCGGTGGCCTTCAGCTCGGACGGGAAGAGCCTGGTCAGCTTGTTTCCCTACAACGACGACGGACGGCAGACCGTCCAGCTCAGCCGGATTCAGGCCGGCGGGTTGGTACCCCAGACGGGTTTCGTGTTGCCCAGAGGAAAGTACCTCCTGGGGGTCAGTCCCGACGCGCGACTCCTGGCAGTGAGCGGAATTTCGAAGTGCGGGCGGCGCGGGAGCGGCTACGCGGCGGGTTCGGTAGGGCGGCTCGAGCTGATCGAGTTCCCCTCGGGCCGGGTGGCGCGGCGGTTGGAGGAGCCCAGCCTGTGCGGCCTGACCTATCCGGTGTTTGCCCCCAACTCGTCGGCCCTGGCGGTGCCCAACCGCCAGGGCTATGTCGAGCTGTGGGGCCCCGGGGGCCGGCGGCTGCGGACTCTGAGCACGCCGGGCGAGGTGGACGCAGTGGCGTTCAGCCGGGACTCCTCGCTGCTGGCGGTGTGCGGGAAGCGCCTCGAGGTCTTCCGGGTGGCGGACGGGCGGCGGGTGCTGCGGCTGCCGGACACGGCGGCGGCGGCCTCGAGCTGCCGCGACGCCCCGCCGGTCTTCACGCCCGACGGCTCGGGTCTGCTCCTCGCCGACGGCCAGAAACCCGTCGGGTGGTGGAGCCTGACAGGCCGCCTGAGCCGCAGTTTCGCCCTCAGGGCCGGCCAGCCCGCCCAGCGCGTGGCCATCAGCGGCAACGGACGTTTTGTCCTGACGGTAGACCGGGGCCAGGGCCTGGCGGTTTACTCGGCCACGACGGGTCAGATGCTCTATCAGACGGCTCGAGGCGGCTACGGGCTGGTGGTCTCCCCTGGCCTCGAGTACTTCGCCACCAACAACCCACCCAAACTCTGGCGGCTGCGCTAACCGAACCCCCTCCCCCGTGGAGGACACGTCGTTGGCCGGGCAAAAGGAGGGGCAAACGTCGCGGACCGCCAGACATCAGAACCCGTTTTCCCCGCGCCCTCGAGCGGCTATTTCTCTTCCCTCTTCCGCTGTAGGCTCTTTCTATGAACCCCGAATCTGTCCAGCTCCTCTGGCCCACCCCGATTCTGATCAAGCGCTTTCCCCAGCACGCGGCGGTGAACCGGGCGCTGCTCGAGCTGTTCTACGCCGAGGTGCAGGCCAAAGGCCAGTCGGGCAACGTCTACAGCAGCGACGACGACCTCTTGCAGCGCCACCAGAGCCCGGCCTTGCAGCAGCTGTTCGGTTTCATCTCGGGCAGCGTCTTCGAGGTCGCCCAGGCCATGAACGGCCCGATCTGGCAGGGCATGGGGGTCAAGAACCTTCAGATGAACGTGGTGGGGGCCTGGTTCCAGATCCAGAACCGCTTCGGCTTCCACGACATCCACAACCACGGCAACTGTTCGTGGTCGGGGGTCTACTACGTGCAGATCGACCCCGCAGAGCAGCGCCACGCCCACCCGGTGCTGGGCGGGCGCAACGGCATCACCCGCTTCTACGCCCAGCACCTCAACCTGCTGGGCGGGGCGCATATGGACCTGGGCAACACCTACATGCAGCAGTCGGAGTTCGACGTCACGCCCGAGGAGGGGACGCTGGTGGTCTTTCCCAGTTGGCTGCTGCACAAGGCCTTCCCCTACGACGGACAGAAGGACCGGGTGATCATCTCCTTCAACGCCCAGGTGAACGGCGAGCAGAGCAACAAGGCCTTCGAGTACGGGTTTTGACAGCGGTTCCCACCATTACGCCGCACATCCGAGTCTCTGCGTGCGTGGTATTCGTGGGAGCCGCTGTGAGAGGGCGGTCGAACGGCGTACGGCGTGCGCTGTTAGGCTTTTGCATATGACGTACGACATACGACGTACGACCCCCGAGTTTTGCGTCCGGCCTCGAGCGCTCTTACAATGAATCATGAACCTCCAGCACCTCGAGGCCGCCGATCTGCGCGACCCCCACGGCTACAGCGTCAAGTGGCACTACTTCCCCGCCGACGTGCTGCCGATGTGGGTGGCCGACATGGACTACCCGATCTGCCCGGCCATCCCCAAGGCCATCACTGAGCGGCTGACCAGCCGGGTCGGCTACCCCAAGGCGAACGGCGACGACCAGTTGCTCCAGGCCATCATCGCCGACCAGGCCCGCCACGGGCTGACGGGCCTCGAGCCCTCCAACCTGCTGCTCACCACCTCGGTGGTGCCCGGCATCTACGCCAGCGTGCTGGCCCTGAGCGGCCTGGGCGACGAGGTGATCACCCAGGTGCCGGTCTACCACCCCTTCCTCTACGCCTTGAACGACTACGGGCGTGTGACCCGGCAGAACCCCATGCTCCAGCAGGGCGGAAGGTGGGAGATTGACTTTGACCACCTCGAGACCCTGGTCTCCCCCGCCAGCCGGATGCTGATGTTGTGCAACCCGCAGAACCCTACCGGGCGGGTGTTCACGCGGGCCGAACTCGAGAAGCTGGCCGAGTTCGCCCTGCGCCACCGCCTGTGGATCATGTCCGACGAGTTGTGGGCCAACCTGGTTCTAGACGGCACCCACGTCCCCATCGCCAGCCTCAGCCCCGAGGTGGCCCAGCGCACCGTGACCCTCACCGGCCCCTGCAAGACCTTTAACACCGCCGGGCTGGGCGGCGGCGTGGCCATCAGCCACAACAAGAAGCTGCTCGAGGGGGTGGCCAAGGGCCTCAAGGGCATCGGCGGTCACCCCAACGTGCTGGGCATGACCGCCTGGCTGGCCGGGCTGCAACATGGGCAGGAATGGCTGGGCGAGGTGAAGGCCCAGCTCCGCGCCAACCGGAATCTGATCAGCACCTTCGTGCGGGAGCGGATGCCGCAGGTGGGCTATGTCGCGCCCGAGGCCACCTACCTGGCCTGGTTCGACTTCACCAAGTTGCCCTTCGCCGCCGAGGTCAACAAGACCATGCTCGAGCAGGCCAAGATCGGCTTCAACGACGGGGCGATCTTCGGCCCGCAGTACCAGGGCTGGCTGCGCATGAACTTCGCGACGGGTCAGAACCTCATGCAGGAGGCGCTCGAGCGGATGGAGCGGGTGGTCAAGAGTTCGCTGGACTGAACGGCTCGAGGCGTTCGTAGGGGTGTACTCCAATACACCCCTACACCTCTTGCAGCTCAGTTTCGCACCCGAAGAGCCCTCGAGCCCTGCACCTTGTCAGCTTATACGCGCGGCAAGCTGGTGTTTCAGCTAAGTATCTCCATAGTGGAATTGCAGCATCCGCACTCACCGATAGATCGGGCAATTGCGCCCACAAGCCGTTCGCTGATGAGGCTGTGCTGAAGTCCTGCAATCTCACTATGGCGCAACTTAACCCCTTGTGCAAAAGCCTATTCACTACCGGGAAGTCTCCGCTGACGATAGGCATCCCGCAGCTGACTGACCCCAGTGCCGCTAGGAGACTACTGCATTTTCGTAGATCAAGCCCGCGTCGTCGGAGAGGTAGGCGGCCAGGTCAGGGCTTTTTGCCGCTTGAAGCACCGCCTTAAACACTGTCTCACGCAATACCCCGGATTCATCCTCAATGGCTTTTTGCCGGACACTGCTCAGCGTTTTTTTGGCGGCCTCGAGTTCGCCAAATGCCCTTGACCACTCGGTATCAAACGGCTCCCCGTCGCGCTGATTGAGGTATCTATACAAAAGTCGGGGCGCTCGAGGGCTAACTGCACGGTTTCACCAATCTCCTTAGAAAGTTGTTGCCGATCGGCATCGGCATACATGCCGCACTACCTCCCCAGCCGCCTCTGGCTCACCAAAAACACCAGCCCAACCATAACTAACGCTGCCGAGAATACATACGGGTACTCGGGCTGCAACCCGTACAAGGTCGTCCCCAGCACCGGCCCCAGCATCCGGCCCAGCGCCTGGGCCGAACTGCTCAGGCCCGCTACTGCGCCTTGCTCATTGTCAGAGACCGCCAGCGACTGGGCTGCGCTGGTTCCTGGCCCCGCAAAGGCCCCACCTGCCCCGACCAGCACCAGCGCCAGGGTGAGCGTCCAAAAGCTGTCCGCAAAAACCATACCCACATAACCCAGCAAGGCCAGCGGCAGCCCGATGGCCAACAGGGTGCGCGGGCTAAACTTGAAGGCCCGCACCACAAAGCCCTGAATCAGCACCGCCACCACCCCGAACACCACCAGCGCCACTCCCACAGTCTGGGCGGTTTGCTGGGGGTTCAGACTCAGGCGGTCTTGGTAGTAAAAGGCCACGGTCTGCTCCATCGCCACCGAGGAGAACTGCACCACGAAGCCCAGCAGCAGAATCGGCCAGATGCGCGGGTCCAGCCAGCTCAGCCTGGGCGCAACCTCGGGGCGCTCCTCGGCACGGCGCGACTCGGGCAGCGCGTAGTAGACGAACAGCGCGTTCAGCAGCCCCAGCGAGGCCGAGAACAACACCGGTACCAGTAGGCCGAGGCCCGAGAGGGCCGCCCCGATGGCCGGGCCGAAGACCACCCCCAGCCCGAAGGCCGCCCCCAGCAGGGCGAAGTTCTGGGTGCGGCGGTCGCGGGGGGTGATGTCGGCCAGGTAGGCCTGCGCGGTGGGCAGGGTGGCCGAGGAGAAGGCCCCGCCCAGGAGCCTCGAGAAGAGCATCAGCACAAACAGCGGCAGCCCACTCAGGGCCCCCTGAAAGCCCAGCCAGGCGAACAGCGCGAACAGGAAGAACCCCACCGAGAAGCCCACAATGCCCAGCAGCAGGATCGGGCGGCGGCCCAGCGTCTCGCTGCGCCGGCCCCAGTAGGGGGCCAGCAGGAATTGCATCAGCGCGTAGCCTGTGGAGAACAGCCCGGCCTGGAACTCCGAGAAACCCAGCTCGCGGCTCAATGGCCCGATGATGGGGAACAGCACCGAGAGGCCCAAAATGCTGTTGAACAGTGTCAAGAAAAGCAGGCCTAGAGGACGCACCCGCACAGTTTACGCCCCCAGCCATGAGGGAGCGTTGTCCCACCGCCAAGCGCTCCGCTGGGCGGGCCAGCGGAGCGTCTAAGCTTGTGGATAAGCTGTGGATAAGCCTGTGGATAACCAAGGCCTCGAGGCCCCGCGGCGCGGCACAAACCCTGTAAAGTGGGGCCGTGAATATCGGTTTCCTGGCCTCGGGCAGGGGCAGCAATGTACGGGCGGTGGTGGAGGCCTGCAAGTCGGGCCAGATCGCGGGCCAGCCTCGAGCCGTGATCTCCAACAACAGCGGGGCGGGGGTACTCGAGTACGCTCGAGCGCAACACATCCCGGCCTACCACCTCTCCTCGCTCACCAACCCCCACGACCTCGACGAGACCATCCTGCACACCTTGCGCCACCACGAGGTCGGGCTGGTGGTGCTGGGTGGCTATATGAAGAAGCTCGGCCCCCAGACCTTGGCGGCCTTTAGTGGGCGGGTCGTCAACATCCACCCCGCCCTGCTGCCCAAGTTCGGTGGACAGGGCATGTACGGCCTGAATGTTCACAGGTCGGTTCTCGAGGCCGGCGAGGCCGAGACCGGCGCGACCGTTCACCTGGTGGATGGCGAGTACGACCACGGGGCAACGCTGGCCCAGACCCGGGTCCCGGTGCTCCCGGGCGACACCCCCGAGACCCTGGCGGCCCGGGTCCTGGAGGCCGAGCACGCGCTGCTGGTCGAGACGGTGGCGCGGCTGGCTCGAGGCCAACTTCAGTAGTGCTGTGACGTGCCGGAGCACCGCTAAACGCCATGACACGCGTCACCCACAAAACCTTGCAGCACGCCGTCGAGACCCTTGCCGAGCGTGACGCCGACCTGGCCCTGATCTACGCCAAGCACGGCCCACCGCCGCTGTGGGCGCGGGAGCCGGGCTTCCCGACTTTGGTGCACATCATCCTCGAGCAGCAGGTCTCGCTGGCCTCGGCCAAGGCCGCCTTCAACCGGCTGAACGCGGCGATAAAGCTGACTCCCCAGAACTTCCTCGAGCTAGGCGACGCCGAACTGCTGACGGTCGGGTTCAGCCGCCAGAAGACGCGCTATGTGCGGCTGCTGGCGCGGTCAATTTTGGACGGCTTCGATGTGGGGGAACTGGAGAAGCTGGACGACGCCCAGGTTCGTGCTCGGCTGACCGCCCACACCGGCATCGGCGACTGGACTGCCGATATCTACCTGCTGATGGCCCTGGGCCGCCCCGATGTCTGGCCGGTGGGGGATTTGGCTTTGCAAGTGGCCTACCAAAAAATCAAAGGTTTGCCCGAACGTCCGACCGGCGAGGCGTTCGAGGCCGTCGGAAAGGATTGGCGACCGCTGCGCTCGGTGGCGGCGCGGCTCCTGTGGCACCACTACCTCCAGAGGGGAGAGGAGAGAAGGGGGAGATCGTGAGGGCTGTGGTTTCTCCCTCCTCCTTGCGTACAATCACCTCATGAGCCTTGAGACCTACGCCACCAAAGCCTTTGCCCTGTTACAGGAGGTGCTGGAGCGGGAGACCCCCGCCCTCAAGGAGGCGGCCCGGGTCATGGCCGACGCCATCGCCGCCGACCGGCTGATCTACGCCTTCGGGACGGGGCACTCCTATGGGCTGGCGGCGGAGCTGTTCCACCGCGCCGGGGGGCTGGCCCCGGTCAGCCTGATGATGGACTCTGGCACCGCCTTCGAGCCGGGCGCGACCGCCTCGACCTTCCTCGAGCGCGTCCCCGGCTATGGGGTGCACGTCGTCGAGCGCTACCCGGTGGAAGCGGGCGACGTGCTGCTGGCAATCTCCAACAGCGCCGCCAACGCGGTGGTACTGGACGTCGCACGGGCCGCCAAGGCCAGGGGCATGACCGTGATCGCCCTGCTCAGCCGCCCTTACGCCCAGATGAAAAACTCCCCCATGCCCCAGATCGCCGATCTGGTGCTCGACAACCACACCCCCCCCGGCGACGCGCTGGTGGAGGTCGGCGGCGAGACCGTGGCGGCGGGCTCAGGGGTGGCGGGCAGCTTCATCCTGGGCGCCCTAGTGGCCGAGGTGGCAGGATTGCTGGCGGCCGAGGGCCGGGGCGTCCCCGCCTACCGCAGCAGCAATATGCCGGGGGCCGAGGAGCACAACATGGGGCTGCTCGAGCGGTACCGGCACAGGGTGAAGCATCTGTAGAGGCCGCCCCCAATTCCGCCCCCTAAACATTTCTGAAGCCTACCTAAATTCCGCCTAAGATGAACCCGCAATGAGCCGATTCCCAACGGGTTTTTCGACCTGGGCTGCCAACGTTTGTTTGACTACCTTTGTCCCTGGCTTTGGGTGTACTCTAGAGGGGCAATGAACCGTTTGCCGTTCAACCTGTGGTTTATCCTGCTGGCTGCTATTTTGATCGCCTGGGCCTTCTCCCTCACCTCCAACCAGCAGCCCCAGAACCAGATCGCCTACACTACCTTCCTGCAAGAGGTCGAGCAGGGGCGGGTGAGCAAGGTGCGGGTGGACGGGCGGCAGCTCAACGTCAACCTCAAGGACGGCGACCAGTTCATCACCTTCTCGCCGGGGCTGGTGGACACCCCCACCGTGCAGGCCTGGGGCAACAAGAACATCGCGGTGGAGATCGTCGGGCCGCGCCGCGAGAATCCCCTCCTAAGCTTCCTGATCCCCATACTCCTGATCGGCCTGCTGGTGGCCGTGTTCTTCTACTTCTCTCGCAACCGCTCCCCCGGCGGCGACAACGCCTTCAGCTTCACCAAGAGCCGGGCCAAGGTACTCACCGAAGCCCCCAAGACCAGCTTCCGCGACGTGGCAGGCTGCGAGGAGGCCAAGGACGAGCTCAAGGAGATCGTGGAGTTCCTCAAGGCCCCGGCCCGCTTCCACGAGATGGGGGCCCGGATTCCCAAGGGCGTGCTGCTGGTGGGGCCTCCGGGCTCGGGCAAGACCCACATCGCGCGCGCAGTGGCGGGCGAGGCCAAGGTGCCCTTCATCGCCGCCTCCGGCTCTGACTTCGTGGAGATGTTCGTTGGGGTAGGGGCCGCGCGCGTGCGCGACCTCTTCGAGACCGCCAAGCGCCACGCGCCCTGCATCATCTTCGTCGACGAGATCGACGCGGTGGGCCGCAGGCGCGGCGGCGGGGTGGGCGGCGGCAACGACGAGCGCGAGCAGACCCTGAACCAGCTGCTCGTCGAGCTCGACGGCTTCGAGAAGGACACCAGCATCATCATCATGGCGGCCACCAACCGCCCCGATGTGCTCGACCCGGCCCTGCTGCGCCCTGGTCGTTTCGACCGCCAGGTGGCCATTGACGCCCCCGACGTGCGCGGGCGCGAGCAGATCCTCAAGATTCACGCCAAGGGCAAGCCCCTGGCCGAGGAGGTCGACCTGGCCCTGATCGCCCGGCGCACTCCCGGCTTCGTGGGGGCCGACCTCGAGAACATGCTCAACGAGGCCGCCCTGCTGGCCGCCCGCGACAACCGCAAGAAGATCACCATGCGCGACCTCGAGGAGGCCGCCGACCGGGTGATCATGGGGCCGGCCAAGAAGAGCATGGTGATCACCCAGAAGGACCGCGAGATCACCGCCTACCACGAGGCCGGGCACGCCCTGGCGATGCACTTCCTCCAGCACGCCGACCCCCCGCACAAGGTCACGATTGTGCCGCGCGGCCGGGCCATGGGCTTTGCCATGCCCCAGCGCGACGACTCGCTGCACTGGTCGAAGAAGCGCCTGACCCACCAGATCGGGGTGGCGCTGGCGGGCCGTGTCGCGGAAGAACTGGTGTTCGATGACGTCACCACGGGGGCCGAGAACGACTTCCGCCAGGCCACCAACCTGGCCCGGCGCATGATCACCGAGTGGGGGATGCACCCCGACTTCGGCTTCGTGGCCTACCAGATCCGCGAGGACACCTACCTGGGCGGCTACGACACCCGCCAGTACTCTGAGGAGACCGCCAAGCGCATCGACGAGGCGGTACAGAAGCTCCTGCAGGAGCAGCACGACGAGGTGGAGACCATGCTCACCGAGCAGCGGGAAGTGCTCGAGCGGGTTACCCGGGCGCTGCTCGAGCACGAGACCCTCAACGCCGAGCAATTCCTGCGGGTGGTGAACGGTGAGACCCTCGAGCTGGCCCCCCCCAAAGACCCACCCCAGCCCGACAAGGAAGAGAAAGAACCCCCCCGCATCGTGCCCAAGATCAAGCCGAACCTGGGCGGCGCGTAAAAGCCCCTCACCCCGGCCCCTCTCCCTGTGGGAGAGGGGTTTTGTTTGGCCAAGAGAGAGCCCTTCTCCCTATGGGAGAAGGGCTGGGATGAGGGGGCCTTTGACCTCCGGCCCTACGCGATCCCCGCCATCAGCAGGCCCAGCTTTTCCTCGGTGGCCTCCTTGGCCGGCATCTCGCCCATGATCTTGCCCTCAAACATCACCAGGATGCGGTCGGAGAGGGCGCGGACTTCGTTGAGGTCGGCGGAGACCAGCAGCACCGCCATGCCCGCGTCCCTGGCCTTGACGATGCTCTCGTGGATGAACTCGATGGCCCCGATGTCTACTCCACGGGTGGGCTGGGCCGCCACCAGCACCTTGGGCTCGCGGCTCAGCTCGCGGCCCACGATAATCTTTTGGGCGTTGCCGCCCGAGTAGCGCCGGGCCGCCAGCTCGATGGAGCGCGGGCGCACGTCGAACTCCTCGACGATCTTCTCGGCCTCCTCCTCGATCTTCTGGGCGTCGATAAAGCCCAGGAAGCCCGCGTTGGGGCTGCGGTAGTGGTCACCCAGGATCAGGTTCTCCTTGGTGACAAAGTCCAACACGACGCCGCGGGCGTTGCGGTCTTCGGGGATGTGCGAGACCCCCCACTCGCGCACCGCCCTAGCGCTGTGTGGCAGCGGCTGGCCCTGGTATTTAATCGCGCCCGAATAGGCCCGCAGACCAGTGATGGCCTCGACCAACTCGGTCTGGCCGTTGCCCTCCACCCCGGCGATGCCCACCACCTCGCCAGAGCGCACCTGGAACGAGACCCCGTTGAGCCGGCCCTTCTTTTCCTTGCTGGCGATGGTCAGGTTCTCGACCTCGAGGGCCACCTCGCGCGGGTTGGCCTCAGCCTTTTTAACCGTCAAATCCACCTCGCGCCCCACCATCATCTGAGCCAGCTGGTTGACGTTGGTCTGGGCGGTGACGACGCTGCCCACCACCCTGCCGTCGCGGATGGTGGTGACCCGGTTGGAGAGCTTGATCACCTCGCCCAGCTTGTGGCTGATGAAGATGATGGCCCGCCCCTGGGCGGCGAAGCGCTTGAGGAACTCGAACAGCTCGTCGGCTTCCTGCGGGGTCAGCACGGCGGTCGGCTCGTCCAAAATCAGAATCTGCGCCTTCCGGTAGAGCGCCTTGAGGATTTCGACCCGCTGCTGCAACCCTACCGAGAGCTCCTCCACCGGGGTGTCGAGCGGGAGGTCGAACTCGAGGTCTTTCATCAGCGCCTCGACCTCGGCCCTGGCCTTGGCCATGTCGAGCTGTGCCCCCTGGGTCGGCTCAGAGCCCAGCACGATGTTCTCGAGCACGGTGAAGGGGTCTACGAGCATGAAGTGCTGGTGCACCATCCCGATGCCCTGGGCGATGGCGTCGGCCGGGCCGGTCACACCCACCTTCTTGCCGTCCACCCAGATCTCGCCTCGGTCGGGCTTGACCAGCCCGTAGACGATCTTCATCAGGGTGGACTTGCCCGCCCCGTTCTCCCCCACCACCGCCAGCACCTCGCCCCAGTTGACGATCAGGGAGATGTTGTCGTTGGCGAGCACCAGCGGGTAGCGCTTGGTGATGTTCTTCAGCTCGAGGGCCGGCGAACCGATCTGGCCTGACATGGGGTAATCATACGGCGGGAGGCCTCGAGTGAGAAGCGAGGGAAGAAAACACAGGAATAAAGCCGCCGGGTTCACGGTGCTGCCCCCTTTGCCAGAAAAAAACTCCCCCTAAACTTCCGGGGGAGTCCTGAAGCATGTTGCTCTTAGCGCTTGTCGGGCACCTTGAGGGTCCCGGCGATGATGCTGCGGCGCAGGGCCTCGACGCGGTTCACCAAGGAGAGGGGGATCAGGGCGCTGTTGAAGTTGTCGCGGGCGTAGCCGACGCCGTTGTTGGACAGACCGAACTCGCGCACGCCAGGCTGGAACTTGTTGTCGCGCACGCTCTTGATGAACTCGAAGGTGGCCACATCCACCCGCTTGAGCATCGAGGTCAGGCCGTGGTTGAGGGTGGCGGGGTTGTTGTCGGTGTCGCCCAGGTAGTTCTGGTTGGCGTCCACGCCGATGAAGAACATCGGGCGGCTGGTGGCGGCGGGGCAGTTCTGGTTGTAGGCGGCGTACTTCTGCACGTTGGCGCCGTTGTTGGAGATGAAGCGGGCGCCGGAGGGCAGGTCGCCTTGCTTGATGCAGCGCTGCTCCTTCACGAAGTCAATCACGCCCAGGCCCGAAGCGCCCGCGGCGGCGTAGATGATGTCCGCGCCCTGGCTCTTCTGGGTGGTGGCGATCTCCTTGGCCCGGTTGGGGTCGTTCCAGGCGGCGGGAGTGGTGCCGACGTAGTTGATCAGCACGCGGGGGTTGGCGATGTTGCGGGCCTGCATGGCGGCGATAGCGCCTGCGCGGTAGCCCTGCTCGAACTTGTGGATCAGGGGGATGTCCATCCCGCCCACGAAGGCCACCACACCGGTGTTGGTGACGGAGCCAGCGATGAAGCCGACCAAGTAGCTGCCCTCGTGCTCGCGGAAGACCAGGCCCACCGCGTTGGGGAGCTTGCCCTCGCCGGGCACGCTATCGATCACCGCAAACTTGACGTCCTTGAACTCCTTGGCGTTGGCGGTGATGGCGGGTTCGTTGGCGAAGCCCACCCCTACCACGCCGTTGAAGCCCTCGGAGGCGAAGTTGCGGATGCCCTGAGCGGTCTGGCCCGACTCGGCGGGCTCGAAGTCGAAGATGCGCACGCCCAACTCGCGCTGCGCACGCTGTGCGCCCTCGAAGGTGGACTGGTTGAAGGAGCGGTCGTTCTTGCCGCCCGCGTCGAAGGCGATGCCCACCCGCACCTGCTGGGCGAAGCCCAGACCCAGCGCGGCGACCAGCGCGGTTCCCAAAACTAGCGATTTCTTCATCTCTCCTCCGGGGTTTGCCCAAGCAACTTGGACAAAACTTAATGGCTGTCAGCCGAGCGGATTATATGGCAACTCGAGGCCCCTTTTGAAGGGGTGCGGGTTACATCTAAACCGTATTTGAATGATGTAGGGGCTTTGTTGGGCTGCGGTGAGTTCAGGGGTCAGTCAGAAGGTGGATAGCAGAAAGAAAGGCATCGGAAGGCGGCTTAGTCCACGGCCGCAGTGGCAGCGGCGGGGCCGCCGGGGCCCACCCTCACCTGCTCCACCTCGTCGCCTACCTCTATAATGTCAATTATGTCCACACCGAAACAGCGCCTTCTCGAGCTGCGCGACCAGCTGCGTTACCACTCGCACCGCTACTACGTGCTCGACGACCCGCTGATCTCCGACGCGGAGTACGACAGGCTGTACCACGAGTTGGTAAAGCTCGAGGAGGCCCACCCCGAGCTGGTCACTCCGGACTCCCCCACCCAGGTGGTAAACGGCGGGATGCGCGAGACCACCTTCGCGCCCGTGGTCCACCCCAACCGGATGTACTCGCTGGGGAACGTGTTCAACCACCAAGAGGTGGTCGATTTCGAGGCGGGCATCGAGCGCGAGTTGGGCCGCAAGGGGCCGTTTGAGTACGTGCTGGAGTACAAGATCGACGGCCTCTCGGTCAACCTGATCTACGAAGATGGGGTGCTGGTGAGGGGGGCTACGCGGGGCGACGGCACCACCGGCGAGGACGTGACCCCCAACCTGCTCTCCATCGGCGAGATTCCCACCAAACTCCCCAAGCCCCTGAGCCTCGAGGTGCGCGGCGAGATTTACTTCCCCGTCGAAGCCTTCCTGGCCCTTAACGAGCGGCTCGAGGAGGCGGGCGAGAAGCTCTTCGCCAACCCCCGCAACGCCGCCGCCGGGAGCCTGCGCCAAAAAGACCCCCGCAAGACCGCGGGACGCGGACTTAAGGGCTACTTCTACGGGGTGGGACGCGGGGTGAACGATCTGGGGGTGCAGACCCAGGTCGGGTTGCTGCAGGCCCTCGAGGCCTTGGGCTTCGCGGTGGAGACCGGCCGCAGGGTGGTGACGGGCGTGGAGGGCATCGAACGGGGCTATCAGGAGATGCTGGCTCCCAGGGCCAGCCTACCCTTCGAGGCCGACGGCGTGACCATCAAGCTCAACCACCTGGGGCTCTGGCGCGAGCTGGGCTTCACGTCCAAGACCCCCCGCTTCGCCACCGCCTACAAGTTCCCCTCCGAGGAGAAGCCCACCCGCATCCGTGCCGTCACCTTTCAGGTCGGGCGCACCGGGCGGGTCACGCCGGTGGCCGAGCTCGAGCCGGTGGCCCTGGACGGCTCGGTGGTGCGCCGCGTCACCCTACACAACGAGAGCTACGTGCAGGAAATGGATATCCGCATCGGGGACACGGCGCTGATGTACAAATCGGGCGGGGTGATCCCCAAGGTGCTGCGGGTGATGGGCGAATACCGCACGGGCGCCGAGACCCCCATCCAGTGGCCTTCCCACTGCCCGATCTGCGGGACCGCGCTGGAACTCGAGGGCAAGATCCACTGCTGCCCCAACCCCGACTGCCCCGCCAAGCATTCCGAGACCCTCGGCCAGTTCGCCAGCCGCCGGGCGATGGACATCCAGGGCCTGGGCGACAAGCTGATCCAGCAGCTGCTCTCCACCGGCCTGGTCAAAGACCCCGCCGATCTCTACACCCTGAGTCTTGGGCCGGTGGCCGAACTCGAGCGCATGGCCGAGAAGAGCGCCCAGAATCTGCTCGACCAGATCGAGGCCAGCAAGGGCCGGGGCCTCGAGCGCGTCCTCTTCGCCCTGGGCATCCCCCAGGTGGGCGAGTCCACCGCCCGCACCCTGGCCAGGCGCTTCGGGACGCTGGACGCAATTGCGGCCGCCTCGGTGGAAGAGCTCGACAGCGTCGAGGACATCGCCGAGGTCACCGCTCGGGCCATCCACCACGCCCTGCGCGAGCCCAAGATGGTGGCCCTGATGGGGAAACTAAAGGCCGTCGGGGTGAGTATGGAGGCCAAGGAGCGGCGCACCAGCAACGCCCTCGAGGGCCTGACCTTCGTGCTCACCGGCGAGCTGAGCCGCCCCCGCGACGAGGTGGCGCGCGAACTCGAGGCGCTGGGGGCCAAGGTCTCCGGCTCGGTCAGTAAGAAGACCAGCTACGTGGTCGCGGGCCCAGGCGCGGGCTCCAAGCTGGCCAAGGCCCAGGAGCTGGGCGTTACGGTGCTGGACGAGCAGGGCTTGGCCGACTACCTGGCGGGCAGATAGACCCCCGGTCCAACAACAGGCTCTCCCAGCTACACGGACGCCCCTGAACGAACTTGTTTTCGTTACAGCGCGTGTCTCTCACGGCATCTTCACCCGGCAGGGCTACATTTCGGTGGAATGGAACCAATGCACGGCACCACCATCGTCGCAGTCCGTCGTGAAGGTGTCACCGCCATAGCGGGGGATGGTCAGGTCACGCTGGGGCAGATCATCATGAAGGTCGGGGCGGTCAAGGTGCGACGCCTCGAGGTGGGGGGCGGCATCCTGGTGGGCTTCGCGGGCGCGGTGGCCGACGCCCAGACCCTGCTCGAGAAGTTCGAGAACGCGCTGGGGGTCGCCAAGGGCAGCCTGGTGCGGGCTGCGGTGGAGACTGCCAAGCTCTGGCGCACCGACCGGGTACTGAGGAACCTCGAGGCCATGATGATCGTGGCCGACCGCGATACCCTGCTGATCCTCTCCGGCAACGGCGAAGTCCTCACCCCCGACGAGCCGGTGATCGCCATCGGCTCCGGCGGCGGCTACGCCCTCTCCGTCGCCAAGGCCCTGATCCGCCACTCTGACCTCACCGCCCCCGAGATCGCCGAGCAGGCCATCCGCATCGCGGGCGAGATCGATCTGTACACTTCGGGGAACCCGACGCAGGTGCTGAGTGTTGGGGGGAACGTGTGACCGCGTCTTCAGCGCGCAGCGAGCGCCGGGGACCATGGCTTGTGGTGTTTACGGCCACAGGCCGCGAGTCACGGCGTGCCCACCAGTTTTCGCGGTCAGGAATTGGGTGGGCACCCCACCCAAGCTCGTCGCTCTCCGCTCATCGCCCATCACGTTCGGCCTCCCGCCAAGGGGGTCGCCGGTGAACTTAACTCCCGCCGAAATCGTCGCCCAGCTCGACAAGCACATCGTGGGGCAGAACTCGGCCAAACGGGCGGTGGCGGTGGCGCTGCGCAACCGGATCCGGCGGCGCAGGCTGGCCCCCGAACTGGCTCGAGAAGTAACGCCCAAGAACATCTTAATGATCGGTCCGACCGGCGTGGGCAAGACCGAGATCGCCCGGCGGCTGGCGCGGCTGGCGGGGGCCCCCTTCCTCAAGGTCGAGGCCACCAAGTTCACCGAGGTGGGCTACGTGGGGCGCGACGTGGACTCCATCGTGCGCGACCTGGCCGAGGCCGCCTACCAGCTGGTGATGGAGGCCATGAAGGCCAAGGTGGAGGGCCGCGCCCAGAGCCTGGCCGAGGACGAGATCAGCTCGCTGTTGCGGGTGCCGCAGTTCGAGATCCGGGCGGGCAAGCACAACGAGGCCGTGGTGGAGATCGAGGTCGCCGAGGAGGCCAAGATGCCCTTCATGGGCGGCATGGGGGGCGGCGAGCAGATGCAGGGCCTGCAGGAGATGCTCAAGGGACTGATGCCGCAGCGCCGCGTGCGGCGCAAGATGAAGGTGCGGGAGGCCCTCGAGGTGCTTAAAAACCAGGAGGCCGAGCGGCTGGTGGACAAGGAAGAGGCCAACCGCGAGGCCCTGCGCCTGGCCCAAGAAGAGGGCATCGTCTTCATAGACGAGATCGACAAGGTGGCCCGCGCCAGGGGCCAGACCGGCGGGCCGGACGTTTCGGGCGAGGGGGTGCAGCGCGACCTGCTGCCGGTGGTGGAGGGCACGGTGGTCTCGACCCGCCTCGGACCGGTCTCCACCGACCACGTGCTGTTCATCGCGGCGGGGGCCTTTCACGTCTCCAAGCCCTCCGACCTGCTGCCCGAGCTTCAGGGCCGCTTCCCCATTCGGGTCGAACTCGAGCCCCTCGCCGCCTCGGAGTTCGAGCGCATCCTGCGCGAGCCGGAGAATTCCCTCATCAAGCAGTACTCCGCCCTCCTGGGCGCGGACGGAATCGAGCTGCGCTTCAGTTCGGAATCCATTCAGACCATCGCCCGTTTCGCTCACCAAGCTAACCAAGAACTGGAGGATATTGGCGCTCGACGGCTCTCGACGGTCTTGGAGCGCCTTTTGGAAGAGGTGGCCTTCCAAACCAACATCGGGTCGGTGGAGATCACCCCCGAATACGTGGAGGCCCGCCTGGGACAGGTTCTGGCCTCGAGGGATCTCTCGCGCTACATTCTGTGAATGTCATGCCAACGTCGCCGTTGATCCCCCCGCCCGCCCGCTCACGCGGGGCGGCGTGGGTTGCTGGATGGCCGGTCTGTTTTCAAGGAGGAAGATGATGCGTTTGTGGTCGAATGCCCCGCTGCCCGCTGTGGCAACCATGGGGGGATACAGATCCGGTAAGGGGCTGTGGAAGCTCACCGGCCTGTTCGGCTGGTCGGTGTGGACGCTGCTCGGCGTGGCGCTGGCCCAGCAGCCCCCCCCCCCCCCCCCCCCCCCCCCCCCCCCCCCCCCCCCCCCCGCCCCCCCCCCCCCCCGCGCCCCCCCCGCCCCCCCCCCCCCACCCGCCGCCCCCCCCCCCGCCGCAGACCCCCCCCCGGACCCCGCAGACTGACCCGATGAGCCTGACGACGATCCCAACACCGG
>JANRLD010000076.1:0-44741 GCA_033762915.1 Meiothermus sp. | reverse complement strand
GCTCCCCCCCCGGGGTGGCTGGTGGGGTCTTCGCGGCCGGGCCGCGCGCGGGCGTGGTCCTGTTCGGTGCGCGGCTGCGGGGCGGGGCGGGGGGGGGGGGGGGCGCCCCCCCGGGAGGGTGAACTCGAGGATGAACACCGTCCAGGCGCCTTTGGCGGCGTTGCCCAGCGGGTGCGGCAGCGCCTTTAGGTCGACCTCGGTCTGGGTGGGATAAACGCGGGTGACGCGCTCCAAGGTCACGTCCTTGACCGTCTTGACGGCCATCCCGATGTTGGTCACGACCTCGAGGCTGGCCTGCTGAAGCTCGCCCAATATGGCCTGGGGCAGGTCGGTGGCCTTGAGGCTGGGGGGCTGGGGGTTCTGGGTGTCGGGAACCACGTGAAAAGGCTTGCCCTGGGTCTTGTCGGTGATCTCGGTGAGCAGGTCCACGTTCCACTCGTCGCCCACCCCGATCGTCGTCACTGGGATGCGCTCCTGGGCTAGCTGGTCGGTGGTGGACTCGATCAGGTTCTCGTCGAAGGCCAGGCCGTCGGTCAGCACCCACATCCGACGGCTGCCCGACTCCTTCATCAGCTCCTTGTAGCCGACCTGCATCCCTGCGCCCATGTGGGTGCCGCCGGAGTACTGCGTCAGGCGTTCCGCCGCCGCCACCAGCCGTGCGCGCTCGGAGGCGTCGGTGAAGGGCTGCACCACCGAGGCCCGGTCGTCGAACTGGATCAAGGAGAGGCGGTCGCCGGGCTGGAGCTGGGGGCTATTGAGCAGGTTTTGCAGCGCCTCCACCACCAGATCCATCTTGGACTTGGCCCCTTTGACCACCTCATAGTCCTTGCCGTCCACCCGCACGCTCTGGCCGGTGTACTCGCTGGGCTCGGTCACCACCTCCCGCATCGAGCCCGAGGTGTCTACCACGAAGGCCACCGACAGCTGCGGTCGCGCCCCCAACGCCTCCTGGGCGGGGCGCACCTTGAGGGCCAGGAACAGCTTCTGGTTTGGCAGGTTGGCCTGTAAAAACTCCCGGTGGGGTAGCAGGGCGGTCTCGAGCATAAGTCCGATTGTAGCCGATTTGTGTGAAGCGCAGGAGAATCGCGGCTACAGGCGCGGAACTTTAAACCCAGCACCCCCGACGCTTTGGCCCCGCCCCCTTGACTGCTGTCGCCGCGCCGACCGGCCTTGAGACACAAGCCGACCGGCCCGAAGGGGGCTCCTACGCTCCAACACCGGCGAATCAACCGCAGGGCACTTTAAGGCCCCCTCTGGGCGATCAGGGTTGGGCAGAAGAGCCTCGAACCAGTGCGCGGCGACACGGGGGTTCCAACCTTCCGGCTTTCGCCCTTGACCTTCGGTCAACCGCCCCGCACCCCTGGAGTACACTCAGGCTCTATGCCCGAGAGCTCGGCCTTCCGCATTACCCAGGTGAACATCCGCGCCGCCAGCGAGGCCGAGTACCGGGCCATCTACGACCTGGTGCGGGAGGCCAACCAGGAGTTCGAGCCCGACGAGCCGCCGCACAGCTTTGAGGAGGTGCTGAGCGAGTGGCACAACGTTCCCCCCATGCACCGCCCGCACCGCTGGCTGGCCTGGGACGGTAACCGGGTGGCGGCCCAGCTCCAGTCCGGCTACAACGGCGAGTCGCAGGACAACCTGCACCTGCTGGATTTTTTCGCGTATGTGCGGCCGGAATACCGGGGGCGCGGGCTGGCCAGGATGCTGCTGCCCCATCTGCTCGAGCTGTCCCGCCAGACCGGACGCCACACCCTGCACTCCTGGAGCGAGGAACACATCCCCTCCGGCGAGGCCTTCCTGACCCGGCTGGGCGCACACAAGGCCCTAGTGGGCCACGAGAACCAGCTTTTGCTCTCGGAGCTGAACCACGACCTGATGAAGAACTGGCTGGCCAACGCGCCCAGGGACGGCTTCGAGCTGGGATTCTGGGACGGGGCATTGCCCGAGGCGGAACTGGAGACCATCTGCGAGTTGCTCGAAGTGATGAATACCGCCCCCAAGGGCGACCTCGAGATCGAAGACCGCCGCATCACCCCCGCCATGCTGCGGCAGTGGGAGCGGGCCACCGAGGCCAGGGGCAACAAAACCTGGACGGCCTACGTGCGCGAGCGCGACAGCGGGCGCTTCGCGGGCTACACCGAGATCTACTGGTCGCCCCGCCGTCCCCACCTGCTCTACCAGCAGGGCACCGGGGTCTTCCCGGAGTTCCGGGGCCATGGGCTGGGCCGGTGGCTTAAGGCGGCGATGCTCGAGCGCATCCTCTCCGAGCTGCCTGAGGCCAAGAAGATTAAGACCGGCAACGCCGACTCCAATGCCCCCATGCTCAAGATCAACTACGAGCTGGGCTTCAGGCCGCACCGGGCCAATGCTTCGTGGCAGCTCAAGGCGGAGGGGCTCGAGGCGTACCTGAGCCGACACCCCTAAGCAACAGACGGGGCCGCCGACCAGGATTTTTCCGGTTGCCGCAAGTCCTGCACATGATTAACCGCACCCAATCTCGTTTCAGACCACATAGACAAACGGTTTGAATCCTGTATTCTTGTGACACAACACAGTCAGGTGGTGGTGGCACCCCCATGTGGTTGGAGGAGACTCATGAACGTGAACCGTCGACAAATCCTGAAGGCCGGTCTGGCCGCTTCTACCGTCTACAGCCCCTGGATGATCGCCAAGGCCCAATCTCGCCCCATCAAGTTTGCTGCAATTTTGCCGCTCACTGGGGCCTTCGCCTTCGCAGGCAACGCGGCTTTGGATGCCATGCGCGATGCCACCGACCGCATCAACGATGGTGGCGGCATTGGTGGACGGCGTTTCGAACTGATCGTGGAGGACGACGGTTACGACGTGGCCCGTGGTACGGCGGCCTTCAACCGCATCGTGCAGCGCGAAAGCGCCGACGAGCTGGTCTTTATGTACGGCAACTCCACCGGGCTTTCCAAGGCCATCGCGCCCGAGATTACCCGCCTCGAGCTGCCCTACACTGCCACCTCCTTCTCCAACGAGCTGGCCGACCCCAAAACCTACCCCACCATCTATGTCTTCGGCCCCACCTACAACGACATGATGGGCGCGCTGTTCTCGCAGATCCAGCGCCAGCGCGGACGCGGGGCCAAAATCTTCCTCTGCTACTCCAACTCCGAATTCGGGCGCGACCCCATCGCCTTCGCCAAGGCCCAGGCCGCCCGGCGGGGTTTCCAGATCGTGGGCGAGGAGGTCACCCCGCTGGCCATCGCCGACGCCAGCCCCATCGTAGCCAAGATCCGCCAGGCCAACCCCGACTTCGTGATCGCCCACGGCTATGTGCTGACCGTCGAACCCTTGCTGGTTCGGGCAGCCCGCGAACAGGGTGTGCGCTCGACCTTCATGGGCACCTACTACTCCGCCGAGCTGGCCCTGATGCAGCGCGCCGGGGCCGCCTCCAACGGCTTCGTGGTGGCCTACCACAACGCTTACTACTACGACACCCTGGTGCCCGCTGTGGAGCAGATCCGCGCCCTGCGCCGTGCCAAGGGCCGTGACCTCTCCTACCGCACGACCTACTACATGGGCACCTGGGCCGCCATGGACATCATCGCCGAGGCCATGCGCCGTGCGTCGGCGGCAGGCCAGCTCACCCGCCCCGGCATGATCCGGGCCCTCGACGGCCTGGGCGACTACAACGCCGGCGGCCAAGCCCGCAATCTGCGCTGGGTGGATCGCCGCCTCCCGTTCACCAAGCTCTACCGCGCCAACGTGGCCGACGGGCGCTTCGACGCCCTGACCGACTGGATTGACGGCTCTAAAGCCTAACCTCGAGGAAAGAGGGGGGAGGAAAGGGAAGGCAAAACCCTGTCGGTTTCTTCTCCCTCCCTTCTCTTTCCTCTTTTCTCCTTTCGTATCAGGAACACAATGGATTTTGCTCTAGTCGTCCAGTCGCTCTTAAATGGGCTCGCCAACGGCGCCCTCTACGCGGTTATCGCGGCGGGGTTCGTGCTGGTATACCGTGCCACCAGCGTGACCAACTTCGCCATTAGCGAGTTCCTGCTATTTGGCGCCTACTTCACCTACACCCTCTCGCTGTGGATGCCGCTGCTATGGGCGGTGTTGGTTGCCCTGCCCGTCGCTTTCGTGTTCGGAGTGATCATCGAGCGCGGCTTCGTGCGGCCCCTGCTGGGGCGCAACGTGGTGGCGGTGATCATGGCCACCATCGGGCTAGCCGCCACGCTGGACGGCACCGCGTTGATTCTGTGGGGCCCGGACCAGAAGGCGATGGGGGCGGCGGACGTGTCGCAGCTCCCTAAGGAGCTGCCCAACTTGGCCTTCAACATCGGCCAGGTCTTCCTGAGCTCCAAGGCGGTGTGGAGCCTGATCCTGGCCCTGCCGCTGGCCTTCGCGCTGATCGCCATGCTCCGCTACACCCGCTACGGCATCCTGCTGCGGGCGGTATCGGAGAGCGAGACCTCGGCGCTGGCCTTGGGTATCAACGCCCCCAGGGTGGTCGCCATCGCCTGGGGCATCTCGGCCATGATGGCCGCGATAGTGGGAGCCTTCCTGGCCGGCGCGGCCGGCGGCGGCGGGCCGGGGCACCACTTGATCTTGCTGGGCCTGATCGTCTTCCCAGTGGCGATTCTGGGCGGCTTCGACTCGGTGCCGGGGGCGGTCGTGGCGGGCCTGATCATCGGGGTTATCGAGGCCAGCTCCCAGATATTCCTCGAGTCCGTCCTCCCCGGCATCACCCAAGCCATCCCCTTCCTGATCGTGCTGCTGGTTCTGTTGTTCCGGCCCTACGGGCTGTTCGGGCAACACCGGATTGAAAGAGTCTAGAAAGGCGAGCAAAGGGGAAAGGGGAAAGAGAGAAGTGAAGTCAAGGGCTTCTTGGTTTTCCTTCCATCTTTCCACTTTCCTCTTTCCACTTCACTTATGACTGAACCCAAACCCCAAACCCCATCCGCCGCGCCCCCGGCGGCGATGCTCAACGTGGAGAACCTCAAGGTGGTCTACCGGGGGGTGATCCTGGCCTTGCAGGGGGTGAGCCTGCGGGCCGGGGTGGGCGAGGCGGTGGCACTGCTGGGGCCGAACGGGGCGGGCAAGAGCACCCTGGTGCGCTCCCTGGCCGGGCTGCTGCCGCAGTACGACGGCCGGGTGATGGACGGCAAGATTTCGGTCGCCGGCCAGGACACCAGCCACGCCCCCGCCCTCAAGGTGGCGGGGCTGGGCCTGACCGCGATCCTCGAGGGCCGCCCCATCTTCCGCTACCTGACCGTGCTCGAGAACCTCCGGGCCGCCGCGCACAAGCTCAGCGCCCAGCGCCAGAAGGAGATCACCGACGAAATCTTCACCCGCTTCCCCCGCATCCACGAGCGTCGCTTTGAGCAGAGCGGCTACCTCTCGGGCGGCGAGCAGCAGATGCTCCTGCTGGGCATGGCCCTCCTCACCGAGCCCAAAATCCTGGTGGTCGACGAGCCCAGCCTGGGCCTCTCGCCCAAGCTAACCGAGGAGGTGATGCGCGTCCTCGACGATCTGCGCCGCGACAAGGGCCTGACCCTGGTGCTGGTCGAGCAGAACGCCAGGGCCGCCTTCGGGATCGTCGAGCGGGTCTATGTGATGGAGCAGGGCCGGGTGGTCTTCGAGGGCAGCGCGGCCCAGGCCCAGGGCGACGCCGACGTGATGGAGTTCTACCTGGGGGGCGGAGCGTCGGGGGGGTTCAGCGAGGCCAAGCGGTACCGGAGGAGGAAGCGGTGGGTATGAGTTTCAGAGGGAGAGCGGGAAGAGGGAGGAGGGGGGCCAGTGGCCTTGCCTCTTTCCTGCTCCCTCTTCCCTCTTCACGCAGCGAGGTCGCCCATGTCTAAACTACTACTCGAGGCCACCGACCTTCACCTCTCCTTTCGCGGGGTCAAGGCGCTGGTGGGGATCAGTTTTACGGTTTCGGAGGGCGACCTGTTCGCAGTGATCGGGCCGAACGGGGCGGGCAAGACCAGTCTGCTGAACGTGCTCTCGGGCCTGTACAAGGCGCAGCAGGGGACGGTCCAGTTTCTGGGCGAAGACCTCAAGGGCCAGACCCCGCAGCAGCGGGTGCGCAAGGGCCTGGGGCGGACGTTCCAGAACCTCGAGCTGTTCCGCGGCATGACCGTGCTGGAGAACGTCAAGCTGGGCGCGGAGCTGGCGGTGGGCGGCTACACCGACCTGCTGCCGCAAGCGCCTGTTGAATACAAGATCCGCCGCCACGCCGAGGAGGTGCTGGACTACCTGCACCTCTCGCCCTACCGCAGCGTGCCCGCCGGGGCGCTGCCCTACGGCTTGCAGAAACGGGTGGAGGTGGCCAGGGCCCTGGCGGGTCGCCCCAAACTGCTGCTGCTCGACGAGCCGATGGCGGGGCTTAGCCTCGAGGAAAAGCAAGACCTGGCCCGCTTCCTGCTGGACGCCCGGCGCGAATGGAATACCACCCTGGTGCTGGTCGAGCACGATCTGAAGGCGGTCTTGGAACTCTCCACCGGCGTGCTGGTGATGAGCTACGGCGAGGTGCTCTATCAGGGCCACCCCTCCGGCGTGCGGGAGAACCAGCGCGTGGCCGAGGCGTATCTGGGGAGGTCGGCATGAACACACTGATCGCCTTCCTCGAGCACCACGCCCGCACCCAGCCCAATGCACCCGCCTTGCGCGTCAAGCGCCTGGGGGTCTGGGAGACCACACCCTGGGGGGCACTCAAGGAGCGGGTCGAGCTGCTGGCGGGCGGGCTGCATAAGCTGGGGCTCGAGCCCGGCGGCGTGCTGGCGATCCTGGGGCAGAATGCGCCGGAGTGGGTGATGTCAGAGTTGGCCGCGCAGACCCTGGGCGCCATGCCGATGGGCATCTACGCCGACGCAATGCCGGAGGAGGTGGCCTACTTCCTCGAGTTTTCCGGCTGCGCGGGCATCGTGGTCTCCGACGAGGAGCAGCTCGACAAGGTGCTGCCCCACCTCGACAAGCTTGGCTTCGTGCTGGTCTGGGAAGAGGCGGGGATGAGCAAGTACTGGGGCGAGAAGGTGCGTCCCTTCAGCAGTGCGCTCGAGCTGGGCCGCACCAACCTTCAAGCCGTCGAGGCCGCCAGGTCCAAGGTCACGACCGATACAGTGGCCCTCTTCGCCCCCACCTCGGGCACCACCGCCCGCAGCAAGCTGGCCATGCTCACCCACGCCCAGCTGATCGCGGGGGCCGAGGCGGGCAAGGACTCGATTGAGATTCGGGGTGGCGAGTGGGTCTTCTCCTACCTGCCGCTGCCGTGGATCGGTGAGCAGATGCTGACCGTGGTGCGCGGCCTGACCGACGCCACCGTGATGCACTTCCCCGAGAGCGCCATCACGGTGCGCGAGGACGTGAAAGAGGTTCAGCCCGACTTCTACCTGGCCCCCGCCCGCCTCTGGGAGGACACCGCCGCCGTGATTCGCAGCCGTATGGAGGACGCGGACGGCTTCAAGAAGGCCGTCTACCGGTGGGGGATCGGGGTGCTGACCCAGGCAGCCCAGCACGAGTTCCGCCGCGAGCCGGTGGGCCTCGGGCTGAACATCGCTCGCGCCCTCGCCTACCCCATCGTGGCGCGGCCGATCCGGGCTCGAGCCGGGCTCGCCGCCTGCAAGATCGCCGCGACAGGCGGGGCCCCGCTAGGCCCCGAGGTCTTCACCTTCTTCCGCGCCCTGGGGGTAGACATCCGTCAGGTTTACGGCCAGTCCGAGACTGCCGCCACCAGCGTAGGCCATCTGTCGGGCGACACCCCGCCCGAGACGGTGGGCAAGCCGCTGCGGGGCACCCAGGTTCGCATCGCCGAGGACGGCGAGATCCAGGTTAAGGGCGCTCAGGTCTTCACCGGCTACTTCAAGAACGAGAAGGCCACAGCAGAGACCTTCACCCCCGACGGCTGGTTCCGCACCGGCGACGCGGGCTTCTTCAACGAGAACGGCCACCTGGTGCTGCTGGGCCGCCTTAAGGAAGTGGGCGCGCTGGCCGACGGCACCCGCTTCGCGCCGCAGTTCCTCGAGAACCGCATCAAGTTCTCTCCCTACATCCGCGAGGCCGTCGTCATCGGCCACACCCACCCCTACGTGACCGCCCTGATCGAGCTCGACCCCGAGAACACCCAGAACTGGGCGCGCAAGCGCGGCATCATCTTCTCGACCTACCAGAGCCTCACCTCCAACCCGGCCGTCTACGACCTCATCGCCAAAGAGATCGAGATGGCCTGCGAGAGCCTCCCTGAGGAGCTGAAGATTCGCCGCTTCGCGGTACTGCCCAAGGAACTGCACGCCGACGACGAGGAAATTACCCGCACCCGCAAGGTCAAGCGCGGGACGGTGGAGACCCGCTACGCGGCCCTGATTGCCGCGCTCTACGACGGCTCGAGCAAGGTGCGGGTCAGCCTGCCGATCAAGTACCTCGAGGGCGAGGGCCGGCTCGAGGCCTAGGTCGGGGTGGCCAACGTGGGCGCGTCGGTGGCCGCGCCGGGCAAGATCAAGGCATAAGAGGTTGTGGAGTGAGCGGCCAACGGCAAGTTCGAAGGATTAACCCCCCCGGTGAGTTGCGGGGTGGCTCTATGCCCCTGAGCTTTTGGCGGCCGCCTCGTCCCCCCCAGATGCCCGCAGTCAATCAATGTGTGGATGTTGTCAGCGCAAACCAGTCGCCTAAGGGGGAGCAAGAAAGGTATGGTTGCGAAAACCTGCCCCCCCTTAGGCGTGTAGCGGGCGGCGTGGGTCCGGCGAATCAACGGACGCAACGCATCAGGGCGGGACGCAAGGCGCTGGGGCACGCGGCGAGCCGCAACCGACCCCGCAATTTCAGGGGGTCGCCCTTGACTTTGTCTTCCCTCTCCCTCTCCCCCTCTCCCCTGCCCCCCCACTCGCCCTCTGGAGTCCCCCATGTATAACCTCTCTCGCTCCCTGACCGACGCCTTCAGCCGCCGCTACTCGCGCACGGTACGCGAGGACTACCGCCAAGACGAAGCCTACGCCTCGACCGCGCTAGGCCGGCTCTGGCTGGGCATCGCGCTGGTCGGGCTGATCCTTCTCCCGCTGCTGCTACCGCAATACCCGCTGTTCGTGGCGACCCAGGTGCTCATCGCCGCGTTGGCAGGTCTGGGCTTGCACCTGCTGGTGGGCGGCGCGGGACAGATCTCGCTGGGACAGGCGGCCTTCGTGGGGATCGGGGCGTATGTGAGCAGCCACCTCACCGGCAACCTGATGCCGCTGGGGGTGCTGTGCGGGGGCCTGGTGGCGGCGGGCATCGGGATCATGCTGGGCATTCCCGCCCTGCGCATCAAGGGTGCGTATCTGGCCATCGGGACCCTGGCCTTCCAGTTCCTGGCCGATTACATCTTCAAGCGCTGGGAGGGCTTCTCGGGCGGGGTGGGCGGGCGCACCCTGCCCGCCGACAACAGCTTCTTGGGTTTGCCCCTAACCGACGACCGGGTGGTGTTTTACATCGGTCTGGTGTTCGCCATTCCGATGTTCTTTTATGCCAAACGGTTGCTCTCGAGCCGGGCCGGGCGCAACTGGTTCGCGGTGCGCGACAACGACCTCTCGGCCCAGCTCTCGGGCGTGGACCTGGTGCGTTCCAAGCTGACCGCCTTCGCGCTCTCGGCCTTCTACGCGGGGATAGCGGGCGGAATCCTGATGCACCTGATCGGGGCGGTGACGCCCGAAAACTTCGTGCTGTCCTTCAGCATCCAGTACCTGGCCATTGTGATCGTGGGCGGGGCCGGGACCATCCTGGGCGCGGTGCTGGGCGCGGTCTTCGTGGTCCTGATCCCCGAGATGCTGAGCGTGATCGCGGGCGCCTTCGGGCCGCAATACGTGGCCCAGCTCTCGGCCTGGCGCAGCGTGGCCTTCGGCGTGCTGATCCTGGTGTTCCTGATCCTGGAGCCCCGCGGCCTGGTGGGCCTGTGGGGCCGCATCCGCGACTACTTCAGAACGTGGCCGCTGCCGTACTAAGGGTCTGCATAGTTGCAATGCGAAATGTCGCCCGTCGGCTCCCGCAGGGAATCGCGCCTCGGGTAGCCGCTCCGTGGCTATGGCGCACGCCACTCCGCCCTGGCATGTATTTGCCGCTTCCGCCGATTCCATACTTTCACCCTGGCGCAACTTAAACAGGTGGCTTTGACCCTCAGGGAAGTTAAAAAGGCGATATCCGGGCACGAAAACGTTGAGTTTTCAGGCAAAGTAGCGCCGGAGCAAATTAGTCTGGCTCAAGAGAGGCTGGGCGTACGCTTCCCACCCCAGTACACAGAGTTCCTGAGCGAGTTCGGTTGTGGCGGGGTTGGCTCGGAGAAATTCTTCGGCCTTGGCAGCCCCAAGCACCTGGACGTTGTGGAAACCACCCTCTGGCTCAGAAACAGATTTGCCTACACGGCTTTCTCCGGCGCCCTGATCCCGATTCGAGCCGACGGGTTCGGCGATTGCATTGACACAGACCGTCCCACAGCAAACGGCGAGTACATGATCAGCTTCTGGTCGCATGAAAGTCGCGCTTTCGTAGAAGACCTTGCCCCGTCATACTTCGAGTGGATGATGGGTGTACTCGAGTTGGCCCGAAACTGACCTCAAGCGAACGGTCCCCGATCGTGCCAAACCCGCCCCTCGAGCCACAACTCGGATGGCCTGCCCCGACCCCCGACGGTTCATTCTCGCTTGCGCCGACCTCCGTTTCCCTGTAGCGTGGACTACCGTATGCACTGGGACCTGGAGAGCCTGATTCAGACCGTAGGGTATCTGGGGCTGTTCGGGATCGTGTTCGCGGAGACAGGACTGCTGGTGGGGTTCTTCCTGCCGGGGGACACCCTGCTGTTCTCGGCGGGGGCACTGGCGGCGGGGGGCAAACTCGAGATTCCCGTCGTGCTGATCACCCTCTTCGTGGCCTCGGTGCTCGGCAACAACGTGGGCTACTGGTGGGGCAAGCGGTTGGGGCCCGCCCTCGAGCGCCGTGTGCGCCCGGATTATCTCGAGAAAACCCACGCCTTCATGAACCGCTTCGGCCCCCTGGCGGTCGTGCTGGGGCCGTTTGTGCCGATCGTGCGCACCTTAACACCGTTCTTCTGCGGGGCCACGGGCTATCCCTGGCTGCGCTTTGCCTCGCTGAACCTCGTCGGCAGCCTGCTCTGGACACAGGGCGTGACCCTGCTGGGGTTCTTCCTGGGCAAGCTGATCCCCCCCCAGATCATGGAGCGCTACTTGCTCCTGGCGGTGGGGACGGTCGTGGTGGTGTCGCTGGCCTTCACGGTGTTTGAGACCTTGCGCCACCGCAAGGCCCAGTAAGCCCCCAGGGCCGCGCCCACCGCGTCCGCCAGCCAGTCCCCCAGGTCGAACATCCGCCCCGGCACGAAGTACTGGTGCACCTCGTCGCTCAGGCCATACAGCGTGGCAATCACCCAGGCCACCGCCGGTCGACCCAGACCCAGCTGCAGCAGCGCCCCCAGCACCGCGTAGGCGGTGGCGTGAACCAGCTTATCCCACGGCGCAGGAATCCCCACCCGATCTCCAGGCTGCGCCGAAAGCCAGAATATCGCGCCCATGTAGAGGGCGGCGGCGGTGAGGAATCTCCAGTCGGGCTTCATGCGGAAGAGGGAACGGGGAGCGTGGAAGAGGTAGGGGAAGTTTAGGGCTAATCGCTTGGCATTTTTTGCCGTTGTTGGCTGCCCGGCTCAGAGTTCGGTTAGTTCGATGTTTTGGGGGTTTACGGCCCCGGCCCTG
Organism: Meiothermus sp.; assembly: GCA_033762915.1. Taxonomy (GTDB): domain Bacteria; phylum Deinococcota; class Deinococci; order Deinococcales; family Thermaceae; genus Meiothermus. The sequence continues at coordinate 33,048 of JANRLD010000076.1, read as the reverse complement.
GCGTGCTCGGGCCCGTTCCCCGCAGACGGACAAAAAACTTTGTGACCAGTCCGTTGAACTGCGAGATGGCGCCCCGAAACGCCCGTGGGAACTGCGCCAGGTACGTCACGGTTGCCCCTCTGACCTCGCACACCCTGGCGCAACTTAGTGCGCCTCCACCAGCTCGATCAGCACCCCGCTCCACTTGGGGTGGATAAAGGCTACCAGATGACCACCGAAGCCGGGGCGCGGGGCCGTGTCAATCAGGGGGACGTGCTGGGCCTCGAGCCGCGCCAGTTCGGCCCTGATGTCGGGGGTCGCCAGCGCGACGTGGTGCATCCCCGCGCCGCGCTTCTCGATGAACTTGGCAATGGCAGAATCGGGCCTGGTGGCCCGGAGCAGCTCAAGGCGGCTATGCCCACACTTGAGCATCCAGACCTCCACCCCTTGGCTCTCTACGGTGTCGGCGGCCTCGAGCTCGTAGCCCAAAACCTGGTACGGCTTGGCCGCGGTCGCCAAGTCCTCGACCGCGATCCCGATATGATGAACTTCGCCCTGGGTCATACAACACCTAAACTACACCTTCTCAGCCGGCACAAAGTCCCCTTACCCGAGGGGGGCTGCACGCATCCCGCCTTCGCCTTCGCTTTTGTCCTCCCCCTTAGGGTGCCGCCGCCCCCGCAGTCGGGATGAAAGCCAGCGCGGGCAGCAGGGGGGGTGGGCTGGGGATGGCGGCGGTGGCGGGGATGGACTGGAGGCTCAAGAAATTCTGTTGAAAGCTCGTGTTCGTCAGGTTGGGCGTGGGAATCTGCAGGTCCACCACGGTGAGGGTGGCGTTCTGGCTGCTGGTGAGGTAGAGGAACTGGTCAGTGGCGGCCAGCCCGGCGGTGTAGCCCAGGCTCAGGTTGAGGTTCTCCGGGGGGAGTTGGAGGGCGTTGTTCTCGAGGCGGGCAAAGCTCTGGCCCAGCACGTGGACGGGGGAGGAGCCGGCGGTGGCGGCAGTGGCACCGGCGAAGCGCGTCCCGTTCAGGCGGGTGGCCAGGGTGTTCTCGAGCGAGACCGGGTTGGGGTTGTTGGCAGCCTGGAGGGTCCAGGTCAGCAGCAGGGTGCCGCCGGTGTTGGGCGGGGCCAGCAGGCCCAGGGCGGTGTTGCTGGGCGAGAGGGTCAGGTCGGAGGGGGCGGTGTTCTGGTTGGTCAGGTTGGCGGGAAGGTTGAGGGCCTCGGTGAGGTTGGGGCCGGTGTCCAGGAAGGCGATCCCGATCTGGCGCGGGGTCAGATAAAGCAGTTGGTCGGGCTGCCCGCGCCGGTCCTGGGCCAGGGCCAGCCGCAGGGGCAGGTTACCCACGAAGGCGCTCAAGTCTATGGGGGCCGGAAGGGGCTCGTTGGCGGCCGTGTAGGGGATGCGCCAGGCGGTGGGGAGGACGCTGGCCTGGTCGGCGGCCCGCTGGGGCGGGCAGACGACCAGGAAGTTGGCCACCCCCGTGCGGATGTAGCCGCCCTGGCAGGCCACCGGGGTGGTGTTCGCCCCGGTAGTGGTCTGCAGCGGCTGGTTGTACTGCTCGCGCTCGGCGGGCGTGCCCACCTGCGGCACGCCCTGCTCATCGAAGGTGAAGTCGGAGCGGTAGCGGCGGAGGCTGCGCTCAGTCAGCACCCAAAGCTGCTCGCCCCCGGCGCTGTCGCGGCGGTACAAGAGCGCCACCAGCGGCTCCCCGATGTTCCAGGCCGGGATGGTCTGGGGCAGCGGGCTGCCCACGTTCCCCGGCTGGAGGGGGTTGCTGGGGTAAAAGCGAACCTCGTAGCGCTGGCCGGGGTTGGTCGGGGTGTTGGGCGCGCTAAAGTCGGCCCGGTTCACCCCGACCGCCAGCAGCGCAGGCAGCGGGGCCTCGCTGCTGCCGGTACAACCCGAAAAAACCAGAGGAAGGAGGAAGAAAACAAGAGGAAGGAGAAACCGCGCCCGTGTCGCCTTCCCTGGCCTCTTTCTTCTCTCCCCTCTCCTCTCTAGGTTCATCGGTTCCTCCCCGGCGTCGGGAAGGTAATCCCCCCCGGCAGGCCGAACTGGCGCTCGTTGAAGAAGAAGTCGGCCCCGTCGCCGCCCAGCACGAGCGAGAACTTGAACTCGCTGCTGGCGAAGTCCAGGCTGCTGCGGAAGGCCCAGCAGCAGCGGTCTATGATCAACTCCAGGCGCGGCTTGAGGATAGTGCCCTCGAGGTTGGGCAAGAAGAACTGCTGGCCCTGGGTGTTCCAGAGGATGCGGTAGAAGACGCGGGTCTGCTCGAGGCCCATGAAGCTGAAGGTGGGGCCGAACTCGCGGAGGTTGACCCCGAAGCGGCCCGTGGTGGGGTTGCGGTCGAGGTTCAGGCTGCCCTGGAGCGATAGGCCCGGCGGGTCTTCGGGGCGCAGCGGGGCGGGCAGAATTTCGGCCTCGCCCTGGAAGGCCAGGCTGCGCAGGAAGGGCTGGCGGTCGTCCTCGGGGGTCTCGGCGCGGTCGTAGAGTTCGGCGAAGTGGTAGACCGCCGAGACGTTTTGAACCACGTAGCTGGGCTCGCTGATCTTGGCGGTCAGGGTGAGCAGGGGGTTGATCCAGAAGCCGAAGCGCAGGTTGTAGGTGCCGCTGAGGGTGGCGGCGTACTGCCCCGCCGCGTAGTTGTAGCCCAGGCTGAGGCCCGCCGTCTGGAAGTTACCGAAGCCGGTGCGCGGGTCGAGCAGCACGACGTTGTTGTTGAAGGCGAAGTTGTGCAGCCCGAAACCGAGGTTGGCGCTGCCGCTCAGGCTGAGGGGAATTCCCTGCGGCTGGACGGTTTGGCCCGGCTGGGGCAGCGGGAAGTAGAGGTGGTTGAGGGTCTGCTGGAGGCCGAAGAAGAGGCCGCCGGGGTTGTCTACGCTGGCAGGCTGATTAAGGTTGAGGGTGGTGGAGACGGCCTGCCCATTGTTGAGGTCGCGGTTGTGGCTGAGGCTCGAGCTGAAGCCCTGCGGGGCATAGGAGGCCGAGGCCACCAGGTTGTTGTAGCGGTTGATCTCGAGGATACAGTTCTGCTGGGCCGGCTGGCCTGGCTGACCTTGTGCAGGTTGGGCGCACAAGCCGGTGCGCTTCTCGAGGCTCTCCACGTTGGTCCACTGGTAGCCGGTGTTGAGCGAAAAGCCCCAGGGCGCGGGGTTGTACTGGCTGGACAGCGAGAAGCTGCGGTCGAGACCCAGCTCGAGGTTGCGGGAGTAGCTGAGGTTGAGCGCGAAGGGGTTGGGCGAGAGCACCAGGCTGCTGGTGAGCAGGCCCCACTTGCCGTTCTGGATATCACGCTCCAGACCACTGCTCAGGCGCAGCCACGTGGCGGGGTTGAGGGCCAGGCTGAACTGGGCGGGCTGGTACTCGCCCTTCTCGAGGTCGCGGGTGGTGGTGGCGCTCAGGCTGAAGAGCGGGTCGGTGAAGCCGATGTCGCCCTTGAGGGTGGTGTTCTTGCTGGGCCGCTGGTTGCCCAGTTCGAAGGACTCGAAGGGCGACTCACCCTCGATCACCCGGCGGCTGAAGTCCAGGCCCACCCGGAAGCCGCCCGCGGTCTGATTAATGTTGGCGGTGGTGCTCCAGGTGATGATGCGCTCGACCTCGCCGCCGGGGTTCTGGGTGGTGTAGTAGTTGCCCACGAACTGGTTGGCGGCCTGGTAGCTGAGGCCGGGCCAGGGCGGGGCGTTGGGGGTGAAGGAGGTGTTGTGGCTGATCTGCAGGCGCCCCGCCCCGATGAACGGCCCCAGGAGCCGCGCGCTGCGGTTGGTGGGGTTGGAGGCCGCCCGGTAGTAGCCCGCCAGGATAGACCAGCTCTGGATCTGGAAGCCGCTCTCGTCGCGCCAGGGCTGCTGGGCCGAGCGCGCCTCGAGCTCTGGCAGGTACTGCACCCCTTGCGGCTCGTTGGGGGTGGAGGTCAGGTTGTTGTCCAGCTCGAACTCGAGGCGCAGGCGGTAGGTGGGGTCGAAGGAGCCGGGCTCGAGGCTGCGGGTCTGCACCTGGAGGCGGAAGTTGGTTTTGTCGGCCTGCCCCTCGCGGAAACGCCCCTCGGTCAGGTCGCCCGTGCGCCCCGGCTCGGTGGCCGGCAGGCCCGCCCCGTCGTTGCGGGTGATCAGGCCATCCACCAGCAGCGGGGCGGCACTGTCGTTCTGGCCCAGTTGGTAGCTGAGGTTGTAGCGCAGGATGCCGTCCTTGGTGGGGTCGGTCTCGGGCAAGGTTTTGGCGTTGGCCGGGGGGGGTAGGTAGAGGAACTGGTAGCGCTCCTTGGCCGGGCCGATGCCGAAGTGGTCGAAGCCGATCCCCCAGCCCCGCGTTTCGAAGTAGCGCAGCAGGGTGAAGCCCAGCCCGAAGTCGGTCACATAGGGCAGCTCGGCCAACACGAAGGTGCCGTCGGCGGCGTTCTGGCCAAACTCGAGCTTGGGCCGCCGGTCGTTGAGGAACAGCAGGAGCACCGGCAGGTACATCTGCCGCTGCTCCTTCAGCATCACCCAGACCCCCCTGGCGATGATCCGGTCGCCCGGATAGAGCAGCACCTCCTCGGCGGTGAAGGAGTAATCGTTGACCTCTTGCTCGCAGCGCTCGCAGGGCGTGAGGTAGCCCTGGCTAAGGAAAATCTGCCCCGCCGCCCGCTGGCAGACCGGCCCCGAGAGGTAGAAATCGCCCGAGTCTATCTTGACGCTGATGGCCTCGAAGCTCTCGTCGGCGGTGTTGAGCTCTAGCTCGTCGGCCTCGATGACCTGCCCCTGCTTGTCCACGTAGCGCACCTTGCCCAGCAGTTGCAGCCGCTTGGCGGTGCGGTTGAACAAGACCCGCTCGGCCTGGATGCTCTCCCCGTTGCGGTCCATGCGCACCGGGCTGCCGCTGAGGATAACCAGGTCTTCCCCGCCCTCATTGCGCAGCTCGAGCCGCTCGGCCTCGAGCACCTTGAGCACGTTGCCATCGGCGGGGGCATCGGGGTTGTTGGTGCTGGGGCGCTGACTGCCGGGCGGCTGACTGCCGGGAGGCTGGTTGTTCTGGGCCAGGGCCGGAGAGGCGAGGAGGAGCAGGGTGAACAGCAGCAAAGGCAAAAAGGTGAACGGTCGGAGGTCGAAGGTCGCGGTGCGCGCGCCAGGCCCTTGACCCTCGAGCCAACGGCCAAAGGCTACAGGCCGAAAGTCCCCAGGCCTTCCCCCCTCCCTCCTCCCTCTTCCCTCCATCATCTCTTACCCAGTCTCAGCAACACCACCCCCGCCAGCGCGTAGATCAGGTTCGGCCCCCAGGCGGCGATGACGGGGTGGATCACCCCTTGCTCACCCATGATGCGCCCGACGCTCCATGTGGCGTAGTAGATAAAGGTTAAGACCACCACCCCCAGAAGCCCCAGGCTGCGGCTTCCACCCAGCAGGTAGAAGGCCAGCCCCACCGCGAAAACGGCGAAGGAGTAGACAGCAGCGGGCTCGGCCCACTTTCGATTAAGGGCGGTCAGCTCGGCGTGATAGGGGAGGTTCTGCGAACGGTACTGGGCGATGCGCTCGCGCAGCTGGCCCACGGTCAGGCTGAACAGGCCGCCGGGCGGCTCGAGGCTCAGCTCGACCAGCGGCACCACCGCCCTATCGAACTGGGCCACCGTGCGCGGGCGCGCGCCGTCGAAGGTGGTGCGCAGACCCTTAGACAGCACCAGATTGCCTGCCTCGAAGCGCCCCTCCTCGGCCACCAGCACTTCCTCGTTGGTGATAACCCGCACCTGCCCGATGCTGTCGTCGTTCACCTGCCCCACATAGACGATCCGCCCGTAGGCGTCGGTCAGGCGGGTGCCGGGCTCCAAGAGCGCCCTGGGCTTTTGCAGCACCGCCTGCCGCAGTACGCTCTGCCCCTGCTGAATGCCCCGCGGCACCAGGCTGTCCGCCGCGACCAGACACACCACAAAGATCAGCGTCCCCAGCAGCAGCAACGGGAACAGCACCCGCACCTTGGAAACCCCGCTCGAGAGCATCGCCTTCAGCTCCGACTCCTCGCCCATGCGGGTCAGCACCAGCAGCAGCGCGAACAAGAAGGCCAGCGGCGCCCCCCGCACCAGGGCATCGGGCAGACGGTAGGCCAGGTACTGGCTGACGATGAAGGGGTCGGCCCCCCTCGAGAGCAGCGGGGCCAGCACCTCGTACAGATACCCCCCCAGAAACGCCAGCGCCATCACCGCCAGCCCGGCCACCACCGAGATTCCCACCTCCCGGCTGACGTAGCGGTCCAGGACGTTCACGCGGGCCTCCTTCGGGAGCAGAGGGAGAGGGGGAGAGGCGGAAAGCAGGAAGAAAAGGCAAGGGTTTGCTTCCCTCCCCCCTTCCCCCCTCTATTGGTACGTCTCATCGCGTCAGCCTCCAGGTGAACCCCGCCGCCGCCAGCGCGAAGACCGCGTTCGGCAGCCACGCGCCGTAGCTGCTGAGCAGGTCTACGCGGGCGAACTGGGCCGAGAGCGCCCACAGCGTCCAGTAGCCGAAGATCATCGCCACCACGGCGATGAAGGCCCAGGCGCTCTCGCGCAGACCGAGCCCAATCACCAGGGCCAGCCAGGCCATGATGACGGCCCCCACCGCGTTGGCGTAGCGCCGGGCCAGGGGGAACTGGGCGTCGGGGTCGGCCTGGGCGATGGCCTGAAGCTGTGCCTGGGGCATGGCCTCGAAGCTGACCGCCCGGGCCTGCACGCCGGGCGGGAAGGGCAGGTTCCACTCCTCCACCCGCGTAATTTTGCCGCCCGGGTCGGTGCGGTAGGCGTCCCGCACCTTCCAGGCCCCGTCTACCCAGACCCCCCGGCTGGCCGTCCAGATCGAGCCACCGGGCTCGATGACGCGGATGTTCTCCAGGCTCGAGCCCGCCGCCTCCTGACCCGCCGCCGCGGGCGCGACCCGCTGGGCGTAGTAGACCCCCAACCCCTCGGGGGTGTAGGTACGGTCTTGCAGCACGCCAGAGGGCTCATTGCCGTAGTAGAGCTTGTACCACAGCTTGTCGAAGCGCTCCTGGGCGTAGGGCTTGAGCCAGCCTTCGTTCAAGAAAACCAGGCCCGCAATCACCGAGCCCACCAACAGCACTGCTGGGATAAACGCACGCGGCGCGATCCCCGAGGCGTAGATGGCCTTGAGCTCGGACTGGCGAATCCACCTCGCCAGCGCCACCAGCAGCGCGAAGACAATCCCCAGCGGGAGCGCGATGCCCAGGGTGTTGGGCATCCGGTACAGTACCATCTGCACGATCTCCCCCACCGGCGTCCTGGCCCGCAGAAAGGCCCCCGACAGCGAGGAGAGCAGGTCGAAGGTCAGCAGACCCACGAAAAGCAATACCCCCAGCAGATAGATCGAAAGCGCCTCGCGCAACAGGTAACGCTGCAACATGCCGAGGGCAGTATACGGGGTGTCAAAGTGAGAATGAGAGCCAAATAACCGCACAGGGATGAAGTGTTACTCAGGGAGGCGGGAGTAACGACAGGTAACGGGAGGAGTAGGCAGCGGGCGGAGGGCGGCGGAGCGAAGTCAAGGGCGACGCCAGGGCCTGCGGTGCGGAAGCGCGACGTACCCGAGTCCCGCGTCTTGCGTCCCCCCTGAGGGTTACGGCAGACCGATTGGGCTACACTCGAGACTCCCACCCGAACCAAGGTCGCTGCACACGTCAGGGGTCGCGCTTAACCTCGCCTTCCCTTTCCACCTCTTTCCTTTGCCCTCGCCTTCTGCTATCTGCTATCCGCCATCCACCAACGGCCTATACACTACGCCCATGCCGCAAGTCAAAACCATCATCGTAGGCACCGGCGGGATGGCCAGGGCTCACCTGAACAGCATGCTGAGAATGCCGCGCACCACCAAGCTGGTGGGGTTTGTGGAGACCAGCGAGGCCAGCCGCCTCGAGACCGCCGCCCTGCTTGAGGCGCACGGCCTCGAGTGTCCCCCCTTTTACAACTCCATCAAGGCCCTGGTGAAGGCTCAGGGCAGCCCGGACGCAGCCTTCATCGTCACCCCGCACAAGTACCACCTCGAGAACACCCGCGACTGCCTCAGGGCCGGGATGGACGTACTGCTCGAGAAGCCGATGGTGCTCAACCAGCTCGAGGCCAAACAGCTCATCAAGCTGCGCGACCAGACCGGGCAGCTCGTCGTCGTAGCCTTCCCCGGCTCGCTCTCCCCCGCCGTTTGGGAGGCCAAGAGGCTCATCGCCACGGGGGCGCTGGGCAAGGTGACGGCCATCGCGGCGCTGGCCTACCAGAACTGGAAGCAATTCACCATCGGGACTTGGCGGCAAGACCCCGAAATCTCCGGCGGCGGCTTCCTCTTCGACACCGGCTCGCACATGGTCAACACGGTGGTGGAACTGCTGGGCGAGGACGTGGAGCGGGTCTCGGCCATGCTCGACAACCGGGGCACGCCGGTGGAGATCGCCTCCTCGGTGAGCGGGGTCTCGAGGAGCGGCGTCTTCTTCTCGCTCACCGGGGCGGGCGACTCGATCAACTGCAACTCCGAGGTCACTGTTTTTGGCGACAGGGCGGTGCTAAAGACCGGCATATGGGGCGAGAACTTGTCCATCAAGAAGTCCGGCGAGGGCGAGTTCAAGCCGGTGAAATACGCCGCCAGCAGCGGCCCCTGGGAGCAGTTCCTGCGGGTACGGGCGGGAAAGCTAGACAACCCCTGCCCCCCCGAGGTCGGCCTGCGCTTTGCCAGGCTGATGGACATGATCCGCCAGAGCGCCGCCGAGGGCCGCACCGTCTCGGCCCGGGGGTAGCGTAACGTCCCTAGGTCACGCCCCACCGTTCCCAAAACCTGTCCGCCTGTCGCACAATGGGTGAACCTATGAGACTCGACGATATGCTGGCCGAGCGGTTTGTCTGCCCCAAGTGCAAGTCCGAGGGGGCCGAGGTCAAGCGCTTCGCCGCCGCCGGGACGGGCCTCTCGAGGATGCTGGACATCGAGCACAACGTCTTTATCGCCGCCTCCTGCGAGAACTGCGGCTACACCGAGCTGTACAACCCGGAGATCCTGGAGGGCAAGGACGACCTGGGCACGGTGATGGACATACTGTTTGGAAATTGAAACAGTGGGGGGTGGCGATGAGCAATAAGGCGAGCAAGGCCAAGCCGTGGATGAAGTACCGCCGCTACGGGGTGGCGGCCATCGCGGTGCTGGCGACGGCGGGAGGCGCAGCGGGCAACCTGGACTCGATCATGGACTTGTGGAACAAGTTCTTCGGGGTCAGCGAGGAGGCCAGGACCGCACCCACGATGGACGTTTCGGGTGTATGGCGGGCCGAGGTGCGCTACGACTGGGGGGTGAGCCGCACCGAGCAGTTCAATTTCAAACTCGAGGGCAAGGAGCTGAGCGGCACCGCCTCGTTCCTGGGCGTGCGGCGGGCCATCCTCGAGGGCCGGATGGAGGGCGACACCCTGCGCTTCGTGGTCAAGACGCAGGAGTCGCTGGGCGGGGCGAGCGAGACCCGCGAGCTAAAGCACAGCTACAAGGGCACCGCCAGCCCGGACAGCATCAAGTTCGAGATGCTCACCACCGGCGGCTTCTCCGAACACACCCCCATCGAGTTCGAAGCCGCCCCGGTCAAGCCATGAAAAAAGGCAGGACGCAGTTCGCGTCCTGCCTCGAGGGCAATTTGTAGCTCATGAATCTCCCTACGCGAGCAAGGCCCCATCACAAGCCCCTTTCATGGCGCGAGCCATCTCGCTGGATTTGAACCGGCAGCCTTTCGGCCTAACCCGAGTTTAGAGGTTTGCTGTACGGGGCTTGGGGTTACTGTGGGGAATCGATGGACCCCACTCGGGTCACGCGACCAGCTTGCCCACCGCGTCGTAGCGGGGCTTGCCGAGGATCTCGAGCACCATCTGCAGGGGGTCGACGATGCGGTTCTGCGAGAGGGCCTTGAAGAGGGTCTGGTTCCAGCCCGACACCAGCACCGCGCCGCTCTGGTGCATCTGGACGGGGAAGTCGGCGGTCGCGCCGTTGACGTTCCAGAAGATCAGCTCGGGCAGCACATAGCCCGCCCGCTCGAAGTCCCGCTGGGCCTTCTGGAAGTTGGTGAGCTGGTTGCCGCCGGTGGCCTGGTCGAACTGCATGTCGCTGAAGATCAGGACGCGCCGGGGCAACTGGCGCTGGGGCAGCCGGTTGGCCCGGGCGGTGTCCAGGATCAGCTGGAACACGGCCTGGATGTCGGTGTTCATGTCCCAGGCGGCGGTGTTCATGCTCTGGAGCTGGGTGGCCAGCCTGGCCCGCAGGTTGACGCGCTGCAGGGTGGGCTGGGCGCTGAAGGTGACGAAGGCGCCCGCGAACACGCCCTTCTGCGCGTGGGCCGCCAGCAGACCCAGGCCCAGCGCCACGTGGATGGGCTTGACCCGGCCCCAGCCCGACTGCATCGAGCCAGAAACGTCCACCACGCAGAGGGTGTTCTCGAGGCTGGCGCCATACTGCTCGACCAGCGCCCGCCACTGCAACTCCTCGGCCTCGCCCAGGGCTCCGGAGAACCACCTCGCCACGATCTCGTGGGCCATCAGGGCAGCGGCGTTGATCCTGGCCTCGCCCTTCCGGACGGCCTCGAGGTAGCCCTTGAAAGCCTCGGGGGCGTGGCGCTCGAAAGCCTTGTTGTAGGTCAACATGGCCTTGGCGGGCACGTGGGCGTACTCGATGCGCTCCCACTCGCGTGCACTCATGGGGGTCTCGACCACCCGCCGCAGCGCCACCAGGGTATCGCGGTAGGTCTTGCGGCTCCAGCCGGCGGCCTTGCACACGCGCTCGACGAAACCCAGGGCGCGGTCGAGGCGCTTGCCCTCGCTGGGGGCCCACTTGGCTGCTAGAGCCGCGTCGCCGGGGCGACCGGCTTGGTGGGCCAGGGCGTCGCCGTCCTGAAGGGCCCGAACAAACAGCCGCACCGCTTCGGCGGTCACGCGCTCGTCGCCGAGGAGGACGGCGATCTCGAGCACGTCCTTCCATGCGCCGTACTCGGGCACCAGGGCTAGAGCGCGGAGGAACAGCCCCAAGTCGGTCTTGGCCAGCCAGACCATGCCCGCATAGAACATGGCCCGCTCGCCCTTGCCCTCGCGCACATCGCGCAAGTGGAACAGCAGGCGTAGTGCGGCCTCGGGGCTCACCATCCAGGACTTGGCGAGGTAGCTAAGGAACTGCTTGGGCACATACTCGCCGTGCTGGAAACCCTTGCCCGAGCCGGGCACGCGCACGGCTCGGTAGTAGAGGTCTACCAGCTCGCTGCCACTGGTGGCGTGACTGAGCGCGCCGTTCCAGGTGGCAGCAGCCTGGGCCTGGTTCATAAGCTCGAGAAAGTTCATAGCTGTGCTCCTTCAGGCCGCATGCTCTTTCCTGAAAAGGGAATGGGGGTTTTTGCTGTGCGCGGCCTCTGTTTCGGCTCGGCACCCAAAAGAACAGGCCGCACAGTGTAACCCCAAGTGGAGGAGTCTGGTTGCTGTAGGCGGCCTTGGTAACAGGGTAGCCGATGGGCTTGGGTTCGGTGGGTTATGTGGGGTTTCGGGAAGCCTCGAGTTCGCCCTCGCCTCGAGATCGATGGCTTTGATGACGATCTTTACAGGCCGCGACGGCTCTCTTTGGGGAAGAAGCCGGTTTAGCGCAGCCTAGGAGCGCGGGTATAGGGCGAAGAGCAAAAGGGTATGCAAAGGCCCTTAAGATTCCTTGCACTTTACGCCCTACACCCGCCCTTTACGCCCCGAAGTACACCCTCCACTCGCGGGGCACCTCGAGGATGTCCAGCCACACGCTCTGGCTGGGCTTGGCGGGCTTGTGGAGGAGCTTCATGCCCGCCTCCTCGGGGGTGCGGTCGGCCTTGCGGTGGTTACAGCTCTGGCAAGCCGAGACCAGGTTGTCCCAGGTGTTGCTGCCGCCCCTCGAGCGCGGAATTACATGGTCGAGGGTCAGGTCTGAGGTGCGCTTGCCGCAGTAGGCACAGGTGTGGGCGTCGCGCCGGAAGACGTTGCGGCGGCTCAGACGCAGTCCGCGCAAGCGGGGCCGGATCATCTTCTTGACGCGGACGATCTTGGGGACGGGGTACTGGCTGGTGGGGGTGCGGAGGAAATCGCCCGACTCCTCCACCACCTCGGCAAGCCCGCTCATCACCAGGCCCACCACGCGGCGAATGCTGGCGATCCCCAGGGGCTGGAACCCGGCGTTGAGCACTAGGACTCTGGGGGTGTCAATGTTGATGGACTCGCGGCGCGAGCCGTGCTGCGCGTTCGCAGCTATAGTGTGCTGCTGTCTCTCTGCCTCCTTCATGGGGATCACGCTCCTGACTCGAGCCCGATTAAGTCCTCTCTCCCTTTGGGAGAGCGGTTGGGGTGAGGGGCTCGAGTAGCCCGCAAACACAGGCTACTCGGCCCATGTCAGTGAGTTTTGGTGCTTTCGGCAGGACTTGAACCTGCACCGAACTGGGTAAGAACCAGCCACTCTACCTTGAGTTACGAAAGCATGTGCCTCTCCTTGCCTCTCCTTGGGCGTGCATTCCTCGAGGCGAACTTCGAGGCTTGATTCACTGCAAACATCAGGATCAGGGGAGGTGGCCGAAGGCCGGAGGGGTATTTGTGGTGTCCTCGGTAGGACTCGAACCTACACCAATACGGTTTAAAAGACCGCTGCTCTGGCCGTTGAGCTACAAGGACATGGTGCTGACTGAAGGATTTGAACCTTCATCAACCCGCTTAAGAGGCGGGGGCCTTGGCCGTTAGGCGAAGTCAGCATGGACTCGAGCGGTTAGGCTCGAGTGAGTGTTGGTGGAAGCGGTAGGACTCGAACCCACGACCCGGCGCGTTCAAGGCGAATGGGTTTGCTGTCAGAGAATTGGCCAACTCTCGTTTTTTACCTGCTCTACCTTCTGAGCTACGCTTCCATAAAACTGCCGCCTCAGCTCGAGGCGGCTTGTGGCGGAAGGGACAGGATTTGAACCTGCGGAGCCCAAAGGCTCTCCTCCTTAGCAGTGAGGTGGCATAAGCCGCTCGCCCACCCTTCCGTGTACTGCTGGTCTCGAGGGCGGGATTCGAACCGGCATGGGACGGTTCTTAAGACCGCTGCGTTTGCCAGTTACGCCACCTCGAGGAGTGGTGCTCCTGGGAGGATTTGAACCTCCAAGCTGCTGTTTTTGAGACAGCAAGGTATGCCAGTTCCCGTCACAAGAGCGAAGTTGGTCGGGGGTTTTGGAGTTGAACCAAGTAACCAAGTCTTCGCTGTTAGAGAACCAATGACTGTTCTCATTTCACCCCCGATAGGCGCAAAGACCTTCTGGTGATTCTGGGGAGATTCGAACTCCCAAGCACTCCGTTCTAAGCGGAGCAGGTCTGCCAGTTCCCGTCACAGAATCATGGTCAGAGGTGCAGGAGTCGAACCTGCCCGATGTCCGCGTTCCAAGCGCGGAGACTCGCCTCGAGTCCAACCTCTGGATAGTGAAAGTGGAGGGATTTGAACCCTCAACAACACGGTTCTGAGCCGTGCGCGTCTGCCAGGTTGCGCCACACTTTCACGGCCTGCCACGAGGGCAAGTATTTTGGTGCTCCCAGGGGGAGTTGAACCCCCAAGCCTGCACTTCTCGCGCGCAGAGGTATGCCGGTTCCCGTCACAGGAGCAGGGGTGGGGTTCGGCGAAACCGTTGCGCTCTCCGAACCCTTTTTCGGGTGGTACTGCTAAAGAGTTCTTGCCGTCGGATCACCTCCTTTGTGCTGGAGCCGTGAGCCGGACTTGAACCGGCAGCCACCTGTTTACAAAACAGGCGCTCAACCATTGAGCTACCACGGCACGGATTTCGCCTCGAGCGGCGAAATCTTTTCTGGGGGTAAGGGGTGGTTCCGACCCACCTTCTCTCGCGTCACAAGCGAGTGTCCTAGCCATTAGACGACCAAACCCATGTGGAGCTGATGGTGAGGATCGAACTCACGGCCTCCCACTTACCAAGCGGGTGCTCTGCCGACCGAGCTACATCAGCGAAAGTGGTCTTGCCTCCTGGACTCGAACCAGGAACCTTCCGCGTATCAGACGGATGCGCTGAACCCGTTGCGCCAAGGCAAGATTGTGGAGACGCGAGGCGGAATCTAACCGCCCTCAACTGGGTTGCAACCAGTCACCTAGACACTCGGTCATCGCGTCGAAAATGGTCGGACAGGTTGGGTTCGAACCAACGCACTTCCCCTTATGAGAGGGATGCTCTGGACCGGCTGAGCTACTGTCCGATGGCGTCAATGGGTGGACTCAAACCACCGACCTCTGGCTTCGCAGGCCAGCGCTCTGTTCACTGAGCTACACCGACAATGGAGCGAGATGGAGGACTCAAACCCCCACAGACTGCTTGGAAGGCAGCCATGCTGTCGTTACATCAATCTCGCGTTTGCTGGGCCGGATGGCCCTCGGCAACGCCGCTTTACAGGGGCGAAGCCCTTTGGTGCCCCGGAGAGGATTCGAACCTCCATACTCCTCTTTGTAAGAGAGGCGCTTCGGCCAGTTGAGCTACAAGGGCATTTGGTTGCAGATGTGGGAATCGAACCCACCGCGTCAAGGTTATGGGCCTTGCCTACCCACCGGGGCAGTTATCCGCTATGGCTCCGAAGGCAGGCTTCGCTCCTGCACAGTCCTAGGTAACAGCTAGGCGCTCTACTTCTTGAGCTACTTCGGAACGTGGCTGATCGGGCAGGCATCGAACCTGCACAGACTCGATTAACAATCGAGCGCTCTACCGAGTTAAGCTACCGATCAATGTGGTGCTCCCCGCAGGAATTGAACCTGCACATAGGCGGTTTAGAAGACCGTTGCCCTCTCCTTTAGGCGAGGGGAGCGTGGTTGGTGCAGACAGCGCACCGGTTTGGCGAAGGTACAGGGACTTGAACCCCGACGGCCAGGTTCGAAGCCTGGTGCCCTATCCGTTAGGCGATACCCTCACTGGTGGAATCGAGGGGAGTCGAACCCCTTTCTCTGCCATGCCACAGCAGCGCTCTGCCAATTGAGCTACGACCCCAGACATCCCCTCACCCTCCCGGCCTCCCTCGACCTGGCGAGGAAGGGTGGCTGGTGTTTAGGTTCGGTTGGCGGAAGTGGAGGGAATTGAACCCACAGGTCTCGAGGACTGTCCGTTTTCAAGACGGGTGCCTTAGCCAATTCGGCGTCACTTCCAATGGCAGGGAACGCAGGGTTTGAACCTTTAGCCGTCTGATCGGCTGTTTGCCCCCACGCCGTACACAAGTCAACCGCCCCGCTTTGGGCGAGGCAGGTAGACCGTCTGGATTGTGCGCTGGTGACCCCAAGGGGATTTGAACCCCTGTTACCGCCGTGAGAGGGCGGCGTCCTAACCACTAGACGATGGGGCCGTTCGGGAGCCTATAAGGCTCAAATCAGCCTTACAGTTTTAGCACAAACCCTCGATTCCGGCAAGGGCTCGCCCTCACCATTTCGAGCAAGGCGTCCCTCGAGCCCTTCTGGAGATGCCAAGGGGATTTGAACCCCTGTCTTCACGCTGAGAACGTGACGTCCTGCCCGCTGGACGATGGCACCGAACTCGAAAACATGCCGCCCGGTGCGGCGGCATTCTCGTTTTCGTTTTGGCTAGGAAGGCTGGAATTGAACCAACATTTTCTGAGTCAGAGTCAGACGTCTTTGCCTTTAGACGACTTCCCATCATGGCGACCCCAGGGGGAATCGAACCCCCGCCCTCACGCGGACAACGTGGCGTGCAATCCTCTACACTATGGAGCCATTTCGCGGCGAAGCAGGGTACCGCGTCCCTACAGGTTGTGCTGGTGGACTCGAGGGGATTTGAACCCCCAGCCTCCCCGGTGCAAACGGGGCGCTCTGCCGTTGAGCTACGGAGCCCTCTTGGCGCTTCGGGGCAGTTTTGAGCTACCGACCCCCTGTTCTTCAGACAGGTGCTCTACCTCTGAGCTACCGAAGCATGGTGCGGAAAGGGAGTCTTGAAATCCCGGCCTCTTCGTTGGCAACGAAGTGCTCTTCCTCTGAGCTATTTCCGCGATGGAGCAGAACGCAGGAATCGAACCTGCAACCCGACCTTGGGATGGTCGCGTGTTGCCACTACACCAGTTCTGCGTTACCGCGCAGGGGTGACCGGACCAGCCGGGCCGCGTTGCGGTTGATAGCATCTCCAGCTTTAGGGGCTGGCGCTTTTGGTGGGTACGGTAGGAATTGAACCTACAGGGGCTTTTTAGGGCTCCTCTTTTACACAGAGGCGTGACCAACCGATAGTCAACCTCGTACCCAAATGGTCGCGGAGAGAGGATTTGAACCTCTGACCTCTGGTATCCCGAACCAGGGCTCTTCCTAGCTGAGCTACTCCACGGAATCGCACAGGGGTTGGGGCGTAGCTCTAGGGCATAGCCCCGACCACTTTGCGATTGATAGCATTTCCACCCCAGCAGGTGGCGCTTTTGGCGGGCTGCTCTGGATTTGAACCAGAACCAACGCTTTTGGAGAGCGCCGTGCTGCCGTTGACACCAACAGCCCGTGATAAAGGTCGTCGAGTGGGGCTTACTACCCACGTCTCCTGGGCGCTTCGCGCCGTCTCGAGCCGGGAGTCTGGGGCCTCGAGCTGCTTCTAGCTCTCGAGTCCTGACTCTTGACCCGTGACGCGCCAACGGCGCTTTCGGTATCCGTCGAAACTGGAACACCGACGACCAAGGCTTATTTGTCAAAGTTCGTAGTACCTTCTGAAGGGCACCGATTAGTAGCATTTGAATGCTACATCGAGAATAGTAGCATTCAAATGTTGTCTTGTAAAGGGGGGTATGTCGTTACGTACTAGAATTGCCTGGTGAGCGGATTTTTCGAACAAATAGAGGGGGAAAGGGGCAAGTGAAATCAGGTTCAGTCAGGTCAAAGGAAGCCAAAGGTGTCAGAGCGTTTCCCACGCATACTCCCTACGGCGCTAAAGCGGGCGGTTTTTGCTGTAGAGCGGTTCCCACGAACACTCGGTACGGCGGTTTTTGCTGGACCAAGCGCACTACTCCGCTGATTCTGTTGGCGAACTCCAAATCTGGGTGATAAAGCGAGGATTGAGATACCGATGAAGACACGACTTCTCGAGTTGCACCCCGACTTCGCCAACAGAATCTCCGCTTTAGCGCACGCTTTAGCACCCGCTTTAGCGCGGCACTGTGGGCGGAGTGTGGGTGGGAAACGCGATAGGGGGTAGATTACCTGCCACCTCGAGGGAGGTAATGGTGGGAAACACGATCAGCCCCTGCTGAAGTTATCGGTCAGGGTGCAACACCTGTGTTGACTTTGTTGATCGTGCAAACTTTGGCAACTAACCGGCTTTTTTGGTTTTTGCTGGACGACCCGATGCGTGGGCTGTGGGGGTGTGCAGGGCTACCGCGACCGCCAAGGTGTCCACAACCAGCAGGTGTGCGACTCGAGAGATGATGGGCGAGTACACATCCTTCTGCTCGAGTGGCTCCACCGTCAGCGCGATGCTGCACAGCTTGGCCAAAGCTGAGCCCCTGGCAGTAATGCCGATAACAGTGGCCCCAGCCTCTCTGGCCACTTCCACGCTCTTGAGCAGTTCGCTGATGCCCCCACTGTTGGAGATGGCCACCACCACATCTTTTTTTCCCAAGGTTTTAGCCGAGATCAGTTGCATCGCGGCCTCGGTGTAGGCGATGCAAGGTATGCCCAAGCGAAAAAACTTATGGTGGGCATCCACGGCGATGTTGCCAGAAAACCCCAGCCCGTAAAACTCCACCTTACGCGCTTTAGTTAGCGCCTCGATGGCCTGCTCAAGGGTGGCATGGTCGAGCATCCCGCGAATGCGGGCCAGCTTTTCGATGGTGGAGTTGAACACCTTAGAGACCAGGTCTGCCGCTGAGTCTTCGGGGGTCACCGCGATGCTGCCGTAGGTCTCGGTGGAAACCAAGTTCTGCGCCAGGATCAGCTTGAAATCCCGAAACCCTTCGCAGCCCAGTTTTCGGCAAAAGCGGATGATGGTGGGCTCACTCACCCCAGCCAGCGCGGCCAGTTCCAAGATGCTCAGGCGCAATACCACCTGCGGCTGACCCATCACCGCTTCCGCGACTTTCCGCTCTGATGGGCTGAGGGAGGTCTGCAAACGCTCGAGTTGGACGAACAAATCCATAAAGATAGCCTATTTATACCCCATTTCTGTCCCGCAACAGGCTCATTCGTAAAAAAACTACAAGCGCGCCAATCTCTGTGGGATTCTGTGTTTATCAATCCAGAACACATATTTCGATGAAAAAATGCCACATTTGACTCGAAGAAGGTGTTGTAGTAAAGTTCCATGGAGTCGAAAAGGGGCTCGAGCAACGGAGGCCACCCAGTGAACCCGTCTCCCAAACCCAGTAGCCTCTCGAGCCCCAAACCCGCCGCCCACCCGATGAGCAAACACACCGCCCAGGACAACCTGCGGTGGTTCGCGGTGTTGGTGCTGCCCGGTCTGCTATTGCTGGCGGTTTTCACCTACTGGCCCATTCTCTTTACCTTCGGGGTCAGTTTCACCGACTGGAATATGATCCGCCCTGAGAAGCATCTGGTGGGGCTGAAAAACTACCAAGAACTGCTCACTTCCCCAGTTTTCTATCAGGTGCTCGGCAACACCTTGGTGTTCGCGTTCTTTACCGTGTTCATCCGCCTGGGCCTATCCCTCCTCTTGGCGGTGCTGCTGTTTCAAAACATCCGTTTTAAGACCTTCTTTCGCACCATTATTTTTCTGCCTTTTGTCACCTCTACCGCCGTCGCTGCCATTGTCTGGTTGTTTGTCCTCGACCCCTACTTCGGGGTGTTCAAAGTCTTTTTCGATCTGCTCGGCCAGAAGTCCCCGGTCTGGGTCTCCGATCCGAACTGGGCGATGCCTGCCATCATCATGGTGGCCATCTGGAAGTCGGTCGGCTTTTCGACGGTCATCTATCTGGCGGCCCTTTCCAACATCAACCCCGAACTCCAGGAGGCGGCTCGCATTGACGGGGCCTCGGAGTGGCAGGTGTTCCGGCGGATCACCTTACCGCTGCTCGGCCCGGTCACGCTGTTTCTGGTCATCACAGGCATCATCCACACCATGCAGTCCTTCGAGATTCCCTCGATCATGACCCAAGGTGGCCCGCTCAGCGCCACCAACATCTACGTTTTGCACCTTTACGAGCTGGCCTTTCAGCGCTTCAGGGCGGGCTATGCCTCGGCGCTGGCCTGCGTGTTTTTCGTGATCATCCTGGCCCTGACCCTGATCAACCTGCACCTGTCCAAGCGCTGGGTGCACTACTAGGAGGCTTATGGATCAGCCACAGCGCAAGACTTCATCTGCCTCCCCCTCGAGCCTGGGCCGCTCGGCCTTGACCTATCTGGTGCTGGGGGTGGCGGCCGTATTCGCGGGTATCCCCTTCTTCTGGATGGTCACCTCGGCCCTCAAGCCCCCCGACGAAATCCTGGTCTACCCGCCGCGCTGGATACCCAGCGAGATCCGCTGGCAAAACTTTGTCGAGGCTTGGAATGCCGCCCCGTTCGGTGTGTACTACCTCAACTCGCTGGCCATCTCGAGTCTGCAAACCGCCCTCGAGATATTGATTGGGGTAGCCGGAGCCTATGCATTTGCGCGGATTAAAGTGCCGGGTCGCGAGCTGATCTTCGCCTTGGTACTGGGCACCCTGATGATCCCCAACGATGTCACCCTAATTCCCAACTACATCACCCTGGCCAACCTGGGCTGGATCAACACCTACATGGGCATCATCCTTCCCTCGGTGGCCAGTGCCTTTAGCATCTTCCTGCTGCGCCAGCACATGCTAAGCCTGCCCGAAGAGCTGTTCGAGGCGGCCAAGCTCGATGGTGCCCACCACGGCCAAATGCTGCGCCATATCGCCGTCCCTTTGTCGATGCCGGTCATCGTCACCCTGGCCTTGCTTAACTTTGTCAGCTCCTGGAATGCCTATTTGTGGCCGCTGATTGTGACCAACAGCGATGCCATGAGAACCCTGCCCATCGGGCTAAAGCTGATGCGCGATGCCGAACAGGGCGACCCCTGGCACCTGCTGATGGCCGCCTCTACCTTTGTGGTCATCCCCATCATTTTGCTTTTCCTCTTCTGCCAACGCTTCTTTGTTCAGGGCATCACGGCTGGAGCGGTTAAGGGAGGGTAGCAGTTACAGCGGTTTAAAGGGTGTGCACAGGTCAAGCAGGTAAGGAACCGAAAGGATTAGAGTATGAGACATACAGACCACGGAACACAGGGGGCCGCTCGAGTGGCAAAAATCTTTCTGGCTTTGCTCGGACTGCTGGGCATGGCAGTGCTTCCAGGCGCGGCCATGGCTCAGGCCGCTGGCGAAAAGACCAAGATTGTTTTTTGGCGAACCTTTCAGGGGCCGTCGGCCCGGGCGCAGGAGGAGCTGGTCAAGCGCTTTAACGAGTCGCAGAAAGAGGTTGAGGTCGAGGCCCAGTTTCAGGGCATCTACCTCGAGCTGGCCCAGAAGTTTCAAGCCGCCATCGCAGCCCGCCAACTGCCCGACCTGATCACCCTCGACACCGGGCTGATGGAGCCCTTCGCTCGCGACGGCATGCTCGAGCCGCTGGACGCACTGCTGGACGGCCCCAGCGGCATTCAGCGGGGCAGCTTTCAGCCGGGGATGCTCAACCTAGGCCTGGTGCGGGGCAAGCAATACCTGATCCCCTTTGCCATCAGCACCCCGGTGCTCTACTACAACCGCGATATGTTCGCTCGAGCCGGTGTAAAGGCCCCGCCCGCCACCTGGGACGAGTTGTTCAGCACCGCCCGCCAGATCAACAAGAGCCTGGGCGGAACCTTCGGGCTGACCTACGAGCTGCGCTTCTGGTGGTGGCAGCCGCAGGTCTGGGCACAGGGCGGGCAGGTCTCCAACGCCCGCTACGAGACCTTTGTGGACAGCCCGGTTTGGCAGCAAGAGTTGGGCAAGCTGCAAGACCTGGTCTGCCGCGAGAAGGTCGCCAACATCCCGCCCAGAGCCGCAGGCGGAACCCAGGGAGACATGTCCAACCGCCGCGCCGCGATGACCATCGCCTCCTCGGCCCAGTTGGCCAACTTCATCGCCCAGGCCAAGGACTACAAGCTGGGTGTGGCTCCACTACCAGGCGGCCCAGCCGGACGCATCGCCCCGCTGGGCGGGAGCGGGTTGGTGGTGCCCAAGGGCATCTCGCCCAAGAAGCTCGAGGCAGTCTGGAAGTTTATCCGCTTTATGACCTCACCCCAGTCCAACGCCTACTTTGCCTCGCAGAGCGGATACCTGCCCATCACCAAGGGCGCGGAGGTGGCCATGAGTGGCTTCACCGCCAGCAACCCGCTGTGGCGCGTGCCGATCAACCAGCTTCGGTTCACCCGAAACAACTCCGAGTTGCACGACACCCGCGAAGCCTTGCCGGTGATTAACAACACCCTCGAGCGTATCCTGCTCAACTGCGAAGACCCCAAGGCAGTGCTGCCCCAGGCCCAGCAGCGCACCCTCGATGCACTCAAGAGCGAGGGGCTGCGCTAGCACCGCGCTGGACGGCATGATGGAAAGCGTGATCCTAAAAACTGCCGTCCAGCTTTCGGGCACTGGTGCACAGCGCTACCGCGAGGTCGGGTTCGAGCTGGAGCCGGGAGTCTACGCCCTCGAGTGTCGGCTCAGGCTCGAGCCCGCCCCCCCCCGCGCAAGGGTGGACTTCATCCTGCAAGACCCCCTGACCTTCCGCGCCGCTGGGATGACCCAGGACGGCCAGGCTCAGGTCCGGGTTGCGACCGACGGAGCCAGCCCTGGAGCCCACCCAGGCCTGCTACCAGCGGGCCTCTGGAAGCTCACCCTCGAGCCGATCAACTGCGCCCCAGAAACCCAGCTCCACATCGAAGTAGCCGTCAGCCGACAGCCCCGAACCATCTTGGCCCCTAGAGCATTGAACGGGTCGGAGCGGGTGATTCGCCCCGAGGCAGGCTGGTATCGCGGCGAGTTGCACGCGCACTCCAACCACAGCAGTGGACGCGACCGTGTGGGGGAGTTGGTGGCGGCGGCCTTTCAAAACCGACTCGACTTCCTCTCACTGACCGACCACAACACCGACAGCGGCTGGGAGGAACTCGAGCAAGCCCAAACCCAGCACAGCGCCATCGCCTTGATTCGCGGCTGCGAACTCACCACCGCTCTGGGCCACGCCAACCTGCACGGCCTGAGCCGGTGGATAGATCCCACCGTTGCCAACCACCCTGCGCTCGAGCGGGTCTTCGGCGAAGTAAGAAAACAGGACGCGCTGTTATGTATCAACCACCCCTTCAGCAACAATGCCGGGTGGCAGTTCCACTTCACCGACTGGGCCAAGGTGGACTTGCTCGAGGTGTATCACCGGTTGGAATACGCCCACAACACCCTCCAACTCGCCTTTTGGGATGGGCTCCTCAACCAAGGTTACTGGGTGGTGGGGGTGGGGGCAACCGACACCAAAAATGCCAGCCAGGGAACCCACCGGCTGGGGCAGGTGCTGACCTACGTGTACGCCGATGAGCTGAGCCCGCAGGGCATTCTGCGGGGCCTAAAGCGGGGCCAGGTCTATGTGAGCCTAGGGCCACGCCTCGAGTTCAGCGCCGAATCTCAGGGCCAGGTGGTGCCGATGTTCGGCTTGGTGGCTACCGAGGTACCCACCCAGTTTCGGGTTTCTCTGCACGACCTTGACGGCCCAGCGGTGGTTTATCTGCTCAAGAACGGGTTGTTTTTCGACGCCGAAGTGTTCAAGCAGCCCACCCAAAGTGTCGTATTCACCGACACCCCCGAGGCCCCTTGCCAGTACCGCCTCGAGGTACATCGGCTGCTCCCCACCGCCCCCAACGGCTACGACCGCCGCCAGCGCTCGTGGGAGACCTTTCTGGCCTGTAGCAACCCTATATTTGCAGGGGCGACATGGGGCGACGGTCGGTGGAAGCCTGTATGACCGAAAAGGAGACCTTTTGAAACGAGTATGCGTCTTTTCCGGCTCAAAATCGGGGGCCAAAGAAAGCTTTCGCAGCGCCGCTCACCAACTGGGCACCCTGATCGCCCAGCGCGACCTCGAGCTGGTATATGGCGGGGCCTCGGTCGGGCTTATGGGCATCGTTGCCGATGCGGTGCTGGGGGCAGGAGGCCGGGTGATCGGGGTGATCCCAGAGTTCTTAGTAGCCAAGGAGATCGCCCACGCCCGGCTCAGCGAGTTGCATGTGGTTCAGACCATGCACGAGCGCAAGGCCCTGATGGCCCAACTGGCCGACGGGTTTATCGCCATCCCCGGAGGCTTTGGCACCTTCGAGGAGTACTGCGAGATGCTCACTTGGTCTCAGCTTCGCATCCACGATCTGCCCTGCGGCCTGCTGAACACCGAGGGTTTCTACGACCCGCTGCTGCAACTGTTCGACCAGGCCCTGGAGCATCAGTTCCTGCGCGCCGAGCACCGCGAACTGGTGCTCGAGCACGCCGACCCTGGTATCCTTTTGCAGATGCTCGACACCTTTCACGCCCGCAAGGCCCAGGCAGTCGCCTCGAGGGGGGGCTAGCCGTGGCGAGCGTCTTCCCTCCCAAGCCCAACGCGCTGAACGAGCTGTTCGGGGTGCCCAAGCCGGTCATCGGCATGCTGCACCTTCCCCCTCTGCCGGGCGCGCCGCGCTACCAGGGCGAGCCCCTGAGCCGCATCATCGACGCGGCCCTGGAAGAACTCGAGCGCTACCGCGAGGGCGGAGTTGACGGGCTGATCGTGGAAAACCAGGGCGATCTGCCCTTCGCCAAGCCCCAGGACATCGGCCCAGAGACGGTGGCCGCGATGACCGCCGTGGCCCAGATGGTGGTGCGCGGCGCGGGCTTCCCTGTCGGCATCAACGTGCTCTCCAACGCGGCCATCCCCGCGCTGGCAGTGGCACAGGCCGCCGGAGCTCGGTTCATCCGGGTCAGCCAGTGGGCCAACGCCTACGTGGGAAACTCGGGCCTGATCGAGGCGGCGGCCCCCGCCGCGCTGCGCTACCGCGCCCGCATCAAGGCCGAGCACGTCAGGGTGTTCAGCGACGTCCACGTCAAGCACGGCAGCCACGCCATCGTGGCGGATCGCCCGATCCGCGAGCAGGCCCAGGACGCAGCCTGGTTCGACTCCGACGTGCTGATCGCGACCGGAACCCGTACCGGCGAGGCCACCCCTGTGGAGGAGGTCGGGCACCTGCGCGGCGGCCACGGCCTGCCGGTGATCGTGGGTAGTGGGTTCGACCTGCGCAACTGCGCCGAGATCCTCGCGGCGGCCGACGGCGCAATCGTGGGAACCTCCCTCAAGCGCGATGGCCTGTGGTGGAACCCGGTCGAAACCTCGAGGGTGCGGGCCTTGATGGACGCGGTGCGGGCCTTCCGCTCGGGCCTGAAGTGAGGCTGTGTGTCGGTTCTGTGTGTCGGCTACCCCACCCTAGATCACATCGCCGCCGTGACCGCAGGTCAGGGGCGTGAGCAAACCCGCTACATCACCCGCCACTGGCCCCGCCCCACCCCAGGGGGCTGCGCCTGCAACGTCGCGGTGGGGCTGGCCCGGCTGGGGCACCGCGCGGCGGTACAGTTCACACTGGGCGACGACCCCTCCAGCGACCAATTCATCGCCGGACTGAACGCCGAGGGGGTGGACACGGGCCGCGTCGGCCGCCAGGTCGGGGCCTCGGTGCCCAAAATCTACATGTTCATCAGCGACCTGGCCTCCGAGGTCTTTTTCGACCCCGGAGGCATCGAAGACCACGCCCACACCCTGGACTTCACTGGCATCTCGCACCTGCTCGTGACCGTCGCCCCGCCCGCCGCCACCCTCAGCTATTTTGACCAGGCCGAGCGGGCAGGGGTGCGCACCGTCTGGCAGCTCAAGCTCGACCCGCAGGCTGTCTCGAGGGAGGTCCTGCTCTCCTGCGTCTGGCGAACCGACCTGCTGTTGTGCAACGAGCGGGAGTATCAACACCTTCAGGCAGTCCTGGCGCCGACCGGCCTTGAGCCCCTTCTCGAGGGGCGGCTCGGCGCGGTCGTGGTCACTCAGGGCGAGCGGGGCAGCGAGGTCCTGACTCGAGCCGGGCGCACCCCAGTTCCCGCCGTCCCTGCCGCAGTGGTGGACACCACGGGCGCGGGAGACGCCTACACGGCAGGGTTTCTTCACGGCCTGCTGCGGGGCGACACCCTCGAGAGCTGCGCCCGCCTCGGGGCCAAGGTCGCGAGCATGGTGGTGGCCCACTGGGGCAGCCAGACCGGGCTGCCGACTCGAGAGGCCCTGGGCGAATAGCCGGGAATTAGGGGTCAATGGAGGCCAAGCACCCGCCCTCAAGGTAGCCTGCTGGGATGACCTTGCAAGCCCAGCCAACCTCTTCCACTGCACGCAGACCGCTCGCCGCAGGCGTTGCGACGAGGGTGGCGCAAAACAACTATGCCGGCAGGGCCAACTCGACAGACACGGCGGGGAGCGGATTCCGGCCCCAAGGGCCCGTGCTGACAGCGGTTCTAACGAATGCCCCGCACCCAGAGACTCGGCTGTACGGGGTACATTACGCCCGCTTTAGCGCCCGCTTTAGCGCCTTACCGCGTGAGCCGTAAGGGTGGAAACCGCGATCAGACCTCGACCGCCGTTTCGGTGGGTGGATTGGCCCCGCGCCCGTAGAGGTCGGCGGCGTTGTCGTGGAGGATGCGAAGCGCGGCCCACTCGGCCTCAGCCTTGGTGAGGTCGCCGTCGTGCACGGTCTGCTCGAGCACCTTCCTCAGGGCGCGGCGGCCCCAGCGGGCGGCCAGCCAGAAGACCTCGGGGGTGTAGGCGCCACCGGTGGAGAAAAGGATTTTGCCGACCGGGGCCAAGTGCAGGGCCTCCTCGAGGGTGGCCTGCATGCCCGCCGTACTGGCGCGGGGGATGCCCAGGCCCACGTCGAGGTAGACATTGGGGTAGAGGCTGGCCAAGTAGCCGGCCTCGCGACCGAAGGGGTAGCTGTGCAGCAGCACGATCTTCACGCCCCTGAGGTCGGGGGCCTCGAGGACGCCGCGCAGGTGCAGGGGGTTGGCCAGGCGTAGGTCGAGGTCGGGGCCGCCCAGCCCGGCCTGGAACTGCACCACCTTGCCGTTGTCCTGGGCCACCCGCAGGGCCTGCCACAGCATCGCGTCGAGTAGGGGCTTGCTGCGGATGAGCGGGCTCTGCTCGAGCTGGGTGCTGCGCCGCAGCTCGCTGTAAGCCCGCTCGATCTCGACCAGGTTGTGGCGGGCGATCTCGAGGCCGCTACGTCCCGCCACCACGCTCTTGAAGCCCGCCACACCGGGGGCGGCGCGGCGCAGGTGGTGGTCGAAGGCAGCCAGCAGTTTGGTGGCGGTGTCGTGCTTGGGGATGAGCTTGGCGAACTCGCTCTCGAGACGCAGCAGCCGGCGGGCGACGGGGGGCAGGTGCTCGCCGCAGGCCTCCACCGTCCACAGGCCGTCCCCCTCCAGCCCATCGTCGACCAGCCAGTGGGTCAGGTTGGCCTCGGCGAACAGCCAGCGGCACAGCTCGAGGTAGTCGGGCGCCTGGCGGGCCTCGAGCACCGCCTCCAGCCGGGGCTCGCAGCCGTAGAACTCGGCCAGGTCGCGCAGGCTGCGGCGGAAGTAGAGGTTGTCACGCCCGAAGCTGCGCAGCAGCATGGGATCGTGGCTGAGGTTGAAGTAGCGCTCGAGCGGCTCCTCGCGCCAGGGCCGCTCGAGGTAGATCGGGTGGGCGTGGTGGTCGAAGATGGGAATGGCGGAGGTGTCCATAAATGTCGGGCGGAATTGTCCAAGCGGTGCTGCTCGAGCCTCAGTTTAGCGCATGGCCCTGGGCGGGGTATCTGGGAATTGTTTCGCACCTACACCCAGGGTACAAGCGCCCTCGAGCTGCGGGCTTAAGGCCAGTTCTCGAACCCCCTCGCGCAGGAGGCCGTGCGCAGTGGTCGCCACTTCAGGGGTGGCCAAAGTCCACCCCCTATCCGCCGTACAGCCGCCCCTCGAGCCCCTCCTTCACCGCCTTCCACTCGTCGTCGATGATGGAGAAAACGGCGGTGTCGCGCACCACGCCGTTGGGGTAGATCTGGTCTTTGCGCAGCACGCCCTCCTGCCTGGCCCCCAGCTTTTCGATGGCTTTGCAACTGCGGGCGTTGCGGGCGTCGGCGCGGAACTGCACCCGCACCGCCCCCAGGGTCTCGAAGGCGTGGCGGATCAGCAGGTACTTGCTCTCGGGGTTGGCGTGGCCGCCCTGGAACGGCGGAAAAATCCAGGTGGTGGTCTCGACCGAGCGGTAGTCGGGGTTGACCCGTACGTAGCCGGTGCGGCCCGCCAGCCTGCCGCTGTGCAAATCGAGGATGGCCCAGTTGACCCGGTCGGGGGCGTTCAGGAGGCTCTGGATATAGCGCTGCATGGCACCCAGAGTAGCCTCGCGGGGCGCGTTGGTCATGTACTGCACCATCTCGGCATCGAAGTGCTCGAGCATCTCGGCGGCGTGACCCAGACCCAGCGGCCGGAGCTCTATAAACTGCCCCCTCAATGTAACGCTCTCATGCCACATATAAACAAACCCTACTATGAAAGCTTCCTAAACTGTAGGTACTTCCCTTCGGTACGGCTCGAGCGACCGGAGGGAGAAAGCCGGGCGCAAGTCCGGCCCAACAACACCCTGTGGTTCAGTCGTCTATCGCGTTGTGGAGGAACCAAAAATGATCCGAGTGGGTATCATCACCATCTCCGACCGGGAAGCCCGTGGCGAAGTCGAGGATCGCACGTACGCCGTTATGCGCGAGATGCTCTCCTTCGGCCCCTACGAAATCTGCAATTACGAGATCATCCCCGACGAGCCGGCCCAGATCAAGCGCCTGCTGCGGCTGTGGACAGATCGGGACGGGCTGGACTTGCTGCTGACCAACGGCAGCATCCGCATCTCCTGCCGCGACCACGTGCCCGAGGCCACCAAGGACATGATCGAGAAGGAGGCTCCCGGCATCGCCGAGCTGATCCGCATCGAGGCCTACAAGAAAAATCCCCTGGCGGCCCTCTCCAGGGGTGTCGCGGGCGTGCGCGGCAAGACCCTCCTAATCAACCTCCCCGGCGGCCCCCAGGGTGCTCGAGACTCCCTCGAGGTGATCCTCCCCCTGCTCCCCGAGGCGGTCGAGCGCATCACCGGGAGGCGGGTTGCGCGTCTGGCCTCGGCCGGCGTCCAGCTCCAGATGAGCGCGGACTAAACACCTGCCGTCCAGGTTCTACACGGCCCACGGACCACAGATCCGTCCGGTATTGCGACCGCAGCCGGCGCGAGAGACGGGGTCGGTCTGTAGACCCCACGCGGGCGCAACTTACTTGGGTCTCACGACCTACGTCGTACGCCAAAGACAGAACCGAAAAGCCCCCGGATGCGCGGGGGCTTTTTTTTGTGCACCCGAAGTTCCCCGCAGCGTCCGTGGGGCCTGACCGAGCCGGAGGCCAAGGTGTGTGATATTCGGCGACCTACGGACGACATTTGAAGTACGTCGTTCGACGGCTATCATCATGAGCGTGGACTACGACGAGATCACCCCGCTCTACGTGCTGCAATACCAGCGCTATGCCGACGACCTGGGGTTTTACACCCGGCTGGCCCAGGACTACGGCGGGCCGGTGCTCGAGCTGGGGGCGGGAACCGGGCGGGTGAGCCGGGCCATCGCCCAGCGGGGCCTCGAGGTGGTGGCGCTCGAGCCCTCCGCCGAGATGCGGAAGTTCGGCAGGCAGCACACCAAGGGGCTGAAGGTGCAGTGGCTCGAGGGAGACATGCGGCTGCTCGAGCTGGGGCGCAAGTTTCCCCTGATCATCGTTCCCTTCAACGCGTTGATGCACCTGTACTCGCTCGAGGAGCAAGACGCGACGCTGGCGGGCGTGGTGCGGCACCTGGCCGAGGGCGGACGGCTGGCCTTCGACCTTTACAACCCCGCCCACATTGGCCCCGAGGGGGTGATGAAGTTCGAGGGGGCCTACGAGGAGGGGTACACGGTGTTCCTCTACCAAGAGCACCATCCCTCGGCCCAGATGCTCATCACCAACTACCAGGTGGATCAGCTCACCCGGGGCGGCGCGGTTCGGCGCACCACCCCCACCCTGACCCAGCGCTACTACACCCGCTACGAGGTCGAGCGCTGGTTGAGAAGCTTCGGCCTCGAGTACCGCCTGTTCGGCGGCTTCCAGAAGGAACCCTTCACGGCGGACTCGGCGGTGATGGCCTTCGAGGCGTGGGCGGGAGATGCATCGCCGTAGACCGCCTCGAGGATCGAGCGCCTGTCGGGCACGCCCCTGGCATCAGGGTGCCGACAGAGCTACCCGCCGTGGGCATGACACGGCGCCTTGCGCAAGGGGCAGGGCGGGCCTTGGTGCGCTAATGGCAGCCCCCGCGCCGGGGTTGCGTGGGGAGGGTAGTGGGTAGGCCTGACAATCCTATGACATAATCCTGACAAACTCCTAGGCGCCGACCGCCTAAGGGGCGGCTCGAGGAACCCCATGAAGCGAACCCTAACCGTGGCAACCCTGCTGCTTGCTGGTCTGGGCATAGCACAAGTGACCCTATCAGGCGCTGGAGCGACGTTCCCTGCCCCCCTGTACACCGAATATTTCATCCCCGCCTTCCAGCGGGCCAACCCTGGCACCCGTATCAACTATCAGGCCGTGGGCTCCGGCGCGGGCATCCGCCAGCTAGGGGACAGGGTGGTACACTTCGGGGCGACCGACGCCCCCCTCTCCGACGACCGGCTGGCCGAGATCCGCGAGAAAGCGGGCTCGGAGGTGTTGCACATCCCGGCGGCGATGGGGCCGGTGGCGATCATCTACAACCTGCCGGGCGTGGACGAACTCCGCCTGAGCCCTCAGGTGCTGGCCGACATCTACCTGGGCAAGATTCTGCGCTGGAACGACCCCAAAATTACGGCGATCAACCCCGGAAGGGACTTCTCGAGGCGCATCGTCTCCGCCGCCAACCGCTCGGACGGCTCGGGCACTACGTTTATCTTCACAAGCTACCTTGCCGCGGTCTCGCCGGAGTGGAAGGAGCAGGTGGGGGCGGGGCAGTCGGTCAAGTGGCCCTCGCTCCTGAGCCTGGGTGGGCGCGGGAACGCGGGCGTCGCCGCGCTGGTCAGCCAGACGCCGGGGGCGATTGGGTACGTGGAACTGAAGTTCGCCCTCGAGAACAATCTAACCTTCGCCACCCTCCAAAACCGCTCGGGCAACTGGGTCAGGCCCAGCCTCGAGTCCGCCACCCGCTCGATCGCCGGAACCTCCATCCCCGCCGACCTCCGCCTCAAGAGCCAGGTGGTCAACACCACCGACCCCCAGGGCTACCCCATCGTGGGCATGACCTGGATGCTGGTCTACCGCGAGCAGAGCGTCACCGCCCGCAGCGTCGATCAGGCCAGGGCGATCCAGCAGTACCTGCGCTGGGTGCTCACCGAGGGGCAGGCCCTCAACCTCAAGGCCCGGTACGTTCCGCTCCCGGCTCAGGTGGTGCGGCGGGCCAGGGAGCTGGTGGAGGGCATGACCTACAAGGGCCAGCCGATCCGATAGAACGTTTTGTTGAAGAAAAGGCAGAACCAAACCAGAAGCGCTCCCGACTCCCGACTCTCTACACTCGACGTTTGACTCTCGACCAAGGAACTTATGGCGGCACAAACTCCCCCCGTCCCCGCCGCTCCGAGCCCGCTCTACCGGGCCTTCGGGGACCGGCTGTTCGTATACGCGGTGATCGCACTGTGCGCCGTGATCATCGGCATCGTGGTACTGATGGGCTGG
The DNA here is from genome assembly GCA_033762915.1 of Meiothermus sp. Lineage (GTDB taxonomy): Bacteria > Deinococcota > Deinococci > Deinococcales > Thermaceae > Meiothermus. The sequence goes on along the minus strand of JANRLD010000076.1, from coordinate 2,347 downwards.
CAGCTCGCCGCAGGCGGCAGCGCGGCCTGGGCCCGCTTCGGGCTGTTGGGCTTCGTCGGCGGCACCACATGGGACCCGGTGGCCAACATCTTCGGGGCCTGGCCGTTCATCGTCGGCACCTTCGTGACCAGCGTCGCAGCCCTGGTGCTGGCCTTCTTCCCGGCCCTGGCGGTGGCGATCTTTGCCGTCGAGTATGCGCCGCGATGGCTGGGGCAGGCTCTGCAGTATTCGCTCGAGCTACTGGCCTCCCTGCCCAGCGTGATCTACGGCCTGTGGGGCCTGTTGGTACTGGCCCCGGCGGTGCGCGGCGTACAGCAGAACGTCATGGTCTGGGCCCTGGAGAACCAGATTGACTGGCTCCCGCCCATCCTGGGTGCGCCGGTGGGGATCGGGATGACCACAGCGGTGATCGTGCTCTCGGTGATGGTGATCCCCTACGCGGCCAGCCTCGCCAAAGACTCCATCGCTTTGGTTCCTTCGGCACAGCGCGAGGCATCGTATGCGCTCGGCGCGACCAAGTGGGAAGTGATCAAGAACGCAGTACTGCCCTACGCCAGGGGCGGCATCCTGGCGGGAATCATCCTGGGCTTCACCCGCGCCCTGGGCGAGACCATGGCGGTGGTGATGGTGATCGGCAACTCCAAGAACCTGCCCTTCACCCTGTTCGGCTCCGCAACCACTATTCCCTCGGCCATTGTCAACGAGTTCGGCGAGGCCCAGGGCTTACAGCTGAGCGCGCTGCTGGCGCTGGGGCTGATCCTCTTCGTGATCAGCGGACTGATGAACCTGCTGGCGGCCTGGATCGTAAAGCGCATGAGCGTGGAGGGCAGACTATGACCGGCAGCGGCACTGGCACACCCCCCGCCCTTCCCAAGGACGGTAACCTGGCCCGTCGCAGGCGGTGGAACAATGTCATGGTCGGACTGCTGATACTGGGCTCGGCGGTGGTCGTTTTGCCGCTGATCCTGGTGCTGGGCGCGGTCTTCGTCAACGGGGCGAGCGCCCTCAGCGTGGCCTTCCTGACCCAGGACTTCCGCCCGGTCGACGAGGGGGGCGGCGGTCTGTTCCACGCCATCGTGGGCACGCTGATGATGAACCTGCTGGCGCTGCTTATCGGCGGGCTGCTGGGCCTGGCGGGCGGCATCTTGCTCTCCGAGTACCCCGACCACCCCCTCAACCCCACCCTCCGCATCATCTCCGACCTCCTCAACGGCCTGCCCGCGCTGCTCAAGGGCCTGGTGATCTACGCCGTGGTGGTGATTCCTACGGGCCAGTTCTCGGGCTACGCAGGCGCCCTGGCCCTGGCCTTGGTGATGACCCCCATCATCCTGCGCGCCACCGAGGGTGTGCTGAAGCTGGTGCCCTGGAGCGTGCGCGAGGCCGGCCTGGCCCTGGGCCTGCCCCGCTGGCGGGTGATCCTCTCGCTGGTACTCCCGGCCGCTGCCGCCGGCATCACCACCGGCCTGATGCTGGGGTTCGCCCGGGCCGCCGGCGAGGCCGCGCCGCTGTACTTCACGGCGGGCGGCTCGCAACTGCTGAACTGGAACCTAAGCCAGCAGACCGAGAGCCTGGCCCTCTCGATCTACAAGTACGCCAACGAGCCCTCGCCCCTGCGCCAGGATCAGGCTTGGGCTGCGGCGCTGGTGCTGACCGTGCTGGTGCTGATCGCCAGTCTGCTGGCCCGCTGGGCGACGAGGAGAGCATGATGAATTTGCAGACCAAAACCGACGGGCAGACCGTCATGACACTGGCGCCGGAGCTGCGCGCGAGGATGGAGGCCAGGGGCCTGACGGTCTACTACGGCAAGAAGGTGGGGGTGGGCAACGTCTCCATGCCCGTCTACGCCAACAAGGTCACCGCTCTCATCGGCCCCTCCGGCTGCGGCAAGACCACCTTCCTCCGCGCACTCAACCGCATGCACGACCTTACCCCGATCGCCCGCATCGAGGGCCAAGCCCTGCTCGACGGCAGCGACATCTACGCCCCTGGCGTTGACCCCGTCGAGGTCCGCCGTAAGGTCGGCATGGTCTTCCAGAAGCCCAACCCCTTCCCCACCATCACCATCTACGACAACGTCGTCGCCGGCCTCAAGCTCATGGGCGTCAGGCGCAAGGACCTGCTCGACGAGGCCGCCGAGCGCTCCCTCACCCAGGCCGCTCTCTGGGACGAGGTCAAGGACCGGCTCAGGGCACCAGGCATGAGCCTCTCCGGCGGACAGCAGCAGCGACTATGCATCGCCCGCGCTCTCGCCGTACAGCCCGAGGTCCTCCTCATGGACGAGCCCACCTCCGCCCTCGACCCCATCTCCACCCAGAGCATCGAAGACCTCATGGGCGAGCTCAAGAAC
>JANRLD010000075.1:0-78275 GCA_033762915.1 Meiothermus sp. | reverse complement strand
CCTTAAAGCCTCCCCTACAGCGTAGGGGAGGTTGGAGGGGTCTGTTCCGAGGTCGCCCATTCAGTCAGCGAATACATGAGTCAGCGCGGAACAAACCCCGCCCTACCCACCCCTACGCTGTAGGGGTGGACTTCATGGTTATGCCTGCTGGCTTTCGGAGTTGCTCCCAAAAACCCGACTTTGCGGTTGCCCTGCCTGTGTCAACTGCCCTCGTTCTGTTTCCCCTCGTCCGTCTGATATCCTTAGCCCATGCGCCAGTTCAGCACCAGCCACCCCGAGCGGGAAGCAGATCGGTTCGTAGCGGGGCTGTACCACAAGTCCAAGCGCAACTTCTGGAACCCCCAGGACCTGGACTTTTCTCAGGACCGGCGGGACTGGGAAGGCCTCACCGACCAAGAGCAGGACACCCTGCGGCACCTCTCGGCGCTGTTCGCGGGCGGCGAGGAAGCCGTTGCGCTCGACCTCGCGCCCTTTTTGTTGCACGTGGCCAGGGCGGGCCGCTACGAGGACTCGCTGTATGTGGCTACCTGGACCTTCGAGGAGGCCAAGCACGCCGAGTTCTTCGACCGGCACAACCTCGAGGTCATGACCTCCGGCAACCCCTCCCCCGACCTCTCGCACTACCACGGCGAGTGCTACCGGCGCATCTTCCACGACGCGCTGCCCAGCGCCATGAACGCACTCATCGCCGACGGCAGTGCCCAGGCCGAGCTGGTGGCCCTCACCACCTACAACATGATTGTCGAGGGCATTCTGGCCGAGACGGGTTACAAAGCCTACCGCGAGGCCCTCGAGCGCCGCGACCTAATGCCCGGGCTGCGGCAGGGCATTACCCACGTCCAGACCGACGAGGCCCGCCACATCGCCTATGGCCTCCACACCCTGCGCGGCCTGTTGGCCCGGCACCCCGAACTCCGGGGCGTCTTCGACGAGCGCATGAACGACCTTATCCCCGACGCCATGGGGGTGGTGCAGGAGATCTTTGGCGCCCACCATCCCATGCCCTTCGGGCTACAGCTCGAGACCTTTGTCGACTACGCCCTGCGGCAGCTCGAGCACCGGGTGGGTGCGCTCAACCGGGAGACCGAGATCGGCGGGTGAGCTAGCAGACCAGGCCGAAGGTAAATGGCCTCTGCGATCCGGCCTTGCAACTGGCGGCCCGCGATTCTCCCCGATTTGGTGTTAGGCCCGTAACCTCTCGAGCACCGGCTGGCCTTTGGGCAGTCGGAAAAACAGGTACTCCCCTTCGAGGCGCAGCAGAATCCGCAGGTCGTGCTCGGTTTGCAGGCGCATGAACAGGGGGAGGGCGTAGCGGGCCTCGCCCCGTTCAATGCGGCTGTCGCCCAGGGTGTAGGCCATAAAGAAGTCCTGGTCGGACTCCATCAGGTTGGCGGTGTAGAACACGGTGACGTTGGCGAGTTCCTTGTCGGCGATGGCCAGAGCTTCCCAGACTACCTCCTTGGCCTGGGACTCGCCGAGGTACTCGCCCTGAACCAGGCCCACCCGCCCGTAGAAGGCCGCCGGGAACTGCTTAAACTCGTAAAACAGTGCATCCTGGCTGTGCCACAGGCGCACGATGGGATTCTCGTGGGGGGTGCCCTTGGCTGCCTCCTGGGCGTACTGCCGGGCCAGCTCGAGGCCCTCCAGGTCTGGGAACACGCCCCGCTCCATGCCTTCCCACAGCAGGCGCTGGGGGTCTACCTCGAGGTTATAGGTGGTCTTCATGGGGTCATCAAACGTTCTGGGCGGCTGGACGGAGGGTTCGGCACTCGGCCTACACCCTAACACGGGCCGCCACCGCCACCAAGGGATGCAAGGGCACCGATACTGCGCATGTGGTCCCAAGGGGCACGCTCAGCGCTGACCTTTAGACCCTTAGGCGTCGTGGTCGAGAGACATTAATCGGGCATCCGCTGGCTGAGTTCAGAGTTCAAACACCAGAGAGGCTTGGGTCGCCCGGCCCCCGGGTGCCCCAGAAGCGTCTCTAAACCAGCGTGTGTATCAGTTCAGTACGGTCGCCCACATGCAGGGCGGCGATACCGCCAGTGAATAGCTGGTACTGGGTGTGAAAACCGGCTCGAGTCATCATGTGGGCCAGCTCGTCGGGGCTAGGGAAACGGGACACCGACTCGGGGAGGTACTGATAGGCCGAGCGGCTGCCGGAAATGACTCCGCCGATCAGGGGCAAGACCCGCGTGAAGTAGAAGCGGTACAAGGCACCCAGGCCGCCCCGGGGGGGAGGGGGGAACTCGAGGATGCACAGCCGCCCCCGCTTGCTCAGCACCCGGTGCAGCTCCCGCAGCGACCTCTCGTAATCAGCAAAGTTGCGGAACCCGAAGGAGATGGTGACGGCGTCGAAAGCGCCGTCGGGGAAGGGCAGTTTTAGGGCGTCGGCCTGGACGAAGGGGACTTCGAGCCCGGCCCGCTGGGCCTTCTGGCGGGCCAGCTCGAGCATTGGGGCCGCAAAATCGGCCCCCACCACCTCGGTCTGGGGCGAGACCTTCTTAAGCAGCAGTGCGATGTCGCCGGTGCCGGTGGCGAGGTCGAGCACCCGGCGGGGGGAACGCTCGAGGGCCGCCCGGACTGCGGACGTACGCCAGCTTCGGTCGACCCCCGCCGAAAGCACCCGGTTTAGCAGATCGTAGCGGGGAGCGATCTCGGAAAACATCTGTTGGATGGCCTTGGCCTTGGCCTCAGTGGACTCCTGCACAAGGGCGTAGTTTAGCATGCCCAAACAGCAGCAAATGGGAGTGAAAGTTGAAAGCTCTAGACCTACAGCGCCAGGCTGTGGAGTCGGGTTTTGTTCGGCAGAGGCGCGGAGCCAAGGTTCGAAACTCGAGCACAGCCCCCGGCGCGGGCCTGCGCTCCGCCTATCCCCCGTGCATCCGCTTACCATCCTGCTGTCATTCCATGCTATATTTTCTAAAGGAGTTGGTTTACTTTATACACCCGGTCTGACCCTCCGGTCAGAGACCGAGCCAACCTAGGGCAAGGAGGCAAGGCAATGGTACAAGAGCAGACTGAACTTACAATCACGCCACTGGCGGCGGAGCGTGCCCAGGAAATCCTGACCCGCTACAACAAGCCCCAGGCCGCGATCCGCGTATTCATCAAGAGCGGCGGGTGCAGCGGCTACCAATACGGCATGGCCGTGGACGAGCGCCAGCTCGAGGGCGACACCGTGGTGGAGATGCTTGGGGTGCGGCTGGTGGTGGACCGCATGTCCCTTCCGCTGCTTGCCGGCTCCCAAGTGGACTGGGTGGAGAACCTGATGGGCGGCGGCTTCAGCGTCAATAACCCCCAGGCCACCAGCAGCTGCGGCTGCGGCCACTCCTTCCGCACCGATGGAAGTAAGGCCCCCGACGGCGAGGGCAGCGGCGGTTGCTGCAGTTAAGACCCACCGTTCGGCCGGCTCAACCATCCACCTTTCGGTGGATGGTTTTTTTTCTGAGGTCAGGACTAGCGTGCTGGACTTTAGATGTCCGATTCTTAATCCGCACCACAATCGTAGGTCCGACGTATTTGACGCCCAAAGTCAAATGACTATAATGGGTGCGGCAAAAAATGCAATTGCCAAAAAGGCTGTGCTTAGGCGCAGTTTTCGGAGGAGGCTAGATGAAGAAGTTTAGCAAACTTGTGGCTCTCGGTCTGTCCCTGACCGTGGGCGCGGCGCTGGCAGGGCCGGCGGACAACAGCGTGGTGATCGGGGCCTCGCAGGAGCCTCGCCTGATCGGCGGCGACTTCCTGAGCGTGATCTCGAGCCAGTCCATCAAGGTAGAGGTGGAGAAGTTCCTTTTCGCCCCGCTCTACGCCACCAACACCGAGAGCGACCTGGTCCCGGTACTGGCCACCGAAGTGCCCACCGTGGCCAACCGTCGCATCCGCGTGACCGAGGTTCGCCCTGGCGTGCGCCGGGCCGAGATCGACGTTACCCTCAAAGAGGGCCTGAAGTGGTCAGACGGCAACAACCTGACCACCGACGACGTGGCCTTCTACTTCGAGGTGGCCAAGACCCCCGGCATGCCCCTGCCCAACCCCGACTTCTTCGACCGGGCCAACGTGCGGGTGCGTGACGCCCGCAACTTCACCCTGGTGCTCGAGCCGGCCTTCTACTACGACACCACCGTGACCATCGGCGACAGCGGCTTCATGGCGCCCAGCCACATCATGCGCCAGGCCTGGAATCAGGTCGCCGCCCAGGCCCGCACCCTTGACCCCAAGACCAACGCCCAGCGCCTGACCGAAATCTTCACCGGTTTCTTCCAGCAGTTCGGCTCTAACCAGGCCATCAACGCTGGTCGGATGGTGTACAGCGGGCCCTTCCGGGTGACCCGCTGGGTCTCCAACAACACCATCGACATGGCCCGCAACGCCAACTTTACCGCCATCGTTCCGGCGGGCGGCGCGGCCAACTACGCCCAGCGCGTGCAGTACCGCATCATCCAGAACACCAACTCGCTGCTGGTGGCCATTCTGGGCGGCTCGATTGACGCCACCTCGACCGTGGCCCTGACCCTCGACCAGGCCCTCAGCCCGCAGCTGCGCAGCCGCGCCCCCGGCCGCTTCAACATCTACGCCGTGGCCGGCCCCATCTGGGAGCACATCGACATCGCCAAGTTCCCCAACGTCGAGCGCACCCGCCAGCTCACCCTCGACGACCCCCGCACCCGCCAGGCCCTGCTGCTGGCCCTGAACCGCGATGCCTGGGTGCAGAGCTTCTTCCAGGGCGCCGAGCCGGTGGCCCACTCCTTCGTGGCCCCCTCCAACCCGCTGTTCTCCGACGCCGCCACCAAGTACCCCTACAACCCCGAACGCGCCCGTCAGCTGCTGGCGGCCGTGGGCTGGCGCCCCGGCTCCGACGGCATCCTGACCCGCAACGGCGTCCGCTTCGAGCTCGAGCTCACCACCACCGCCGGCAACTCCATCCGCGAGCGCACCCAGCAGCTCTTCATCGAGCAGTGGCGGCAGGTCGGCATTGCGGTTAAGGTTTCCAACGCCCCCAGCGCGGTGGTCTTCGACTCGGCCTTCATTAACCGTGGGTCTGAGGGCAAGTGGCAGATGTTCATGTTCGCCTGGGTGAACAGCCTGGCCGAGCGCGGACAGCTGTTCCAGAGCCGTGACCTCAACACCAACACCGACAACATCCCCACCGCCGCCAACAACTTCGCCGGTCAGAACATCGGCTTCTGGAAGAACGATGAGTTCGACCGCGTGACCTCGCAGGCCGCCGTCGAGTTCGACCCCGAGCGCCGTAAGCAGCTGATGGCCCGCGCCCAGGCCATCTGGGCCGAGGAGCTTCCCGCCCTGCCCTTGCGCTACCGCTCCAACCCGTTGGTCATCCGCACCGGCCTGGTCAACTACGTCAATGCCACCTACTCCGGCGGCAACGGTTACATTGGCTGGAACGCCTGGGAGATCGGCTGGGCCTCGAGGGGTGCCCGGGCCAGCATCGACTACAGCAAGGTTTCCGCTGCCAGGGAAATCAAGTAACCTAGACCAAAGCATCAAACTCCCCCGGAATCGGGGGAGTTTTTTTGTCTCGAGTTCGCCCAACTCTGCAGTTCGTGGTGGGTTGGGGCACGCGCTTTTGCGGAGCCTACACCGCCGCGCGTAGGAAGGCAGCCAGATCCTTCTTGCTTTGCTGCAGCGAGGGCAGGTGGACATAGTACATGTGCCCGGACTCGTAGTAGTGGGTCTGGATGTTGGCTTGGAGGTGCGGCTCCAGTCCCAGGTGGTTCATGGTGTAGTCGGTGGCGAAATAGGGGGTGGCCATGTCGTAGTAGCCGCTGCCGACGTAAACCCTGAGGTGTGGGTTCATGCTGACGGCCTTTCTCAAGGTTGCCGAGACGTTGACGTAGGAGTTCTCGAACTCCTTATAGCTCCAGTTCTGGTAGAGGCCCGCAAGAATCTCGTAAGGCAGGTCGGACTCAAAGCCCAGCTCCTCCCGCAGATATTGGTTGAGGGTGGCGGTGTAGGGGCCCTGGATGGCGGCGTAGCTGGGGTCGTACTCGAAGGTCTCCCCCGCCGCGTCGCGGTCGTGGCCGGTAAAGCGGCTGTCCAGGCGACCCACGGTGCGCCGCTGGTCGCGCAGCAGTTCCTTGGTGAACCGCAAGATCTCGGGACGTAGGTTGGTGCGCTCGAGGTAGTCCAGGCTGAGGCCGGTGTAGCTCGATAGCTTTCGGGCAATCGCCTCGCGCTCGCTGGCGGGCAGCCTCGAGCCCTTCATCAGCGCGACCGTATACTCGCCCGCCGCGAAGGCCTCGACCTCGTCGAGGAACTTGCGGACCGGCTTCTTTTGCATGGCCGGGCCGAGCCGTTTGTGGTACCAGGCGGTCGCGGCGAAGGTGGGCAGATACAGAATGTGCGGAAGGTCGTTGCCGGGCTCGGCGTCCACGGTCTGGAAGTGTAGGATCGAGGAAACCAGCATGATCCCGTTCAAAAACATCCCGTGCCGCTCTTGGAGGTAGCCCGAGAGCCCTGCCGCACGCGTGGTGCCGTAGCTCTCGCCGATCAGAAACTTGGGGCTGGTCCAGCGGGCGTAGCGGCTGGTGTAGAGGCGGATAAAGTCCCCCACACTCTCGATGTCCTTCTTAAAGCCGTGGTAGTCCTTGGCCTTCTCGCCCTCGATCACCCGACTGAATCCAGTGCTGACCGGGTCGATAAAAACCAGGTCGGTCTCGTCGAGCAGCGAGTACTCGTTGTCGACCAGTCGGTAGGGGGGCGGGGTGGGGTTGCCGGTCTCATCGCCCATCTGCACCCGCCGTGGGCCGAGCAGGCCCAGGTGGAGCCAGACCGAACTCGAGCCCGGCCCGCCGTTGAAGGAAAAGGTCAGGGGTCGGGCCGCCCGGTCGGGCACATCCTGCTTGGTGTAGGCCACGAAGAAGACACTGGCCCTGGCCTTGTGCCCCTCCGAGGCCCCCTCCTTCTCGGCCTCTTCGCGCAGCACCATGGTCCCGCAGGTGACGGTGTAGGTTATCTCTTTCCCGCCCACCCGCACCGAGTGCTGGGAGATGGAGAGGTTGTCGGTCAGGACAGATTTGGGGCCTTCAGGCTTGGGGGTTTCGGCTTCTGGCATGGGGTAATCATACGGCCAGCAGGGCGCTTGAACGTCGATCCTCGAGACACGATCCTCGGCAGTAGTGAGGTAAACACTTCTTAGGCATTAGTGGCTAGAAAACAGCGGCAAATGTGTGCGCTCGAGGCCAAAGCACCAGGAGCACTGGACTGGGCAAGATTTTTCTAAACTGCACTGCTTGGACCGGGGAAAATGTTCCGTTGAAAGATGCTGGCCCCAGGGCAATCCAACAGCAAACGCCGCAGGTCAGGCGTGCCGGTCGTCCAACACACCCGGTCTCCCCTGTCCTGGACCCTACGAGCTCCGTCGAGGAACAACAGCGGCAGGCTGTCAACCCCTACATCGACCATTTCACCCTGCCCTTTGCCCTAAACTAGACCCGTGCGGGATTTGGACTCACAGGAAACCTACCTGGCTGACCGGCTGGGGCTGGCCTTCGAGCTGCGCGACCTGGTGGGGAGTGGCCCGGTGCCCAGGGCCAGCTACGCCGGGCCGTACGGGGTGGTGGGTTTTGGGGAGGGCTGGTGGCCGGCCCTGCTGGCCCGCGACTTCGCCCCCGAGTTCACCCACAGCGGCACCCAGTTCGTCCTCGAGGGCGGCTACGAACTGGGCTCCTCGGCCCTCTATGCCGCCGCCAGCGGGGCCGAAATCGTCCGGCTGGGCTACCGGGAGCACCTCGAGGTCGAGGTCTATGCCCACCCGCTTTCGGCCTACCGCTACCTCCGCTTTCTTCTGCTGGCCACCGGCAATGAAGACGAACTGGCCCGAATAGACCGCGCCCTGCTGGCCGAGCGCGACCGCCTTCGCCCGGAAGTGGGCCTGTCGAAAAACCCTGCCAAGTTCATGGCCTACTCCCTGCTCGAGCGTACGGCGCTGTGGGTCGTCCCCGACCGCTACCCCGGCCTGGCCCAGGCCATGCAGCAGACGCTGGCCAGGGTCGGCAAGAGCCTGTCTTTCACCCCGCCCCCCTCAGCCCTTGAGTTCTTCCTCACCGCCCTCGAGGCCCGGCACGAACAGGGCGACCCCATCGCGGCAGTGCTAATCGGCGACGACGAGCGAAAGTCCATCGCCCACGAAATCCTCGACTCCCGCGTGGATACCCTGATCGAGCTGCCCGATGCCCTGGCCGAGGGTACTCTGGCCAGGGCGCTGTGCTACTGGTATCGGGTGGCCTGGGCCGCCTACTACCTGGCCCTGCTCTACGGCGTGGAACCCGGCGACTGGGAGTCGCTGGATAATTTGCGTCAAGCCACCTGAGTTGTGAGAGGGAAACAAAGAAGGGGAAAACCTGGGCTCAAGGCTTACCCTTGCCCCATCTCGCCCAGCTCCTTCCCTTATTCACAGACCCGCCAGGTCATGTTGCCCTCCACCCGCAGGGCCCGCTGAATGGGGGCACTGGTGCCGATGGTGGGGGCGGCCTTGAAGTCGGCACTGCCCGCCGCGACACCCAAGAACTGGCGCGGCTCGCCCTGGACCTGCCCCAAGATCACGTTGTTGCGGTAGATGTAGAGCATGCGGTAGGTGCCCTGACAGCGGCTGTTGTCGACGGTGAGGGTGAAGGTATTGCCACCCACTGCGTTGGGGATGCAGGCCGCGAGAATTAGGATCAGACCGGCCAGTGAATAGCGCCACATGGCTCCAGTCTGGCAGAAGAACTGCTCGAGACAGGCAGATATGACCGCGGGCCAGCGACTCGGATTAAGGACTTGCCGTCGGTGGCAGCTTGGCGGACGGCCTGAACTTGCAGTCATCCGGCCGAACACTCCGGCCCAAAAACCGCCTAAAACTGAGTTAACCGTAGACTAGGGTATGCTTTTCGAGCGCGAACAGCTCGAGGCCCTCGAGGCCAACCTGGCCCCCTACGCGGCGCGCAGCGCCCACAGTGGTGGCCGAGCCTACCCGGAGGGCGAGTCTCGCTTCCGCACCGCCTTCCAGAAGGACCGCGACCGCATCAACCACACCACCGCCTTCCGGCGGCTGCAGTACAAGACCCAGGTCTTCGTCAACTACGAGGGCGACTACTACCGCACCCGCCTGACCCACACCCTCGAGGTAGCCCAGGTGGCTCGGTCGGTAGCGCGGGCGCTAGGGCTGCACCAAGAACTCTCCGAGACCGTGGCCTTCGCCCACGACCTGGGCCACCCCCCCTTCGGACACTCCGGCGAGCGCGTGCTGGACAGGCTGATGCGCCATCAGGGGGGCTTCGACCACAACAAGCAGTCGCTGCGGATCGTGACCCACCTCGAGCAGCGCTACCCTGGGTTTCGCGGCCTCAACCTTACCTGGCTGTCCCTCGAGGGGATGGTCAAGCACGAGCCGAAGTTCAATCCTGCCGACGCAGCTGGCTACGACCCCGACCAACGTCCCAGCCTCGAGGCCCAGGTGGTGAACCTAGCCGATGAGACCGCCTACTACGCCCACGACATCGACGACGGCCTTCGCTCGAGCGTGCTGCGGCCCGGTCAGCTGGCGGAGGTGGGGCTCCTGGGCGACTTGATGGCCGAGCTTGGCCTGAAGCCGGACTCCTTCGACGCTGTCTCGCGGCTGACGCTGGTACGCGAGCTGTTGGGCCTCATCATCACCGATACCATCACCTCTACCCACGCCTTACTTGAGCGCAACAAGGTGGGAAGCCTCGAGGCCGTCCGGAGGCACCCCGTCACCCTAGCCCAATACTCCCCCGAGTTGGGCCAGAAGCTGCAAGAACTGCGCCGGTTCCTCTACACCAACCTCTACCGCCACCCCTACATCATGCAGCAGCGCGACAAAACCGAGGCGGTGCTGGTAAAACTTTTCGAAATCTACTGTAAGTCGCCCGACTTGCTGCCCTCAGGCGTGCGCCATAGCTTTGAGGAAGAGGGCTTGGAGCGCTCGGTGTGCGACTACATCGCCGGAATGACCGATCGGTACGCCCTCGAGGAGTACGAGCGACTGTTCGGTGAGGAGATGTAGAGCAGTTCCCACGAACACTCGGTACGGCGGTTTTTACCGTACCGAGTGCACTACCCCGATTTAGCGCACGATTTAGCGCACGCTTTTGCGCAGCACCGTGGGCGGAGTATGGGTGGGAAATACGATGAGTATTGGCGGGAAACGCCATAAGGCGCTCAACCTCGAAGGCCCAGCGCCAAGGACACCAGAGCCCCAGAGCCAAGTCACCGCAAACCGGAGGAACAAAGAGCCCCTGATCCGAACACGGCGAGCAGCCACCCTACGGCAACAGCTAGAGGATGGTCGGGAAAGTTGGGACGCTACCCGCTACCCGGAAACCGCGCTAAACTCCGGCGCTTTTTCCGCCAAAATGGCCTCGACATCGGGATATTGCTTGATGGTGTAGTAGGGGTCGCGCTCGGCGGGCTGGTAGCCCGCGTCGGCGATGTGGCGAACAATCTGGCGAAGGGTGGCGTTGGTGCGCTTGTGGCCCGCAGCGACGCTGACCACGTTCTCCTCGAGCATCGTAGATCCGAAGTCGTTGGCTCCGTAGTAAAGCGCGGCCTGGGCCACCTTAAAGCCCATGCTGGGCCAGCTGGCCTGGAGGTTGGGGATGTTGTGGAGGGCCAAGCGGGCGATGGCAAGCTGCTGGAGATATTCGTGCGCGGTAGCGCCGGGGGCCTTGCCCTTAAGGCGGGTGTGCTCGGTTTGGAGGGTCCACATGGCGAAGGCCGCGAAGGCGTTACGGGGGCCGTAGTGGTCGAGCGCCTTCGTCTGCTGCTCCCGGATCTTAAGCAGGTGCTCGATGCGCTGCTCGTAGGTCTCGCCGAAGCCGATCACCATGGTGGAGATGGTGTAGAGGCCCATGCTCTGGGCGATATCGAGGATGCGGAACCAGTCGTCGGAGCGGATTCGGGCAGGGGCGGCCTTGGCGCGCACCTCGTCCACCAGGATTTCCCCGCCCGCACCTGGCAGGCCGTCGAGTCCGGCGGCCTTGAGGTCGGTCAGCAGGCTGCGCGCGTCGCGCCCAGTGAACTTCTCGAGGCCCAGGATTTCCTCTGGGCTAAAGGCGTCTATCCGCACCTTGGGGTAGTTGCTCTTAAGGTAGCGGAGCAGATCGAGGTACCAGTCGAAAGGCAAGTCCGGGTTGACGCCGCCCTGCATCAGGATGCGCCGCCCGCCGATGCTCATCAACTCCTCGATCTTCTGGCCGATCTGGGGGTAAGAGAGCACGTAGGCGTCCTTCTGCTTGCCGGTGCGGTAGAAGGCGCAGAAGTTGCAGGCCACATTGCAGATGTTGGTGTAGTTGATGTTGCGGTCAATCAGGTAGGTGACCACCTCGGGGTTACCCACCGCAAGCCGCCGCTCGTGTGCGGCGGCCGCCACCTCGGGCAGCGGAAGATCATACAGCGTCCGAATCTCCTGGGCGGAGAGGGCCTGGCCCGCCACGGCACGGTCGAGAACGTCCATGGGTCTATTGTAAGCACTCGAGGGTTGTGAAAAGTAGGACAAATGACGCCAAAGGAGGCAAGGCGCCGACCACGTTAGGATGCTGCATACCGCCCTTGCCTACCGTTACCCGCTCTTGCCCGTCTGCCGCCTAAACCGATACATGATCAACTCGTAGTACATCTTCAGGCGGTACGCCAGCCCCTTCAGAAAGCCGCGCTTCTGTTCCTTCATGATCTGACTGGCCCCCCGGAGTTCTACGTATGCCCACCGCGCCTTGGTGCGCTCGAGGTGGTCGGTAATGGGGGGCTCGGGCCAGCGGTGGTCGGTGAGGTTGGGGACGGACCTGAGCCACTCGGTCTGGCAGGCCCGCTGCCCGGAAAGGAAGGGGGTGGCACGGTTGCCGAAGTCGGTCATGAAGCCGCCGGACCTAAAGACCCCTATGGCCATCTCGAGCCGACCCTGACGCACGGGCTCGAGCATGTCCAGCAGGTGCCGGGTCTGGATGCCCACCAGGTCCGCATCGAGCAGCAGCAGGTAGGGCGTTTGGACGTGCTGCAGACCGTAGGCGATGGCCCCACCCTTGCCGCGATTCTCCGGCAGCCGGATCACCTTGGCCCCCGCCCGCTGGGCTACGAGGGCCGTATCATCCGTGGAACCGTCGTCGGCCACCACCACCGGAAACCCTGCCTTCACCGCGGCAGCCACCACCGCCTCGAGGTTCGCGGCCTCGTTGTAGGCAGGGATCAACACGGTGGTATCCATGTGGTTTTACATAGTACAGGAATTCGCCACACCGTCACGTAGGGGAAACGCGTAACGCCCTTTTGGGCAGGTTACAAGCAATCCCAACGGTTACGCCCCCCTTTGGCCGACCCCTACCCCCCGCTCAAGTTACGGATGTCGTTGACCGTCACCAGCACAATCAGCAGCAGCATGAAGACGAAACCGCCGTAAGCCAGTCGCGCCTCCATATCAGGCTTGATGCGCCCGCCGGTCAGTGCGTTGATGACCAGCACCAGGATGCGCCCACCGTCCAAGCCGGGAATGGGAAGCAGGTTGAAGAGGGCCAGTGAGAGGTTGATGTTGGCGAGCAGGAGCAGCAGCGCGTAGGCCCCTTGCTGGGCAGCCTGTCCGCTGGCATTCACTATTCCCACCGGCCCCGCCAGGCCTTCGACTTGCTGACCGCTGAATAGCCGGGCCAATCCGCCCACGATCTCGCCGTAGATGCGGGGCAGCAGGGCGAAGGTGTTGGTGACGGCGTTGGCGAAGCCCTGGAAGAAGTTGACACGGTTGTAGACCACCACCGGGCCGTACTGAATGCCCAGTTGGCGCTGGGTGCCGTCCCAGTTGACGCGAATCTCGCGGGTCTGGCCGTCCCGCTCGAGCCCAAAGACCTTCTCCCCGGTGCTCTCGCGGAACTTGGCCACGTCCTGGAAGCTCGCAAGCGGCTGGCCGTCGAGGCTTACGATGCGGTCGCCGCTCTGGAAGCCCGAACGCTCGGCCAGGCTGCCAGGAACGACCCTCGAGATCTGAGCCCGCGTGTTGTCGGCCTCGGGGATGCCCTGGGTGGCGGCAGCTAGGCCCAGAATTCCCCAGGCCAACAGCAGGTTCATCACCACCCCCCCAACCAGGATGAGGAACTTTCCAAAGCCGCCTAGCCGCGAGTATCCGTGCTGGTCCTCTGGCATCATCCCGTCGATCTCGGCATAGCCGCCCAGCGGGATGGCGTTGAGCCGCCAGGTGGTGCCCCAGCGGTCGAACTTAATCAGCGTGGGGCCGAACCCCACCGCAAAGTTCTTCACCCCGACCCCCTGCCAGCGGGCGGCCAGGTAGTGGCCCAGCTCGTGAATGAAGATGGAGACAGCGATGATCAGCAGAAACCAGATTACGCTCATGGGTTAGTGAACAGGGCACAGGGAACGGGAAACGGTGGACAACCTTTTGGCGGAGAGCTTTTCGCTCCTGGACCTTGGCGCCTGACCAAGGGCCGATAACTCACGCCGATCGCCCTACACGGCTCCTTTTATCCTGAACCCTCTTCCCTCCTTTACAAGTTCCAAAGCCAGTCGCCTGGCCTCGAGGTCGGCCGACGCGATATTCTCCCAGGTCAGGCCGCCCTCGGGGGTTTGCTGCAACACCTTCTGAAGTATATCGGCGATCCCTAAGTAGGCGATTTGACCGGCCAGAAAGGCTTCCACCGCAATCTCGTCGGCGGCGTTGAGTACGACCGGGGCCAGGCCACCCATTCGCCCGGCCTCGTAGGCCAAGGCCAGGGCCGGGAAGCGGTTGAGATCGGGGGCGAAAAAGTCCAGACGCTCGGGGATGGGGGCATCGCGCAGGGGGGTGGAGGGGCGCTCGGGGTAGGTGAGGGCATACTGAATGGCCAGGCGCATGTCGGTGGGGCCGAGTTGGGCCTTGATATTGCCGTCCTGGAAGCGCACCATCGAGTGTACGTAGCTCTGCGGGTGAACCTGAACCTTGACCTTGGTGATGGGCACCCTGAACAGCTGCACAGCCTCAAGTACCTCCAGACCCTTGTTAAACAGGGTCGAGGAGTCGATGGTGACCTTCGGCCCCATCTTCCACCTCGGGTGGTTTAGGGCTTGGGCGGGGGTAACCCCGGACAGATCTGCGGGCTCGCTGCGAAACGGCCCGCCCGAGGCGGTCAGGATCAGCTCGGCGAGGTCGCCGGGGGGCTCGCCCACCAGGCTCTGGAACAGGGCGGAGTGCTCGGAGTCCACCGGTATGATCTCCGCCCCGGTGCGTTCGGCGATCTCCCACAGCAGCGGCCCTGCCGCGACCATGCTCTCCTTGTTGGCAAGGGCCATCCGGCGGCCCTGTTCCACCGCAACCCGCACGCCCGGGAGGCCCGCCAACCCCGGGACAGCCCCCACCACCACATCGGCAGGGTGGGCGGCCACCTCGAGCGCGTCGGTCACCCGCAGCCCCGGAAAGCGGCTGCGGAGTTCGGGCAGCAGCCCCGCGTCCGCCGCCACCACCTCGGGCCGGAACTCCTCGATCTGCCGGGCCAGCAGCTCGAGATTTTTGCCCGCCACCAGCCCGACCACCGCGTACCCCCGCCAGCGGCACACGTCCAGGGTCTGGGTTCCGATTGAACCCGTCGAGCCGAGCACCACGATTCTCTTCATCGCGCTAGAGTTTACTCGAGGGCAGCGGACTCGAGGGTGGTCGGGCACCATCTGCGCACAACTCGTCCGTATACTGGACGCCACATGAAGGCCCTGTTTGTCGCTCCCACCCGTCCCTCGGTCGGCCTGACCAGCGCCGCGCTGGGGGTGGTTCGCGCCCTCGAACGAACCGGACTGAAGGTCGGGTTTTGCAAGCCGATTGCCCAGGACTACACCGCCGTGGAGCGCAGCGTGCACTTTGCCCGCGAGGTCGGCCGCATCCCAGTTCCCGACCCCATACCCCTCGAGCGGGCCGAACGGTTGCTGACCGAGGGCCAAACCGACGACCTGATGGAGGAGGTGGTGCGGGTCTATGCCCAGGCCGCCGAGGGGGCCGATGCGGTGGTGGTGGAGGGGCTGGCCCTCCATGCGGGCAACCCCTACGCGGCCCAGCTCAATGCCGAACTGGCCAGAAACCTCGAGGCCGCCGTGATCCTGGTGGCCTCCTTGCAGGGCAGCACTCCCAAGGAGGTTGCCGACCAGATGGAGCTAATGCTGCCCGGTTACGGCGATGCGGTGGCCGGCTACATCCTCAACTACGCCCCCCCAGCCGACCAGAGCTACACCTCCAAGCTGCGCAGCCGCAGGAAGCTGCTGGACAGCAAGTTGACCCAGCTGGGCTCAATCCCGGTCAACCCGGCCATCGCCGCCCCCAGGGTGGCCGATGTGGCGCGGCACCTGGGAGCGACGGTGGTCAATGCGGGCGAGATGGAAAGCCGACGGGTGCAGAAGACCTTTATCGCTGCCCGCAGCGTGCCCAATATCGTCAACCTCTTCACGCCGGGGGCGCTGGTGATCACCTCCGGAGACCGCGAGGACGTGGTGATGGCGGCCTCGCTGGCGCATCTAAGCGGGGTACCGCTGGCGGGCCTGCTCCTGACCTGGAACTACCCCCCCGAAGAGCCCATCCAGCGCCTCTGCCGGGTCGCCCTCACCTCGAGCCTGCCGGTACTGATGGTCGAGACCGACACCTACACCACCGCCGGGCGGCTCAATTTGATGGACACCCAGATCCCCCTCGACGACCTCGAGCGCGTCGAGCGGGTGCTGGACTACGTGGCGGACAAGCTCGAGCTGACCCCGCTGCTCTCGCGCATCGCCGAGCCCCACGAGCGCCGCATGACCCCCCCGGCCTTCCGCTACGAGCTGATCAAGAAAGCCAGCGCTGCCCGCAAGCGCATCGTGTTACCCGAGGGCGACGAACCGCGCACCGTGCGGGCCGCCGCCATCTGCCACGAGAAGGGCATCGCTCAGTGTATTTTGCTGGCCAAGCCCGACTCGGTGCATGCAGTTGCCGAAGCCCAAGGCGTCAAGCTCCCCAGCAGCGTGCAAATCATCGACCCCGACGCTGTCAGGGCCAAGTACATCGGGCCAATGGTGGAGCTGCGCAAGCACAAGGGCCTAACCGACCCTATGGCCGAACAGCAGCTCGAGGACTCGGTGGTGCTGGGAACCATGATGCTGGCCCTGGGCGAGGTGGACGGTCTGGTCTCCGGCGCAATCCACACCACCGCCAACACCATCCGGCCAGCACTCCAGCTCATCAAGACCGCACCCAGCGCCGCCCTGGTCAGCAGCGTCTTTTTCATGCTGATGCCCGACCAGGTGCTGGTCTACGGCGACTGCGCGGTGAACCCCGACCCAACCCCCGAGGAACTCGCCGACATCGCCATCCAGTCGGCAGACTCGGCTGCTGCCTTCGGAATCGTGCCCAGGGTTGCGATGATCTCTTACAGCACTGGCACTTCTGGTGCGGGCGACGACGTGGAAAAGGTCGCCAGGGCCACCCAAATCGCCAAGTCCAAGCGCCCCGATTTGATGATCGACGGCCCCTTACAGTACGACGCCGCCAGCGTGGAGAGCGTGGGCCGCCAGAAAGCCCCGGGCAGCCCCGTGGCTGGCCGGGCCACGGTCTTCATCTTCCCCGACCTGAACACCGGCAACACCACCTACAAAGCCGTCCAGCGTAGCGCTGGCGTGGTGAGTGTTGGGCCGATGCTCCAGGGGCTAAGGAAACCGGTGAACGACCTGAGCCGAGGTGCTCTGGTGGACGACATTGTGTACACCATTGCGCTCACGGCAATTCAGGCGACTCAGGTGAAGTGAGGGCCGAGGGCAAGGTCTCGAAGTTGGCGGCGATTCCCCAAAATAGCCAAAGGGGACCTCTGCAGCATCTCTTGCCGATACTGCAGGGGGTGGAGTAGCCCCTTTGGGCAAAGCTTTCTCGTGTCTTTAGTTGCGCCAGGACAGATTTGCATGACCAGCGACCGCCGAAAACACGTGTCTGGCGCAATTCCCTACGGGTGTTTCGGGGCGGGTTCCTGCGTTTCAACTACGGAGATACTTACAGCCCAAAAAACCCTTTGAACGCAAGCCTGATCCCGTTTCCTACCATTACCTTCCTCGCGGCGGCAGGTAATGTACTCCCTATCGCGTTTCCAACCCAAACTCCGCCCATGGTGCGGAGTGGTGCACTCGGTACGGCAAAAGCCGCCGCACCGAGTGTTCGTGAGAACCGCTCTGAATTGCCGGGGGATGCCGAGGACCTGCTTCTCGAGCCCTTCAGCCCCCTGCCTTACCTTTCAGGCTCTCCACGGCCCGCTCGAGCAGCCGCTTGGGCATCTTGCAGACCATGGTGTAGGCCGGGTCGAAGACGTTGCCGAGGTCGTAGCGCACACCCTGACCCATCAGCTGCGATGCCGCCACCGCGTCGAGGCCATAGTCGGACATCAGCCAGCGCAGCATCTCGCTGGTGGCGTGCTGCACACATTGGTCGAGCGGACGGGCATTGCCCACAGTGAAGATGTAGTCGGCATTCTCGCCCCTGGGCCAGCCGATCCGCTTGCCCTCGAGGAGTTCAAGAGTGAACTGCACCTCGGTCGAGACCTCGATGCCAGTTCCGGCAATCTCGCCGTCGCCCTGCAAGGCGTGGCCGTCGCCAAGGAAGAACAGCCCGCCCTCGGCAAATACCGGGAAGTAGACCGTGCAGCCCTCGCCAAAACCCCGGTAGTCCATGTTGCCGCCGTGGTTGCCGGAGGTGGCCGTGCTGATGGCCTGGCCGTCCTCAGCGGCCACCCCAAAGCAGCCCAGCATCGGCTCGAGCTGCA
Organism: Meiothermus sp.; assembly: GCA_033762915.1. GTDB lineage: Bacteria > Deinococcota > Deinococci > Deinococcales > Thermaceae > Meiothermus. The sequence goes on along the minus strand of JANRLD010000075.1, from coordinate 60,522 downwards.
CCTCGAAGCCATGCAGTGGGCTGTCGGGGTGGTCAAGCCTGGCCCGATCGCCGTCGAGCTGCCAGTTTACGTGGCGCAGGTCGCCCTTGGCCCGCAGCAATTGGGGCACGTCCCAGGGGTCCACTACGTTGGAGGCCAGCACCGCCCCCGACCAGCCGCGCTTGCGGGTGGGGGTCAGGCGCTCGATCTTGACTACCAGGGTGTCGCCGGGCTCTGCGCCCTCGAGCCAGAACGGACCGGTCATGGGGTTGCCGGGAGGCGTGGCCTGGTGGTCGTTGGCGTCGAGGCCTCGAGCGTCCACACAGGTGGTGATTATGGTGTCGCCGGGCCTTACCTTCAAGACGGCTGGGTGGCTACCGAGGGTGTTGAAATAGTGGGTGGGGGTGAACCGGTGGATGGCCATGAACCCAGTATAGTTGGGGAATGCGCGCCTTGATCTTCGACTTTGACGGGACCATTCTGGACACCGAGCGGACCGAGTTCCTGGCCTGGCAGGAGGTGTTCCGGGAGCACGGCGCGGAACTGACCCTCGAGTTTTGGCTGCCCTGTGTGGGCACCAACGACGTGCCCTTCGAGCCCTCAAGGCACCTCGAGCGGATGGTCGGAAGGTCGCTGGACCATCCCCAGATTGAAGCGCACATCAAGGCCCGCAAGGCCGAACTCAACAGCCAGCTCGAGCCTATGCGCGGGGTGGTGGACCTCCTGGAGGCCGCGCCAGGGCTGGGGCTGCAACTGGCCGTGGCCAGCAGCTCAAGGCTGGCCTGGGTTGAAGGCCACCTCAGGCGATTGGGGCTGTGGCAGCACTTCGAGGTCGTACGCACCAAGGAAGATGTGGAGCGCACCAAGCCCGACCCCGCCCTGTTCATCAAGGCTGCCGAGGCGCTGGGACTACCCCCCGCACAGACGGTGGTGATCGAGGACTCGCTTAACGGAGTTAAGGCGGCAAAGTCTGCCGGTGCGTACACCGTGGCGGTGCCCAACTTCCTCACCCGCCATCTAGACCTTAGCCCGGCCGACCTGGTCTTGGAATGCCTGTGCGACCTGAGGCCCGAAGAGTTGCTAGACCAAGCCCGATCAGGCCGTGGGCAGACACCCGCATCCGTGTAGTGATTCGTGATTGATCAACCAAACTGACTCAAGGCGCTGGCCGCCCAAACCCTCCTCGTGGGTAGGTCAACGAACCGCAGCGCCAGGAAGCCCCTACCCAACCCCGATCGCCAGACCCCCGTGCTGATGTGGGGGCAGGTTTTTTGCGTCAAGACCCCTCGAGTGCAAGGTATTGCGATAAACCGCGCTTATTAGTGCTCGAGGTCGCCGTCTTCCCGACCCGGTTGACCTATTGCCGCCAAGAGTGTGTTGACAAGACTACAGTTCAGTCGGTAGACTCGTTTTAGTTCGTTCGACAAACTTACTAATTCTCCGGTGCAGTCAAACCATCTTTACGGGCGATACCCCATGCCTCGTGACCTGCCTTTGGATCAACAGCGCATTAAGCGGCACAACCGCCGGCTGATCCTGGAAGCCGTGCGCCGGGAAGGGTCGCTTAGCCGGGCCGAACTGGCCCGGGCAGTGGGGCTGACCAAGAGTACGGTGTCAGCGCTGACCCAGGAGCTGCTCGAGGAGCGGCTGCTCTCCGAGGGAACCCTGCGCACGCCCGGCCTAGGTCGGCCTGGCCTGACACTCGAGCTGCACTCCGAGGGTGCCCTGGCGCTGGGCATAGAGCTGGGCGTGGAACGCACCACCGTGATCCTTCTCGACTTGGCCAGTCAGCCCCAGGGCCGCTGGGAATGGCCCGAGAAGCCCGAGACCCCATTGCCCGAGCGTTTGGTCAGGTTGGCCGAGCGGGTCGGACGGGAAGTTGAGGGGCTCGGGCAGCCGCTGGGCGCGGGGCTGACCGTACCGGGGGTGATCCGTGAAGACCGCACCCTGGTCTATGCCCCCAACTTCGGCCTCGGCTGGCGCGAAGAGCGCCCTGCGGACGACCTCGAGGCCTTGCTGGGCATGCCAGTAGTCCTCGAGAACGACGCCAAGGCCTCGGCCCTGGGCGAGACCTTCTGGGGCGAGAACCACAGCCCGCTGTTGTATATCGTCCTGGCCACTGGGCTGGGTACCGGACTGGTGGTAAACGGTCAGGTCTACCGGGGACGAATCGGCGCGGCGGGAGAGCTGGGTCACTGGCTGCTGGGGGCGCAGCGTCAGCCCAACGGCACCTCGGTGGTGGAGGGAGAGGTCTCGCTGCGGGCCTCGGTACTCCGCTACCAGGCCCAGGGCGGGCGCGTCGAAGGCTTCCGCGAGTTGATGGAGCAGGCCCAGTCCGGCGACGCCCTGGCCCAGCAGACCCTCGAGCACTTGGCCCGCCAGTTGGGCCACTTTGTCGCCAACGCGGCTGTGGCCTTCGACCCAGCGGTGGTGGTGCTGGGCGGGCTGGGGGCGGAGGCCTGGCCCTGGCTCGAGGCCCCCCTGCGCGAGCGGCTGTCCGAGGTCGCGTACGTCCCCGAACACGCTGCGATGCCGATCCGGCCCAGCGCGTTCGGGCATCTGGCTCCGGCTATGGGCGCTGCGGCCCTGGTGCTGCAGCGCTTTTTGGCATCCGGTGGTGTTCGGGAGGAGGGCCGACCAAACCCCTCTCGGGCGCCCGGCTAAAGGCTGGTCGAGTTCGGGTTTGAGGAGGAAACTATGAAGAAGTGGCTTATGGCAGCGGGAGTGGCGGCGCTGGGCTTTATGGCCCTAGCGCAAAGCGGGAAGCTTGAGATCTTCTCCTGGTGGGCGGGCGACGAGGGGCCCGCGCTGCAGGCGCTGGTGGACATCTACAAAAAACGCTACCCAAACGTCGAGGTGGTCAACGCCACCGTGACCGGCGGCTCGGGCGTTAACGCGCGGGCCGTGCTCAAGACCCGGATGCTGGGGGGCGACCCGCCCGACAGCTTTCAGGTTCACGCCGGGCAAGAGCTTACCGGCACCTGGGTCGTGGCCGACCGCATGGAGGACCTAACCAGCCTGTACCGCTCCGAAGGTTGGAACACCAAGTTCCCCAAAGGCCTGTTGGACCTGCTAACCGTGAACGGCAAGATCTACAGCGTGCCGGTCAACATCCACCGCTCCAACGTGATGTGGTACAACCCCGCCAAGCTGCGCGAGTGGGGCGTGCAGCCCCCCAAGACCTGGGCCGAATTCCTGACCACCTGCACCACCCTTAAGGGCAAGGGCCTCGCGGCCCCCCTGGTGGTGGGCGAGAACTGGACCCAGCAACACCTTTGGGAGTCGGTCGCGTTGGGCGTGTTGGGCGCTGCCGACTACACCGCCCTGTGGCAAGGCAAGCTGAAGTTTTCCGACCCCAAAGTGGTCAGGGTGTTTCAGACTTTCGGCCAGGTCATGGACTGCGCCAACAAGGACGCATCCGCACTTTCCTGGCAGCAGGCCACCGACCGGGTAGTGGAGGGTACCGCCGCCTTCAATATCATGGGCGACTGGGCGGCTGGATACCTCACCACCACCAAGAAGCTCACCCCCGGCACCGACTTCGGCTTCGCGCCCTCTCCGGGTACCTCGGGCATGTTCATGATGCTCTCCGACTCGTTCGGGCTGCCCAAAGGGGCCAAGAACCGCGCCAACGTAATCAACTGGCTTAAGCTACTGGGCTCCAAAGAGGGCCAGGACGCCTTCAACCCGCTTAAGGGCTCCATCGCCGCCCGCAACGACTCCGACCCCGCCAAGTACAACGCATACCTGCAGTCGGCCATGCGCGACTGGAAGTCCAACCGCATCGTGGGCTCGCTGGTTCACGGTGCCGTCGCGCCTGAGAGCTTTATGAGCCAGTTCGGCACCGTGATGGAGATCTACCTCAGCGGCAAGAACGCCACCGCCGCTGCCAACGCCGCCCAGGCCATTGCCACGCAAGTGCGGCTGGGCCAATAGCGCCTGCCTCTGACGGATAGTGGGGCATAGGGGGTGCTCGCACGCCGGTGGCAGGCCGGTGTGCGACCACCCTCGCTACCCTACAGGCCAACTCCTGCTACGGCTCGAGAGGCAAAAGCGGCCCACTGGCCGCAGTATTGGTGTTCTCCGTTCCAGCACCACTCCCCCAAGACACACCGTCAGCGTGATGGGTTTGTCTTAACCAGCACGCAGCGCTGGAATGGACATCTCAGACCGGCTAACGCCGCGTGAGCCATCCTTGGATTCGCCGAACGTGCTTGGGCGCAGGAGGAGCCAACCCGCTGCAAAACGCAGCCCATGATCTGGTTCCCGCCGCTTTCCAGACAGTTCTCAGCCGCAAAACCTGACCCGGCCAATATCAGACGCACAAACCAAGAAGGCCAACTTTTTCAAAGGAACACTATGCGCGTACCTACCGTCCAGCCGACCGCCGCGAGGAATCCGCTATGAACTGGTTTAGGAACAAGGACAACCTTTACGGGTTTATGGTGATCCTGCCTTCGATCGTACTGGTTGGGATCTTTGTGTATGGCTTCATCGGCCAGACCTTCTACACCTCGCTGACCGACTGGGGGCGCGACCCCGCCCAGGCCCTGGCAGCCAACCCTAAAGTCAACTTCATCGGCCTCGAGAACTATCGGGAACTGTTCACCGGACTGATCGATGGTCGCTTCCGCCAAGACTTGGTTAACACGTTTTTCTTTACACTGTTCTTCATCCTGGGCTGCCTCGGGGTGGGGCTGGCGCTGGCCCTTACGCTCGACCGCAGCCCCAAGGGTGAGGGGTTTTTCCGGACTATCTTTCTGTTCCCCATGTCGCTCTCGTTCATCGTCACCGGCACCATCTGGCGCTGGATGCTGCAGCCTGCGGGCGGGGTAAACCAGCTGCCCACCGTGCTTGGGCTGCCGCCGGGCGAGTTCGCCTGGCTGACCTCGAGAGAGCAGGTCTGGCAATTCAGCTGGAACAGCCTTCCGCTCATCACCGCAGCGGTGGTCGCAGTGGTGCTGGCCTACATCGCCCTCTCGGCCTACCGGGCCGGTGAGCGGCGGCGGGCCTGGATCGCGGCGGTCTCGGCGGGCCTGCTACTGCTATGGGCGCTTACCATCGGGCGCACCCTAAAGCCGCTGCCTTTCGACGAGCCACACGGCTTTAACCTGGCCTTTATCGGCATTATCATCGCGGCAGTGTGGCAGATGTCGGGGTACACCATGGCGCTGTACCTGGCCGGTCTCCGCGGCATACCCGAGGAGCTTCGCGAGGCCGCCAAGGTGGACGGGGCCAACGAGTGGCAGCTCTATCAGCGCATCATCTTCCCGTTGCTGGCCCCCATCACCCTTTCGGCCATGATCATCCTGGGTCACATAAGCCTTAAGATCTTTGACCTGATCTTTGCTATGGCGGGTGCCGACAACGCCCCCACCGACGTGCCGGCCCTCTTGATGTACCTGACCACCTTCAGGGCCAATCAGATTGCCAAGGGTGCTGCCATCGGCACGATTCTGCTGGTCATGGTCGCGCTTGTGATCGTGCCCTACCTCTACAGCCAACTTAAGCGGGAGGTGCGCCGATGATCGGCCGAGTTTTGCAGTACGGAATCCTCTTTGTGGCCACACTGTTCTTTCTGCTGCCGGTCTACCTGGTGGTGGTGACCGCCCTGAAAGAGCCTGCCGCCATCACCCTCGTGGGCACCTGGCGGCTGCCGGAGCGGTGGTACTGGGAGAGCTTCGCCCAAGCCTGGGCGGCCTTCGCACCCAAGCTCCAGAACAGCTTTTTCTTGACCCTAATGGCCACCCTGCTCTCGGCGCTGCTGGGCTCGCTCAACGGCTACGTGCTCTCCAAGTGGCGCTTTCCGGGAGCCAACGTCATATTCCCGCTGATGCTGTTCGGGATGTTCATCCCCTACCAGGCGGTGCTCATCCCGATGTTCCAGTTCATCCGCGAAATCGGGCTGGGCGGCAGCCTTTGGGGGCTGATCTTAGTTCATGTGGTCTATGGCTTGCCCATCACTACCCTGATCTTCCGCAACTACTATGCCGAGATTCCCGACGAGCTGATCGAGGCCGCCCGCATCGACGGGGCAGGGTTCTTCAGCATCTACCGCCAGGTGATCTTCCCACTGTCCATACCTGGCTTTGTGGTGGTGATCATCTGGCAGTTCACCCAGATCTGGAATGAGTTTCTCTTTGCGGTCACGCTTGTCAGTAGCCCAGCCAACCAGCCCATCACGGTGGCGCTGGCCCAGCTTGCTGGCGGCGAGGCGGTGAAGTGGAACCTCCCGATGGCGGGCGCTCTGCTGGCCGCGCTCCCGACGCTGCTGGTGTACGTACTTTTAGGTCGCTACTTCATCCGGGGGCTGCTGGCAGGATCGGTCAAGGGCTAACCCCGCTCGAGCAATCTGACCTACAGCCTGCAAAACTCTTCATCCACGTCTGGCGCGAAGAGCCGGCAGCCTTCAGGGGTTGGGCTCTTGAGGTCGGCTGACTGGATGCTTTTGAGTCGGGCCCCTGCGACCCCTCCAGCCTCACCTCGAGGCCGGGTTTTCCAAGTCCAGGAAAAAGTGCGCCATTCCCAGCCGCGGCACCGGGCGTCCGAGCTGGCGCAGCAACAAAGCCAGCTGGCCGCGGCGGTGGGTGGCATCGGAGACAGCCGCGAGGGCGGCCTGGAGTTTGGGCACGAACTCCCCCAGCCAGGGCACCAAAACCGCGTCCTGGGCGAAGTGCCCGGCCAGCTCGAGGTCGTCGAGGAAGAAGGCCAGGGTCTCGAGTTGGCGTAGAAGGTCGCGGTAGTCGAGCTGGAGGTCCGGCAGTTCGGTGTAAGGGCCGGGGGCCTCGAGGCCCGAGGGCTCACCAGCCAGCAGCTCGAACCAGTTGCGGTCGCCCTCGAAAAGTTGCTCGGCCACCGCCCGCAGGCTCAAGCCCTCCAGCAGCTCGCGCCCGTACTCTTCGGGGGTAAGGTCGCCGAGGGCGTGCAAAACGCGGCGGCTGGCCCAGACGCTATAGCGCAGATGGGTGCCAAGATAGGTCTCAAGCGACGTCATGTCCCGCACCGCCATAACTTCCACAGCGCCGGCCCACGCCCGTTCGCGATTCGATTTCGATTAGCCCGGTAAACCTTCGAGGTGTCGGTTGGCCTCTTGCGCATCTCAACTCCGATCATAATGGGCGGGGCTCGAAGCTATCCCGCAGCCTTCAAAATCTGACGCACCGCCGAGGCGTGATAGGCGATATGGGCAATATGGTGGAGCATCTGGGTGAATCCGGACTCCCGCCAGTAAGGCCTGGCCTCGATTAGCTCCCGCGTGGCCTCGTACTCACGCCGCAAGTCCACCTTGAGCTGGTCCCAATCGGCCTTGCCAGGCCGGGAGCGCTGGTGCCAAGAGGCACCCCAATCGGGCTGAAACTCGTGCCCCCCGAACATGGCCTGGACGAAGCGAAACGTGACCAGAATGTGGTCAGCATGCGCAGCGACGGTGCTGCCGCCGTTCACGGCCGACCAACCCGCCTGTTCCGCGCCAACGGGCTCGAGGCTTGCGAGCAGACCGTTATACCAACCGTACTTGGGGTCTTTCTCGTCGCCCAGCATGGCCATCTCGAGGGCGCTCAACAGCGAGGCGGTGAGACCGGGGTGGCTGAACTTCTCGTGCTCGGGATAGTCCATAGCGGCTCCTTTCATACTGCGACCAAACGTTACGATTATGACAGAATATGTCACCTGCGACAACCCTTCGGCTGAAAAATGGTTTAGGGTAGGTCAAATGGCAGAATCCACCCTACCCATCCGAGAGGAGGTTGTGGTCTCGGTCGAGGTGGCCTATGCGGCCCAGCACAGCCGGCCCGGGCACGAAATGTTCGTTTACTTCATCACCCTTGAGAACCGAGGGCCCGAGACGGTGCAACTGCTTCGGCGCGAGTGGTTCATCCTTGAGGGCGAAACCCAGGTCGGCTATGTCAACGACGAGGGTGTGGTCGGTCACAAGCCAATCCTCGAGCCAGGCCAGATCTACCAGTACAACTCCTTCTGCCCCCTCGCCAGCCCGCCCGGATCGATGCATGGCTTTTACACCTTCCAGACCGTGCTGGGCGAGCTGTTCCGGGTGCGGATTCCGAGGTTTGAGCTGCGTAAACCGTTCCGTATGCTAAACTGAGCCACCAAACCTGTGGGGATAGCGCTCGCGACGGCATCACCGAAGAGCCGGAGCCACGTCAACTAAACATCTCCATAGTGGAATTGCAGCATCCGCACTCACCGATAGATCGGGCAATTGCGCCCAAAAGCCACTCGCTGATGAGGCTGTGCTGAAGTCCTGCAATCTCAGTATGGCGCAACCTAAACCAGGTTTGGCGACCGCAGCCCTCGCACTTCATCTTCTCCCTAACTGCGGTGTCCCCTGTTATCCTTTTCTCATGGCCCTGACCTACCCCCTCAACGTCACTTTCAAGCTGCTCGCGCTCACGCCCGAGATGCACCTGATGGACGCCTCGGGCAAAAACGTGATGACCTTCAAGCAGAAGCTGTTCACCTTGCGCGAGGCCACCACGGTGTTTGCCGACCAGGCCAAAACCCAACCGCTCTACACCCTCGAGGCCAATCAGATCATCGGCTTTGGGGCCAAGCACCAGGTTAAGCACATGGACGGCAGCCTATTCGCCACCTTCGAGAACGACGGCTGGGGCTCGATCTGGCAAGCCCGGTACTTTGTCCGGGATGCCGAGGGCAACACCATCTATCACGTTAAGGAGGAGAACCCCTGGCTGGCTATGACCGACGTGCTGGCCAACTTTCTTGACGACATTCCGGTCATCGGCTGGGCGGCCGCCGCAGCCCTGACTTACTTCGTCAATCCCACCTACGTGATGGAGGACAGCTACGGCAAGCTACGCTACCGCATGCGCAAACAGCGCTCGATTTTTGAGCGCCGGTATTTGCTCGAGGCCGTAGACCCGGTGCCCGATGAGTGGGAAGAGTTCACCGCGCTGGCCTTGATGCGCCTGGTGCAGCTGCAGCGGCGCGAGGGTTAAGGGGCGACGACCGGGGTTTGGCGCAATGGCCAGGCCCCCCTTGATGCTGATGTATTCGCCCGGGAGAAAAGGGAGCACACCAATGGTGGCCCTGAACTCGAGCTGGCCCAACACCGGAGATGATCGTCCACCAGCCGGGCTTGGACCCTACCCGGCTTGGCCCGCTCGAGGAGCTTCAGGCCGAATTTGGCAGCAGCGGTCTAGATACCTGCCCAGGTCATAAGCGGTTCCCACGCATACTCCCTACAGCGATTTTTGCTGAAGGGAGTGCTTTACCTGCCGCCGCGAGGGAGGTAATGGTGGGAAACACGAATGGATGAACCGCAAAGCTCGCTGACGAATGGTTCAGCGGACAAACAGATAATCCTTGGCTTTGGCCCCGGTGTGGCAGCTCACACACAGGTTCTGACCGTTGGGGCCTCCAAACTTGAGCACGTATCGCCCGTTCTCGGGGAAATATTCCTCGTAGTACCAGCCAGCTGGACGCTTTTCCATGGTGGCAATCAAGGTAGGGGCGGCCGCCGGCCCGGCAATCTTAACTACGATGCTCCCCACCGGCAGGGGCTTGCCGCTCTTCCAGTCCTTGAAGGCTGTTGGGTTGGCATACACGACCTTTTCACGACCGGCATGCGGGCCACCGGTGGGCAAGCCGGCTGTCGCCACCTTTTCCCAGGCCGCAAAGCCCGCGTAATTGCGCGGGACCCCACCCAAACTCTGGGCCAGAACCCCCACCGCCAACATCCCAACCAGAACCAGTCGTTTCATAGCAGCCTCCACCGGTCTATACGCACAGTGAACCGATATAGGCTATCGTCTTTTCGGCAGTTCGCAGCGTAGCGCCGGTCTGGGATGTGCTCAAGCCGGAGCCAGAGCGGGCGCAATTTACCGTGCACATCGGAGCTTCCGCTTGAGGGGTATTGATGGAATGCGAGGTAGATCTCGAGCGTCCACATTAAACAAGAAAAGGCTCGAGCGCATTGCTCGAGCCCAGGTTGGAAACCCGGTCTTTAGTGTTCGAAGGTGCGGCGCTGGCTGGGTTGCCCCAGCATGTCCAGCAGGGCCGAGAGGGCCAGTTGGAAACCAGATTGAGGCTTGGGTTCGGCGGTGATGGTCTTTTGCTTCTGATCGGTGCGTTTTGGGCGTTTGAACATAACACTTCCTAGCTTTCAGGCGAGGCCGCTGAGCAGCAATGGACGAACAGCAACTTTTCGCCTTGGATTTGGGCTTGGCGCTGGGCCAAACCTAGAGCATATTGTATACGAATCCGCATAATGAATAGTGAGAAGCGACCACATCAAGAGAAGAGGGCGACCAGCACAAGGATGATGTAGCTCGAGACTCCCACCGCCAGCCCTGCAATTCGGTATAGGGTGCCGTGGAAGAAGGCTCCCACCAGCAAGATACCCAAGCCGCTGGGCAGAAGTCCGAGGGTATAGGCCGTGACGGCTCCCGGCAGGCTGGAGAATCCCTGTACCTGCACGATCTGCACCAGATACACACTCCAGCCAATCACCAGTCCCAGCGTCAGTACCAGGTTTAGGCCAAATACCCACCACTCGGTCGGCTCGAGGCGAACAAAACTTCCAATCAACGTGGATAACATCACCCAGGCCACGTTCGCGGCCAACAACCCGGCAAAGCCCTTGAGCAAGAGCAGCCAGAGTGACAGCATTCCCAGGCCCCACAGGGCCAGCCCACAGAGGAGTAAAAACACGCCAATCAGGCCCAGCACCACCAGAAAGTTGAACAGTTCGTCGCTCATGGCTTTGTCAGATCTCGAGCCAACCCTACTTCAGCAGGACCTCGAGGGTGAACTCACCCGCCACCGCCTCCTTGGGGCCGCTGACTCCGATGATGACGTTGTAGGGGTTTTGGATGGCCCGCAACTCCACGCTTCTGGTGTGGTCCTGGGTTTTTCCCGCCACCGGCCGGTCCCACTTCTCGCTCGACTCGCAAGAGGTCACCCGGGCAATTTTGGGTGGCAGGGTGGCATCTCGGGTGCCGATGCTGTAGGCGTACAGACTGAGGTTTTGGCTGGAATCTTTGGGGATCAACTTGATGATCATGGTGGACTGGCGGGGCAGCTGAATGGCGAAAAAGACATGATTGCCCCGGTACTTCTCGAACTGGGTGGCGGGGAAACAGGCAATCTGGCTGCTGGCTGCCCAGCTCAAATCCTCGAGCGGCCGGCCTTGCTCGAGTTTTCCAGTCGCGGTCATGACCTGATCTCGGGCAGTGTGGTTGGGAATCCCGATGATGGGGGCGGGCCAGTTGACCTGGGCCAGCGCGAAGGCTGCGAGTGTTGCGGCTGTGAAGAGCGCTTTTTTCATGATGTTCTCCTTACTAAAGTTGCGCCAGGGTAGAAGTGCGGAAATGGCGGATTCGGTAAATATGTGCCAAGGCGGAGTGGCGTGCGCCACAGCCGCTGAGTGGCTACCCTGGGCGCATTTCCCTGCGGGAGCTGGCGGGCGACAATTCGCGTTGCAACCAAGACACCTAAACCCTCTTCGCCCAACCCTTACTCTGGTACACCGCTACTGCCAGCGCACACACGGGGTTTCCCCGGCATTCGATGCCTACGATTTCCGACTCGTTGTTGCCGTAGGGAATGGGGCGAGCGGATTTCATGGCCTCAAGGGTGAGGTCTATCTCCTGCTCAACCTGGCTGAGGCTCGGACCCTCGATCTCGACAAATAGACCGCGCCCACTGGACCTTTCCTGCGTCCAACCCAGCCCCGCCCACGCGGTTTTACCGTGCTCTTTTTCGAGCCTCCGCGCCACCACCACGTACAGACGGTGTCCGTACTCCCCCGCGCTGCTGGTGGGCTTGCACCGCTCAATACGGCTGCCCGTCGGGATCACCGAGGACAACTCGAGCAGGTTGTAGTTGGCCACCCCCGCGCTGCGGAGGGCGGCGTCGAAGGCGGCCTGGGGCGTGGGGCCTTCGCCGGTACCGGTGGTCACGCGAATCCGCACGGCTCACCTCGAAACCATCTGCGCCCACAGCGGCTCGTTGTTGGGTTCAAAAACCACCCAACCCTCGGCGTACAAGACCATTCCCTGGGCGGTCTGTACCCACTGTCCCGTGCCGCTGAACCGGCCCCTCGCTCCTGGGGAAGCTCCTCCCTTGAAGGAAATCCAGCCCGAGGCGACGCTCCCTCTGGCGGTAAAGTAGGCCACCTCGAGGTTGGCGTAGCGGTCGTGAGCGTCTGTCGCCAGCATCAACTCTTCCATCGCCACGTCGGTGCCCTTAGCGGTTGGGGGGTTCCGCAAGATCGCAAGCCCAACCCCCGGCAAATCGTATTGGGCCAGAAGCTCTCCAGAGCCTTGTGTCATTTGCCCACACCCCGCCAGCAGGGTAAAAACCAAGGCTACAGCCGCCACTTTCAACATTGTCTTCATGGTCTCCCTCCTCCTGGCTACAGTGTGGCGCTGGGGTCTATACAAGGTCTTAACAAGGTGGTCTAGCGGAGGGGATCGTTGGTCGAACAGGCTTCTTTCCATCCGCCCAGGCCGGGACGACCAGGGTTTTGCAAGGTGACCGTGAAGCGGGCGGTGGTGCCGGCGAACTCGAGGTTGCCGAAGCTGTAGCTGACACCGTTGTAGACCTTGCTGAAGCCCGCAGAGCTGCGCTGTTGCAAGGCCTGGACCAGCTGGCCGAAGAACTCGGGGCCCTGGTTGAGGGTGGGCATGATCTCCTTGGGTACGCCCAGGCAAATCCCACCCCACATCAGCAGGTGAAAGGCATTGGCGATGGCGGGCTGAAGGGCGCTATAGGGGCCAGCAAAGGTAAAGCTGACCGTATCGGCCGCCCCGCCGGCCCTCGAGGCCAGCACCAACCCAAAGGTGGTGCTGCCCTTGGTGTCAAAAAACACGTCGGAGAGGGTTAGGCGGTAGCTGTAGCTCTCTTTGAAGCCGGAGATAGAGACGGGGTTGGGGGCGGACATCTCGAGCAGGGCTTTGCTCTCGGCCAGCCCCGCCCGCAGCGAGCGGCCCGCCGGCTCCTGGGCCAGGGCCAGACCCAACAGTCCCGCCAGGACGATAATCGCACGTTTCAGATGTTCGCTCATGGATGCACTCCGTCTATCGCGGGTGACCGCACCAACCCGGCATTACCTCGCGGCCTCGAGCCAGAACATCTCTTGCAGCACGAGGTCGCTGTTGACCAGCTTAGAGGGAATTCCGCCCCAGTTGCTGCTCAGGAAAGGCAGGGTGTTGCGGGCGATGCGCTGGATCTGCTTGCCCGCCACCTTGAAGTTGAAGCGCCGTAGCAGCTTGGTCTTGGAGCGGAACTCGAGCACATAATCGCCATTGGCCTGGGTGATGTCGGCCAGGGTGCATTGGGCGTTGTTGGCTTTGGCCACGTCAAAGCGGTAGCGGCCCCAGTGGGGTGCATCCACAAACACCACCGACCTGCACAACACCTTTGCGCCCCTGGTAATCTGCACCGTCACCCACCTATCGTCGCGGTTGGGTCCGAACTCAGCGTCCGTCACCCAACCCACCACATACAGTTTGGCATTGGGGTCGCCGTCCCTGGAATAGAGGTAGGCCAGTTTGTCCCAGGGGCCGATTAGGCGGAAGGATTGGCCTGGGTTGAAGGCATCACCGCTGCCGGTAGCCTTGGCCTCGAAGGCCACGCTGCTCAGGACCTGGCCGCCCATCCGAACCACCAGTTCGTATTTGCCACCTTGGGTCAGCTTGAACTTCTCCGAGCCGCGCTCCACCGGGGCCAGCCAGCCGAAAGCCGGGAACCCGCTCACCCCCTCGAGGTTCAAATCGGTTTTGTAGATGGTCGCCCCGCCCACTTGACGTAACTCGAGGGCATAGCTCTCGCCCGCCTTGGGAAAGGCCAGCTGCGCACCATCAAACTGAAGCAGTCCGGAACTGGGGAAAAAGCGCAAACCCATCAGGTCGGTGAGTTGCACGGTGGGGCGGTAGGTTTGTGCAAACACCTGCGCCGCCAAAACGCACAAGGCTACAAGGAATAGTTTTGGTCGCATGATTGGCTCCGTGTTTTGTCTGCTCGGGCAGTTAGACAGTAAGCGCCTCGAGCCAAGCCCTTCCTACTCGACTCTTGCTTGAGGCGCTTTGAACACCTATAAACCGATCAGGATTGCAATGATTCCCACCGGCTGCCGCCCTTCGATCTGGATCTGCCCGGTCGCTTCCCCCACCGGCCCGGCTGGGGTTTGAACAACATTGCCTTTGAGGTTGAGGATAACCTTCCAAGTGCCTTCAATAGGTTCGGCATAGATTGCCGTAGTAGGTTTGAACATAGCGCTGGCAAAAGGCTTGCCGTCGGCGGTGCGGAAGAGGATGATGTCCGAGTCCCGCAGCTTGGTGATGTAGCCCGAGACCAATGCGTCTTCCAAGGTGATGGTGAAGTAACCCGCCGGCGGAAGGGCCTTGCTGCCCCCAACCAGCGCCACCGGAACCGCCTGGACTGCTGCCGCCGATGCCTGGGTGCCATCTGCTTGCATAAGGCCCACAAAGGTGGGCACACCCTTAATGCTTCGCACCCGACCCCGAATCCTCATCCGGTCGCCAGCAGCTACTGCGGCTGTAACGTTCTGAGTGCCGGTTTGGGTCGCTCCGAAAGTGCCGGTTTGGGTCGCTCCGAAGGAGAACCCCTGTATGGGCTTGCCATTGTAGGTGGCCCTCAAGAACAGATGCACGGTTTCGGCCTGGGATTGAAGCGCGCTCGAGCCAACGCTTTGAATCTGTACGACGGCCTCGAGGTCACCGTTGGCATCGGCCAGGGCGGCTATATCTTCAACAGGGTCGGTGGCCTGGGGAACGCTGCCGCATGCAGCGAGCAGCGAGAAGCTGAGGGTCAGAAAAAAGGTGCGGGGGTTGAACATAGCGGGTTCCTCCTTTACAGCGTGCAGTGTTCAGATTCGGGACTGTTGGGTTAAGCAACTCATCCAAAACCATACTCAGTCTTTAGCGGCAATCTCCGTCGCACCGGCAATCCCCTGAATTTGGACACTTTGGTTTTGCCCGAAAGCCAGCACACCCGTAAGATTTCCAACTGGCCCGATGGAAGTCTGGACTACCTCTATCCTTCCACTCAACCTGGCCTGAAACACCCCACTAGGCAAGTTGAGCGGGCCGGGAGAGGTCACCCGAAACGAGGCGGTACTGCCGTTGGCGGTACGGAACCACCCAGCAGTCTGACCATTGATTTCAATGGCATAACTCGAAACTAAGACGTCCTTGAGCTCGTACATTAAACCTACTTGTATCCCGCTCAGGGTCTTGCCTTCGGCTACGAGGATTACAGGCGTGGGCGGAGTAGCTGCAGCGGCCCCAATACCAGAAGCCTGGGTGGTTGGGGAGTGCATGAAACCGACAAACGCAGGCACATTCCCCACCTTTCTGACCCGGCCCCGAATCCTCATCTGATCTCCAGCAGCTACAGCCGCCGCAACCTGCGAACCGGGGGTGCTCGAGCTGAGTGAAAAACCGTTCCCCGTTTTGCCTCGGTACGTCCACGTAATTTTTTGGTAAGTGTATTGGTAGCTAACGTCGTTGCCTAGCACTTGTGCAGTTGATGGAGCACTACTCGGAACAACCGAAACGATGCTCAGGGTGGCCTCGAGGTCGCCATTCGCATCTGCCAAGGCCGCTAGATCGTCGATGGGGTCGGTGGCCTGTGGAGCGCTGCTGCAGGCAGCCAGAAGTGAAAGGCTAAGGGCCAGAAGTGCGGATGAGAGGGTACGGGTACTCAACATGGTGTTCCTCCTTTAGGGCTTGCGGTGCCTGGTTTCGTTGTTCTTCTCGGTTTCGCCGATGTAGGTGGTTTGGGTAAGGGTGCTGGGGCCGGGGGCGGCTCGAGCGCCCTTCATTTGCACCAACAGCACGGCCACCAGCAGCACTTTGACAATCTGTTCCATCGCTTCCCCCTTGGCTAAGCCCAGTTTCCCAGTGGGGTCTAAACAAGGTCTTAACGGCGCTAGAGCGGGCGGTTGCATTTGGGCTATTCGCTGCTCTCAGCCGGATGCCTTTAGGGTTTCGCCAAGGCGCTCAGCACATTGACGGTCACGCTCTTGGAAATAAACCCGCCCTGGCCGTTCTCGATGCGGGCCACGATGGTACGGGGGCCGATGGAGTTGAAGCGTGCGTTTACGCTGTTGCCGGTGCGCCCGTTGATGTTGTCGGCGGCCACGCTGGAACTCCAGACTGGGTTGGTTCCGGTTGCATTGAAGGACACCTGGTCGCCCTCGTAGATGTAGCGGGAAGCGCTGGGGGCGGTGAAGGTGATACCGCCCAGGCTGGGCATGACGGGTATCAACGCGCTCACATCAATGCTGTCGGTTACGGTCATTCCGTTGTGGGTGAGCTTGGCGGTGATGGTCTGGGGGCTGAGGTTTTTGTAGACGTTGGTGAAAGTGTGGGTACAGACTTGCTGGATGAGGGGCGGAGTGCCGACCTGCTGCATCACCCCGGTAGAAGTCCCGGCGTTGCGGTTCTCGAGGTTGGACTTCCAGGTGATCTGCGGGCTGCACAGGGCCAGGGCGCCCATGTTAGCGCGGGCGGTGAGGGTCAGGGAGCGGTCGAGCCCGATGGCGACGATGGGGGCGAAGGGGAGGTTGTTGGGGTTGTCGTCGGAGGTGATGTCCACGTTGGGGAAGCCACCAGGGAACTGGCATTGGCTGTTCGAGAGCAAGACCTGGAACTCCCGGGTACGGGTGGCCCCTTGGCTGTCGGTCAGGACGGCGGTGATGGTGTGCGTGCCGTTAGAGAGCGGGTAGTTGAGGGTGTGCTTGTCGGCCTTGCGGGTGCGGCCCAGCGAGCCGTCGCGGCTGGAAGACCAGTCGATGGTGCCGGTGCCTGCGCCGTCTTCTTTGTCGTCGGTGAGGGCAATAAGGGTGATGTTGGACAACCCGCCACCGATGGGGATGGCCCCTCGAGCGGCGTAGCCGTTGTCACAGAGGTACTTGGGGCCGATCTCGAGGAACTGCGGGCGCTCGTTGGGGGCGGTCTTGGTCTTGTCGTTGAAGACGCGATCAAACAGCTTGACGTCCCACTCTTTGCGGAAGAGGATTAGGTCAACATCAACGCCCAGGTTGCCCTCGATGCCGTACTGCATCGTCCAGTAGGGCTGGGCGGGGTATTGGGCCACGAACTTGGCATACGGCCCGGCCTCCGCCGAGACGCCCGCCACACCGTAGAGCATCAGGCGCAGCGCCGCATACACGCCCGCCTTGACCTCAACGCTGCCTTGCAGGGTGGGGCCGATGATATCGACGTTGGTGGTGACCTCGTTGATCTTGGTGAAGCCGCCGTCGTACTTAACCCCAGCCTCGATTCGCAAACTTTGCTTGGCCCCCACCTCCACCTCGACCCGCACCACGCCCTCCACATCTACCGTCACCACAATGTCCGGTACAAATACCAGCGGGCCTGCCACAATGGCCGGGAGCGCGATACGGACGATCTGCTTGGACTCGCGCAGTTCCTTCTTCAGCTTGGCGCTGACGTTGATTTCGGCTTCCTCGTCGAGCACGAATTTGCCCAAAAAGTATGGGTCGGAGCAGAAGGACCGCCGGCACTTGAAGTCAATCACCACCCTGGGGGTGACCTGGAAGTTGCCACTGACCACGATCTGGTCATCGGTGGTGCTTCGGTTGTCGTCCTGGTCGTAGAGCACCAGGTTGAAGTTCTGCCGAATCATGGCCTGTGCCGAGGGGCCGTTCTGGGCGGCGGCATAAACGACCTGGCCTTGCTCGAGGGCCGAGGCCCGCTGCGCGTCGGCCGAGTCGAACGGCTGATCCACACTGATGTCAGCCTCATCGAGCAGGTCGGCGGCGAGGGCCTTGGAGGTGCGCACCTCGACCTTGCCGTCGCTGGTGTTGCGAATCTGAGTTACCTTTCTCAGAAAGCCGTTGGGGGCGTTGGTGCGGGGGGCCGAAGTGATGATGTCGTTGACCAACAGGCTGCTCAGGTTGCCGGTCAGACGGTTGAAGATCAGGGTTCCGGTGGTGGCGCTGAAGCTGACCAACTCGGCCCCCGAACTGCCACCCAGCTGCTTTACGTTCGTCTTAAGGGTGGAGGTGGCCCGCAGGGTGGTGGGGGGCAGGGTGGCGGTGGGGATGGCCAGACCCTGGGAGGGCATCGGCGCCGCGGCCTGCGCGCCCAGGCCGCTGCCGCCCGCCCCCACGACCAAGCTGCCCTGTAGCGCAAAGATGATGCCCATGTGGGTCTCGACGGCGGTGTAGCTGAGGGCTACCGGCAGCTGGCCGTCCACTGCTCCAGCCGCGCAAGCTGTGGCCTTGCCGCGCTCGCGCAGGCCGGTCAGGGCACCCGCCATCTCGGCGTTGCCCTGTTTGAAGCTGTACGAACCGCTAAGGCCGTTTTCGGCGCACACGCCCTTAAAGTCGGCCACGCCCTGCAACTGGTAGACGCTGCCCGCCTCGGGGCCGCTGAATCGGACGTTCTGACCGGCAGCCACAAAGGCGATGGGGTTCTGCCCGGCCAGCGGCCCGGTGGGGATCATCCGGCCCGCCAGCACGGTCTGGCCCTGAATGCGCCGCAGCCGGGCCTGTATCCGCGCGTTGGCACGAAACTCGGCCAAGTCGATGCCCTCGTCGCCCAGCAGCACCGCCTTGAAGGGCTTACCGCCGGGGGTGGTGCCCGCCACCTCGTATACCGTCTGCCCCCCGATCTCGGGGTTGAACTGGGTGGTGATGGTGGCGGGCTGGTAACTTTTGAGCACCTCGAGCCGCACCTCGGCGTCGGCCTCGCCGGCGGCCGAAATTAGCTCATCGAGTTCGCTGGGGAGCGCCGTAGGAGCGCCGCCCCCACATGCTGCCAAGGTCAAGATTGCCGCGACATACCCTGCCCGAATGATCGTCTTCATCGCCTTACCTCCGCCGCTGCGCGCCGTTCCGGCGCCTGGGTTAGAAAGAGTTTCCTCGAGGGGTCTAAACAAGCTCTTAACAAGCTCTGTCCCAAAATCCACCGGCCGTCGAACGCATAGTTCAGCCCAAAAACAGGCTTCCCGCCGCCCCGTCCTTCACATACCCACATCCCCTAGCTCCCCCCGTTCGAAGTGCTGGGAAGCGTGGTGTCGCGGAACTGGGCCTCCAGAGCCAGCTCGAGGTAGCTCGAGAGGGCTTTGGGGCTATCGAACTGGTGGGTTTGGCCGCTGCGCACGTCGTGCAGCTCGAAGGTCAGCCGACTCAGGCGCTGGGTCAATCGAAGGATATAGCTCGAGTGAACCTTATCAACTGTCATGACCCCAGTTTGTAGACTGGGCGTTCCACTGGCGTTCCAATTACTTCAAGCGGCTCGGGAGTTCTAAGCGAGGGTAGAAGTGCAGTATCTGCAGAAGCGGTAAGTACGTCCCAGAGCGGAATAAAGTACGCCATAGCCGCAAAGCGGCTACTCGAGACGCAATTCCCTGCGGCAGCTGTCGGGCGACATTCCATATTGCAACTATGAAAACGCTTAGTCTTTGCCCCAAGATTAGGCCCGCCTCTGTGGTTGAGAGGCTAAAGATGCGACCGCTCCTCTGACCCAATCGGCAATTTGTTGATAAGTTTTACCCTCAGCCTGCTGCCTGATTTGCTGCAGCTGGGATGTGTTGAGGCCGCCAGAATGACGGGCAATGAACTCGTCGGCCTCATCTCGAACCCATTGCTCACATTCGGATGAGGCGTATAGGAAGTACGCCAGGAAGCAAGCGGAGTCGAGGGCATCCCTCTCGGAGAAAAACTTGCAAAAAGACCAGAGCGAGCGGGCAGCGTACATCAGCGCATTGGCCTCGAGGATGTGATTGAGGGCCAGCCAGTTGGCCTGATGCCCTGCCTCGTCCTCGCCGAGGGCATACTGGACATCGGCGAGATTGATCAAAGAGATGGCCAGAGGAATCGGCTCTCCCAAGACCCGCTTTATCTCGAGGCTTCGCTGGTAGTACTCTTTGGCTTGCTTGTGCTCCCTGCGGCGCTCATGAATGTGCCCAAGGTTGGTGAGGGCAGCCGACCTCCCCCGTTGGTAGTTCACGCGCTCACAGATGCGCAGGCTCTCCTCGTACATCTCAATAGCCTTATCTATCTGGCCAAGGGACTCGAAGTTAATCCCGTAATTGTTTAGGATGATGCCACGTTCGGACAGATCGCCTATTTCGACGGATAGGGCCAACGCCTGTTCGAAGTAACGATTCGACTCCTCGTAGCGCTCCATCTGCTTCATCACGACGGCGATCCGGTTCAGCACACGGCACCGCTCCGACTGGCCTCCAACCGCCTCGAAGGTCGTCAGGGCTTTCTCGTACCAGAGCTTGGCCTGAACGAGGGCTCCACCAAAGTGGTGGTACATGGCAGTGGTGTACTGGGCCACACCCAAAAAGACTGAAGACCCTACAGGCTCCAGGCGGGCCATACTGGCCTCGGCCATGGCTTTAGAGTCTTCGTCTTTGCCAACCTTAATTTGAAAATAGCTCTTAACCGCCTCGAGCGCTCCCCACAAACCTTGGTCAGAACACTGGGTAGTTTCGAGAGCCTCACCAACCATGTCCAGTACGAGGATGCCGTTCTTGAACAGACCCAGGATCTCGATTACCGGATAAAAGTCCGCGAGAGCGCTCCTCAGCCTTGTTGCCTCGCCGGATGCCGCCAGATGACCCAAAGCCGAGAAGAGATTGCCCAGTTCCCGGCGACACTGCTCGACTGTGTCGGGCTGAATCTCACCCCTGAACACCCGTCCCCAGGTCTGCAACTGCTCATAGAAGTAGCCGCTGAACTTCTCCAAAACAGCGGCATGATCCGAAGGTTCGAGCTTCCCCGCCGCGAACTGGCGCACCAGCTCGTGCATGTCGTAGCGCCCGTCCTCGTCGCGCCGCACCAGGGCTTGGTTGATGAAGCGCAGTAGCAGCCCCAAGTGCGCCCCTGCCACGTGCTGGGCGGCCTCGAGGGTGAAGCCGCCCCGGAACACCGAGAGCCTTGCCAGCACAGCCTGCTCGCCCTCGGAAAGGAGCCGCCAGGAGTACTCGAGGATGGCCTGGAGGCTGCGCTGGCGCTCGGGCAGGCCCGGCTGATCAGACTGCAGGGGTCCGAAGCCCCGCTCCAACTGGGCCAGGATCTCCCCCACGCTCAAGCCCCGAACCCAGGTCGCGGCCAGCTCCAGGGCCAGCGGCAGGCCCTGCACCCGGCGGGTCAGCTCGGCGACGGCCTCGAGGGTGACCGGGGTGAGCACAAAGCGGTTGGAAAGCCGCTCGGCCCGGCCCACAAACAGGCGTACCGCGTCGAAGCCGTCGAGGTCCTGGTCGGTGCCCTGGGGTGGGTAGGTCAAGCCCTCGAGGTCGTAAAGCCACTCGCTGGGGGTCTCGAGGGCCACCCGCGAGGTGACCAGGAGCCTGAGCTTTGGGGCCTGGGCCAGCAGCTCCTCCAGCAGCAGGCCGCCCTCGAGCAGGTGCTCGAAGTTATCCAGGACCAGCAGGGACTCCTTGCCCCGCAGATAGTTGAGCAGCTGCACCTGGGGGTCGCTGGGCCCGCTGAACACCAGCCCCAGCGCCGAGGCCAGGCTCGAGACCAACATCTCCGGCCCCGAGACCCCCGCGAGGGGCACCAGCCATACGCCATCCGCGAAGCTCTCGATCTGCTGGGTGGCCAGCTCCAAGGCTAGCCGGGTCTTCCCGATTCCCCCAAGGCCCACCAGGGTCAGGAGGCGGCAGTCCGGGTTGGCGAGCTGACGCGAGAGCGCCTCGAGTTCGCGCTTGCGCCCCACAAAGCGGGTGCCGGCGGCCGGCAAATTGTGGGCAGGGCGGGGTGGCTCGTGGGCCGCCGCGCCCCCTATGCGCAGGCTTTCGGCCAGGGCTCGAGTGGCCTCGAGCGGCTCGGCTCCCAGCTCGGCCCCCAGCTCGCGGCGGAACCGATCGAATACCTCGCGGGCCTGCCCCGGTCTGCCCGCTGCGCGCAAGACCCGCATCAGGGCTTGCACCCCTTCCTCGTCCAGCGGCTCGGCCTTGTGCAGCTGTCTCAGCCAACGCTCGGCCCCGGCCCAGTCGGACTGGCCCTCGAGCTGCCCCACCTGCTCCAGCAATGCAGTGCGCCAGGCCCGCGACAGGTCCTGGCGCTCTAGCTCCAGCCAGGCGTCGTAGCCGCCCAAGTCGGGGAAGGCCAGCCCCTCGAGGAACGGCCCTGTGTACAGCTCGAGGGCCGTGGGCCAGTCCCGGCGCTCTAGGGCGTCGCGAAAGGCCCGCACATCGCTGGGTATCTGAAGGCGCAGCCGCGAGGGTTCGGCCTCGAGGTCCTCTGCCCAACCCTGCTGGCGCAGCCGGTAGACCAGCTTACGCAGGTTGCTGGCGGCCAAAGACTCGTCGGCCTCTGGGCTGTAGAGGTAGGCCAGTTCGCCGCGCCGAACCCAGTCGCCCCGCTGGGCGAGGTAGTAGCCCAGCGAGGCCGGGCGATCCAGAGGAAGGTCGGAAACCGCCCCGTCCGCCTCGAGGCGAGGCGCACCCAGCAGGCGAAGTCGTACTTTCATTACAATTGATTGTATAGAAAAACCGCGCTTGAGGCGGTGTACTCCGACCTCAGCACAAAAAGGCGGCCCGCAGGCCGCCTCGAGGGTTGTTAAGACCTTATGGGGTAAATACCAAGGTTGGCGCAGTTCCGCAGGCGTTGAAGGTGATGTCCAGGTTTCCCGACGGGCCGGTACCTGCGAAGACCAGCCGCAGCTGACCCGCCACAAAGCGCTGGCTGGCACAGGCTGCGCTGTGCTGTAGGGCGGTGGGGGTACTCACATTGACGCTGTAGTTGGTGGCCCCACGGGTGTGAGAGAAGCTACCGGTGATGTTCACACTGCCGTCGGGCAGAGGCTGATTGAGGGCAATGACCTGTCCGGCTGCGGGGGTGAAGACCAACAGCAGATTGTTGATGTTGGTGGCGGGCTGGCCTGTGGGGCGCTCGACAAAGGTGGTCAGGGTGTGCTGGAAGCGGATGGTTCCGGCGTTGAGGCGTGGGGAGCGGAGGCCGTTGCGGGTCATCTTTTTGATCAGCGTCCCGCCGGGAGTGCGTTTCTCGAACACAAAACCCGGAGTGACGATCTGCATGTCAAAACCGGATGTGGTATTGGTGGCCGAATTTCCGTCGGGATCGCTAAAGATGCGGCTGCCGTTGAGCGTCCATACCGCCCCCGCACCCCCAACGCGGGTGCAGTTGGTGAAGGTGAGGGTGGCCTGGTTGGGCATTCCGTCGCCGTCGGCATCGGCGGGCGGATTGGGGCTGACGCTGACGCAGGCGGGCAGGGCCTGTGATTCCACCGAAGCGGCTGAAGCCCTGGGGGTGGTGGCCCCGGCAAAGGTAAAGTCATCTATCGCCGCATCCATGTCCTCGGCAAAGTCCTCCCCAATGTCGTTGAAGCCCGCCGTGTTACTTCCACCCGAAGAACCACAAGCCGCCAAGGCCAACACCGCAACCAGAGCCACTAAACTGTACATAAACTGTTTCATACACACCTCCCTAACAGCAACGCTTGAAAGACATTGCTGATTTTGGATAGTCCGAGTATGAAAAGGGGGTCTTAACGAGGTCTTAACGGGCTTGGAGAAAGAAAAACCCCCTCGAGGGAGGCTCTCGAGGGGTTCGAAGGTTGGTGTTTAGTTTTCGTAGCGGGCTAAACCAAAGCTGACCAAACTGTTAATAGATACAGTACCCGCCACCCAGATTTTTCCGCTATTAGCAAACGCTACTGCTACCGCAGATTCCTCGTCGGTGCTGCTCCAGTCGGTATGTTTGATACCGGCCAATGCACCGTTGGCGGAGAACGTGGTATCGAGGGAACCGTTGTTGTTGAAGCGGGTCACCACAAACTCTTTATCGGTGCCGTTTATCCCAAAGCTTTCCCCAACCACCACCAAGCGGCTCGAGCCGTCCCACATTAGGGCGTTTGCTTTGGCGCTCGAGCCAATGGGCAGCCGAACCTTACCGTTGCCGGGATAGCCCACCATACCAACATCGCCATCAAAACCGGTGTCGAGGGTGCCGTTGCTATTGAAGCGCAGCAGCGCAAACTGGTAGGTTCCCACGCTCAGCTCCGTCCAGCCCGACATCGAAATGCGACCCTGCCCGCCAACAGTAATGTCGGTGGCCACGTCAATGCCGCGCAGGGGGGCTATGCGGGCGGTCACCTTGCCGTTGCCCGGATACCCCGGCATGGCGAGGTCCCCGTCGAAGTTGACGTCGAGCAACCCATCTGGGGTGTACTGGGCTAGGGCAAAGTCCAGGTCGCCGTTGGTACCGCCCAGCACGATGTTACCGCTGCTAAGGATCGCTACAGCCACCGCCGAGTCGTCGGTGCTGGTGAAGGAGGTGGTGACGATCCCGTTGCCCGTGGAGCCAAAGCTCGAGAGGTTCTCGTTGGCATTGTAGCGCATCAGCAAAAAGTCGTCGCTACCGTTCATATCTGTGCCACCAGCCACCAGAATCTTTCCATCACCTGTAGTACTGGCGATGATTGCTACATCTGCGGCCCAATCGTCATAGAGTGAAACCGATGTTACAACGATGCCCGTAGCCGCGCTGCCAAAAGAAGCATCGAGCGTACCGTCGGGGTTATAGCGGGCCACGAATACATCGGTACGGTTGTTCAAATTATAGACAGAGCCGACCACCACGATTTTTCGGGAATAGGGGTCAATGGCAACAGCCCGGACGTTTTCTTCGCTCACCCCAGGAATGTCTGTGGTTACTTTGCCATTGCCGGGAAAACCGGGCATGGTGTTGTCTCCATCAAACCCACCTGCCAAGCTGCCATTAGGGTTGACTCGAGTCAGGGCGATACGTTCATTGCCGGTCGCCGGGTCGAATTGGGTGCCTACAATTACCACCTCATTGTTCAGAGGGTCTACCGCCATTCCTTTAGCCCTACTCTCCCATCCCGACCAACCCACTTCCAGCTTTCCTGTGCCTAAAAATCCAAGATCCAAATCCCCTGCCGCCATCGCTCCCACCAACCCTGCTTCGAGCTGGTTTTCTACTTCAGGGGTTGGAACCCCAACACTGCTGCCGCAGGCTGCCAATACCGCCAACATTCCCGCCAACCCGGTTTTTGCGATCCACTGCTTCATTTCCCTCACCTCGCCTTTCGCATTCAGCTCGCTTGGCTGTTTGGTAAGGACAGTCTGGATGGGGGGTCTAAACAAGGTCTAAATGCGGTCTTAACAAGCCGTCCCGGCTGCTATGCGGATGGAACGCTGGTGGAACGCTGTGGTTTTAGGCTGACTCCATAGAAAGAATCACTCCTAGACCTTCGACCCCTTTCCAACTTTGAAACGCTGGTGAAACGAAAGACCCCTAGAGCGATACCCAAAGGCCACCCATGACTGCCCTGCCCAAACCCAGTAACACCCTCATAACAGCACCCAAAATGGCGCTGGAGGGGCTGGTTTTGGTAAATTCACTTCACATGAAACTCGAGACCTTCGGCAGGGCAAGGCTGGAGTCGGGCTTCTCCCGCCCTAAGCCCTTGCTGATGCTGGCCTACATCGCCCTCGAGGGGCCGCAGGAGCGCCGCCGCCTGGCCGAGCTATTCTGGACTGAGGGCGAGACCCAGAAGCGTCTGGGCCAGCTCTCAGTGGTGCTCAACCAACTCAAGAAGGAGGGCGGCGCGGGCATCATCCCCGACAAGGCCGGCCTCGACCCCATCCCGGTACGGTTGAAATGCGACGCGGTGGAGTTTGTGGAGTTGATGGAGCAAGGCCAGCTCGAGCAGGCCCTAGAGCTGTACTCTGGCTCCTTCCTGCACGACCTGGGCAAGCCGCTGGTGGACCTCGAGGTCAGCCCCGAACTGCTGGACTGGATATTGGAACAGCGCGAGGTGCTGGCCCAGAAGGCGCAGAGTGCCCTCTTGCAACTGGCTGAGGCCCAACTGTCCAAAGGAGACCGCCGTGAAGCCCGCACCCTGGCCGAACGGGCCTACAGCCTGCCCGACGCGCCCCAGATGGAGCCCGCCACCCTCTCGAGGCTCCAACACCTCCTGGCCCAGACCGGTAGCAGTCTGGCCTCAAACCTCGAGACCGACCTCAAGACCGGCTTCGAAGACCTCTCCCCCACTGCCCAACAGGTCTTCTTGGCGCTGGCCTTGCAGACCCAGCCCAACCTGACCATCACCCGCAACGCCCTAAAACTCTCCATCGGCGACATTTCCGAAGCGCGGGGAGAACTAATTTTGGGCGGTTTTATTAGCTCGAGCACGGCGGTTCTGGCAGGCGAGATGGCCCTGCGCTGGCTCGAGCAGCACCCCACCGAGCGCGTGCCGTTGCTGCTCTCACTGGCCCGCTCGACTCCGCCCGAGCAAGCCTTCGCGCTCTACCGACAGATTCACCAAAGTACCCACGGCTTCGGGGGGGCTGGCGACTTCCCCCGGGCCCGCACCGCCTACCTTGCCCAAGCCCAAACCCTGATGAACGGTCTGAAGTTTGCGGAGACCTTGGAGGTTTTGGGTGAACTCCGCGCTGCCGAGCAGGTGGCCGAGGCCGACCCCGAACCCCAGGTGCGCTTCCTTGAAGCCTACGCCCTCGAGCGCTTAGGCCGTTTCAAAGAGGCTTTGGTGCTCACGGCCGATATCCCCGAGGCCCAGCACACCCCCAGCATGGTCGCGCTGCGCTCGGTGCTGCTGTGGCGCACGGGCAAGAGCCATGAGGCCAGGGCCGCCGCCGAGCAAGCAGTGCAAAGCGGGCTGGACTGGCTGTGGGCCAAGGCCACCGCCAATAACACCCTGGGCTATCTGGCCCACTCCGAGGAGCGCTTCCTGGACGCGGCCTCGAGCTTCAAAAAGGCCGCCAGCCTTTACCTGACGGCGGGCGAGAAGAACCGCTGGGTAGGCAGCCTGAACAACCACGCGATGGCGCTGGACGAACTGGCCCAGCTGGCAGAAAAAGAGGGTCAGAGCGCCGAACGCCTCGAGGCGCTCCAGGCCAATGCCGAACAAGCCTACCAGCAAACCCTGCAAGCCCTCGAGCAGACCGGGGACAACCCGACCTTAAGGGCGCGGATTCTGCTCAACATTGGGCTGTTGTGGCAACGGCGCACGCAGCTGGACAAGGCCGAGGAGTACTTTGTCGAAGCCCATGAGCACGCCGAACGAGCCAACACCCTCGAGATTTCCGCGCGGCTCCACCTTAACTTAGGGATGGTGTATCTGGGTCAGGAAAAGATAGACGAGGCTCGAGAACAGTTTTCCAAAGCCATCTCATGCGCCGCACAAGCCGGTGAGTTTGTGATTCAGGGCAGGGCAGTCGGAAACATCGCTTTCCTGGACAACGACCCAGACGGAATTGAAGTCGCCATTGATTTGCTGCGCCAGAGCAACCATGCCGATGCCCTGGCGGTATACATCAAAGACTATGAAACGGTGCTGGCACGAAACATCGAAAAGTCTCTGCAAGAGAACAACCCATCCAAGGCGCACCGGCTGTTGGGAAAGCTGGACGAACTCTACAGTTTGCTGGGGATAGCGGACAAGTCCGAGCGGGTCGGCAGCGCCCAGAGAGCCCTGCGGTCCATCAACGACACCCGCCCGGTCAAAGACCTCTTGTTCAGCTTGATCGGGCCGTCCAAATGGGCCTAGATACCTGTTAAGACCCCGTTAAGACCCAATTTCTACTCTGTTAACCAAAGGGGAGGCGGTATGAAACCAACTGTTTTTACAAAAGCGAAAGATCAGGGAGGGTGGGGGATGTATAAAAACTGGTTTGGGGCAGCGTTGGTGGTGGTGTTATCGGCCTGTGGAAGCTCTACCCTCGAGGCCCTCCCCGCGGAAGCCCTCAAGCAGGAGGCGGGGGTCTCTGCGGCAGCCCTTATGACCAACGTTGCCTGGAATGAGCGGGTTGAACTGGCCGTGCCCAGCAACTTTCCGGTCACGGTTAGGTACGGTACCCTTACCCTTCCGGTGGTTTCGCGAAGCAACGGCAAGGTGGTCTTTGACTTGCCCCCCGCTCCTCCCGCCCCCAGCCTGAGCGCTGCCGCCAGCGTCGATGTCAACACCTACCTCACCACCCCCACGTCCACCGAGTTAAACGCCTACGCCAATCGCGGCACGGTGTTGGTTCAGGTGTTCCGCAACAGCAACAACAGCCTGGTGGCCAGCCAGGACTACCAACCTCTAGGCTCGGTAGAGCCAGGCGAGCTTACGGTGCTCGGCCCACCCGCCAGCAACGGTCAGTGCCTGAACCTGCCTGCCGGGTTCTCCAACGTCGAAGGCCCCTTCAAATACACCGTGGGCGACCAAGCGGTTTGCCTGCGCACAGTGCGTTTCACCAGCGCCGGAACCCAACAAGCCCTCGGCATCTACGCCGCCGCCCGCCCCACCCAAAGCGTAGACCGCAACACCGTGAGCAGCCTGGACCCCAGCGGGGCGGGTTCCTTCGACCCCAGTTGCGAGCAGATCGAAAAGTGGCTGAATCCCCTGACCAGCGGCAACTTCTTCAACCTGACCGCCCCCAACTATCAAGCCGCCAGCAACGCCAACAACCGGGGCAGCCTGGACGGCACCAACATCCGGGTACACGTGATGGGCAGCGGCCTGGGGGTCAACGACAAAATCCAGTGCGCTGCCTCGGTCAACTTCGTCGACCACGACAACCACATCGAGAGCCTGATCAAGCTGTTGGCCCCCGCCGTAAGCACCTTCGAGAAAAAAGTCTGCGACGACAACGGCAACTGCCCCGCCTCGAGCGTGGCCAGAGGTCTGCTGGAGATAGGCCAGTCGGCCTCGGCTGCGCCCAATCTGCGCAACGACATCGTTAACCTGAGCCTGGGGGCACCGCTCTCGAGCACTGCCGTATATGGAGCCCTCAAGGCCATGGAGAACGACGTACTGGTGGTGGCCTCGAGTGGCAACCACCCCTTTGCCGACAACCACTTCCCCGCCGGGTATGCCCAGGGCCTGGGCAACGTCTCGCTTCCGCTGGCTAATGTGGTCGCGGTGGCGGGCACGGGCCTCGACAACGCCAGCAACACCTGGCGGGTAGCAGGCTACAACACCCGCCAAAACGCCAACCTCTTTGCCGCCGGGGCCAACCTCTGCCCCACCACCGCCCTGGGCTTCCGCTGCATCGTTGGGGGCAACCCGCTGCTGTACCAAGACGTTGGGATCAGCGGCTCTTCCTTCGCCGCCCCAGGCGTGACCGGCATTGCTGCCCTCTACCTGCAACAGTCAGGCCGCACCCTTGGCCCCGCCGCGCTCAAGACCTGCCTCGAGACCAAGTCCAACCTGAACCCCGTCTTCAACGGCGGAGCCAGCAGCAACGGCATGGTTTGGTACGACCCTGCGGGTTGTTGAAGTGCCACTTGGGAAGCCCCTCGAGGTTGTCTCGAGGGGCTTTTT
This sequence comes from Meiothermus sp., assembly GCA_033762915.1. Classification (GTDB taxonomy): domain Bacteria; phylum Deinococcota; class Deinococci; order Deinococcales; family Thermaceae; genus Meiothermus. The sequence goes on along the minus strand of JANRLD010000075.1, from coordinate 31,237 downwards.
AACGTCAACGGCAATCCCCCCTACCGATGTAAACACCCTCCGCTTTGCTCCGCCCCTTAGAGCGACCATCGAAGCGTCAGTCAAGTAATCGGTTATCGAGCAGGCATGGCGAAAGGGGGGCAAAGAACTGCGTTCCAACTCGAGTTACTACGGTCGTGGGCTGCCCCCCTTTGGGCCAACCGATTCTCGAGCCAATGCTCGTCAACTTGATGGTGACAGCACTCAAGGGGGGTAGGGGGGATTAGCCCTTGACCTTCGCCTTTACCGAGAAAAATCGCCAATGCCGAGGGGTAATCTTGTAAACTAAATCTACGATTCTCCCGCATTATTCGCCATGAGCCACCCCCCGATTCGTCTGCCGCGCTGGCTGGGAACCCCCAGCCCCAAAACCCGCAGCCGTGACGGCGAGCGGGAGGACAAACCCGCCTTTTTGATCTATGAGTGGGACGAGCACAGCTTTGCCCCCAAGCCCCAAGAATCCCGCCAACGCGCCGAAGATGTGATGCGCCGCCTGCCCGAGCGGGGGGTGGTGCTGATACTGGGTGTGCCGGGGCAGGGCAAAAGCACCTTGCTTAAGGAGTGGCAAAAGAATCTCGAGCGCCCCACCCTGTTGGGTGAATGCGGCCTGTTGACCGAGTTGGAAAACCGAGCCGATATTCTGCTGGAAATACTGCGACAAGACTCGAGACGCAAACCGCGCCAGCTCATCGAGCAACTCGAGCAAGGGAAGTTGGAAAAACCCGTCATTTTGATAGATGCGCTGGACGAGTTGCGTACCCACAACCGCTGGCCCAGCCGCCTCGCCCAGGCCGTAAAGGAAGCCAGCGAGAGCGCCTTGGTGGTGCTAAGCTGCCGCACCCATGTCTGGAATAGCCAGCTCGAGAACCTCTTTAACAAAGAGCTAAGTATCCCCCAGCCCTATACCCTGTTGGGTTTTACTGCCCTTGAACAAGAGGACTATTTGGTGCAGTGGGCCGAGGTGAACGAGAAGCCCAAAGCAACCGCCAAGGAGTTAGCCAAGAACATCAAAGGTAACGCCCAGCTTAAGTCTTTGGCGGCCAATGCCTTGCTGCTGGATTTGATTGCCCGAGTGGCCTTGGATGACACAACCCATGCAATTAGGCTTCCGGCCTCGAGGGCTGATTTTTACGACCGAGCGGTAGAAAACCTATGGTAACACGCCATAGACAAAAGCCAGATTGAAGACAAACCCAGCCTGCGCACCTCCCGAGACCGTTTTTTACGGGCTTTGGGCTTGGCAACCTTGATGGGTGATCAACTCGAGGTGGTGATTGGCGACGGAATTTTGGAGCAGGCAGCAAGCAAAGCCAAGCTAAGCCCCGAGCAAAAAGATCAAACCGTAAAAGCCTTGCTCGAGGCAGGTTTGCTGGTAAAAGTAGGCAAAGATTCCAGCCAGCACCGCTTTGTTCACCTTACGTTTCAAGAATATGCATTGGCTCAAGAAATGGTTTTGGGCGTGAGTGGGGAAGAAAGAGATGTGAGCAAGCGCCTCGAGCAAGCCTTGGTGAACTATTGGGATAAGGAGGGTCTCGAGCCAACCTTGGCGCTGGCAACAGCAATTGCTTGGAAAAAAACGGGTAATGTTTCCAAGCCTTTTGAGGCACTACTCAACAGTTGGAGCGAAGGCAAGCCCAGTGCGGTTGTGCAAGCCATGCACTTGTACGCTGCCTCGGCTATTGAATGCCATAAAACAACAATGTTATTACAAAATAGATTGCCCAACCATTCGATAGCACACCTCAAGATAGCCCAAGATAAACAAGCACCTCGAGCCATGCTGTTGAAACTCGCTGCTAGCCAAGACACCGACGTGCTTAGGAGCTTGGCTGAAAACCCCAGCACCCCAGTCGAAGCGCTGTTGAAACTCGCTGCTAGCCAAGACATCGACGTGCTTGTGAGATTGGCTGGAAACCCCAGCACCCCAGTCGAAGCGCTGTTGAAACTCGCTGATAGCCAAGACACCGGCGTGCTTAGGAGATTGGCTGAAAACCCCAGCACCCCAGTCGAAGTGCTGTTGAAACTCGCTGCTAGCCAAAACACCTACGTGCTTAGGAGATTGGCTGAAAACCCCAGCACCCCAGTCGAAGCGCTGTTGAAACTCGCTGAAAGCCAAGACACCGACGTGCTTTGGAGATTGGCTGAAAACCCCAGCACCCCAGTCGAAAAGCTGTTGAAACTCGCTGATAGACAAAACAACTCCGTGCTTTGGAGCTTGGCTGGAAACCCCAGTTTTGTCCTCGAGTGGCTCCTCCCACCCGAACAAACTGCCGTCGAGGAAAAAACTGTGAAACCTTGGATACCTGCATTGGAAGCTGAGCCGAATGTGGTTTTGTTTCTGCCCTCCGACCCATCTGACCAAGATAGTTTACAGCTACTCAGAGAATTGGGCAGGATAAAACGACAAGTTGGTACTGCGAAACACAAAGACAAATTCGACTTACAGATTGAAGCCCTAACCGAATCCATCAACATCAGCGAGGCACTACAGACGATCAATCCAAGCATTCTTCACTTTGCGGGTCATGGCAGCGAGGACGGCGAGTTGGTGGTTTTGGACGAGGCAGGCAACAGCGAGTTTATGCCGCTCGAGAGCCTCGTCACAATGATTCGTAACGTCAATGCGTCGCGGCTTCGGTGCGTGATTCTAAATGCTTGCTACACCAAGAAAAAGGCCAAAAAGCTGCTCGAGCATGTTCCCTATGTCATCGCATACCGCAAAGCGTTTGACGATAGACACGCCATCGCGTTTGCCGAAGGGTTCTATCAAGCCCTCGCCAAGTTTGAACACGACATCAAGACCGCTTTTGAAATGGGTCAAGCTCAAATCCCCGACCTCGAGGCACAGAAAAACTTGGTTTTGCTCGAGCGTTAACCCTTCTTATTGCTCCACTTTAGTGCAATTTTGAAGTTGATTTCGCTTTCCACCGAGGCGATCACAATTCCGGTTTTCCCGCCCATCTTCACCCCAAACTCCACCGCAATTTCGTCGGGGTTATTAATGTCGTTCAGGGTTTTTTGCAGGGCATTCACCACGGGCTTCAAGCCTTGTAGGGCTTCTTGTAGGGTTTCTTTGGCTTGCTCTACCTTATCGCCCACGCTCCTAGTGCTAGTGCGAGTCGTTCCCCCACTCGAGCCTTCGCTCACCTCAACCACCACACTGCTGCCGTCCTCGAGTTTGTACTCCAACTGCTTTGCCATACCCACCTCCCAATGCCCCCCAAAGAATACCCGACCGTCCCACTTTCAAAGCTGCACCCTGGCGGCGGCCTTACGGTATTCCCGCGAAGCCTTGATTGACTCGAGTGGTTTTTGGAGCCAGGTGTTTCGGTTTTGCTAGCAACCCCAGCTCGGCTTGGCTTTGATAAAAGTAACTTCAACCGCGCATAGTCCGCCTTTCGAATCCGCCTCGAGCAGGGCACAACCTTGGTTCAACCATTGCTTTGCTAACCTATCGCTCAGGGTGAAAGCCATGAATCAACTCGCCACCAACTACATCCAACCCGTCATCCCGCCCCCGGTCGAACCGAGCCAACCCGCCCGGTCCTTTGCTTTCCTCGAGGAGGCTCGGCCGGCTTCGTTCCGTGACATGTGGGTGGTCTACAACGCGATCGAGTCCTTTAATCAAACCGTCCGGGGGACGGTGGCCAAGGTGCTCAACGAGAAGCAGGCGAACGACTGGCTCAAACGGCTTCCCGAAGACGTCCGTAAAAATCCGAAGATTGTGCTGCGCAAACGCGGCCATCCTCCAACCGTGAAACGACCCATCGATCCCCTCCCCCTGCTCAACCGCTGCGACTTCCACAGCCTAACCCTCATCATCACCCACAACTGGGAGCTGTTCGAAGACCTGTTGCAAGACAAAGAGTGGACGCAAAAAACCCTCATCACCCTCGAGCGGTTCAAAAAAATCCTGAAGAACGGCGGAATCCTCAGCCAGTCCGAAATTGACCTGATCAGCCGGCGGGTCCACGAGTGGGTGATGCTGACCCACTAAAGCACCTGGGTGGAAGTGTAGAATCGGCAGATACGTGCCTGGCGCAATTCCACAGGATTTGGAGGGCAGGGTGCCGAAGTTCAACTATGCAGACACGTAGGGCCAAGCATCTCAACGGCTGAAAATCGAAACGTCAGACCAAAGACCGGAGGGAACATATGCCGGTGCAAGCGCCAGTGCTTGCACCGGCGCAGGTTTTGTGGCGTTCGGCGCTCGGGCACCTACCTTGGCGGGGTCTGGCATCACCCAATCCTGAAGGCTCTCTTGCCTTACTGGCACGTTCGAGCGCTGGACAAGAAGTGGGGTTCGGGGGATTGTTCTGCTTCTGGCAGCCTGCAAGCCCGAATCTTAGTGGCTCGGGGGCCGGGTTGGGCGTAAAAATTCCGAAGGTCCCACAGGCCGGCGGCGAGTGGCAAACAGGGTTTGGGGCCGACTAGCGGGCTACCAGTACGAAGCGTCGGTCCTCGGTGACAATCGCTCGACTTCCCTCGAGCACCTGCCAGCGCACCGGGTAGGTGCCCGGCCCCAGGCTGGGCGGAACCGTAAAGCGGTAGAGCAGCTCGAGCGCGGTGGTAAACCGCTGGACCACGGTCCCGTCGGCCTGCTGCACGCGCTCGCCGCAATCCAACACATACTCGGCCCGCTCGATACCAACCCCCCACCCCGCCGGAGCCTCGCCCAGCGCCACCGAGAAGCGGCCCAGGGCGTCTCGGCGGGTGGAGCTGCGGGCTGCGCAGGCGTCGATGGGGTTGCCGAAAACCCCGGCGATATCAAAGGCCTGCTGAGGCATCGCGCCAATCAGGATGCTGAGCGAAAACTCAACCGTTAGACCGGAGCGCGGCCTCGAGACCGCCTCCCAGCGTTGGCGGCTGTATTCCCGTTTGCCAAAGAGGTTTTGACCCACCGGCGAGGTAAAGGTCGGGAAGTCCTCGAGGCTGTAGGGCCGGGCAGGGTTCTCCCCCAGCACCACCGGCGCACAGCCCCCCAACAAGCCTACGGCCGCCAACAGTGCCAGCCAGAGGTTTCTCATGGTCAAATTATAGCCCCCCTTGCTGACCGAAAGCTGTGAGGAACTCTGGGCGACCAGTCCCGAGCCGATTCAGAGTCAAAGCCCCTCGGGACTCCCCGCTCAGCTCCCGCCCACGTTACGTTCTCGGCTAAGCGGTGTGGTATATTAGGGGCGACTCGGTGGGCGGAACCGAGGTTTTGGGGTTTCGCCGTGATTTGATACCAGGGGAAACCAAGGCGGTTCTCGAGACCTCCCGCGTTAGAAGTGCGGTCATGCGGATTAGAACGACAGCGGACAACCAGGCGAATCGGCTCCCATCTATGGGGGCGGGTTTCGGCATTTCGCCGGTCGTAACGCAAGACCAGGCCCAAAACCTCCCTCCCTCACCCATGAGGCCCACCTGAGGGACGCGAGCACTCTCCTCCGAGGAGTGTGCACTTTTTTTGCCCCCACCCTTGACCTTCAACTGTCTGACCTCCGACCCATTCACTTTCGCCCCCTGCCCTAATACCCCCAAACCGTTCTTTCCCTCCATGCACACAGCGCCCCGACGCTCTACTCGGGAACACAGGAGACTTGATGAACACAGACATCCAAGGCTTTAGCCCAGTACCCGCCGGTAAGCGCTATAGCGTCGAGCTGGGCGGGCGCACCCTCACCCTCCAGACGGGCAAATACGCCAAGCACGTCTCGGGCTCGGTCTGGGTCAGCTACGGCGACACCGTGGTGATGGCCACCGCCCACGCCTCCGACGCCCCCATCCAGGCCGACTTCTTACCCCTCACGGTGGAGTTCGAGGAGCGGCACTACGCGGTAGGGCGCATCCCCGGTAGCTTCATGCGCCGCGAGGGACGGCCCGGCGAGAAGGCCATTCTCTCGGCCCGACTGACCGACCGACCCATCCGCCCGCTCTTTCCCAAAGGCTTCCGTCACGAGGTGCAGGTGCTGCTCACGGTGCTCTCCGCCGACCAGGAGAACACCCCCGACATCCTCGGCCCCATCGCGGCCTCAGCCGCCCTCATGCTTTCCAACATCCCCTGGGACGGCCCCATCGCCTCGGTACGGGTGGGGATGCAAGGTGGGCGTTTGATGCTCAACCCCAAGGCCCAGGAGGCCACCGACCTCGAGCTGGTCGTGGCAGGCTCCAAGGACGCGATCATCATGGTCGAGGCCGGGGCCAACGAAGTGAGCGAGGAGAACCTGGTGGCTGCCCTGGACTTCGCCCACAAGGCCATGCAGCCGATTCTTGCGCTGCAGGAGCAGATGCGCGATGAAATGGGCAAGTCTAAGTTCGCCCACGTCCCGCCGGTCAAGCTAGACGAGGATACCCTCAAGGCCCTCTACGACCGGGCCGTCGCCAAGGGCCTATCCGAGGTGTTGCTCACCGCCTCCAAGGGCGAGCGCTCCGAGGCACTGGATGCCTTTGCCGAGGCCCTGATCGATGAGTTCGTGCCCTCCAAAGAGGACGGGTCGGTGGACGTGGACCGGCGCAAGCTGGTATCGGCCGGCTTCGACGACGTGGTGAAGAAGGAGCTGCGCCGGCTGGTCCTGGACGAGAACAAGCGGGCCGACGGACGGACCCCCGCCGATGTCCGCCCCATCTGGATCGAGACCGACGTGCTGCCCCGCCCCCACGGCTCGGCCATCTTCAGCCGGGGCGAGACCCAGGTACTGGGCGTGGCCACGCTGGGCACCAGCCGCGATGCCCAGCTTGTCGACGACCTCGGCCTCGAGAACGAGGACGACTTCCTAGTCCACTACAACTTTCCGCCCTACTCCACCGGCGAGGTCAAGCGCCTGCGCGGGGTGAGCCGCCGCGAGGTGGGCCACGGCAACCTGGCCAAACGCGGCCTCAAGCCGATGCTCCCGCCCAAGGACGATTTCCCCTACACCATCCGGGTGGTGGGCGATGTGCTGGAGTCCAACGGCTCGAGCTCGATGGCCACGGTCTGCGCCGGTACGCTGGCGATGATGGACGCCGGCGTGCCGCTCAAAAAGCCGGTGGCCGGAGTGGCCATGGGACTGGTGAAAGAAGGCGACCGCCACGCCATCCTCACCGACATTTTAGGCCTCGAGGATGCGCTGGGCGACATGGACTTTAAAGTGACCGGCACCCGCGACGGTGTGACCGCGCTCCAGATGGACATCAAGATCAAGGGCCTGACCACCGAGCTGATGAAGGCGGCCCTCGAGCAGGCCAGACAGGCTCGGCTGCACATCCTGGGCCTGATGCAGGCCGCGATGCCCGGCCACCGTGTGGAGATGAAGCCCCAGGTGCCGCGCATCCTGACCATCAAGATCAACCCCGAGAAGATCGGCGGCATCATTGGGCCGGGCGGGAAGAACATCCGCGCCCTAGAAGAGCTGGGCGTTAAAATCGACATTGAGCAGGACGGCACCATCCGCCTCTTCTCCGAAAACGCCGCCGCAGCTGAGGAAGCCAAGGCCCGCATCCTGGGCCAGACCGCCGAAGCCAAGCTGGGCGAGATCTACGACGGCAAGGTGGTGCGCATCACCAACTTCGGGGCCTTCATCGAACTTCTCCCCGGCAAGGACGGTCTGCTGCACATCAGCCAGATCTCCCAAGAGCGCGTCGAGCGGGTCGAGGACGTGTTCAAGCTCGGCGACCGGGTCAAGGTCAAGGTCAATAAGATCGACGAGCAGGGCAAGGTAGACCTCATTCGGCCTGAGTTGGAAGGCCTGATCGCCCCCCGCCGCCCGCCCGTACGGCGCTAATACAGACGGTTGGCTCCTCGGAATGCACCCCAAACCTGTTGTCATTCTGAGGAGCCACCGATCGAGTTTGCCCGGCCACCTTGGCCCATTCACTCACCGATCCCGGCGACGAACAACTTGTACTCAAACCAACAACGCATGTACAGCACCTTTGGATATGAAAAACCAGTATCGGGTCAACGTCCTGACCAATACCACCAGAACCCTGTACGTCGGCATTTCTAATGACCTGATGCGCACGGTCTATATACACCCCACCAAGCAGGCCGACGGCTTCACAGAGCGGAATACCTAACCCGGCTGGTGTATTACCAAGCGACCAACGATGTTATGGCGGCGATAGAGCGCGAAAAGCAGATCAAGGGCTGGACTCGAGCGCGAAAGCTCGAGCCAGTGCCGGCTGTCGACCCTAGGTGGCAGGATTATTATCCTGATCTTTTGGGGTGACGGTGTCACGGAGTTGTGCAGTGACTGTACTAGTTTTGCACGAAAGTTGCTTTGAAGCAGGGCTCTACTGGGTTTCTGGGACGGTCTGGGGACTTGAGCAGGGTCGCTCCTCAGAGTGAAAAAGTTGTTGTAGTGGGAGTTGCAGCACCAGTGGGGCGAGAGTTGAGCAGTACCCGCAGTCAGAAAAGTGTCCGTGCAGAAATATCACATACGCAATAGGTAACCTCAGATCATCCATCAGCCCTTAGCTACCGGCCATCGGCAAAACATCACCAAGGAATACACGCCAACGGCGTTGAGAAAACGGAGAACCAATGAGCATAAAGTCACCACCCTTCAGCAAGCCTCGAGTACCCCGCAAGCGGCAGGAACGCCCCAAGCCCAAGGGCCCGGTCATCCTGGGAAAGCCCGGCGGGGCAGTGGAGATCATCTTCCTGGGCGGAACCGGCGAGATCGGCAAAAACATCACGGCCGTGCGCTACGAGGATGAGATTTTCATCATCGACGGCGGGCTGGCCTTCCCCGACGAGCACATGCTGGGCGTGGACCTTGTGATCCCCCGGATCGACTACCTGATCCAGAACAAGGAGTTCATCAAGGGCTGGGTCATCACCCACGGGCACGAGGACCACATCGGCGGGCTGGCCTACCTGTTCCCCCAACTCCCCAAAGTGCCCGTCTATGGCGCAAAGCTCACGCTGGGCCTGGTCAAGGGCAAGCTCGAGGAGTTTGGCATCAATCTGGGCGAATACAACTTCAAGGAGGTCTCGCCCGACGACCGCATCAACATGGGGCGCTACTTCCAGCTCGACCTCTTCCGGATGACCCACTCCATCCCCGACAACTTCGGGATGATCATCCACAGCCCCATCGGCAAGATCGTGCACACCGGCGACTTTAAGCTCGACGAGCAGCCCATCGACGGCAAGACTTCGCACCTGGAGAAGATCGAGGCGGCCGGCCGCGAGGGCGTTCTGGCCCTCATCGCCGACTCCACCAACGCCGAGCGACTGGGCACCACCCCCAGCGAGGCCGAGGTCGCCAAGGAACTCGACAAGGTGATCGGCAGTGCCAAGGGCCGCATCTTTGTGACCACCTTCGCCTCGCACATCCACCGCATCCAGTCGGTGGTGACCGCAGGCGAGAAGTACGGGCGCAAGATCGCAGTCGAGGGCCGCTCGATGCTCAAGTTCGCCCGAATCGCCCTCGAGCTCGGCTACTTCCAGCAGAAGGACCGCTTCTATACCCTCGAGGAGATCAAGGACCTGCCCGACGACCAAGTACTGGTCATCACCACCGGCTCGCAGGGCCAACCGGAGGCGGTGCTGGCGCGTCTGGCCAGCGGCGTACACGCCAAGCTGAGCATTCAAGAGGGCGACACCGTCATCCTCTCCAGCAGCCCCATTCCCGGCAACGAGGAGGCGGTCAACACCGTCATCAACAGGCTATATGCGCTGGGGGCCTATGTGTTTTACCCGCCCCGCTACCGCGTCCACGCCTCGGGCCACGCCTCGCAAGAAGAGCTCAAGACGGTACTCAATCTGACCCGTCCCAAGTTCCTGATCCCCTGGCACGGCGAAATCCGCCAGCAAACCAACTTCAAGTGGCTGGCTGAGTCGATGCCCAATCCGCCCCAGAAGATTCTGATCCCCGAGAACGGCAAAGTAGTGCGCCTGACCGAGGGCAACATCGAGTTCGACGGCACCGTGCCGCACGGCCAGCTTTACGTCGACGGCCTGGGGGTGGGCGACATCACCGACGAAATTTTGCAGGACCGTAACCACATGGCCGCCGAGGGTGTGGTGATCATCACCGCGCTGGTGGGCCGCGACCCGCTGGTGGAGGTCATCTCCAAAGGCTTTACCAAGGCCGGCGAGCGGCTACTGGGCGAGATTCGCAAGATGGCCACCGACAGCCTGTACAAGGGTATTCGGGAGAAGCGGAGACTCGAGGAAATTCGCGACGACATCTACTTCCCAGTCAAAAAGTTCATCGCCAAGAACACCGGTCGCAATCCGGTGATTCTGCCAATTGTTATTGAGGGCTAAACATCTAGAAGTCAGCTGTTAATCTGTGGTGAACCAAAAAAAAGAAGAGTTTTTCGCCTGAGGCTGGCGTGTGTGGGTCTTTGACTCGAGCCAAACGTAGAGCTATTAGGCTCGAGCGAAGGTGGTCACTCGCAACACCAAGCTAGCGTGTTTGCTGCAGTGACGAGATTCTTAGGCGCTTAACCTGCGCCTAAGAATGACAACGGTTCGGTGAAGGGGATGAATGGCCCTTGCGGGAAGCAATTGACAGAAACTTAAGGTTCAGATAAAACTAGACAGGGTGGCTATCAGAGGGGGGAAGTTCTGTGAAAATCCTGCACATCGTATGCACGCCGCGCGGTCATGCGTCGAACACAGCAAGAATCTCCCAGGTGTTTCTCGAGGCTTTGCACGAGCGATATGACGACCTTATGGTCAAGACGCTCGATCTCTTTTTGGAGGACTTGCCTGCAGTGGCCGGCAAGAATATCGAGTCTAAGTACGCCCTGATGACCGGCCAATCTCTGGACGGCTCCCAGGCCACGTCTTGGAAGCAGATCGAGAAAAATATCGAGCGCTTTCTAGACGCCGACCTGTACCTCTTGACCGTGCCGATGTGGAACCTCAGCATCCCCTATGCGCTGAAGTACTACATCGATGCGATCGTCCAGCCGGGCTACCTGTTTCGGTACAACGAGGCCGGCGTCCCCGAGGGCCTAGTAAAAGGCAAAAAGATGGTCTGCGTGACCTCCAGCGGTGGCGATTACAGCGGCGAGTACACCCGCGGCCTCAACTTCGTCGAACCCTACCTGCGGGCGATCTTCGGCTTTGTCGGAATCACCGACATGCACTTTATCAACGCCCAAACCATGGACATCACTCCCGATTTGCGCAAGCAGTCCTTGAAGAACGCCATTTCCGATGCTCGAGCTTTGGCCACCGGGTATGAGTGGAAGACTTCGGCCGACGTACCTCCGGTACCGGTGGCATCCAGCTCAAGCCCCGATCAGCAGGGCAAATAGCTACACCAGTGCACTTTTGAGCGCTGAACCATCAAGCGACGCGGGGAACATTGTCCCCTGCGTCGCTTGCCCACGCTCGAGAAACTAGCGTCCTGGCTCGAGCCCTTCACGCCCATCCAGGCCAGAATTGAACTGAGGGGTGACGGCTTTTTACAGCGTAGGAGGCGTTCTTTTCTGACAATCTTAATGTCCAAGGCACTGGTCCAGATGGAAGCGGTGGGGCACAGCGCTCGAGCCCGCTTGGCTTACCCATTTGGCCCTACTGCGCAGTCCACTGGAAGGTGGTGGGGTACAACTCCTGGCCGCGCTTGTCGTTGTTTTTGTCGAGGCCCTGGGCAGAGACCGTGAAGAAAGGGCGGTTGGTGGGGGTACCCGCCTCGAGGCGTACTGTAACCGAGCCCTCCCGGCCGCCGGTCACGTCGATGGTGTTGGGCATGACGCTGATTCCCTCGGAAGCGCTGAACGTGAAGCGGACCTTGGCAGTGTCGGGGCAGCTGATGCTCACGCCGGCCCGCAGGGTAACGCTCTGCCCCTTGTTAACCACAAAGGCACTGGTGGAGGGCGTATAGGTTACGGTGAAGTCGCTGCCCACACAGGGGTCGGGGGCAGGGGGATTGGTGTTGGGGTTGCGGGGCTGCTGGTAGCCGCCCCCACAGCCCACCAGGGTTGCGATCAACATCGGAACTGCCCATTGCGTCCAGCGCATGCTCTCGAGTGTAGCAACCGCACACCGCCGCACCCGTTTAGAAAATCTTGAGATAACGTTTAGAAAGCCGAGGGACGGGTCAGGGAAGCCCGGCCTGGGGGCGGCTCGAGCCGTATCATAGGCCCCATGATTCCGCGCCTGATGGTCGTGCTGCTGCTGCTAAGTACGCTCGGGATGGCCCAGAGTGGCCAGAACAGCCGCCCCTTCGCTGGGGGTAGCCTGAGCTTTGGATGGGTGAACGGGATCGGGCTAACTGGGCTGATGCTCCAGGGCGGCAGCTTCGACTTTGGCGGCGGATTTGGAGCCAGGGCCAGCGTGGGCATCGGACTTGCTCAGAGATACCTCGAGCTGACCGCCGACGCTCTCTTGCCGCTCAGCACCGACCGATTTTTGCCCTACGCGGGCGCGGGCATTGGCTACCTGAACGCGACTGGGGTCACCTTCATTGGTCTGCGCGGCCTGGCCGGGCTCAGCTATAGCTCCTCGCCGGAGGTGGTCTTTTTTGCCGAGCTGGCCCCTACCTTATACCTGGTCAACAGCGGGACCGCCTTCGGGCTCCCGTTGCGCTTCGGGGTGAATTACCAGTTCCGCTAAGCTGATTGCCTGCCGCGCATCGGAGCGGGGGAAAAACCGGGCCTGGCCATCCAGAGCGTCTGACCTACACCGGCCTGGGATTGAGCCGAGCTCGAGCGGTCCGGATCAAGGCTTCCAAACCGCCTGGGTGCCAGCCTTGGCCGGCACAACCCGACCCGAAACCTCCAGCGCAAACGAGCTCACCAACACCTCCTTAGCCGTTTCCGGAGCGCTGGAGTACACGTACCCCAGCCCGACCATGCACCCCTGCGTTGCGCTGTAGCCCACCGAAGACAGCTCGCCGACCGGCTTACCGTCGCGAAGGATGGGCTCGCCGCCCCAGGCGAACAGCTCGGTCTGGGGAAAGGTAAAGGTTAGGAGCCGTCTGGTCAGTTGGGTTCTCGAGGCCGCCCTTAGGGCGCCTTGACCAACGAATCCCGTAGGCTTATCGAGCCTGACCGCGAAGCCCAGGCCCGCCTCGAAGGGGTTGAAGTCAGGCGAGAGCTCGGAGGGAAAGGCCCTCCGCCCGGCCTCGATGCGGAGGGCGTCGAGGGCATAGTAGCCGCAGTCGCGCAGGCCCAAGTCTGCCCCTACTTCCCAGAGGGTCTGGTACAGCCCCGCCGCCATTTCCACTGGCACATACAGCTCCCACCCTGGCCCGCCCACGTAGGAGACCCGCGCCGCCCGCACGTTGGCAAAGCCCAGGTGAAGCTCGAGGAAGCTGTTGGGCGGAAAGGCCTCCAGACTCAGGTCCACGGCCGTCAAGCGCCTCAACAGCGCCTCGGCCCGAGGGCCAAACAGCGAGAGCACCGACCAAGCGTTGGTGACCTCCAGGGCGTAGAGGTGCTCGTTTTCTCCGGTGTGCCGCCGAATCCAGGCCAGGTCGCGGGTGGGCTGGGCCGTCCCAGTGACGACGAAGAACTCCTCCCTCCCCAGCCGGTGCACGGTCACGTCCGACTCGTATCCGCCCCGCGCATTGAGCATCGGGGTGTAGACGATTTGGCCCACCGGCACGTCCATCTCGTTTGCGCACAGGCGCTGCAGCACCCCCAGCGCATCCCGCCCGACCACCAGCAGCTTGCCGAACGAACTCTGGTCGAACAGCCCCACCGCCTGGCGCACCGCGTTCTGCTCTGCGATCACGGCCTCGAGCCAGTTGGGGCGGCCCAGGGTGTAGGCCATTTCGGGCTTTTGTCCATTTGGCGCGAACCAGTTGGCCCGTTCCCAACCCATCTTGCTGCCGAAGCAAGCCCCCCTGGACTCGAGCTGCCCGTACAGCGGCGAGCGGCGCTGCGGGCGGCCCGACTCGAGCTCGTGCCGGGGCCAGCGCATGGCGTAGTGCAGGCCCAGGGTCTCGACGGTGCGGCCCTCGAGCCAGTTCAGGTTGGCGGCGTAGGGGCCGAAACGCCGGATATCCACTTCGAACAAGTCTCCCGGCGACTCGCCCCACACCATCCACTCGGCCAGCAGCCGCCCGGCCCCGCCGGCGTTGGCGATGCCGGCCGAGTTAAAGCCCGCCGCGACAAAAAAGTTCCGCACTTCCGGGGCCTCGCCCAGGATGAAATTGCCGTCCGGGGTGAAGCTCTCCGGGCCGTTGATCTGTCGCTTGACCCCGGTCTGCTCGAGGACGGGCACCCGGTGCAGCGCGTTTTGAACCAGGACTTCGACCTGATCCCAGTCCTCGGGCAGCAGTTGGAACTCGAACTTTTCGGGGATGCCGTGCTTGCCCCAGGGCTTGGCCACCGGCTCGAAGCCGCCCACCAGCAGCCCGCCCACCTCCTCCTTGAAGTAGAGGAAGCCGTCGGGGTCGCGCATCACCGGCAGCATGGGGTGAACGCCCTCGATGGGCTCGGTGACCCAGTAGAAGTGCTCGGCGGAAAACAGCGGGACATTGACGCCAGCCTTAGCGGCCAGGGCTCGAGTCCATTGCCCGGCACAGCAGGCCAATTGGGCGCACTCCAGGTACCCCTGATCGGTTTCTACCCCCACCACCGCCCCACGTCCCAATCGGAAGCCCTCGACCCGGATGCCCTCGACGATCTTTACGCCCTGCTGCCGCGCACCCCTTGCCAAGGCTTGGGTCAGGTCGACGGGGTTGGCCTTGCCGTCCTCTGGGAACCACAGGGCACCCTGGAGGTCGTCGGTGCGCAGAATGGGATAGAGCCGACCGGCCTCTTCCGGGGTGAGCATCTCCACCTCGACCCCGAAACTGCGCGCCATGGCAGCCTGCCGCTGGTAGATAGTCCACCGCTCGGGGGTGCGGGCCACGTTGAGGCTGCCGCAGGTCTTCCAGCCGGTAGCCTGCCCGGTCTCGGCCTCGAGACCACGGTACAGCTCGATTCCGTAGCGGCTCATGCGGGTCATCGAGCGGTTGGGGCGCATCTGCCCCACCAGGCCCGCAGCATGCCAGGTGGTGCCGCAGGTGATCTGCCCCTGCTCGAGCACCGTCACCTCACGCTTGCCCAGCTTGGCCAAGTGATAGGCCAGCGAGACCCCCACGATCCCGCCCCCTACGATAACGATCTCCGAACGGGTTGGAATAGGCATTGTGGGAATAGCCTAAGGCTGTCCGTTGCGTAAAGTCGAGAGTCTAAGGAAAAGAGCACCATGACGAGCCGGGATACGCGACCGGGTCGAACTGGCCAAAAGCTGACTTTAACCGCCAGGACGCGAGTTGGGTTTAGTGCTTGGGAAACCCCACTGCACGTCCGACCCACCCTTCCCAGGCGCTCGACGAATAGCTCAAACAGGCATTTGGCCCGAGGAATCACTCCCCAAGGTGCTCATGCACAAACCCTTGCCTTTCAAGATGCCGACGCGTGGTAGTGTGGGGCCATGACCCCGCACCGGACATCAGCCGCGCGGAAATCGGGGCAAGCCCAAGCCCACCGCCCGGCAATGCGTACCTGTTCGGAGGGCAGGGTCGCGTGGGTGCTGCGTGACTCTGGCTCAAGAGGTTCGCGGCGTGCTAAGGAGCTGGCATGGTGCACATGCCCAAGGGCCTTCCAGCTAGCGACCTGCTCCTATAATCGACTGGCCGGTCTTCGCCACAGAATGAGAGATTGAGCCCAAACTCTGTGGAGCGCTTCGAAAACCTCTCGTCGGACCCTTTCGGCCTTTCCCCCCATTTCCCCGACCACTGACCCCTCTTCCATGATCGTCCTCGGTATAGACCCCGGCATCACCAACATGGGCGTTGGCGTGGTGGAGCAGGTGGGCAAGCAAGCCCGGATGCTTCACGGGGAGTTGGTCAAGACCAGCCACGCGGACACCGCCCCTCGGCGGGTGGGTTCGCTGTACCGCGCGGTGTACGGGGTGGCACAGAAGTACAAGCCAACCGCGATTTCAGTGGAGGAGCAGTTCTTCTACCGCCAAAACGAGTTGGCCTACAAGATCGGTTGGGCGATGGGGGCGGTGTTTTTGGTGGCGGATCAGCTCGAGATCCCGGTCCACGGCTACGGCCCGCCCAAGATCAAGCAGGCCATCGTGGGCACCGGCAGTGCCGACAAAGACCAGATCGCCTACATGGTCACGGCCATCCTCGGCCTGAAGTCGGTCCCCAAGCCCTCCCATGTCGCCGACGCCCTGGCCATCGCGCTCACCCATTGCGCCCACGCCGCGCTGGCTCCGGGAAAGCAGGTGGGGTGAGGGGCGGTTAGGCGCTGTACCAAACGGTACCCTGACGCGCCAAGGTTCATGTCATTTAGGTTGATCCCGCAGCATCACATAGGCTGAGGTTTGCAGCAGCACCGAGAAAACCAGGAAGATTAGCAGCACCAGCAGTTGGAGCAGCAGGGGGGTGTTCTGACCGCTCGAGGCCAGGGCGCTGAGCAGGGCCAGAATCAGGATCAGGCCCACGTGCTGGCCCAGACCGCCCTGGAGCACCAAGCGCCAGCCCTGCCGCACGGCAGTCTGCCAGGGCTGATCTTGTTCGCTGAGGAGTTGGAAAGTGTAGAACCACAGCAGGGTGACCGCACTGCTGAAGACGAACAGCACCGCGAAATTGAGGAGCGGGTGAAAGTTGAGCGAGGGCACCCCTACCAGATAGATGGCCAGATTGACCAGAACAAAAACCACCCCGCCCAGCAGGTTGTTGAAGGTGTAGCGTCCCCACAGCCGCTCGGGCTGCCATGCGCCGTCGCGCACATAACGGATCAGCACCGCGTAAAGGCCAACCAACATCGGCCCCGCCCAGGTGCCCAGGCTGAACAGCATCACCACAAAGGTCTGAATCAACACCCACAGCAGGCCCAACGGGTGATGGGCAAACAGGGCGACGCTGCGGCGGATGACCTTGACTACGTTTAGCCTCATGCCGCATGATGCTACCTCGAGCCCGCGTAATACTTGCAATATATATACGTTCACGCTAATATATACCTACAGACCACTATGTTGGAGGAGGAAATGGGAAAAGCTGCCGTCACCGCGACCCTACTGGGCCGCACCGACTTCCTGGATCGCCTCAACGCCTGGGGCGAGCAAGGCCCCATCACCGTGGCCCTGATCGACCTCGACCGCTTCAAGGCGGTCAACGACACCTACGGCCACGCGATTGGCGACCTTATGATCGAGCGCGTGCTCAAGACCCTGCAGGGCAGCCTCTCGGGGGAGGTCTCGATTGCCCGGCTGGGCGGCGACGAGTTCGCCGCGGCCTTCCCAGCCAGCAGCCCCGAGGAGGCCCTGATCCAACTCGAGGAGATCCGTCAGTACCTCTGCAAGCCCCACCCACTCACCGAAAGCGTGGCGCTGCCGGCCTACATCTGTGCGGGCATCGCCAGCTTTCCGCAGCACGCCGCCGACGCCCGCAAGGCCCTCGACGCCGCCGACGAAGCGCTGTGGAGGGCCAAGCGCGAGGGTCGCAATAAGATAGCCATCTACGTTGAGGAGAAAATGACCCTAAAGTCGAACTACTACCCCAAGAGTCAGCTCGAGCGCCTGTCCAAACTTTCCGAGGGCCTCGGCCGCACCGAGGCCTCGCTGCTGCGCGAGGGGCTAGCCGACCTAATTGAGAAATACCGCGACGCGCAGTGAACCCTCGAGGGCCCCTGTCTATGGGCCTGAAGCCAAACGCCGCTTTAGTTGTAGGTCCCCCAAGTTCACCCCATCCAGAACGAGGTTGCTATGAGTACATGGACTTCATCTGGGCGGACGAACTGTCACTTTGCCCCTATCCTTATGCCCTGGAACCCAGACCAGTACAACAAGTTTCAGACCGAGCGGTCGGCTCCGTTCTACGACCTGCTCGATCTGCTCTCGGTCCGCCCCAACCTTGAGGCCGTAGATCTCGGCTGCGGAACCGGTGAACTGACCCGGAAACTGGCCGACCGGATACCGGACGCGCAGGTGCTGGGGTTGGATCAGTCCCCGCAGATGCTGGCGAGGTCGGCGGCGTTCGCTCGAGCGGGGCTGCACTTTGAGCAAGGCGATATCCGCGCGCTGCAAGGGCGCTGGGACCTGATCTTTTCCAATGCGGCCTTGCAGTGGATAGACGGCCACGCCGAGCTCTTCGCCGGGCTGTGGGAGAAGCTCGAGCCGGGCGGACAGCTGCTGGTCCAAATGCCCGCAAACCACGACCACATCTCGCACCGCCTCGCCGCCGAACTTGCCGAGTCCTCGTTCAGGCAGTACTTCCCCTTGGGCGGACGCCGGAGCCCAGTGTTGCCCGTAGAGGAATACGCCCAGTTGCTGTTCGAACTCGGCGGCCAGGAGATAACCGCAATGCTCAAGGTGTATCCCCACGTGCTCGAGGACGCCGACGCGGTGGTCGAGTGGGTGAAGGGGACGCTGCTCACCTCGTACCTCGAGCGCCTTCCCGCCCAGGCTGGGCCGAGGTTTCTCGAGTCCTACCGACAGCGCCTGGCCGAAGCCCTCCCACAAAGTCCGCTCTTCTACGGCTTCAAGCGAGTCCTATTGTCTGCGCGGAAATCTCATTGAAGATGACATGCTTGGCCCGCACCGGTAGGGCACGGACGGCAGTCTTGAGGAAGGCGGGCTGGAGGTTGGGCAATTGGCCCAGGGGGAACCAACGGAAGGTGATGGGCTGGCCATTCTCGAGGCCCGAAAAGTCTCCTACGAGCGGCTCGAGGGGCCAGTCGACCGAGTAATACAGCCCGATCTCGTGGAACTTGCGCCCCTGGAGCTCGAAGAGGTTCTCGATCATCCACAATACCCGCCCTACCCGCACCCTCTGGCCCAGCTCCTCCTGCAGCTCACGCTTTAGGGCAGTACGTGAGTCCTCGCCCAGCTCCACCCGCCCACCCGGCACGTACCAGTAGTCGCCCTCGGCGTTATGGCAAAGCAGCATCTGGCTTTTCTTGATGACGATAGCGCCTACGCGATAGTTGAAGCGATACCCATCTTTGTCTATAACGACCACGCCCGTAGTTTAATGTTTCGTATTGGTTCTTCAAGAGGATCTCCACTTGGACGCCCAGTAACAAAAGATGAGTGCGTGCAGCAGAAACCACCCATAAACCTCGCACAATCCTGTGCCAAAGCGACCGATATAGCGAAATTCAAAACGGGCACAAGTTTGGAGCGGCCTCGGTGAAAGGGTTTGGGTGGGGGTCAAGGCCCCAGAGTGTATCCATTGCCCTACTGGGACAGGAATAACACAGAAATGAAGGGGGCTGTGGCGTCTTGAAATTATCGGGTAAGCCAGACACGGCAGAGCCAAAAGTCTAAAGGAACTGGGTAGCAGACTTTCAGGTAGGCCGTCGGAGCGCACGGCGCTTTGTTCGGACTGCAAAATTGGACGCCATTGGGGCTTGAATCGTTGATGGCTCGAGCCTAGACGCAGTTTCCTACCAAGAGCAGGGACGGGCATCTGCCTCACGAATCTGGGCGACCACTTATGGTCGGGGGGCCTCGAGGGTTCTACCGCTGCCGGCTCGGCGCACAAAGTCCCAGAGTTTTGAGGCGTAGGCCACGAAGGGGTGCTTCCACTCGCCCATCACGGTGCCCTCGAGCAGGGTCTGGCGCAGGTCGTCGGGGGTGCGAACGTCTCTGGCGGGGGCCTGTACCCAGGCCGCGCCGATGCGATCGAGGGTGTGGGCGTCGGAGCCCGCACTCTTGAGCTTCCCTCTGGACTCGGCCCACTCCAAAGCCCGGAGGTTCCAGCGGGGACTGGAGATGTGGGAGTTAAAGGTCTCCACGATGTCGACCTGGTCGGCGATGTGCTCGAGGGCCTGGGGGTGGATGTGAAACCGCTTCAGGGGGTCGAAGGCGTGGGGGATCAGCACCAGCCCGCCCTGGGCCCTGATGTTCGCCACGGTTTCTTCGGCGCTCAGGCCGGGAGGCACCCGCTCCCGCAGGAACAGCCCGATGATCTCGCCGTCGCGGGTGCTAATCTCCTCGCCCACGATCACCGTGAGGGCCGGATTGTCTGCGCACAGCTCCTGCAAGAGTTGGGCGCCCCAGATCTGGTCGTGGTCGGTGATGGCTTGCACGGCGATGCCCCGTGCGGCGCAGCGGGTTGGGAACTCCCGCACGGGGGTGCGGCAATCCGCCGAGGCCTCGCTATGGCAGTGCAGGTCCACCCGAAACATTCCGGGCGGCACCAGCCCAGCGGGCGCGGGGGTGGCCCCGCCCTGGGTGACCTCGGCGGGGGTCTGGGCAGCCTGGGTCGGTGGGTCAGGCGGGGGTGGGAGTCGGTCGCTCATCTTGGCTCGCTTGGGCTTGGGCGGGCAGCCAGATCTCGAGGGCGGCAGGCCAGACCTCGATCTCGAGGCGCTCGGGTGCGTCGGCCTGGCGCAGCTCGTCGTCGAGGTGAAAGGGTGAGCCGTCCCACTCAAGTGCGACCCGTCGGCAGCGGCGGTGGGCCACGTTGGGCAGCTCGGTGAACTGCCCGGAGATCAGCCCCGCCAGCTGGGAGGCAAACCCCAAATTGTGCTCGGCGCTCACCAGCACCACGTCCAACAGGCCATCGCCGGGGTCGGCCTGGGGGGCGAAGCGCAGGCGCGGCCCGATAGAGGGGGTGTTCATGACCTCTAGCATCGTCAGCGGCTCGGCCACCGGCTCACCGTCCAGCCACACCAGAAATGGCCTGGGCACGTACTCGCGCAAGGTCTGAAGGGCCGCTCCCAGCGCCCGCAACACGTCCTTGCCGATCTCAGGGTCGTAGTTGGAGAGGCCGAGCGCAAACAGCCCGGCCCCTGCGCCCTCAAGGAACAGGTCCGTGCCCCAAGAGCCGCGAACCCGGCCCACATCGAAGGGCACCCGGCGGGGGGCTCGGAGCCCCTCGAGCCAGCTTTCCGGCGGCCCTACGATCCCCAGCGAGCGCGCGATGTTGTTGGCGGTGCCCAGCGGAACCAGCGCCAGGGGAACCCCGCGCCCGGCTAGCCGGGTGGCCACCGCCCGCAGGGTGCCGTCGCCGCCGGCCGCCACCACCAGCTCGCCGGGGTCGCTCAGGGCCTCCTCGAGGTCTTTGGCGCTGTGGGTCTCGCGGTGCTCGCATACGTAGCCGAGCGCGCCCAGGCTGTCCTCGAGCCGCTGAATCGTGCCCTCGCCGGTCCCTCCCGCGTTGGGGTTGACGATCAGGGTGGTTTTCACCCCAGTCCCTCGCCCACCTCGAGCGGCGCCCGGGCTTCGACTTCGGTGCGGTTCATTGGGCTCCTTCGGGTCCCGGTGACGGCCTTGCGAGGCTTGGCCTGCATCGCTCGGGGAACTTCGCCAGATGACTAAGCACTGCGGGCGGACTCTCGAGCCGCGACGCTATAATGGCGGAGAAAGAGGAGGAGGGCTCGAAGCCCGGCTCCCCCTCTCCATGTGCTGCTCAGTTGACGCGGCCTGAGGTCAGGCCCTAAATCACCCGCACCGCCCGAAGGATGGCGATCAGGATTACTGCGCCGAGCACGCCCCAGAGCAGTCCGATCAGGCTAAGCTGTCCGGCAACGGCTGCCCCCCCGAAGCCCAGAACGTCGCCAAACAGCCAGCGCCCCAGCGCCGAGCCGACGATGCCGATGATGATGTTGGCCAGGGCACCTTGCCGGGCGTCGGTCTTCATAACCAGGCTTGCCAGCCAGCCGATAAGCGCACCTACCAAGATTGCGATGATCCAGTCCATACGCTTCCTCCTTGCCAATGTCACCCTAGGGACGAACCCTGAACGCAAGCTGAGTGCAGGCTGAGGGGAGAATTTTGCCTTAGGGGACGTTGATGCTCTATGGTGGGAAGGAGGTAAACATGCAACGCATACTGGTCATTGATGACGACTCGAGCGTGCGCAACTTCCTCAAGCGCGGTCTGTCCTATGAGGGCTACGCTGTAGACGTTGCCGAACACGGCGAGGACGGCCTGAACAAGGCACGGGACAAGTACCCCGATCTGGTGATTCTGGACTGGATGATGCCGGGCTTGGACGGCCTCGAGGTGCTCAAGCGGCTGCGCGTAGGCGACGAGACCCTCCCGGTCATCATGCTCACCGCCAGGGACACCCCCGAGGATCAAATCAAGGGACTGGGTACTGGGGCCGACGATTACGTGACCAAGCCGATCAGCTTCGACCTGCTGGTGGCCCGCATTCGAAGCCTTATGCGCCGCCACCAGGCCGAGTCCCCCAAGGTATTCCGTTTTGCCGACCTCGAGCTGAACTCCGAGGCCTTCACCGTTCGCCGCAACCAGCGCGAGATCATCCTGACCAGCCTTGAGTTCCGTCTGCTCCAGGCCTTCCTCGAGAACCCCGAGCGCGTCATGAACAAGCAGGTACTCCTGGACAAGGTGTGGGGCACCGACTTCTTCGGCGACGTCAACGTGGTCGAGGTTTATGTTAAGCAGCTGCGGCAAAAGCTCGAGGCCGAGGGCGAGAACCGCCTAATCCAGACCATTCGCGGGGTAGGGTACGTGCTTCGGGACAGGTGATACAACTGCGAGCGGGCCGTGAAGGCGCCCGAAGCCAGGCTTTGGGGTGGACCATGCCCTTTACCCCAGCCCAGCTCTCCCTCCCCAGGGAGCCAGAGCAGGGCGTAGCGACCCCTCGAAGTACCCTCGGAGGGTCTGGACTCGAGGGCTCTGTCAGCCCGCCATGACTTGCAGCATGCTGACAAACGCCCCTTAGATTCACCGCGTGGCCGTCGCCCACCCCCTCCCTAAAGTCAGTACTTCCGCCAAGCCCACGGCCGCGGAGCGGCTGCTCGGCGCGCTTCCCTACCTGCTGCCCGCGCTGTTGGTCTTCGCGGTCTTCGAGTATTACCCGCTGATGCGGGTGATCTATCTGAGCCTGACCGACGCCGACTTGCTCAGATCGCCCAACTGGGTGGGACTGCAAAACTATCAGGCCATGCTCGCCAACCGCGAGTTCGTCAACGCGATGACGGTCACGACCGTGTTTGCGCTGGTCGTGACCTGCGCCGAGGTGGCTCTGGGGATGGCGCTGGCCTTCCTGATGAACGTCAAAACCCGCTTCCAGGCCTTCCTCAGGGGAGCGGTCTTCGCCCCGGTGGTGGTATCGGTGACGGCGGCCGCGCTGATTTGGCTGCACATGATGAACCCTAATGGCGGCCCACTGAACCAGATCCTTTCGGCCCTGGGGCTGCCCGGCTCGAGCTGGCTCACCCATCCTTCTACCGCCCTGGCCTCGGTGATTCTTATCGCGGTCTGGAAGGGCGTGGGACTGCCTGCGGTGATCTACCTGGCGGGCCTACAGGGAATCTCCAAGGAGCTCGAGGAGGCCGCTCGGGTGGACGGCGCGACGCCCTGGCAGGTGGCCTGGCGCATCACCATTCCCCTCCTCGCTCCAACCACGATGGTGGTGTTCTTCCTATCGCTGGTCGGCACTTTCCAGAGCTACGGCCTGATTCTGGTTCTGCGCACCGACGGGGGCCCGGTCGGCTCAACCAACCTGATGGGCTACTACATCTACCAGAACGCCTTCCAGTTCTTCCAGATGGGCTACGCCAGCGCACTCTCGGTGGCGTTGTTTGTGCTGCTGCTGGTGTTGGCCTGGGTGCAGTTCAAGGTCAGCGAAAGGCGGGTGCACTACCAATGACCGGCGCACAGCGTTTGAAGGAGCGCGGGAAGGGGGAGGAAGATGGCCTGAGGCGTGTGAACCCGTCTTCCCTATTCATCCTCTCTTCTTGCTCGAAGCTTTCCCACCCGGTCGGAGGCCTCCATGTCTAAGTTCTGGCGTCAGCGCGGTCTCGAGGCCCTATCCCTTTTGGTGGGGATACTCTTCATTGCGCCACTGATCTGGCTGCTGCTGGGGGCCTTCAAAGCGCCGGACCAGCTGTACTTTGGGCCGCTGATCCCGGTTACCTGGGAGTGGCAGAACTTCATCGAGGCCTGGAACTCCGCGCCGTTCGGAAGGTTTCTGCTCAACACATTTTTTGTGGCGGGGCTGACCACCTTGCTGGTGGTGTTGACCTCTTCCCTGGCGGCGTTCGCCTTCGCGCGGCTCGAGTTCCCGCTGAAGCCGGTGCTGTTCATGGTCGCGCTCGCCACACTGATGATCCCCGGCGACGTACTGCTGATCCCCAACTTCCTGACCATCCGTAACTTTGGCTGGTACAACAACTATCTGGCCCTGATCGTGCCGTTCGCTGCCACTGCCTTTGGGATTTTCCTGCTGCGCAACGCCTTCATGCAGACCCCCAAGGAGCTCGACGACTCGGCCAAGCTGGATGGCGCTTCCCCGCTGACCTTCTTGTTCCGCATCCTGATGCCGGTCAACACCCCTGCCATCAGCGCTCTTTCGGTGCTGACGTTCTTGGCTAACTGGAACGCGCTGGTGTGGCCCTTCATTGCCACCAACCGCGATGAGATTCGCACCATCCAGGTCGGGTTGACCATGTTCAACAACCTCGAGGGCAACACCGATATTCCGGTGGTGCTGGCGGCCACTTTCATCGTGATCGCCCCGATGCTGCTGGTCTACTTCTTCGCTCAGAAGTGGTTCATTGAAAGCGCCGCCTCGAGCGGACTCAAAGGATAGAGGAAGCGCTTAAGCATGGGAGGGAAGCGGGAAGGAAAAGCGATTTCTGTTTGGGTCTGACTTCACCCTCCCTCTTCCATCTTCCCTATCGTTTTTGGAGCTTTATCCCACCGCAGGGATGCTCAAATAAGCACAGAAATCCAGGAGGCGACAATGAAGAAGATTTTGATGGCTTTAGGGGCCTTGGCGGTTATTGGTTCGTCCGCTCTGGCGCAGCAGCGCACCGAGATCACCCTGATGTACGGGCTGGGCGGGCGCCTGGGCGAGATCATCCGCGAGACCATTGACCGCTACAACAAGAGCCAGAACGAAGTGACTGTGAAGGGGGAGTTTGCCAACTCCTACGAGGGCGTTTTGCAGCGGGCCTTGGCGGGCATCGCGGCGGGTCAGCCTGCGGCGGATCTGTTGCAACTCGAAGTAGCCCTGTGGCCCCGTCTGGCCGCTGCCGGTCAGCTTACCGAGCTTTCCACCCTGCCAGGCTTCAAGGGGATGTTCGATAGCTTCTGGCCGGTATTCCGCCGACAGACCGATCCCGACGGCGACGGCAAGGTCTTCGCCACTCCCTGGAACAACTCCAACCCCGTCACCTACTACAACCCCCAACTGCTGCAAAAGGCCGGCTTTGGTGCGCCCCCCCGCCGTTGGACGGAGTTCCCCGAGTTCGCCCGCAAAGTGAAGGCCGCCACTGGCGTACCCGCGATGGCGCTGCCCGCTTTCCCCTGGGTGCTTGAAGGGGCTATCTTCTCCAACGGCGGCGAGATGGTGCGCGGCGATAAGCTGGCCCTCAACGAGCCGCGTGCCCTCGAGGTGATCAATCTCTGGACCGCGATGATCCGCGAAGGCACGGCGGTCGTGCAAAACGATGCCACCATTTCGCAAGATTTCCTGAGCGGAAAGGTGGCCATCACCTTCCAGTCGGTGGCCAGCCGCCCCGGCATCAAAGCCTTGGCGGGCGATAGGTTCCGTACCCAAGTGCGCGTTTCCAACCTGCCCTGGTTCCGCAGCCCCGTGGTGCCGGTGGGCGGCGCGACCCTGGCTATTCCCCGTGGCGTGCCGCAGAACCGGGTTGAAGCGGCCTGGAAGTTCATCCAGTGGCTCAACACCCCCGAGCAGCAGCTGGCCTTCATTCGCGACACCAACTACGTCCCCATCACCCGCGCCACCAACGACCTGCCGGCTTTCCAGCGCTTCCTCCAGACCGAGCAAGGCCTGGCCCAGGGGATGCTCCAGCTGCCCACCGCCCGCCCCCGCCCGTCCGAGGCCGGTTACGTGCAGGGCATTCAGGAGATCCGCAAAACCCTCGAGGACATCTGGATCAACAACCGCCCCGTCGAGGCCAGCATCAACGACCTGGTGAACCGGACTGCGAACCTGTTTAGGCAGCAGCCTTGAGCTGATCCCGTTTCCCACCCCAACCTCCCTCGCGGCGGCAGGCAATGTAGTCCCCAACAGCAAAAACTGCCCGCTTTAGCGCCGTAGGGAGTATGCGGGGGAACCGCTCTGAGTCGAAAAAGGTCGAGGGTCGAAGGTCGGTGACGTTGTGTCTACTCTCCTTCGACCCTCGAGGCCTTAAAGGAGCAAACCATGCCCAAACTCCTGGTCATCATGCTGGACGGTATCAGTGCGGACTCGTTTGCCCGGCGGCGGGGGTACATGCCCCACCTCTCGGCGCTGGCCCGGCGCGGGCTGGTGGTGGAAAACCTCGAGGCCGAGGTCTGCGGTACCTCGTTTCCGGGGCGGACTTCGATTGCCACCGGGGCGCTGGCATCGGACAGCGGGATTTACGGCAATGTGATCTGGGACGGTGAGCAGTTCCGCCACGCCACGCCGGATGACGTGCGGGTGCCTACCCTGCCCGCGTTGGCCCAGGCGGCCGGCAAGCAGAGCGCGGTGGTCGGGTACGGAATGATCCGGCCCGAGGACACAGATCTGTTCAAGGCTCCGTGGTGGGCGGGGGCCTTTATCCAGCGCTCCCGCGACACGGTTCCGGTTCCCACCGCCCAGAGTTGGCGGCGGGCGGCGGAGCACATCGAGGCGCGCCTCGAGGCTGCCGCCCATCAAACCGGCATAGAACTGCCCCTCCTCCCCGACCTGGGCGACAAGTATGCCAAATCGGCCTTGGGCGACGCACAGATCATGGGGCTGGCGGGCGCGGTACTGCTGGCCGAGCAGCCCGACCTAATGTTCACCGAAGTTCTGCTGCCCGACACCGCCCAGCACTACGCGGGCTACGACACGCCCGAGGCACTGTGGTCGTTGGGCTACTCCGACGCCTTGGTGGGGCAGCTACTGGCCCGGCTCGAGGGTGCCGGTCTACTGGAGCAGTACACCATTGCGGTGCTCTCCGACCATGGTCACAGTCGGATTGATCAAGCCCTACACCCCGAGGTCATCATCCCCCAGACCACCTTTGCCTGCGAGGGTAGCATGCTTCACGTGGTCCCCAAGAACGCAGCGGAGCTGACCGAGATTCGCGCTCGTCTGGCCGAGTATGGCGTGGAGGAATACTCCAACGCGCACGTCCCCGCTGAGCAGCGTGAACAGGTGTATTGCTTCGTGGCTCCTGACCTCTACGACTTCGAGTACGATCCTGCCCGTCCGGCCTCCGAGGCTGTTGGGGAGCCCATCTTGCGCTCCTCACACGGGATCCGCCCTGGCCTCCCCGGAGACCACCGATTCATGGTGCTGGCGGGCGCCGAGGTATCGCCCCGAGTGGTCGGTCGTGCCGCCGCCAATCAGGTGGCCCCGACCCTGGCGAGCGCACTGGGAATTTCGAACAAGGGCTTCGCGGGGGAGAGTTTGCTCGAGGCGGTATTGGGCTAACACCTAGCACGGTGTATATCCATCGGCTCCAAAATCTACCGTGCAGACAAAAAAGTCCCCCGTTTGCGGTTAGGTCTTTGCCGTGCTGCCAAACGAATCTTCGAGAGTGGGCTGTTTTCGGGTCATGACGAGCTTTGTCAGGCCATCGTAGAAACTTCCCTGACATTGCCCTGACCCGGTGCTGAAAGACTCTACATCGTGTGGGAGGCGAAGTGCGCCCCCGTGTCAGATAAGAAGAAATTGTCATGAACAAGCACGTTCTAGCCGCCACGGCCCTGCTGGGCCTCGCCGGTTTCGCCTCCGCCCAGATCACCCTCTCGGGCGCGGGGGCGACCTTCCCGGCGCCGCTCTACACCGAGTACTACATCCCCAACTTTCAGCGGGCCAACCCCAACATCCGCGTCAGCTACCAGGCCGTGGGCTCCGGCGCGGGCATCCGCCAGTTCACCGACAAGGTGGTGGCCTTCGGGGCCTCTGACGCGCCCCTGACGGACGCCCAGATTGCCGACATACGCAGGGGGGCCAACAACTCCGAGGTCCTGCACATCCCCACCGCACTTGGCCCGGTCTCGGTGATCTACAACCTGCCGGGCGTCAACGAACTCCGCCTCGATCCGGCCGTGCTCTCCGACATCTTCTTGGGCCGTATCATCCGCTGGAACGACCGCCGCATCTCCGCGCTCAACCCCGGCGTCAACCTGCCCAACCTTCTGATCTCCGCCGCCCACCGCTCCGACGGCTCGGGCACCACCTTCATCTTCACCTCCTACCTCACCGCGATCTCCGAGCAGTGGAAGAGCCGCGTCGGTGCCGGACAGTCGGTCAATTGGCCTGCCTTCTCCGGCCTGGGCGGGCGTGGCAACGCCGGCGTGGCCGCGCTGGTTAACCAGACCCCCGGCGCCATCGGCTATGTCGAGCTGAAGTACGCCATCGAGAACGACCTCAAGAGCGCCACCCTGCGCAATGCCGCAGGCAACTGGATTCGCCCCTCGCTGGCTTCGGCGGTGGAGGCAACCTCGGGGATTGACGTGCCCGCCGATCTGCGGCTACCCGGCCAGGTGGTCAACACCCGCGACCCCCAGGGCTATCCGATCGTGGGCATGACCTGGATGCTGGTCTACCGTGAGCAAAGCGTCACCGCCCGCAGCATCGAGCAGGCCAGGGCGGTCCAGACTTTCTTGCGTTGGATCCTTACCGAAGGCCAGGCCCAAAACGAGCGGGCCTCCTACGTTCGCCTCTCGCCCGACGTTGCCCGGCGTGCCTTGGCCCTGGTGGACAGTCTGACCTTCAACGGACAGCCGCTCCGCTAGGCCCCCTTAGGTTCACATGTATCCCTGGGGTGAGGCCGTGCTGGTCTCACCCCTTTCTGGAGAGCGCATGGCAGCCTCAACGCCCCCCATTCAAAACAGTGCCTCGCCCCTCTACCGCGCGTTCGGGGACCGGCTGTTCGTATACGCGGTTCTTGCCCTCTGCCTGATGATCATCGGCATCGTGGTGCTGATGGGCTGGCAGCTCGCAACTGGAGGCAGCGCGGCCTTACTGCAGTTTGGGCTGGGCGGCTTCATCGGCGGCACTACATGGGACCCAGTGGCCAACATCTTCGGGGCCTGGCCGTTCATCGTCGGCACCTTCGTGACCAGCGTCGCAGCCCTGGTGCTGGCCTTCTTCCCGGCCTTGGCGGTGGCGATCTTTGCCGTCGAGTACGCGCCGCGATGGCTGGGGAATGTTTTACAGTATTCGCTCGAGCTGCTGGCCTCCCTGCCCAGCGTGATCTACGGCCTGTGGGGCCTGTTGGTACTGGCCCCGGCGGTGCGTGGCGTGCAGCAAAACATCGTGGCTTGGGCCTTAGAAAACCAGGTGGACTGGATTATTCCCATCCTCGGTTCCCCCATCGGGATCGGGATGACCACGGCGGTGATCGTGCTCGCGGTGATGGTGATCCCCTACGCGGCCAGCCTCGCCAAAGACTCCATCGCTTTGGTTCCTTCGGCACAGCGCGAGGCGTCGTATGCGCTCGGCGCGACCAAGTGGGAAGTGATCAAGAACGCAGTGCTGCCTTATGCCAGGGGCGGCATCCTAGCGGGAATCATCCTGGGCTTCACCCGCGCCCTGGGCGAGACCATGGCGGTGGTGATGGTGATCGGCAACTCCAAGAACCTGCCCTTCACCCTGTTCGGCTCCGCAACCACTATTCCCTCGGCCATCGTCAACGAGTTCGGCGAGGCCCAGGGCTTGCAACTCAGCAGCCTACTCGCACTGGGCTTGATTCTATTCGTTATCAGCGCGGCCATGAACCTGCTGGCGGCCTGGATCGTAAAGCGCATGAGCGTGGACGGTAGATTATGACCCAGACCCAAACCGTATCCCAAACTTCCATCCCTAGGGACGGCAACCTGGGGCGGCGCAGCTTGTGGAACAAAGTGATGCTGGGTCTGCTGGTGCTGGGCTCGGCCGTGGTGGTACTGCCGCTGGTGGTGGTGCTTGCCTCAGTATTCATCAATGGTCTGAGTGCCCTCAGCCTGCCGTTCTTTACCCGGTCTTTCGAGGCGGTTTCGGAGGGCGGAGGTGGGCTGCTCCACGCCATCGTTGGCACGCTGATGATGAATGTACTGGCGCTGCTTATCGGCGGGCTGCTGGGCCTGGCGGGCGGAATCCTGCTTTCCGAGTACCCCGACCACCCCCTCAACCCCACCCTCCGCGTCATCTCCGACCTCCTCAACGGCCTGCCCGCGCTGCTTAAGGGCCTGGTGATCTACACCGTGGTGGTCACGGCGACCGGGCAATTCTCTGGCCTTGCTGGTGCCCTGGCCCTGGCCCTGGTGATGACCCCCATCATCCTGCGCGCCACCGAGGGCGTGCTGAAGCTGGTGCCCTGGAGCGTGCGCGAGGCCGGCCTGGCCCTGGGCCTACCCCGTTGGCGGGTGATCCTCTCGCTGGTGCTCCCGGCCGCTGCCGCCGGCATCACCACCGGCCTGATGCTGGGGTTCGCCCGGGCCGCCGGCGAGGCGGCTCCGATGGCCTTCACCGCTTTCGGCTCCAACTTCGTCAACTTCGACATGACCAAGCCCACCGAGAGCTTGGCCTACGTGATCTTCAAGTACGCCAACGAGCCCTCGCCGCTGCGCCAAGAGCAAGCCTGGGCGGCCTCGCTGGTCCTAACCCTGCTGGTGCTGGTGGCCAGCCTGTTGGCGCGGTATGTAACGCGGAGATACCAATAGCGGAATGGCGGGTAGCAATGTCTAACAAATCTGGCTTGCGACACGCCAACCTCTACTTTGTACCCGCCCAATAATGGAGGCGCGATGGATGTAAAGGGGATGAACTCGAGCGGTGGGCAGACCACCATGACGCTGGCAGCAGACCTACGTCCACGCATGGAAGGCAAAGGTCTGACGGTCTACTACGGCAAGAAGGTGGGGGTGGGCAACGTCTCCATGCCTGTCTACGCCAACAAGGTCACCGCTCTCATCGGCCCCTCCGGCTGCGGCAAGACCACCTTCCTCCGCGCACTCAACCGCATGCACGACCTCACCCCGATCGCCCGCGTCGAGGGCCAAGCCCTGCTCGACGGCAGCGACATCTACGCCCCTGGCGTTGACCCCGTCGAGGTCCGCCGCAAGGTCGGCATGGTCTTCCAGAAGCCCAACCCCTTCCCCACCCTCACCATCTACGACAACGTCGTCGCCGGCCTCAAACTCATGGGCGTCAGGCGCAAGGACCTGCTCGACGAGGCCGCCGAGCGCTCCCTCACCCAGGCCGCTCTCTGGGACGAGGTCAAGGACCGGCTCAGGGCACCAGGCATGAGCCTATCCGGCGGACAGCAGCAGCGACTATGCATCGCCCGCGCTCTCGCCGTACAGCCCGAGGTCCTCCTCATGGACGAGCCCACCTCCGCCCTCGACCCCATCTCCACCCAGAGCATCGAAGACCTCATGGGCGAGCTCAAGAAC
>JANRLD010000074.1:0-40853 GCA_033762915.1 Meiothermus sp. | reverse complement strand
CCGCCGCGACCCCAACAACCCCGACCCCCTGACCTGGACCAACAAGTACGTGGCCTCGGTCCTGGCCCGCAACCCCGACACCGGCGAGCTGATCTGGGCCTACCAGTTCACCCCCCAGGAGCAGTGGGACTGGGATGAGATGGGCCCCTTCAGCCTGTTGGATTTGCGGATCAACGGGCGGATGCGCAAGGTCATGGTTCACGCTGGGCGCAACGGCTTCTTCTACGTGGTGGATCGCACCACCGGTGAGCTTATCTCCGCCGAGAAGTACATCCCCCAGACCAACTGGGCCAGCGGCTACGACCTCAAGACCGGCTTCCCCATCTTCAACAAAGACAAGCTGCAAGCGCCCAACTCGACCATTAAAGACATCTGCCCGCACCTGATTGGCGGCAAGAACTTCCAGCCCATCTCCTACTCCCCGCGCACGGGGTTGTTCTACTTCCTAACCCAGACCAACCTGTGCATGGATCAGGAGACCTTCGATGTCGATTACAAGCCGGGCGACCGCTACATCGGCATCCGCTCCACCGCCAAGCTGGCCACCCCGGCCAACGAGCGCACCCGCCTGATGGCCTGGGATCCCGTTCGTCAGAAAGAAGCCTGGAGCATCCCCGAGCCCTTCCGCACCCTGGCGGGCACGGTAGCCACCGCCGGTGACCTGGTTTTCTACCCCACGGTAGACGGCTTCTTCAAAGCCGCCCACGCCCGCACCGGCCAGCTGTTGTGGCAGTTCCGCACCGGCGCAGCTAGCCTAGCCAACCCCATGACCTACCTCGGCCCCGATGGCAAGCAGTACGTGGCCGTGCTGGTCGGCTCTAAGGGAATCGGCACCCGCGCTATTGACCTTGATGATGCCGCCCAAGGCCCCATCGGCGCCTACCAGCGCAAGGGCAACTTCCTCTTCGTTTTCAGCCTGCCCGAGTAACCCACGATAGTTGACCGAGGGCAAGGGCGAGCAATCTCCCTTGCCCTGGTTTTTTCGGGCAAGGCGACAGGCGGCGCACAGTGGCACGGGCGGTGTAGACGGGAGAGAAACGGAGTATAGCAAGATCAAAACCGTATGGAAGGGTACAAGCACTCTTTTGGGTCTTTTTTCCAACCAAAGGTCGCTAAAGGCTTATACTGTCAGTAAAGAGAATCTATCCGTTCATGGTGGAAAAGCCAAACGCCCACTCAGAGGAACCCTCGAGTAAGGGTCGCTGGGCGCAAACCGCTGTAGACTATCTCTTGGCTCCAAAAACCTAATGAAAACCTTCCTTATCCTCTCTCCTTCCTCTTTGCTCCCGTTCCAATCCGTGGTTCCAGGTATCTCTCGAGGCTCCCCCTATGATGATCAGATCCGAACCTATAGACTTCCGCCCTCTAGTTCGTGGGGTGCTGGCCCTGGCAGTGTGCTCAAGCCTTGCGCTGGCCCAAAGCTGGGAGATGCGGGTGTGCGCCGACCCAGACAACCTGCCCAACTCACACCGCACGCTGCAGGGGTTCGACAACCGCATCCTCGCGCTGCTGGCCCAAGACCTTAAGGCCAAGCTGACCTACGTCTGGTGGCCGCAGGGCCCCAGCATCATCAAAGACCAGCTCCGGCAAGGGAACTGTGACGTGGTGGTGGGGGTGGGCGAGAGCTACCGTGGCGTTTTGTCCACACTGGCCTACTACCAGAGCACCTACGTCTTCGTTTACCGCGCCGACAGCCCCTACAAGATCGTCTCTGTGGACGACGAAGTGCTCAAGACCCTTCGGATCGCCATCGAGACCCCCGGCACCCCGCCCTTCGCCTCGTTGGTCAACCGGGGTCTTTCGCAGGGAGCCATGATTCTCGAGCCTATCGACCCCAACAACACCTCCTCCTCGCCCATGCTCGAGGCCGTGAGCGCAAACAAGGTCGATGTGGCCATTCTGTGGGGGCCGGTAGCGGCCTACTTCGCCAAACGAC
Organism: Meiothermus sp.; assembly: GCA_033762915.1. Taxonomy (GTDB): domain Bacteria; phylum Deinococcota; class Deinococci; order Deinococcales; family Thermaceae; genus Meiothermus. The sequence goes on along the minus strand of JANRLD010000074.1, from coordinate 38,917 downwards.
AGCCGGTCAAGATGACCATCACCCCGGTAAGCCCCGAGTTCGAGCCGCCTGCGCTTTCGATGGTATATGCCATCACGTTGGGTGTGCGGGTGGGCGACGAAGCCTTCAAGGATCGGCTCAACCGCGCAATCACGCGGCGCTGGGATCAGATCCAGGCCATTCTAAAGGAGTTCGGTGTGCCACAGATCCCCCTACCCAAACCTGTACTGGAGGTGAAGTGATGCGCCCACTGGTGCGAACTTTGCTACTCTTGACCCTGGTGGCACTGGGCGCTGCTCAGGCCCAGGCCCCTAAGCTAATGCGCATTGGGCTGATCGTCCCAGTGCGTACCGGGGTGGAGACGATGGTCTCGGCCCCCTACGAATACGCCGGTGACCTGGCCCGCATGGGCGGTATCATGGCCGGCGACGAGATCGGGCAGAACGCCGAGCTGTTGGGCGTTCAGGTCAAGGTGGTTTTGGCCAGTGCTCCCACCGCCGAGGCCGCCACCCGTGCCGCCGAACGGCTCATCGCCACCGAAAACGTTTTCGCGCTGGTGGGCGGAATCGGACCGGGACAGGCCGAGGCTCTGGCCAAAGTAGCCCAGGCCCGGCGGGTGCTGTTCTTCAATATCGGTAACCCTTCAAACGCCCTGCGGGGCGAGCAGTGCAACCGCCTAATGTTCCACGTTGAGGCCAGTGCCTCGATGTACCTGGATGCCCTGGCTGACTGGTTCGTGCGCTCGAGCTTCCGCCGTTGGTTCTTCGTATACCCAAAAACCCCTGAAGGCCAAGCCCTCTATAGCCGCATGATCAAGGCGGTTACGGTGCGCCACTGGGGAGCCAGAGAGGTAGGTAAGGCCGAGGTGGTCGTCTCTCAGCCTGACTTTGGGCGCGAACTCGAGGCCATTCGACGTTCCAACGCCGACGTGGTGCTGATGCTGCTGGGCGCGGAGGATCAGGCCACCTTCCTCAGTCAGTACGACGGCACCGACCTGAAGGCCCTGGTCACTGCCTTCCCCGACCCCATCTCGCAGACCCGCGACTACTACTCCGCCCTGCGGGTGATGGCTCCCAAATCCAGCGCCGGTTTCCGGGCAACACTATGGGAAACCACCATGGATAGGTACGGGGCCCGGGAGCTGAACGCCCGCTTTTCGCAGCGCTGGGGCCAGGCCATGGACGCGCCCGCTTGGGCGGCCTACCAGTCGGTGAAGATGCTCTACGAGACCGCCTCACAGGCCCAGTCGGTGGACGCGGCCAAACTGGTGGCCTACCTCGAGAACCCCCAGACTGTTTTTGATGTGCACAAGGGCATCGGGGTCAGCTTTAGACCTTGGGATCACCAGCTTCGACAGCCGATGTATCTAGTCAAGCTCAACGCCCGCTCGAGCGCCAGTGTGGAGCTTTCCAAACGCATTGCAATGGCCAGCTTGGTGGGTGAACTTCCTGCCATCTACCGCCCCGGAACCAGCGTGGTCGAGCGGCTGGATCAACTGGGCGACATGCGGCGCGACTCCAAGTGCCGCTTCCGTTAAGGAGGAGTATGCGAAGGATTGTCTTTGTACTGACCCTGATCGGACTGCTGGCCCTAACCGCAGTGAGCCTGACTCAAAGCGCGGTCAGTTACCGCGCATACGTTTCCAATGAGTACGGGGCCAGCATCACCGTTATTGATGTGGCCAGAGATGCGGTAATTGGCACCATTACCATCTCGGGTCGCCCCGGCGAGGTGCGCCCCAGAGGGATGGCAGTCAGCCCGGATGGCAAAACCATCTATGTGGCGGTGAGCGACTTTCTGCCCAAGCTCGAGACCCCCGAGGACAAGATCGTGGCAATCGATGTGGCCTCCAACAAGGTGGTGGCCGAGTATCGCATCGGCACCAACCCCGAGCGGGTGGCAGTCTCGCCCGATGGTAAGCAGCTCTGGGCCTCCAACGAAAACGCCGCCAAAGGAACGGGCTTCGACCTGACCACCCAGAAGATCCTCGCCGACTTCTCAACTGGGGTTGAACCCGAAGGGGTAAAGGTAAGCCCAGACGGTAAAGTGGTTTACATTACCGGCGAGACCAGCCATACCGTCACCGCCATTGACCCTCAGAGCCTCAAGCTGATCCGGCACTTCCTGGTGGGCAACCGCCCCCGCGACGTGGCCTTCTCACCTGACGGCAAACGGGCATATGTGTCGGCGGAAATTGGCGGCTCGGTGGCGGTAGTGGACACCGCCCAACACCGGGTGATCCAAACCATTGCCTTGGGCCTAGACTCGCGCATCGTGGAGCTGGCAGTCTCGCCGGACGGCAAGCGGCTGTTCGTGGCCGGCGGCGGAACCAGTACCATCTATGTAATCGACACCCAGTCCAACCGTCTGATCAAGCAGATCAAAGAACGCATGGGCCGCCGTCCGTGGGGGGTGACCGTGACCCCGGATGGCAAAAAGGTCTACACCGCCGATGGCCTCTCCGACAGCGTTAGCGTGATTGATTCCAACAGCTTGAGCGTGGTCAAGAAGATCGCAGTCGGGCGTGGGCCGCACTCGGTGGTGATTGGGGTGGTGCGGTGAGGGGGCTGTTGCTGACCCTGGTGCTGTTCAGCCTGCTGGGCGCACAGGCTCAGGTGGCCTACGAGCAGTCGGTCAGCCTCCGCGTGGCCCGCTTCACCGAGATGGTACGGATTCAGATGGCCGCGCTGGTGGCTGAGCCAGAGGACGAAGTAGCCGAGGCCATGCGGGAAAAAAGCCGGCTGTTCCTGGGCAGCCTACAAAAGGCCGACTCAAGCCTGGCCGGTAAACTCGAGGCCGCACTGACCCAGGCCCAAGACCTGGCCGAGAAAGGCCGGAGTTCTGCGAGGCTTAACCGCCGGGTGCGCTGGCTCCTTGACCAGACCCAGCGTACCCTGATACCCCGGCAGACCCGCCAGGACCCCGCTTTTCAGGCCGCACTACTGGCCCAGCTGCTCAACCTCGAGGAGGGCGTGGCCGAGGCCTACGAAGAGGCCGCGCAGGGCGAGGAGGAGGCCTACCCCCTGGCCTGGGCGGGCTTGCAGCGGGTGAACCTGCTGTGGCGGCAGCTTCGCCCCAGGCTTGCCAACGGCGAGGGTCGGCAGAAGTCCGACGACGCACTGGCCCGCTTGGGCAAGCTGATCGCCAGTCCCGAGCCGCCCGAGCGCTACAGCGACCCCGAGGACGCCGAGCAGGCCGCACTGGACGCGGCATACGGGCTCGAGCAGGCCGCCGGAAAGCCGCTGCTGCTCCAAGACCTGGGCCGGGCCTTTGCGCTCACGCGGGTCAACGCCGCGCAGGCCTGCCGGGCCACAGAAAGCGGGCAGTGGGGCTTGGCCTTGGAGTGGGCTTCAGCCGCCAACGTACTCTACGAACAGCACCTCGCCGCCACCGTGCAAACCCTCGCACCGCAGGCCCACACCCCGTTGGCCGAGGCCATGGAGGAACTCGCCGAGAAATTTGCCGAGCGCGAGACTTCCGACGAGCTGTGCGGCAAGCTGCCTGGCCTTTTGGCACAGGCCGGAGAACCCCTGAGGTGAGCGTGCCAGCAGTATTGGAGTGCCACGACCTCGGCTGCCGATACGGCGAAACCGTGGCGGTTGAAGGCCTGGAGCTGAGCGTCGGCCAAGGCGAGCTATTTGCCTTGCTCGGCCCGAACGGGGCGGGCAAGTCCACCAGCCTGCACATGTTCACCACCATGACCCGGCCCACCTCCGGTAGCGCCAAGGTCGCGGGCTTCGACGTGGCCACCCAGGCCGCCCAGGTACGTGCCTGTATTGGGGTGGTATTTCAGGAACCCGCCCTCGACGAGCGCCTCACCGCGAGCGAGAACCTCGAGATCCACGCGGTGCTCTACGGCCTGGGAGCCGCCCAAACCCGGCAGGCCATCGCCCAGGCCCTGGAGTGGAGCGACCTCGCCGGGGTCGCCAAGCGCCCGTTGCGCACGTTCTCCGGCGGGATGAAGCGCCGGCTCGAGCTGGCCCGCTCGCTCATGCACACACCCAAACTGCTCTTCCTCGACGAGCCGACACTGGGACTCGACCCCCAAGGCCGGATTCACCTCTGGGAACGCGTACAGGGCCTGCGCAACGGGGGCCTGACGGTATTTATGACGACCCACTACCTGCAAGAGGCCGAGGCCTGTGACCGGGTGGGGATTATGGACCGAGGCAAGCTAATCGCGCTCGACACTCCTGCGGCACTCAAGCAGCAGGTACTGGGCAGCGAGAGGGGGAGCCTCGAGGAAGTGTTCATCCAACTGACCGGCCGCCAACTCCGCGACGAGGAGGCCAAGCCCAGGGACCGCATGCTGAGCTTCGCCAAGCGGGGCGGAGAATACACCAAGTGAGCCAGCGGGGTGAAAGTCCCAAGGTAGGTTGAATGGCCGAGTTTTCCGAAGTCTGCACCTCCTCTCCACTACGATAGATCTCAAGGTTAAACCCATGACACTCCCCTCCACTTCGCTTCCCGCCCGCCCGGCCCTCGAGATTGCCGTGGTTCGGGTCTTCTGGCGGCGGGAGATGCTGCGCTATCTGCGCGATCGATCTCAGGTGTTCGGGGCGTTCTCGCGCACCATTCTCTGGCTGGTGATCCTGGGCTTTGGGCTGGGGGCCTCATTTCGCGACATCGAGGGCTACACCTATGCGCAGTACATCCTGCCGGGGGTGGTGACACTCAACATCCTGTTCGCGGCGCTGCAAGTGGCCATCTCGCTGGTCTGGGACCGGGAAGTGGGGATTCTGCGCGAAGTGCTGGTCTCCCCCGCCCCGGTGTTCTCGGTAGCGCTGGGCAAACTGCTGGGCGGGGCCACCATTGCGGTCCTGCAGGGAACGGTTCCTCTCTTGTTCGCACCCCTCATCGGGGTCAGTCTGACCCCCGCCTCGTTGCTTCTGGCCTGGCTGGTGATGGCCTTGATGGGACTGGCGGTGACGGGGTTTGGGGTGTTTCTGGCCTCGAGGATGGCCACCTTCGAAGGCTTTGGCAGCATCTCCAACGGGGTGATCCAACCGCTCTACTTCCTCTCCGGCTCAATCTTCCCGCTCAAGGGCATCATCGGCGGCGTGGGCTTTTTAGAGATTCCCGACCACATCCGCGATGAGCTCAACCGCTTGGGCATCAACGCCATCGGGGGTGGCTGGGTGGTGCAGTTGCCCTGGTGGCTCCAGACCCTGGTCTACCTCAACCCGATCACCTACTTCCTGGACGTGCTGCGCGGCGTCACGTTGCACTTCCAGCAGCTGCCCCCCGCCCTCAGCCTCGCGGTGGTGGCAATTCTTCCGGTGTTTACGACGGCCCTGGCAACCTACAGTATGGTGCGAATGAGGAGACGGTAATGGCGGCGTACGGCCGGATTGGCTATGGCGTGGTTGGGCGTTTGTTTCGGCTTGCCCGTCACCAATCCGACGGTGCGCCTTAGGAGGTGGGACTATAAAAAAGTTCGGTGTTATCAGTCTCGGTGTGGCCCTGCTGGCGGTGGTAATGGCAGCCGGCCCCAACCCTATGATCCCCTTTCCACAGAACTTCCGCCAGACCCTTATAAAGTACGCGGTGGTGGACCGCGTGGACAAAAAGTCCCGCGACCTCTACATCTCCAAGCGCGGACTCGAGGCCATCCAGCAAGGGCTACCGCTGCCCGTCGGAACCGTCATCGCGATCGAGACGTTCAGCGGCATCAACTTTGACACCGACGGCAAAATCAGCCGCAGCAAGGAGGAGAACCAGCTCCACGTGGTCACCAAACTTCAGCCCGGAGAGGGGTTGCGGGTCTGGGGCTTCGGGGCCTATCTTCTGGACGGCAAGCCCGAGTCGGTGGTGGTCGAAATGCCCGGCAATTGTCTGGCCTGCCACCAGGAAGCGGTAAAGACCGACCTGGTCATCTCGATGGATCTGCTCAAAAAGTTTGCATCCACGGGTCAGGTGCAGTTTAGCCGCTGTGCCCTGCCGGGGCGCGAGATCTGCGAGTCGAAGTAAGAGGGAGCCATGAAAAAGCTCGTCGTCATCCTTTCGCTCCTGTGCACGGTTTCTTCTCTGGCGGAGTCAAACTTTCCCTACCTGGGAACCGACGTTTCTAAGGCCCGAATTGCCCTCGAGCAGATTATCAGTGCTGGCCCACCCCCGCAGGGCGTCCCCGCGCTGGGCTTCACCGGCGACCGCAACGGCCGCATCACGGCCACCGCGGCCCCAAAGTTCGTCGCCTTGGCCGATGCCCGCCTGCTGTCACCCGAGGAGCCGGTGGTGGTGGTGGGGAGCAAAGCCTATCCGCTGCGAATCCTCCGCTGGCACGAGGTCGTGAACGACGGCACCCTGATCGTCACCTACAGTCCGCTGTGCAACAGCGCGGCGGTATACGACCGCAGGGTCGCGCTGAGCGACGCCGAGCGCGAGGCGGTGTTGCGGCTCGATCCGAGGGCCAGCGTGGCAGCCCTAGACCCCGCTTTCAAGGCCGCGTACAGCGCCCAGACCGGCCAGCCCGCCCCGAACTGGGGACTCGAGGTCAGCTTCGGCACCTCGGGGATGCTTTACCGAGCCAACCCGCTGATCTTCGATTCGGCCACCGGTAGCGTTTTCGCCCAGATGACCGGAGAGGGCGCCGTAGGGGCCTTGAGCAACACCCGCCTGTTGCGGATTCCTTCTCAGGTGGTTAGCTTCGCGGCCTTCAGCCGGGCCTTCCCCGGCGGGCAGGTACTCTCCACCGAGACCGGGTTTACGCGGGCCTACGCGCAAAACCCCTACTTCGGCTACGACCGACCCGACGAGCCGCCGCTGCTGTACCTAGGTAACATCGACACGCGGCTTCAGCCCAAGGAGCGCGTGGTGGCTCTCGAGGTGGGCCAGCAATCGGTCGCCTACCCGTTCTCGCTTATTGCTCAAAGGCAGGCCGTCAACGACCAGCTGGGCGGCCTGGAGGTAGCGGTCTGGTGGGCGGCCGGCACCCGCAGTGCCCTGGACGCCAACAGCTTTGAGCAGGCCAGGGATGTGGGGGCGGTGGGGGTGTTCAGCCGGCGACTCGAGGGCCGAACCCTAAGCTTCCGGTTCGAAGCCGGGAGTTGGGTCGATCAGGAGACCAACAGCCGCTGGAACATCCTGGGCCAAGCCACTGATGGGGCCTTGAGGGGCAAACGGCTGGAAACCCTAGCCCACGACACCCCCTTGTGGTTCGCTCAGGCCGCTTTCAGACCCAATACCCAGATTCGTCGGTGAGACACTTCGGGTTGTTTGCGGATTTGACGTCGCCACAACGGCCAAGCAAAACCTGATCCCGAGCATAAAGTGGGATTGCGTAACTCGGCCGGACTGTATGGGAGCATTCCCCAGGTACAGCACTCGCGTCCGACCTGGCGCTGTGCGGCACAGGTGTTGCGGTTCCCCGAACCACAAGTGAAGGTGCCCGGCCTCGAGGAAACCGGCCAACTGCTGTGTGGCATTGAAAAGGTTAGAGCGTTTCATGCCAAAAGCTGTCGACGGGTATCCGTTTCCAGCAAGGCATAACTCCCGTACCCCGTCTGCGAACGAACCGTTTTCGACCAACGGGCTGAGCGTGGAGTATTGCGAATGACCCTACATTTTGAGTGTAGTTTTGGGTGACCAACGCAGTTCCCACCATTTCTTCCCTCGCGGCAGCAGGTAACTCCCTATGGCGATTCCCGCCAATACTCCGCCCACGATGCTGGGCTAAAGTGTGTGCTAAAGCAGACAATTGCACACTGCAAGGCAACAATCGCCGTACCCAGTGTTCGTGGAAACCGCATTAAAGCAAAAAATCCGTGTAGGGAGTATGCGTGGCAAGCGCTCCAGGCCTTAACTTTTAGACACACACCGAAATCGACCTAGCAGCGTGCGTTTTGAGATACGGCTGCACGTCTCAAGAAGTGAATGCCCTTCAAGCCAAACTTGGATGAATGCGCCAAACCTCAGCGCAAACTACCGCTGCTGAACTGTAAAGCTATACGTGTAGGACCGGCTCTGAGCCGGCTGAAGGGCGAAGCGAATCCGGTAGCCCTCGGGCAGGCGCTCGAGGCCCTCGCCCTCGAGCATGAATGGCTGAGGCAGGTACTCGAAGACTTCGACCTCAACCGGGTAGGGCTTGGTGTTGCGAACCGTGGTGGTCACACGGAAGCGGTTCTGACCAGGCTGCTCGACTTGCCGGGTGGCCCGGCCTTCGGGGTCGGGGCCGAGGGAGAGGAATACGCTATTGTTCTTGGCCGTGTCGCCCACCTGGGCTTGACCCACGAACACCCCCTGATCGCGGATGGAGACCACACCGGCGGCCAGATTCTCTGGGGCGGGGAAGCGGTAGCCCCGGTTAAAGCTCAGCTCCCTGGCGGTGTTGAAGCCGCCCTGGTAGCGCCAGGTGTAGACGGGCCGAACCTGGGTCCGGATGAATGGCAGTTCTGTCTGACCAGGCTCGAGGTTGACTTCCCCTGGCAGGCGGTAACGGTAGGTTCCACTGGCCTCGCCCACGAACTCAGCGGCGTCGGCCATCGCGGCGGGGGCAGCCTGCTGAAGCATCCGCACCTGGGGCTGGGCGGTCGGCACGTTCATGCCACCCTCCAGCAGCGGAACCGATCCCGCGATCAGCTCGGTGCGGCCTAGCCGTACCGGTACCCCCAACGCGTTGCTAAGGGTGGCCCAGCCAGTCAGCTCCACACTCTGAGCCCCCTGGGCGACTTCCAGGCTGTAGCGCAGGTTCCAGCTGATGCCCCGGGTCAGGTAGGCTAGGGTGCCAGCGCCGCCGCCCTGATAGCGAAACTGTATGCGCGGACCGGGGGGGGCCTTGAAGCCCTGCACATCGGGGTAGCTGACCAGTCCGGGCAACTGGGGAAGAAAGCGGTCTTCGTAGCGGTAGAGGGGGGGCTCGAGCTGCACCAGGGTAGCGCTGCGCCACTGGCCCTCCCAGTAGAACTGAAGGGGTTTGTTGAGGTAAGCCGCCAGCGGGTTGGCAGCCTCGGCCTGATAGAGCTGCCGCGACTGCTCGGTGACACCCAGAAGGCGCAGGGTGCCCGGCACCAGGCTACCGAATAGGCGCTCTCCTGGCTGCCACACCCAGGTGTTTTGCGGCAAATTCTGCGGCTGACGCAACTCGGCAAAGCCGCTGTACACGAAGGCTTCCTGGGCAGCGGCGAGGTTGGCGGCAATCAGCGCGGCGGACAGCAGTAAGGGTCGTCTCACCAAACCAGTAAATCACCGCCCCGGACTTTTCAGATGAGAGTACGAATTAGGAGGGTTTATCCAGTGCTTGGCACGGGGCCATTGGGATAATCGCCTGCCTTAGGCTATCGGGTTCTCACTGAAGCGACCAAACTTCCCTCGACTTCAAAGCCAACCCACTTTTTGGACGCTTGAGGGGTTTGGGTCGAGGAAAGAACTGGACGTGAAGCAGAAACCCGTGGACTTATCTCGCCGGTCTCGTGGTGCCCTGGGTGTAATTCAGGATCCTGTGACCTCGGCGCTCACCGCGTACCAGTCGCGCCACAGCTCGAGGAGGTTGGGGGGCCTTGGGGCGGGGCGGCTGGGGTCTTGGTGGGTCATCCGCTCGAGCAGGCGCAGGCGCCAGTACCGTGCAAACGGCATGGCGGTCTCGAACTCCAGCAGTGTTAGGGGGTCGCGACCCTCGTCCATCAGCAAGTGGGCCCGCAGCAGCCTGGCCAGGGCGTTTTGCACCTTGAAGCCACGACCGGCGGTCTGGGAGAGCAGGTACTGGGCAGCGGCCAGGGCCTTCTTGGGGTTGCGGCCTTGCTGCGAGAGGCCCAGCAATAAAAGGCTATAGAAGAAGAAGCTGGGGTGCTGGGCTTGCCGGGCCAAGCGCTGGGCCTCTCGCAGGTGGGGTGCGGCCTCGAGCGGGTTCTCGAGCAGACCGATGCCGCTGGCAAGCTCGCAGAGGGCCCGGATCTCGAGGTCGGGATTGTCCTCGAGGCCACGCAGTAGGCGTGCGAGCATCTGGCGGCTGAGGTCGCCGGGACTCAGCGCGTAGGCCAGGGCCAGGTGGGCCAGTAGGCGCGGGGTGGGGGCCAGAGCCACCAGCGACTCCCCAAAGCGTATGGCTTCGGGTATCTCGCCGACCTCGATCAAGTACCGCAGGTAAACCACTCCGACCCTCTCCTTGACTGGCGGGGGCGCGTCAGCGACCTGCTCAAGGGCCGCACCCAGGCGGGCCTTGGCCTCGGGGTATTCGCCGAGCTCGAGGCGCAGACGGGCCAGCGCCGCCTCAAAGTCCGCGGTGTGGGCAGAGGGAAGAGAGGGGCCAGGGCGCTCGGCAAGGGTCTGGAGGGCATCGTGCAGCTTGAACTGTCGCCACAGGCTGTCGGCGGCCAGCATCTGGGCCTTAAAACGTAGGGCCGGGTTGCCGAAGTGTTCGTCGAGATAGAGCTGGCTGAGGGCCTGAGCCTGGGCCGCGTTGCCCATGTTCAGGAGGCCAATCGCCCGCACCAGCAGGGCCGCGCCCTCGAGGTTGGGGGGCATGTTGGACAGCAGCACTCGGGCCTCTGTGCCCGATACCTTTTGGGCCAGGGCCAGCCGGAGGCGGGGCTCGGTCGGCTCCAGTCCCTCTGGCAAATCGCCCAGTTCGCTCACCCCCAGCTCGAGTGCGGCCTCCAGCCGTACTGCCCACACCCTCTGCGAGAGCCCGGCGGGCAAATCTGTGCTCTCCAGGGGCAAGCTGGCCAGGTCGAGGGCCTCCTGATAACGCCCCAGCATCAGGTGGGCCTCGGCGGCCTCGAGGGCCGCGCTGTGCCGCACGTTACCCTCGGCCAGCCGCAGTGCCTCGAGGTAACCGCCGACCGCCTCGGCAAAGCGCTCCTCGTTCCACAGCTGCTGGGCGATCACCCGCCACATGCGGTAGGCGCTGGCCATTTCTCCTGCAGCCTCGAGGTGCACCGCCGCCTCGGCGAGTCGCTCCTGCCGCTGATACCAACGGGCCGCCTGAAGGTGCCACTGCTGAACTTGCTGCCCCGCGACCTGCCCCAGCGTGGCCTCGCGCAGCCAGGGAATCACAAAGCGCAGCATCCCCTGCTCGTCGGCCTCGAGGAAGCCGTCACCAACCAGGCGGGCCAGGTCGGCCTCCTGCCCGATCAAATGGCGCACCAGTTCGGGCGGAGAGGAGGGACCCAGCACGGCGGCAGCCTGAAGCGCGATGCGGGCCAGCCGTGGCAAGGTGTCCAGGCGCGGCTGATACAGCGGGATCGGCTCGGGCTCGCCGCTGGCGGTCAGCCCCAGTGCCTGTACGGCCAAGGGAAAACCGCCGCTGGCCTCAGACAGGTGAAGGCTGGTAGCGGGGCCAAGATCGGGGCGAACCTGGAGAATCAGACGTTGGGTCTGCTCGAGCGGCAGCGGCTGGAGCAGCAGCGGCACCAGGTCGCCCTCCTGGCCCCAGCGATTTTGCCTTGCCACTAGCACCAGCACCACCCCATCGGGGGCCTTCCGGCGGGTGAACTCTAGCACCGTGGGGTCGGCATTGTGCAAGTCCTCGAGGACCACCACCAGCGGGGCCTCCCTCCCCAGCCGAGCCAACACCTGCCACCAGGTCTCTACCAGGAGGGAATTCAGCTCGTCGGTGGACATTCCGGGGTTCTCGTCGATCCCGATGCTGAAGTTAAGGACTTCGCGCAGGGGGTCGGGCAGTTCGAGGCCGCGCAGCCGCGCTAGACCCTCGGGCAGGAGGTCTTGCAGGCCCTGCCGCAGGGCGTAGCGCAGCGCCACCCCGGTGGTCAGCCGGGGCGCAACTAGACCGCGCGCCCCAGCGGGAAGGGTGGCCACGAAGTGCTGGGCGAGGTAGCTCTTGCCGACCCCCATCGCACCGTGCAGCACCACCCGCCGACCCTCGCCCCGGACCGCCGCAGCCAGGGCTAGACGCAACACCTCGAGTTCAGCTTCCCGCCCCACCACCTCCAGTGGCCCCGACCGCAGCCCCTCGTAGCGAAAGGGGATCAGCGGCTCGGCGTAACCCTTGAGCGGCTGGGCGGGCAGGGCCTCGAAGCGCCCAGTGGGCAACAGCCGAACAGTCACGTTGTCGGTCCAGACCACCCCCGGAGGGGCCGCCCCTGAGAGGCGTTGGGATAGGTTGATGGCAGGCCCGAGAACGGTCTGGTCTCCTGCTAACCCACCGCCAAGGGGGGTCCGCAGCACCAGGCCGCTGGCCACCCCGGCACGGCTGGGCAGCGGACTCGAGCCGACCATCAGCCGGGCCGCCTCGAGGGCCGCCCGGGCGTCCGACTCCTGGCTGCGCGGTACCCCGAAAACCGCCAGAAAGCCGTCGCCGAAAAACTTGTCGATGTGCCCGCCGAAGGCCCGGACGTGATTAGAGGCCGACTGCAAAGCGGTGTTGACGGCCTGCCAGGTATCCTCGAGCGGATGGGCGAGGGCATACTCGGTGAAGCGTGAGAGGTCGAAAAAGACCGCGCTGACCCAGCGCCGCTCCTGCACGAAGCTGCCTCCGGGCATCAACGGGGTACCGCAGCGCACGCAGTTCTCTTCGTCGGGCGCGTTGGTATAGCGACATTTGGGGCACACCATGCGGTTCAGACCATTTCAATCTTCTGCCCAAGACCCTGCCAGTATACGGCACGAAAGGCGTGTTTTTGCCGGATTAGCCGGGCATAAAAACGGGTTTATCCGGGCTTCATCTCAGGGCGCTCGAAAGGACATCAGCGGAGGCGCAAGCCGCGCGGTGACCTGAGCCCCGCGCGTGGGGGGATTTGAAGAGGAAAGCAGAAACCTGAGGCTGGCGGGGCCCTCGTCCACCCGGAGAACGAAAAAAGTCCCCCCAGGCAGCTCTTCGACCTGGCCGCTGAGCTCGTAACGGCCCTGGCCGATGTACTGCACCCTAGGCTCTCCTTCGGCCTGACTCCACTGCTCCACCTGACCGTGCAATAGCACTTCAGCCGACCCTCCGCTTACCGGCACCAGTCCCCGGTCGAAGGTGTACAGCGGGCCGAAGGGAGTGATCAGCTCGAGCATCGGACTGCCGGTCGGTTCTGGCCCGATAGCCAGACGTCCGGCATAAGCCGAGAAGCGCTCCCAAAAGTAGTCGGGGCTGTCCTCAAGGCCTTGATTGCGGCGGGGCTCGGCGGTCACAAACTGAAGTATACGGCGGGAAGGGGGAGCCGGGATAGAGGGAGCATCGACTGGCGCTTCAATGTCCTGGTAGTGGGCCGCTCTGTGGTCTTCGGTTAGCCCCACTTCGACGCCCGTCTGGCCGACTGAACGAACTTTCCCAGCGCCCCAGCCCTTCAATTCGGGTCCCAGCAAGTGTTTCGTTCCCAGTGTCTGAGAGTCCACTGACCTGCACGACGGGTTAGAAGCGCAAGTAGGCTGCTTTCGTGGTCTTTGGTCGAGAGCCACAGTAAGACGCCCCCGATCACCCCTTTCCCGCCCAACCGCCTCATCTCCCCTAACCTTGTTCCTTGTTCCCTGTTCCCTACCCCCTCGAGGCCTTACACTCAGAGCCGTGAGTACGCCAAAACGTCTCGTCGTGGGGCTCTCTGGGGCCTCAGGCATGCCCTACGCGCTGGACCTGCTAAAAACCCTGCGCGAGATCGAGGGAGTTGAAACTCATCTGGTGTTGAGTCAGGGGGCCAAGCGGGTGTTGATCGAGGAGGCAGGGGTCTCCCTGGAGGAGACCGAAGCCCTGGCCCACGTGATTCACCGCGGCACCGACCTCGGGGCCTCTATCGCCTCGGGCAGTTTCCGCACTATTGGAATGGTGATCGTCCCCTGCACTGCCACCACCCTCAGCAAGGTGGCCTACGGTCTGTCCGACAACCTCCTGGTCAGGGCCGCCTACGTCACGCTTAAGGAGCGCAGACCGCTGGTGCTGGTGCCTCGCGAGGCTCCGCTGCCCATACCCAGCCTCGAGGCCATGCTCAAGGCTGCCCAGGCCGGAGCCACCATCCTCCCCGCCGCCCCCGGCTTCTATCACCGTCCCCGCGAGATCTCCGACCTGTTGGGCTTTATGACCCAGCGCATCCTCGACCTGTTCGGCCTCGAGTACCCGCGCTCCCCCCGCTGGAAGGATGGCCCCTCGACCCCGTTGGGGGAGTCGGGTGACCCCGAATCAAGGTAATTTTCGGTATACCAGACCCCAATAGCAGTGTTATATTCGTACAGCTATGGCCTACCAGAAAATCCAGGTGCCTTCGGGCGAAAAGATATTCATCAAAGACGGCAAACTACAGGTCCCCGACCAGCCCATCGTGGGCTTTATTGAGGGCGACGGTACCGGCCCAGACATCTGGAGGGCCTCCCGACCAGTGCTCGACGCGGCGGTGGAGAAGGCCTATTCCGGCAAGCGCAAGATCGCTTGGGCCGAGATTTATGCCGGCGACAAAGCCAACGAGGTCTATGGCGAGGTAGTGTGGCTGCCCAAGGAAACCCTGGACTTCATCCGCGAGTACCGGGTGGCGATTAAGGGCCCCCTGACCACGCCCGTCGGGGGCGGGATTCGATCGATTAACGTGGCATTGCGGCAAGAGCTAGACCTGTACGCCTGCGTGCGCCCAGTGCAGTGGTTCGATGGCGTGCCCAGCCCGGTGCGCCGGCCTGACCTGGTCAACATGACCATCTTCCGCGAGAACACCGAGGACATTTACGCGGGCATCGAGTTCGCCGAGGGAACGCCCGAAGTGAAGCAGTTCCTCGAGTGGTTCCAGACAGCCTTTCCCAAGCCCTTCAGCAAGATTCGCTTTCCCGCAACGGCGGGCATCGGGGTCAAGCCGGTCTCCAAAGAGGGCACCTATCGCCTGGTGGAGGCCGCCTTCGACTACGCGATTGCCAACGACCTGCCCTCGGTCACACTGGTCCACAAGGGCAACATCATGAAGTTTACCGAGGGGGCCTTCCGCGACTGGGGTTACCAACTCGCCAAGGAGAAGTACGGCGCGACCGACCTCGACGGCGGCCCCTGGCAGACCATGACCAACCCGCACACCGGCAAGCAGATCGTGGTCAAGGACATGATCGCCGACAATTTCCTTCAGCAGATTCTGCTGCGCCCCGCCGAGTACAGCGTGGTGGCGACCCTGAACCTCAACGGCGACTACCTCTCCGACGCGCTGGCCGCACAGGTCGGTGGAATCGGGATCGCACCCGGCTCCAACGTCAATTACTACACCGGCCATGCGGTATTCGAGGCTACCCACGGCACCGCCCCCAAGTACGCCGGCAAGGACCAGGTCAACCCCAGCAGCGTGATCCTCTCGGGCGAGATGATGCTCCGCTACATGGGCTGGGCGGAAGCCGCCGACCTTATCCTTTCATCCATCTCCAAAACCATTTCCAAGGGCGACGTGACCTACGATTTCCACCGCCTGATGGTGGCCGAAGGCCGCGAGGCCCGGCTGCTCAAGTGCAGTGAGTTTGGGCAGGCTCTTATCGCCAACATGTAAGGAGCTCGAGCCTGATACACCTAGAGTAATGGGCATGGGTCCGGCCCGGAACTTGATGGAGTCAAGGCACCTGGCTTAGATCAACTCCCCCAACTACCGCCCCCCTTCAACTCAGAAGGGGGTTTTTGACGTTGGTTAGACCTGGACTCACCAAGGCACCGGAGGCTTCGAAGTCAGGGCCCTTGGACCTCGGACACGGCCACCATTTCTGCCAAGCGTTTAGACTCGAGCAAGCAGGCTTTATCCTATCGCTGACTGCGTTCTAAGCGCTGACCGCAAGCGTCAAAAACGGTCCCGTCTGGGCCTCGAGCTACCGCTCGTCCCGCCGATTCGGGGCAGCAGCGCTGCTCGGGAGGCACCACCGGGAACAAGTGGACAGGGACTTGCGCGGTCAGGTTGGCGTCGGGACAGAGGCTGAGCCAGACTTCGAAATGGGCGGGGTGACAACTTCCCCAGAAGTCGCCGCGCTTATCCAGCATGTCCAACACAAGCTGTACGTGCAGGTGCGGGGGCCAGTTCCCGTTTTCGGGGAAGTTGCCGAGCTGGGCAACTTGCGTCCCCTTTCGGATGGGCTGGCCGGGCTGAAGCTCGAGCACTTCCGCAGCGAGATGGCCGTACAGGGTATAAAAACACGGCATCTCGGCCCGCGGGCGGTGCTCGAGTACCAGGCATGGGCCGTAGTCGAACGGGGCGGCGTTGTCGGCCACGCTGTGAACCACCCCGTCCAGCGGGGCAAAGACCGGGCTTCCGGGCTCGGCAAACACATCCAGGCCCAAGTGCAAGGTGCGTGCGCCGCCGTCAGCGGCGAACAGGCCGCCGCCGTAGGCAGGGCGGATGTGGTTGTAGCCTCCTATGGCCGCCACCGCCCCTGAGGCTCGGATTCCCTTCCAGATGCGCTCGGTAAAGCCGTGCGGGTCGTCGTACTGCTGGGGAGGTATGAACTCTGGGGCGGTAACGCTCCAATCGGAATAAACCAGCCGGCAGGTCCGGAGGTCGAATCCCATTACCTGACCGATTTCGCCGGGGTACTCACGTAGCCATTCCACCACCCTGTCCGAGCCCGGAACCGGCTCGAGCCCACAGGCCGACCTCAGATGATACAAAAGGAGGCGGGGGTGTACGCCGGAGATAGCTATAGATTCCGTCAACTCGAGTAGATCTGCCGCGACCAGTGGTCTGCTGACATGGTGCTCGGAGACCACCGACTTCAATTTTTCCAGGGCCACCGGCTGAGCGGTCAGGGCACGTAGGGACTCGAGCAGGCTGGGGTCCATGTTTTCACTTCCGAACACACCATCCTACCGTGGTTCACCCAGCAGGCTAAACAGCCCAGCTTGGAAGTGTGGCTTTGGGCCGGTCGTGGAAGCGGCTTCCTAACTCCCGATGACGTTTCGATAAACCCCCAACAGCTGCTCGAGGTTCTTTTCGGCCGTGTAGTTCTGCTCGTACTCGAGCCTTGCTGCGGCCCGCATTTCGGCCCTAAGTTCAGGACTCTCGAACATCGACCTGGCCTGTTTGGAAAGGTCGGCAGGATTGCCTGGGGCAAAGTGTAGCCCGGTGCGGCCGGGTTTGATCAGCGAGGCCATCGAACCCAGATCGGTGGCCACTATCGGCAGTCCGACGGCGTAGGCCTCCACGATGGTCATGGGAAAGCCCTCGAACCACTGCGAGGGGAAGACCAGGAACTCGGCCACTTTCATCAGCTCCAGTACCCGCTCTCGAGGCTGACGCCCAAGAAACTCCAGCTGCTCCAGCCCCGCACCGCGCACTGCCTCAGCCTCGGGGCCGTCGCCCACCACCTTAAGGGGGTAGGGAACGGTTTTCCACGCCTCTAGCATCAGTCCCACACCCTTTTCCGGTGCGAGACGACCAACAAAAAGCGCGTAACCACCCCCGCCTACGCCCACACCAGGGTCCGGGACGAAGTTGGGCTTGACCACAAGTTTGTTCTTCGGAAGCCCGCCTTCTTGTAGGGTGTCCCTGCCAAAATCGGTTAGGGCGATGAAACGGTCCACCTTTGTGCTCCAACTGCCCAGCAGCCTATGCAGCCCGATCATTGCGGCCACCACGCTCGAGGCGGCCCTGCTCTCTCGGTAACAACTGTGCTTTATCGCCGAGAGGGGGAACCACTCCTTCAAGCAGTCGGTGCAGGGCCTGCCGGCGCGGTAGAAGTTGTAGCTGGCGCAGAACAGGCGAAAGTTGTGCAGGGTCATCACCAGCGGGACTCCCTCGGCCTTTACGGCGTGAAGTATGGCGGGCGACATTAGCGGAAAGGTGTTGTGGACGTGGACCACCTGCGGGCGGTGCTGCCGGATCAACTCGGTAATCTTTTTATAGTAGGCGCGGTTCCAGAGGGTAGCCTCGAGCTGTCCCAGCCGCCCCAGGCCCTCCAGTTCCTCGTTATGGGCTGTGAAGGTCAGGACTTCGCAGCCGGCGGCCTCGAGCAGTGCCTTTTCGGCGGCAAAGACCTGGTCCTCTCCGCCGGGCTGGGTATAAAAGGTGTGGACGATCAGGACTCTCGGCTTAAACATGGTCACCGGCTTAGCGCGTAGCGCAGGTCGTACTGCATTCCCATCAAGTCCAGCCCGCCGTATACGATGGCCTCGAGTTCGCGCTCGGTCTCGTTGGTCAACACGAATCGGGGGATGCGAAGGGGGTCGTCGGAGGGTCGGACGCCCCGGTACTGCACCGCACCAACCTGCCGGTAGCCCAACCCCCGTGCGATCCCCACGGTTCGGCGGTCGAAGGCCACAGCGGGCAAGCCGAAGGGGTAGGCCATGGTCTGGATTTCGACGCCCAGGTGCTGCTCGAGTAAGGCCTTGCTGCGCTCTAATTCGTCGCGCTGCTCGGACACGCTCAAGTCTCTGAGGCGGCGGTGGGTGTGGGCGTGCGCCCCGACCGGCATTCCCACGCTAAACAGCTCGGACAGGGCCACCTTGTCCAGCGGCTGAATCTGCTCGAGGCTCATCCCGTAGGTCTGCTGCACCCAGGCCAGGGCGGTGGGGTCGCGTTCGATAAATCCGGTCGTGACAAAAAAAGTCGCCTCGAGCCCATAGGCCTCCAGGAGCGGTACGGCGAACTGCACATTGTCCAGGTAGCCGTCGTCAAAGGTGATGCTGACGCGCGGGCGACGGCCCGCCGGACGAAGCGCCTCGGTGAAGTCCACCACCTCGCAGTGCTCGGCCAGCCAGGCCAGGTGCCGCTCGAAGACCTCGGTGTGGGTTGAGTAACTGGTTAGGGAGTGTGGGCGCACCGAATGGTAGCAAAGAACCACGCTCCGACCGGCGGGACGGGGAGTAAAGCGTTCGAAGGCCGACTGGAGCAGGCGGCGGCCTCTGGAGAGGTTACGGGGTGGCAGTTGGGAAATCATTGCGTAACGCCGCCCTTAGCGGCCGGGTCCTACCCGACCCCTATGTTAGTGGGCTAACATGGCGTGTGCGGTTTATTTCGCCGTGGCAGTTCCCTGTACTCAAAATGCTAAACTTCGCGCTCATCCTCGTCGTAGCGGTCAGCTGTATGGCTTACGAGCCCGTCGGCAGCACCGAGCCGCCAGTCCTCCCGCCCAATATCCCGGCTGCCGAGCTTCCCAGCCCCGCTGCCGGAGGGCGATACCTTTGGGTGGACCAGGGCCACCTGGCCTCCCGCGACACCAACCCCGGCACCCAGGAGCGTCCCTGGCGCAGCATCCGCCACGCCATTACGGTTGCTCAGCCCGGTGATGTGGTGGTGATCCGGGCCGGAACCTACCGTGAACGCCTCGAGCTGAGCCGGGGCGGAATCCCCGGCCGGCCCCTCACCCTGGCAGCCTTCCCCGGCGACGCGGTGACGGTCTCGGGGGCGGACGTGGTGAGCGACTGGCGCGCCGAGGGCAGCCTATGGTGGACCCCCTGGACGCTCAGCCTACCGGTTCGCTACCCCAGCGGCCCCAACCGCCCCAGCGACGAGTACCGTTTTGCGGCCAGGCGCGAGCAGGTGATCCAGGATGGTCGGCTGCTCGATCAGGTGGCGCGCCGTGAGGACCTGCGGCTGGGCAGCTTCTGGGTTCAGGGAACCGACGAGCGGCCCGAGCGCATTTACGTGATGAGTGAAAAGTCGCCCGCGCAGTCGGTGATGGAGCTATCGACCCGCGAGCGGCTGCTCGAGGCCTACGCCGGGGTAGCCCATCTCAACCTGATCGGTCTGACCTTCCGCCACTCCACCAGCCGCATCCAAGACCGCGCGGTGAAGATCTGGGGCGACAATAGCCTGGTACAAAACGTGACCGTGGAGTGGACCAACGCGGTGGGGATCGGGGTGAGCGGCCTGAACAACACCATCCGCCGCTCGGTTTCGCGCCACAACGGCCAAATGGGGTGGGGTGGCGACTGCGAGGGCTGCGTTTATGAGGACGTGCAGAGCATTGGCAACAATTGGAAATTCTACGACCCATTCTGGGAGGGCGGCGGGGGCAAGTTCACCGGCTCCAAGAACCTGGTCTTCCGGCGCTTTTTCTCCGCCGACAACGACGGGCCGGGGCTGTGGTTTGATGAGACCAACGAGAGCCATGTGGTGGAGGACTCGAGATTCGAGCGCAATTTGATCGCCGGGGTTAAGCTCGAGCTGAACGCACAAAACATCACCGTACAACGCAACCGCATTCGCGGCACCCGGTTCTTCTTGTTCAATGGCGACGGGATTGAGATTCTGGCCTCACAGCGCAACCGCATTCTCAACAACACCATCACCGGCAGCGAGGGCGCGGGCATCAGCCTGGCTTACGATGAGAACAGGCGCGTGGAGTCTCCGGGCAATCAGATCCTGGGCAACACTCTGGTCGCCAACCGGACCTCGGTCTGGTTTCGCAACAACCTCAGCAGCGAGCTAGGAGCCAACCGCTTCGACGAGAACACCTACTGGCAGAGCGGCACCTTCTTCCGCCTCGAGGTGGGGGGAAGCTTCTGGCAGGGCAACGACATCGGGGAGTGGCGACGCCGGATCGGCAGCGACGAGAACTCGAGAATTGAAAACCCCAACCCCTAGGGCAGGCGGAGCTGGAACGGGGATTGACCTTTGGGCATAAGCGGTGAATCAACAGGCGGCCTCGAGGCCCCTATGCGCCCACGGCGAAGGCCCGCGTTATGAACCAGTAACTTTAGTTAAGCTCGATCCTGGCAATAAAAATCGCTCCCAGTTCACGTCTCAGAACTCGAGTTAACGCAAACCGTAGTCGCCATTTCGGCCGGTTTTTGGCTACATTGAGACGGTATGGTGAAGGCGCTGCCGCAACCTCGCTCCCATCTTCCCCCCACGCTGGCGCTGCTTTTTGTCGGCATGGTGGTCTCGGTCACAGCCTTGGTTGACATCCCACGTGACATCTCCATGGGCCCAGTTAGCCTGCTCGGACTGCTCAGCATGGGCTACGGGGCGCTGGCCTGGACGCTATGGGTAATCCGTCCCCACTTTGGCAGCCGCAACAGCATGGCGGTCGGCTTTTTCATGGCGCTATTTGCACTGTGGGCGGGGGTCTCGATGTTCCGGCTAGACAGCCGAATCGACCTACCCAACCTCCAGAACCTGGCCGTGCTGATGGGCTTCTTCGGACTGTTCCTGCTCTCCTCGAGACTTTCAGCTACCTACCCAGACTACGGCCTAAAGGTTAAGCGCTGGATTCTGTGGGCGGGCATCGTGGCCTCCGGGCTCTACGGGCTCTCGGTGGCGCTGGGCGGCCTCGAGAGTTCCCTGATTGTGGGCACCCGCACCTACGCCCTCTTTGCCCTCATCCCCATCGCCATCGCCTTCGCCAACGCGCGACACGGCTCCCGCGCCGACCTCTACTGGGGACTCTTCATGACCCTGATGGTGGCAGCCAGCCTCTCGAGGCTGGCGTTGGTAATCGCCCTAATCTTGCTGGGCCTGTCTCTGCTTCCGGCCAAGGGTTCGTTATGGCAGTGGGGCAAGTTCGTGGGCCTGTTCGCAGCGGCGCTGACCATCCTGGTGGCCGCAGTATTCAACATAGAACCCTTGCGCAAGCGTTTTTTCACCGGCGACGTGTCGGTGCAGGTGGCCGGCGTGGGGATAAACATGATGGGTCGCGGCGACTTCTGGGTCGCCACTTGGCAGTCGTTCCTCGAGTCGCCCTGGACAGGCAAGGGCGCGGGCTCGGCCTCCAACACCATCATTGCCCGCTTTGGCGAGCGCATCACCCACCCGCACAACGACTATCTGCGGCTACTTCACGACTACGGCTTGATTGGCTGCCTGTTCTTCGCCGCCGCGTTCATGCTGATGCTCTGGTCCGCCCTTACAGCCTGGCTGCGGGCCTACAGCCGGGGCTCACCGAGCGCTACCTTGCACTTTGCGGCCTTTCTGGCTCTGGCCGGCATCGCCCTGTCTTCCACGACCGACAACTCGGTGTCCTACATCTTCGTAATGGCCCCGCTGGCTATCTTGGTCGGCGCATCCGTCGGGCACAACCCCAGAGGCTCAGCATGAACAAACCGCGTGGCGTCTTCCTCACCAACTTCGTCCCCCCGCACCGGCTTCCGTTGTACGAGTTGCTGGCCAAGCGCTTCCCCTTCTTCAAGCTCTTGCTCTCCACCGAGATGGAGCCCAACCGTAACTGGAAACCCGAGTTCGGGAGCCTTGACGTGGAGGTGCAGAAAAGCTGGATGTTCCGACAGGGCTGGCACCACCCCAAGGGATTTAGCGAGACGGTCTTCGTCCACATCCCCTTCGACACCATCCCCAGCCTGATCCGCCACCGCCCCGACTTCGTGATCTCCAACGAGCTGGGCTGGCGTTCGGCCTTCGCGGCGCTGTACAAGGTGTTCAACCCGCGCTGCAAGGTGATCATCTGGGCCACCCTCTCGGAGAGCTCCGAACAGGGCCGAGGCCGGCTGCGTCAACTGCTGCGCAAGTGGTTGTTGCCCGGCGTGGACGCCATCTTGGTCAACGGAAACAGCGGCGAGCGCTACTTGAGGTCGGTCACCAAGTTTAGCGCCCCCGTTTTTCACGTCCCCCCCAGACCACCGACATGAAGCTGTTCTTCCCCATCTCCGAGCAGCGCACCGCCGCCTCGGAACAGGTCTACCGCCTTATGTACGTGGGCCGGATGATCGCCCTAAAGGGCTTGCCGGAGTTCCTCCAGACCCTGAAAAAGTGGGCCGAGGACCACCCCCAGCGCTCGCTCGAGTTCGCCATGGTGGGCGACGGTCCACTCAGGGCCGAGATCGAGGCCGCAAACTGGCCCGCCAACCTGAAAATCGTCTGCCACGGCCATATTCCCTTCCACAAAGTGGCCGAGATCTACCTCACCGCCGACCTCTCGGTCTTCCCTACGCTCTCCGAAGAATGGGGGTGTGCGGTTAATGAAGCCCTGGCCACCGGTCTGCCTATGCTGGGCAGTGTCTACAGCCAGGGCGTCGAGGAGCTCATCAAGGACGACGTGAACGGCTGGCAGATGCGCCCAGACGACCTTGCGGCCACCTACAAGGTCCTCGACAAGGCGCTGAACTCCTCCAAGGCCGCCCGTGAGCGCATGATCCAGGCGGCCAAGCGTACCGTAGAGCCCCTTACCGAGGAATACATCGCCGACCTGATTGAAGGTGCGGTGTACACGGTGCTGAACGAGGGAACGCGGAAAATCGAGGCGGGTAAGGGCGGGTGAGGCGGGAGAACACACTGCCGCTCCAGTCCGGGTAGCCCCGCCGGTCAGTCAAGAAAGTTCTATTACCTGTTTAGCCGGGGCCTACCTGCCCCGGTCCAGCGCCAGCACTTGCTCCGCGACCCTGCGCCCGAGCTCGAGTCCCCCACTGCCGTCCACAAACCAGTGGATGCCGGCGATGATTCGGGAGTAGGAGGCTTCCTTGGCCTCGGCCTGAAAGAAACTGGTCTGGGCCGGAAAGAAGGCGGAGAGCACGGCCGCGGCGGTTCCACTGACAGTCGCGTGGCCCGAGGGGTAGGCGGGGAAGCGTGGGGTGCGAAGATAGGGCCGCCACTTCTTCTCGAAAGTGCGTACCCACTGGTCGGGGCGGAGGGTGTAGTAGTCGAACTTGTCGCGCCAGCAGGCGATGAAGGAGTTGTGCATCGCAACATTGAGCGGGGCCAACACCGCGATGGCCTGCTCCGGGGTGTATTGCTGCTCCCGAATGAAGCGGAAAGCAATCTCCTGCCAGAGGCCGGCCGGCGTGACTGTGCCGGGGTCGCCGGCCCACTTTTCGGCGATGTCCTTGCCGGCCTGGTCGAGCTTGGCCTGTTCGGCCCAAAAACGCTGGCGCTCAGACTCATAGGCGGGAGAATCCCAGGCAGGGGGCGGGTCGGACTTGGCGAGTTGCTCGAGGCTCACGCCAATCGGCCGCACATTGCCCCAGCCGGGCTCGGCGGCGGGACGCCCCAGCGGTAGCACCCATACCCCAGGAGCAGCCTTGGGGTAGGTCGGGATGACCTGCCGACCGGAGCCGTCGGCCCGGCCCCAGTTCATGATCTGCTGGCCAACATTGCGACCAAAGAGCCTCGAGGCTTCCACGGTGCGCGGTGGCACCCCGTCGGCCCTGGCCTTCTCGATGAAGGCCTCGAGGTTTTGCCGTACGCCGTCCTTAAAGTTGGGCAGCGTGGGGTGCAGGTATAGCATCACCTCTTGCGCAGCCGCCCCCACCGCCACATTGGGCTCGAGCCCCTTAGGCATCAGAACCAGGGTGTCGTTGATTGAAACCGAAAGCAAGGCCAGCGCCCTCGCGGTGCGGGGTGGCGAAAACATTTGGGTCTGAATGCCCAAAAGCTGAAGGCGCACGAGGTCGTCGAGGGTCTGCCACTGGAGGTCGTAGGGCTTTTCGGGGACGGGGAGATTGACCAGGGAGCGCTCGAGCAATAGGCCCGTGGGAGCCTTGGCCACCCAGGTTTTTTCTGGAAGCGGCTGGGCCAAGGCCGCTGAAGCGACTGCCCAAACCACAGCCAACACCGCCCAAGTCGCGCCGCGATCGCAGTGTAGCCGCGGCACAGTACGCCCGGCTATCGAAACCCGACCATCAAATCTATTCATAAGTTGGACAGCAGTTTACACACTTTGTTGTCCGGTGTGCATGAGGTATTATCGAAATATGTTCAAAATCTGGAATACATCCAGCCTCTTTGGCTGTGCGCTAATTATCGGGTTAACGCTGGCGCAAGGCACGCCAGCCCCGGCGCCAGCCGTCCCGAGCTTTGTCGACGAGACAGCCTCGGTGGGGCTTGGCCCAAAGTTTCTGGGCGACTACGTAGTGGGAGGTGGGGTCGCTACCTTTGAC
Source organism: Meiothermus sp. (assembly GCA_033762915.1). GTDB lineage: Bacteria > Deinococcota > Deinococci > Deinococcales > Thermaceae > Meiothermus. Next base: position 14,301 of record JANRLD010000074.1, on the reverse strand, counting down.
TGCGACGGGAACGGCTTGCCGGAGATCTACCTTTCGGGAGGCACCAACAAGGCCAAGTTTTACCGCAACCTCAGTGCAGTCGGCGGTGCGCTAAGGTTCAGGGAAGAGACAAGCGGCCTCGAGCTCGAGAAGGTTATGGGGGCCTACCCCCTCGACATCGACAACGACGGCCTCACCGACCTGGCAATACTGCGCGACGGCGGGAACGTCCTGATGCGTGGACTGCCGGGCTGCCGCTTCGAAAACGCTAACCGGCGCTGGAACTTCGGCGGGGGCCGGGCCTGGACGACCGCCTTTGCCGCAACCTGGGAGCGGGGCCAGGCCATGCCCAGTCTGGCCTGGGGCAACTACACCGAGATGAACAGCCGCTACCCCTGGGGAACCTGCAAGGGCAACGCCTTGTTCCGCCCCAGCGGGAACCAGTATGGAGCCGCCACCAGCCTCGAGCCTTCGTTCTGCGCCCTCTCGATGCAGTTTACCGACTGGAACCGCTCGAGCGTCCCCAGCCTGCGGGTGTCCAACGACCGCGAATACTACGAGGGCAAGGGCCGCGAGCAGCTCTGGCAGGTCCTCCCGGGTCAGGCCCCCCGCGAGTACACCGAGGCCGACGGATTCCGCCGTTTGCAAATCTGGGGCATGGGCATCGCCAGCTACGACCTGCTGGGCACCGGCTACCCGGTCTACTACCTCACCAGCATGGGCGACAACAAGCTGCAAAGCTTGATCTCAACCCAGAGCCCCCTTCGGCCCACTTACCAGGATATCGCCTTCCGCCGCAATGCCACCGCCCACCGCCCCTACACCGGCGGAGACGTCCACATGAGCACCGCCTGGCATGTACAGTTCGACGACGCCAACAACGACGGCCTGATCGACCTTTTCGTGGCCAAAGGCAACGTCGGCTTCATGCGCGGCGCAGCGGCCAAAGACCCCAACAACCTGATGCTGGGCCAGCCCGACGGCAGTTTCACCGAGGTGGGGGACCGGGCGGGGGTGGCCTCGATGCTGCGCGGCCGCGGGGCTCAGATGGTTGACTTTAACGCCGATGGACTGCTGGATCTGGTGGTGGTGAACCGCCTCGACAACCCCCAATTATGGCGTAACCTTGGCAGCGGTACCCCGCTGGCGGCCCGGCCAATGGGCAACTGGGTGCAGGTGCGCCTAGCCCAAACGGGCAACAACCGCGACGCCATCGGCTCGTGGTTCGAAGTTCAGCTGCCCAGCGGCCGCGTCCTGCGCCGCGAACTGACGGTGGGGGGCGGGCATGTCAGCGGCAATCTGGGCTGGACCCATTTCGGCCTGGGCAGCGCCGAGCGGGTACGCATACGGGTGCAGTGGCCGGACGGCGCCTGGGGAGAGTGGCTCGAGGCCCCTGCCAACAGCTTCTACCTGCTCGACCGGGCTACCGGGCTAAAGCCCTTCACGCCACAGAGCAGCGCCCCCTAAGTGGTGTGCTCGCACATCCAGGACAGCCCCGAACAGAGCTTCAGCCCTACTCCTGATGTTTGGTGGGAGAGTTTTGGTTCGGAGTCTAGAGCTAGCTTTCGACGTGTCGCACTCCAACAATTGATACCCTTAGGCGTAATCCACCACCAGCACTCGAGTCTCCCCCGGCAGGTCCTCTCGCCATAGCTCGACCTCCGACGCACAGGCGAAGTCCACCTGGGCGTCGGGGTAGTAGCCTAAAAACGACTCAATCCACAAGGTGTTGCGCGGCCGGTAGGTAAGGGTACGGAAGTGCATGGGGACGACCAGCCTGGGCCGAATGTGGTCTATGGCCGTCTTCAGATCGTCGAGCTCGAGGGTCGGGTGCCCGCCCGCCAGGGCCAGCAGCACGTCGGTTCCGGCAAAAAACTCGAGCTGCTCCTGGCTCAGGGCGTTGCCCATGTCGCCCATGTGCCCCACCGAGATGCCGTCCATCAGGATGCGGTACATCCCATTCTGGTCGGGGTGGTGCTCGCGGTGGTTGAGGGCCTCCATGGCCTCGACGGCGCGCACCTCGAGACCATATAGATTGGTCGCGCCGCCATCTCTCGCCAGCTCGAGGGCGTTGATTACTTTGGGGTTGCCCGGAATCAGGTGGGCGTTGCAGTGGAAGCGGTCGTTGTCGGAGGAGATTACCACCACCTCGGCAGGCTCGGTAAAGGGCTTATAGCCCGCCGTCTGGGGGTCGTAGGGGTCGGTAATGAGGCCGACCCCGGCACTTGAGGTGAGGCGAAAGCTGGCATGTCCGTACCACTTAAGCTTCATAGGTCAAACCAGTTTACGCTTTTCAGGGGGACGCACGGCCTTGCGTCCCTACTGGGACGGCAATAGGATTATCTTTGCGTCTTCCCTAGACTCTAGCCGCTTGAAAGCCGCCTTGGCCTGGCCCAATGGCAGCCGCGCACTCAGCATCGGGCGCATGTCCAGCCTGCCCGAAGCCATAAGCCGAATGACGGCGGGAAAGGTGCCATGTCCGGCGTGACCCAGCGAGCCCGCCAATTGCACGCCCCGTACCTGATAATGCTCGAGTGAGAGCGGCGTGGGTTTTTCCGAGCGCCCGATGTGGGCGATGGTGGCCCCCACTGCCAGCCCCGAGGTGAGTGGGGCCAAAGTGTGCAGGGGTGCGCCCGCCGCCTCCACCACAAAGTCTGCGCCGTGGCCCCGGGTCAGCTCCAAAATCGCCCCGTTGATGTCCTGGCCGGTCGGGTTTAGGGTCGCGGTCGCGCCCAGCCTGCGGGCGAACTCGAGGCGCTTCTCGGAGACGTCAAACACGATGATCTGTGAGGCCCCCGCCGCGCCCGCCAGCCCGACGGCGGCCAACCCTATGGGGCCGCCTCCGAACACCACCGTATACATCCCCGGCTTAAAGCTACTAATGCGGTTGAACATGGCGTGGTACGAAACCCCGGTCGGCTCCACCATCGCGCCCATCACCAGAGCTTCGTCCTCTGAGCCGATGCGCTCGGCGATTTCGGTCAACTTCCAGCAGTATTTGGCGTCGACCGCGACGAACTGGGCCATTGCGCCGGGGGTGGTGAAGCCCAGTTCTTCCATACGGGTGCAGTGGTTGGGCAGACCGCGCCGACAGGCTTCGCAAGTACCACACCAGTGAACCTCCTCGCAGGCCACGAGGTCGCCCGGCTCGAGGTCCCGCACCTCCCTGCCCACCTCCACCACCCGTCCGGCAAACTCGTGGCCCAGGATGTTAGGAAAGCGGGTGAGTCCGGGATACAGGATGTAGCCCTCGGAATCCGACTCGTACATATGCATGTCCGAGCCACAAATCCCGACCGCCCCGACCTCGATCAGGACCTGGTCGGCCCCTGGCACGGGGTCGGGAACCGGGCCGAACTCGAGGGTCGGGTGTCGCCACACCTGGGAACCGGTCTTCACCTTCCGGGTCACGCGCTCGGCGTCGCTAAGGGCGTAGCCGGGCCGGGGCTGAAAATCCGCGAGGAGTTGTAGGGCCTTCACAGGCTTTATAGTATTCCAATGTTGCGCGGCATCATCCCGATCGTTTTCGTGCCCTTCGGCGAAGACGGTCTGGTGGACGAGATTAGTTTACGCCGGGTGGTGCGCTTCGAACTCGAGGGAGGCGCAAATGGGTTGGGTATCAACGGCTTCGCCTCCGAAGCCTACAAGCTGACTGACCAGGAACGCCTGCTCACCGCAGCTATCGTGGCCGACGAGGTAGCAGGACAGGTGCCGCTGGTGATCGGGCTTGCCGCGGGCAGCCTCGAGGCCGCGAAATCACAGGTACGCGTTCTGTCGAGGCACAATCCTGCGGCCTTCATGGTGCTGCCCCCAAGCACCATGAACAACGGCCCCCGCGCCCTGGTAAAGCACTACCTCGGCCTGGCAGCCTTCTCCCCTTTCCCGCTGATGGTGCAGCAGTCACCGCACATCCCGCAGTATGCGCACACCCTGCTCTCGACCGAAGACCTGGCCGAAATGGCCCACAACTCCGAGATGATCCGGTATTTCAAGATCGAGGGCGCTGGGGCGCCAGAGCGGATGAAGGCCCTACAGGCCGTGCTGCCAGGGCACGCCGCACAGTTCGGCGGCGTGGGCGGCCTGACCTTCCTGGACGAACTCCAGATCGGAGCCGCGGGGGTGATTCCTGGCGCGGGATTTAACGAGGTCTTCCACCAGGCCTGGGCGGCCTGGGAGTCGGGCGACAAACGCAAAGTTGCCGAAATCCTCTCCTATTACCAGCCCGTGGTGCAGGCCGTCTCGAGCCTTGGGCACGAGTTCTCGCTGCATGCCCGCAAGGCCCTACTGCTTCGGGCAGGACTGATTGCGTCCGCCTATGTTCGGACGCCCACTGTGGAAGTAACACCCCAGGACATCGCCGCAGTGTTCGCCGCCGCCGACCGTTACGCGTTGCGCGTCTCTAGAACTGAGCCATAGACCAGATTCCACCCCGCAATCGTTTGCAACTTCCCGCAAACAGCGGCTTTCCTCCCGCTTTTTTCGGGTGGACTTGCTCCAATGTATCCGTAGCTTAGGGAACATCTAGGGCATTCTGCAGACCTCAGGGGCATTGACAGCCACGCACTTAAGCCTGTATCTTAGCGGGCGAGTCGAACAAACAGTGGAAGCAGTTCCGTGTGCAAATCGTCGACTCATGACTCTGTGGAGGAGAAGCTATGAAGCAACTGCTCAAAGTAGCCGCCCTTGCGGTGGTGGCCCTGGCCATCCCGGCTATGGCGCAACGTCCGATCGTGGGGGTGAGCTGGTCGAACTTCCAGGAAGAGCGCTGGAAGACCGACGAGGCCGCCATCAAGGCCGCCCTGGCCGCCGGTGGCGCCGACTACATCAGCGCTGACGCGCAGAGCTCGGCGGAAAAGCAGCTTACCGACATTGACAGCCTGATTGCCCGTGGCGCCAAGGCCCTGATCATCCTGGCTCAGGACAAGGACGCCATCGGCCCCGCTATCGAGAAGGCCAAGGCAGCTAAGATCCCCGTGATCGGCTACGACCGCCTGATCGAAGACCCCTACGCCTTCTACCTGACCTTCGATAACGTGGAAGTGGGCCGCATCATGGGCCGCGCCGTTCTGGCCGTGCGCCCCAGCGGCAACTACGTGTTCATCCGTGGCGACCCCGGCGACCCCAACGCCACCTTCGTCTACAACGGCCAGCGCGAGATTCTCGAGCCCGCCATCCGGGCCGGTCGGATCAAGATCGTGGGCGAGCAGGCCACCGAAGGCTGGAAGCCCGATGTTGCTCAGCGCAACATGGAGCAGCTCCTCACCCAGAACGCCAACCGCATCGACGCGGTGATGTCCTCCAACGACGGCATGGCCACCGGCTCTGCCGCCGCCCTCCAGGCCGTGGGCCTGCTGGGCCGGGTGGCCCTCTCCGGCCAAGACGGCGACCAGGCTGCTCTTAACCGCGTGGCCCTGGGCCAGCAAACCGTGAGCGTGTGGAAGGATAGCCGTGCCCTGGGCAAGGCTGCCGGCGAGATCGCCGTCCAGCTCATCAAGGGTACCGCCCCCACCGCCGTCACCACGGGTGGCGTGCGCGCCAGCGTCTTCGACGGCGGCCCCAAGAAAGTCAAGATGAACGCCATCCTGCTCCGCCCCGTCGGCATCACCCGCAACAACCTGAGCGTGGTGCTCCAGGCCGGCTGGATCAAGAAGGAAGTGCTGTGCCGTGGTGTGCCCAACACCGTAGCGGCCTGCCGCTAGTCTAGAAGAGCACCGAAGGGGTGGATACAGCGAGCTGTATCCACCCCTTGGTCTATCAAAGGCCCGGTATGCAGACATCCATAGGAAACTCAAAAAACGAGCGCCCCGGCATCCAGAGCCTTGGTCTGGACATCCGGCAACTTCTGATGCTAGGTGTGCTGGTGGTGGTCTGGATTCTTTTTCAGATCTTGACCAACGGTCTTTTTCTCAGCTCGATCAACCTCTGGAACCTCGCAGTGCAAACCGCTGTGGTGGGCATCATGGTGGGCGGGATGGTGCTGGTCATCGTGATGCGTCACATTGACCTATCCGTGGGAAGCCTGCTGGGCTTCACCGCCATGACCATCGCACTGTTGCAGGGTCCGGTGGGGCTGGGAGCCGACTGGCCCTGGTTCATCGCCCTGCTGCTCGGCTTCGCGCTGGCGGTGGCGATTGGGGCCTTCAATGGCTACTGGGTGGCCTACTGGGGCATCCCCTCGTTCGTGGTGACGGTCGCAGGCCTGCTCATCTTTAGGAACACCACCTTCATCGCGAGTAGCGGGCGCACCATCGCCCCCATGGACGACCCCATCCGGTGGATGGGCTCGGGCTCCATTGGATTTGGAGCTACCTGGGTGGTGGGCCTGGTCATCATCGCCTTCGTCATCTACCAAGCCCTCACGACACGCCGCAGCCGCGAGAAGCACGGCCTTCCGGTGCGCCCGATGTGGGCCGAGTGGCTGGTCAACTCGGTGCTGGTCGTTCTGACGCTTTCCTTCGTGGTGGTGATGAACTCCTACCCCTACCCCGGAACCGACGTCCCCAGGGGTATGCCGGTACCGGTGCTGATCATGCTGCTGGTGCTGGCCTTCCTGGCCTGGATGACCCGCGCCACCCGCTTCGGTCGCTACATCTTCGCCATCGGCGGTAACCCCGACGCGGCCCTGTTGGCAGGTCTCAACGTACGCCGCATCACCATATATGTCTTTATGCTGATGGGCTTCCTTACCGCCCTGGCAGCTGCAGTTCAAGCCGGACGCCTGAATGCGGCAACGGCCAACCTTGGGCGTGACCTCGAGCTCTCCGTCATCGCCGCGGCCGTGATCGGCGGGACCGCCCTGGCGGGCGGCAGCGGCACCATCATCGGCGCGGCGCTGGGCGCTTTGCTCATGGCCAGCATCCAGAACGGCCTGGTGTTGATGGGGGTCCCCACCGAGTGGCAGAACGTGGTGCTGGGCTCGGTGCTGCTGGCGGCTGTGATCTGGAACACGGTGTACTTGAGGAACAGAAAGTGAGGCAGCGAACGATATGGAAAGAAAGGAAGGGAAATCGCCAGGGTTGGGATTTCAGCTTCCGACTTTCCGCTATCCCTTGTTGCCCTCTTTGTCAGGGACGGGAGGTCGGAGGCGCATGACACCGTTAGTCGAAATGAACAACATCAGCCTGCGCTTCGGGGGGAACCAGGCGCTGGACGACGTGAGCGTGAATCTGTTCCCCGGCGAGGTGGTGGGGCTGCTGGGGCACAACGGGGCTGGCAAATCCACCCTGATTAAGGTGCTCTCCGGGGCCTACAAGGCCGATGCGGGGAACATCCGGGTCGAGGGCAGTGAGGTGCAGATTCGCAGCCCCCAAGACTCGCAGAAACACGGGATCGAGACCATCTACCAGACTCTGGCCCTGGCCGACAACCTCGACGCGGTGGCCAACGTCTTCCTGGGCCGCGAGAAGGTTAATGGGGTGGTGCTCGACGAGGACGTGATGGAGCTCGAGGCGCGCAAGGTCTTGGACAGGCTGCGCGTAAAGATCCCTAGCCTTCGCGTGCCGGTACAAAACATGTCGGGCGGCCAGCGTCAGACCGTGGCGATTGGGCGTGCAATCTACTTCAAGGCCAAGTGCCTAATCATGGACGAGCCGACCGCGGCGCTGGGGCCAGAGGAGACTGCCAAGGTGGGCGAGTTGGTCAAGGCCCTCAAGGCTGAAGGGGTGGGAATCTTCCTGATTTCCCACGACCTGCACGACGTGTTCGACCTGGCCGACCGCCTGACCGTGATGAAGAACGGCAAGGTGGTTGGCACTGTCAAGACTTCCGAAGTGTCCCATGACGACGTTCTGGGGATGATCATCGGCGGGGTGATGCCGAAGCACTTGAGTAGCTGAGGCAGGGGTCGAGAGACAGTATTGGTTGGGTTACTAGGGCCAGTCCCATGCGGCTGGCCTTTGGTTTGGGGAAGGAGTTGGTAAAACCGTGGCGCAGGTGTCGTACGAGCCCTTCAGACTGCCCGAGATCGAGCTTCCAGAAAGCGTGCCGGAAATCCCCCAAGCCGTCTTCCTGGAGCGCCAGCGCAAACTCAGCCAAGCCCAGCAGTCGGCCGGACTCGACTGCATCGCCATCTATGCCGACCGCGAGCACGCCGCCAACCTGGGCTGGCTGACCGACTTCACCCCGCGCTTCGAGGAGGCGCTTTGGGTGCAGGTGGCGGGTCGCACACCGTTTATGCTGGCCGGCAACGAGTGCCTGAGTTTTGCCCGGTGGGTCTGCAAGCTCGAGGCCGAGTTCGAACTGTACCAGCACTTCAGCCTGCCCAACCAAGACCGCAGCCGCAGCACCGACCTGATGGCGCTGCTACAAAAAGCGGGCCTGGGCAAGGGGATGAAGGTTGGCCTGATCGGCTGGAAGCCGATGGACGAGCTTGATGCGCCGCACTGGGTGGTACGGGCCTTCGAAAAGTTGACGGGACTCGAGCCGATCAACGCCGCAGGGCTGCTGATGAGCCCGGCCGACGGACTGCGGACGGCCCTCGAGCCCGAGCAAATCCGCTTCGCCGAGTACGCCAGCGGCCTGACCAGCCAGGGCATCAAGGATTGGGTTTTTGGGCTGCGCGAGGGCATATCCGAGCGGGAAGCGGCGTTGCATCTGCGCTCGTTCGGCCTCGAGCTATCCTGTCACCCGATGGTCAACTTCGGGGCCGATATCCCCAGCGGACTGGGCAACGCCCGCAACGACCGGGCCGAACGCGGGTTCTACGCACAGAGTGCATTCGGGACCGTCGGCAGCCTGACCTGCCGCGCCGGTAGGCTGGTGGGATCGGAGTACCTCGAGGATTCGGATGGGTACCTGGGGATCGTAGAGAACTACCTGCAGGCAGTTCGGGCCTGGTACGCCCAGATTGGTGTCGGGACTCCGGCCCGAAGGGCGGTGGAGGCCGTCGCGTCTGCCAAGAGTGATGACTGGACTGTCGCCCTTAATCCCGGTCACCTTATCGGCTGGGACGAGTGGTTGAGCAGTCCGTTCGAGGCGGGCTCGAGCATTCCCCTCCGCTCGGGCATGGCGATTCAACAAGACATCATCCCGATTCCCGCTCGAGGCAACGCGGTCATCAACATGGAGGACGGGTTTGTGCTGGCCGACGGCGAACTGCGCGAGCGACTCCGTCGACTGGACCCCCAGATGATGGGCCGAATAGACCGGCGGCGCGACCTGATGGAACAGCTCGGCTATTCGATCGGCGAGGACGTATTGCCGCTTTCGAACCTAGCGGGGGCCTTTTTCCCGTACCTTCTTGAGCCGACTTTCGTGGCCAAGTTTGTGTAGATTGACCTTGTAGGTTGACCGATTGATCAGATTGATCGGAGGCACAACCCTGCGTCCCTTCGGGTCACCGTTGTTTAGCTTGGTGGGTGGTAGGGACGAGGAACCCCTTGTCTTTACACCGCGCCCATTGGCTGTCGGCTCTCGAGCCTCGTCACCTATTGCATTTCCCACCATTTCCACCCCTCGCGGTGGCAAACAACGTACTCCCTACAGCCAATACCGCCCGCTTTAGCGCCGTAGGGAGTATGCGTGGGAACCACTCTAATGCTATTGTCTCGACATGAAAATCGGAATCGTTGGAGCAGGATGGTGGGCGGGGTTTGCCCATATTCCCGCCTTTAGGGACGCAGGAGCACAGATCGCGGGCATCTACAGCCGTACCTTGGGGCGCTCCCAACAACTGGCTGCTGAGTGCGGTACGAGAGCCTTCTTGAGCTATCAAGAACTGCTCGAGAACTGCGATGCGGTAGCCATCTCTACCACCGACGACACCCACGCCCCTCTGGGCATTCAAGCCCTCGAGGCGGGCAAGCACCTCTTTATGGACAAGCCCCTGGCCCGCACGGCGGCTGAGGGACAAGCCATCGTGGACGCAGCCAAGGCCAGAGGTCTGACAGGCCTGACCTCCTTCACCTCGAGGGGCGACCTCGCAGCCCAAACTGCCCGCCGAAAGGTTCTGGCTGGTGAGATCGGGGAAGTCTTGTATGTGAGAGGTTTTTTCCACGGTGGCTTCATGGGCGACCCGGCGGGGGAAACCACCTGGCGGGCGAAGGCCGAAATTGGGGGCGCAGGTGGTGCTGTTGCAGACCTTGGGGCGCACCTCTTCGACCTGACACGGATGGTGACGGGACTCGAGTTCACCGCTGTTATGAGCCAAGCCCGCATCCACTTTCAGCGCCCCGACCCGGTCACCAACTACGACGAAGGCGCGGTACTGGCCCAGCTGGGCAGTGCGACCGGGATGTTCTCGCTCTCGAGGGTTCACATCGGCGGGACACAGGTGTTGCAGCTCGAGGTGCAGGGCCGTAAAGGTGCACTCAAGGTTCGGCCCGCCCTATGGGGGGTGGGTGGGGATGCCCAACTGTGGATGTGCGACCGACCCGGTGGCGACTACACGCCCGTCTCTCCCGACCCAGACTTGCTCGGCACCCGCGACCCCGGATGGTCGTGGGGTCACTTTCAGTTTGTCGAGCTGGCCCAAGAGTTCATGCGGGCCATTGCTGGCCAGGAGGCGGAGTACCCCACCCTCGAGGATGGTTTGGCCACCCAAAAAACCATCGATGCGGCAGTCTCGAGCGCGGACTCAAATGTCTGGGTCAAGGTGTAGAACGTTGATTTAAGATGTGCCTGGTCAAATCTGCGAAGCAAGACCGCAATAACGCTCTGGCACCAGGAATTCGGTCATCAAGGGACGGAATTCCCGGGGTCTGTGGAGGTCCGCAGCCCGTCTTCCAACTCCTCGAGCAGTCCATACAACTGCTCGAGTTTTACCCTGCCCAAAATGCCCTCTATCTGGGCGTAGACCTCGACTATCTCGGGCTTGATTCGGTCGATCATAACCCTCGAGCCGGGGGTTAGGCTCACCAGCGTGATCCGTCCGTCTTTGGCGCTAACCCTACGACTCAGCAAATCGCGGGCCTCGAGCCGCTTCACGATGCCCAGTATGCTGGGTAGCAGAATCTGACATTGCTCGGCCAGGAGACTGGTCTCGAGGGGGTCCTGGCCGTCCAGGGCCCGCAACACCCGCCACTGCTGCTCGGTCAGGTCGTGTTGCGACAAGACTTCGCGGAAGCGCTGCACCACTGCCTCTCGTGTCCGCAACAGCGACATCGGGAGGGAGTGGGTGAGGTCTCGCAGGAGGTGGTATTTGGGAGGGGATGCAGCCATGATGAGCCTCGAGGGGACAAATGTAACCAAACACAAAATGTATGCTATAGTTTTACTTAACATATTAACTATCTCGGGCGGTTTGTAAACAGCACAGCCTACAGAGGAGCCTCATGGTCGAGTTCAAAGGCAGTGTCGTACCCCTGGTGACACCGTTCAAAAACGGTGCGATAGACGAAGCCGCGATGGAGCAGCTCATCGAGCGGCAGATTGACGCGGGCTCACACGCCTTGAGCGTAGGCGGAACCACCGGGGAGCCAGGCACCATGGGCGTGGAAGAGCGCAAATACCTTATCGAGTTAGCGCTCAAGATCATCAAGGGACGCGTAGCGCTGATGGCGGGGACGGGCACCCTACGCCTCGACGAGACCCTCGAGATCACCCGCGCCGCCTACAAAATGGGCGCACAGGGGGCGCTGGTCATCACCCCGTACTACATCAAGCCCAATCAGGAGGGGCTGTACCGCTTTTTCGGCCAGACCGCTGCGGCCGTCCCCGAGATGCCAGTTATCCTCTACAACATCCCCGGACGCTCGGGCATCGAAATCAAGATCGACACCGTGGCCCGGCTCCGCCGCGACTTCGCGAATGTGGTGGGCATCAAGCACTCGAGCAAGGACGTTGAATACGTTTCTGAGTTGCTGCGTAAAGTGGGCCGCGACTTTCTGGTGTATTGCGGACTAGAGGCCCTAACCTTCCCGATGATGTGCGTGGGCGCGGTCGGGACCATCGCCGCGACTGCCAACTGGCTCCCCCGCGAGACCGCCCAGATGTGCCAGTTAACCCTGGACGGCAAGTTCAAGGAAGCCCTCGAGTTGCACTACCACGGCCTCGAGGCCAACGACGCGATCTTCTGGGATACCAACCCCATCCCCCTCAAGACCGTCCTCAGCTGGATGGGCCTGTGCCAGAAGGAGTGGCGCGAGCCACTGGGGCCAGGCTCGGCTGACCTCGAGGCCCGGCTGCGCCGGATGGCCGAGAGTTATGGGCTGATCTCGAGCGAAGTTCGTGAAGGCCGCGAAATGCTGCCCGACCCGACAGGGAAGCAGTATGTGTAGGGCGATCCCCCCTACCCCCATTGTTAAGGGGGGCAACGAGATAGGAGTTGTGTTTTTTTTGGCACCCTTAACACGGGGGCTACCCGAAGGGCTGGGGGATAAATGAAACTCGCCCGCTTCCTTTCCAAAGGACGAGCACTGCACGGGCACCTCGAGGGTGGGGTGCTGGTGGACTACGCCGGCGAGGCTCACGACCCCGAGCAGGTGCAGTGGCAGTTACCGGTGCAGCCCGGAAAAGTTATTGCGCTGGCGCTGAACTTCGCCGAGCACGCCGATGAGTTCGGCCTCAAGCGGCCCAAGGAGCCTGCGCTGTTCTGGAAGCCCAACACAACTCTGCTGCCGCACATGGGCACAGTGATTTACCCGCAGGGCGCAAAGTTCATGCACTTTGAATGCGAGCTGGCGGTGATTGTGGGGCGCAACGCACGACGGGTCAAGGCCAAAGACGCGATGGACTATGTGGGCGGCTACACCATCGCCAACGACCTGGTGGTGCGCGACTATGTGTCCAACACCTTCCGCCCGCCCATCCGAGGCAAGGGCTGGGACACCTTCGGGCCGCTGGGGCCGTATTACGTGACCGCCGACGAAATCCTCGACCCCCACAATGTCAAAATGCGGGCCTACGTAAACGGCGAACTGCGCCAGGAAACCACCACCGACGGCATGATTTTCTCCATCCCCGAGGTGCTCGAGTTCATCTCGAGGTTCATGACCCTCGAGCAAAACGACGTAATCATGACCGGAACCCCCAAGGGCATCTCTCAGGTGTATCCGGGCGACGTGATGCGAATGGAGATTGACGGGTTGGGTGCGCTCGAGAACAACATCGAGTGGGAAACCGAGGAAGCCGAGCCACTAATAAGCGAAGAAGGCGACAGAAATCTGGTTTTATGAGCGCAGAAACCGTTGCCGCTCTCTACCATTCCGCGATTTACAAGGCGGATGGAATAGCTTTTGTGTTGACTGAGCAACCCACGGGAGTTGTGCTCTTTGAGGGGCGCAAGTTTGCCATCATCACCGCTCACAATCCGCAAAGCGAACCGCTCCCTGAGAAAGAAAATCGGCAACGCAATAAAGCCCTCGAGCAAGACCTAATGTCAGACAGCCTCGAGTACACCTTCTCCATAGGCGAAAGCCCCGACGGAACTTGGGTGGAAGAAGGCTTTGCGGTGTTTGATTTGGAGTTGGAAAAGGCACTGAAGCTAGGCCGTAAGTACGGGCAACACGCCATCCTCTGGGGAGAGGGCGAGAAGGTTTATCTGGCTTGGTGTGATACGGGGAAGCTCGAGTGGTTTTACCCACTGGAGGTAAAGTAGTGAAAGTCGCCGAAAAAACACAGGCCATAAGCCCAGAGTTCATCGCTCATGTGCGACAGAAAATCGCGGCCAATACGGTCAAGCACTTTATCAACGGGGAGTATGTGGCGGGGACCAGAGGTGAACTCTTCGACAGCCTCGAGCCCTCCACCAATCAGCTTCTTGCCAAAGCCTATAAAGGCCATGCCGAGGACGTGGAAAAAGCCGCCAAGGCTGCCAAAGCCGCGTTTGGCAAGTGGAAGCTCAACGCCAAGGCCCGCAAGAAGTACCTGCTTAAGATTTCGGAGGTGCTCGAGAAGCACGGCGATGAGTTGGCAGTGATGGAGTGTTTGGACGCGGGGCAAGCGCTGCGGATTGTGCGGGCGCAGGTGGCGCGGGCGGCGGAAAACTTTAGCTTTTACGCCGAGTACGCCGAGCGCTCGATGGACGGGCGCAGCTACCCCGTGGACGGCGAGTGGCTCAACTACAGCGTGCGGGTTCCGGTGGGAGTCTGTGGCATCATCACCCCCTGGAACGCCCCGATGATGCTCTCGACCTGGCGGATTGCGCCCGCGCTGGCGATGGGCAATACGGTGGTGCTTAAGCCCGCCGAGTGGTCGCCGCTGACTGCTTGGAAGCTGGCCGAAATCATGCAAGAAGCCGACTTGCCGCCAGGGGTGTTCAATGTGGTGCAGGGCTTTGGGGAGGAGGCGGGCGACGCGGTGGTGCGGCACCCCGACATCCCGTTGATTTCCTTCACGGGCGAGACCACCACCGGCAGCCTTATCACCAAGAACGCCGCCGACCTG